>JBBFLI020000016.1:0-85229 GCA_037481615.2 Desulfobacterales bacterium
AGATCTCAGATCCCAGATTGGCGCCGAGATGTCAAGCCCTTTCGCCGGAGCCGGAAGAGAATACCGCGTCCGTTCCGGAATCGCCGCGCCCGCTCGGCCCGCGGGGAGGACCCGAGGGTGGTCGCGCCCCCGCCGCCCCCGCCGCCGCCCCCCGTTCCCGCCGCACCGGGCGCAGCTCCGGCCCCGGCGCCTCCGGCGCCGGCGGCCGCCGTCCGCTTTTCCTCTTCGGCAAGCTTTTTTTTCAGCTGCTCGATCGCCTGCGCCACCGAGGCCCCCGGCTCGGGCTCGGCCACCTTCTTTTCGATGCGTTCGATCGCGCGATCGATCAGCTTGCGCGGATCCTTGGTGGCCTCCTTGAGCGATTTCTTTTCCTTCATCGGCTTCGGGGCGAGCGATACTTCCGGCTTGGGCGGCTCCGGAGCGGCGCGCGCCGGCGGCGGCGGCGGGATTTCCCGGACCGGCGCCGGGGCCGGGGCCGGTTTCTCGGCGGCCGCAGGCTTTTCGGCAGCCGCGGCCTCGGGCTGCGTCGCGGGCGGCCCCGGAGGCCCGCCGGGGCCCGGGGAGGACACCAGGCTCACCTGGATCGCCCCCCCCGGTGGGATCCGCGACGTCGATCCCAGCGAGGACGCGTTCAAAATCAGAAAGACGACCGCCGCGTGCAGCAGGAAAGATACGGCGATCCCCGGCCAGAGCGAGGGGGGCTCGGCCTCCGGCATCTCCCCCCGCGGCCGTCCCTGGCGAAGAAAATCGCTCATCCGCGTTTCGGTTTCCCCTTGCGGGAGTCTTTGTCCGCGGGCGGCGGCTCGGTCACCATGCCGAGTTTTTCGACGCCCGCCTCCCGGATCTGGGCCATGACCGCAGCCACCACCCCGTAAGGGACCTCGCGATCGGCCTTGAGATACACCTCGGCATTCGCCCTCCCCTGCACGATCTTTCCGAGCTTGTCCCCGAGCGTTTCCAGGTCCACGGCGAAGTCGTTGATGAAAATCTGCCGCTCCCGGTTCACCGTGACCATGAGCTGCTCGTCCTTCGTTTCGAGCGGCTTGGACGTCACCTGGGGCAGCGCCACGTCGAGCCCCTGGCTCATCATGGGGGCCGTCACCATGAAGATGATCAGCAACACCAGCATGACGTCCACGAAGGGCGTCACGTTGATCTCGGAGAGAAACCCGTCATGGTTGCCGCCGGCCTTCATCGCGCCTCCTTTCGACCCGCAGGATGTCACGCTCGACGATGTTCAGGAAATCGGCCGAGAAGCTCTGGAACTCGGTTTCCACGATCCGGATCTTGCTCATGAAATAGTTGTAGGCGATCACCGCGGGGATGGCGGCGGCCAGGCCGGCGGCCGTGGCGACCAGGGCCTCGGAAATGCCCGGGGCGACGACGGCCAGATTGGCCGAGCCCTTCAGGCCGATGCCGTGAAACGAGTTCATGATGCCCCAGACCGTTCCGAACAGCCCGATGAAGGGAGTCGTGTTGCCGGTCGTCGCCAGAAAGGGAACGAGCTGGGTCATCCGGGTCATCTCGGTGTTGATCGCCCGGCGCAGGGCGCGCTTCACGTTGTCGGTGGCCGCCAGCCGCGCCCCGAAGCTGAACTGGGGCGAGGGCGCGGCTCCGGCGGGCGATTCCGGGCCTTCGCCGAGCTGGCTGGTTTTCTTGAGCTCCAGGTAGGCGATGCGGAAGATCCGCGCGAGCGGGCTTCCCGGCAGGCTCTTCGCCTTGGCGAAGGCGCTCGAGAAATCGCGGCTCTTCCAGAAGTACTCGCTGAACTCGGCGGACTCGCGGAACGCCCGTCGGATGTAGCGGAACTTGACGACGATGATCGCCCAGGTGGCGACGGAGAAAAACAGCAGAATCGCCATGACGAGCTGGACGACCAGCCCCGCGTTGCGGATCATCAGGATCAGGTCGAGGGATGAAAAGTCCATGCGTCGCGTTCGATCCTCCTTGAGGTTTTTCCCGGGTTTCGGAACGTGAGGTCGCGCAGGACGGGACTGTGTGCGGCCGGTTTCCGCCCGGCTCCTGCCGCAGCCGACGCTCGAGGCCGGAGGCCCGAAAGCAGTACCGTGGCGGCGGTTCCTGAAATCCGATTATTGTAGCCGAAAATGGAAAAATGTCAAAAGCCTTCGAAAACCGGTTGCTTTTTCCCGGGGGGCGTCATAGCAGGCTGTCAAAAATCGGCCTGGATCGCGCCGCTCGGGGGGCCCCCCCGCGGCGCCGAGAACGCGAAAGGAACGTCTTTCCATGAAGCGCATCGCCCAGTTTCTCTTCGAAGCCCGCATGCTCAAAGAGATTCCACGATCGGGCTTTCCCTTCCTGGGATCCGGCCGCGAGACGGTCGCCGAGCACGTGTACATGACCGCCCTGATCGGCTGGAGCCTGGCGCAGATGACCCCCGGCGCGGACGCGGGCCGGGTTGTCGCGCTTTGCCTGGCCCATGACCTGCCCGAGGCGCGCACCGGGGACCTGAACTCGGTGCACAAGCATTACGTCCGCGCCGACGAGGAGCGGGCCGCGGCCGATCTCGCCCGCGGATTGCCGTTCGAGGCGGAGCTCGAGGAGCTGCTCGCCGAGTTCCGCTCCGGCCGCAGCCCGGAAGCCGCGCTCGCCCGCGACGCCGACCAGTTGAGCCTGATCCTCGACCTCAAGGATCTCCAGGACATCGGCTTTGCCGGGCCCCGCGATTGGCTCCCCTACGTGCTCGGCCGGCTGAAGACCGAAGCCGGCAAATCCCTCGCCCGGGCGGTTTTGGAGACCCCCCGGGACGCCTGGTGGCGGCCCGCCGCGGACGCCCACGAAGCCGAAAGAAACCCCGGAGGGGGGCCCGCCGCGGGTGGTTGACAAGGCGTCGATCGCGGGTCTAAAAGTGTCATTTCGCGGAAACACTCACCGGGAGCCATGACGATGAGCTGGTTGTTCTCTCTCCTGGGGTCTTCGGTCGGCAAGAAATGGATGATGGCCGTGACCGGCTTCGCCTTTCTCGGCTTTCTCGCCGCCCACTTCGCAGGCAACCTGACCGTCTTCGGCGGGCGCGACGCCTTCAACGGGTACGCCGAGCGGCTGCAATCCCTGGGCCCGATCCTGCACCTCTTCCGCGCCGGGCTGATCGCCTGTGCGCTCGTGCACATCACGACGGGGATCACCCTGTTCTTCCAGAACCGCGGGGCAAGGCCGATCGGCTACCAGGTTTCCACGAGCGCCGGCGGCCGCACCCTGGGCTCCCGCACCATGCCCTATTCGGGGCTGCTGATCCTCGCCTTCGTCGTCTTCCACCTCTTCCACTTCACCTTCGTGGACAAGACATCGATCACGATCTTCGAGCGGGTGGTCGCGGCCTTCCGCCAGCCCGCGCTCGCGGCCCTCTACAGCGCGATGATGATCGTCGTCGCCTTTCACGTCCGGCATGGCTTCTGGAGCGCCTTCCAGACGCTCGGCCTCCACCACCCCAAATACATGCCCTGGATCTTCGCCCTGAGCCTCGCGGCCGCTTTCGGAACGGCGATCGGCTTCGGCGCCCTGCCGATTCTCGTCGCCGCGCGGATGTAGCCCGGGCGGCACCGAAGGGAGAACGCACCCATGCGCCTCGACGCCAAGATCCCCGGCGGCCCCCTGCCGCAGAAATGGGACCGCCACCGCTTCGAGCTCAAGCTCGTCAACCCCGCCAACAAACGAAAATTCGACATCCTCGTCGTGGGCACGGGGCTGGCCGGGGCGTCGGCATCGGCCAGCCTGGGAGAGCTGGGCTACAACGTCAAGACCTTCTGCATCCACGACTCGCCGCGCCGCGCCCACAGCATCGCCGCCCAGGGGGGCATCAACGCCGCGAAGAACTATCCGAACGACGGCGACAGCATCTGGCGGCTCTTCTACGACACGGTGAAGGGCGGGGACTTCCGGGCGCGGGAGGCGAACGTCTACCGCCTGGCCCAGATCAGCAACGCGATCATCGACCACTGCGTCGCCCAGGGCGTCCCCTTCGCCCGCGAGTACGGCGGGCTCCTCGCCAACCGTTCCTTCGGCGGGGCCCAACTGTCGCGGACGTTTTACGCGCGCGGGCAGACCGGCCAGCAACTGCTGCTCGGCGCCTACGGCGCCCTGATGCGGCAGGTGGCGGCCGGTCGGGTGCGCCTGTTTCCCCGACGCGAAATCCTCGACATCGTCGTGGTCCGGGGCAAGGCGCGCGGGGTGGTCGCCCGGAACCTCCTGAACGGGGAGATCGAGTGCCACGAGGGGCACGCCGTGGTGCTGGCGACCGGAGGCTACGGCAACGCCTACTACCTGTCGACGAACGCCAAGGCGAGCAACGTGACGGCCGCTTTCCGCGCCTACAAGCGCGGGGCGTTTTTCGCCAACCCCTGCTTCACCCAGATCCACCCGACCTGCATCCCGGTACACGGCACCTACCAGTCCAAGCTCACCCTGATGAGCGAGAGCCTGCGCAACGACGGCCGGGTGTGGGTGCCGAAAACCCCCGGGGACAAGCGCCCGCCGCACCAGATCCCGGAGGCCGAACGGGATTACTTCCTCGAGCGCAAGTACCCGAGCTTCGGCAACCTCGTCCCGCGCGATGTCGCCTCGCGCAACGTCAAGGAACAGTGCGACCAGGGCAAGGGGGTCGGGCCGACGGGCCTGGCGGTCTATCTCGATTTCGCCGACGCCATCCGCCGCGACGGCCGGGCGGTGATCGAACGCAAGTACGGGAACCTTTTCCAGATGTACGAGAAGATCACCGGCGAAGACCCCTACGAGACGCCGATGATGATCTACCCGGCCGTCCATTACACGATGGGGGGGCTGTGGGTCGACTACAACCTGATGAGCACGCTCGAGGGGCTCTTCGTCCTCGGTGAGGCGAACTTCTCCGACCACGGGGCGAACCGCCTCGGCGCCAGCGCCCTCATGCAGGGGCTGGCGGACGGCTATTTCATCATTCCCTACACCCTGGGCGGATATCTCGCGGGAACCCCCCTCGAGCCCGTTTCCGCCTCCGACCCCGCTTTCGCCGCGACCGCCCGCGAGGCCGAGGAGCGCATCCACCGCCTGCTCGCCGTCAACGGCCGCCGCACGGTCGATGACCTCCATCGGGAACTCGGCATGGTGCTCTGGAACCACTGCGGCATGTCGCGGAACAACGAGGGCTTGCGCAAGGCCCGCGCGCGCGTGCAGGAGCTGCGCGAGGAATTCTGGCGCAGTGTGCGCGTGCCCGGATCCGGGCGCGACCTGAACCAGAGCCTGGAGAAGGCGGGGCGGGTGGCCGATTTCATGGAATTCGCCGAGCTGATGATCCTCGATGCGCTCGCCCGCCAGGAATCCTGCGGCGGCCACTTCAACGAGGCCTACCAGACCGAGGACAACGAGGCGCGGCGGGACGACGAGCGCTTCTGCCACGTGGCGGCCTGGGAGTTCGCCGGCGGGGACCGGGAGCCCGTGCGCCACGAGGAGCCGCTCGCGTTCGAACACGTGCCGCTGACCCAAAGGAGCTACAAGTGAGCCAACGCATCCGTCTGACCCTGAAGATCTGGCGCCAGAAGGGGCCCGCGGATCCGGGTCACTTCGAGACCTTCGCGGCGGAGGACATCTCGACGGACATGTCCTTTCTCGAGATGCTCGACGTGGTGAACGAGAAACTGACCCTCGAGGGGCGGGAGCCCGTCGCCTTCGACCACGACTGCCGGGAGGGGATCTGCGGTTCCTGCGGGGCGGTGGTGAACGGCCGGCCGCACGGCCACCTGCGCGGGACGACGCTTTGTCAGCTCCACATGCGCCATTTCCGCGACGGCGACACGATCGTGATCGAGCCCTTCCGCGCCCGGGCCTTCCCGGTGATCAAGGATCTCGTGGTGGATCGCAGCGCGCTCGACCGCCTCATCCAATCGGGCGGGTTCGTCTCGGTGAACACCGGCAGCGCACCGGAGGCGAATACGCTCCCCGTGCCGCCCGATCGCGCGGAGCGGGCGATGGACGCGGCGGCCTGCATCGGCTGCG
Organism: Desulfobacterales bacterium; assembly: GCA_037481615.2. GTDB lineage: Bacteria > Desulfobacterota > Desulfobacteria > Desulfobacterales > SpSt-501 > SpSt-501. Next base: position 5,986 of record JBBFLI020000016.1, read on the forward strand.
GGGCCTGCGTCGCGGCCTGCCCGAACGCCTCGGCCATGCTCTTCACGAGCGCCAAGGTCTCCCATCTCGCCCTGCTGCCGCAGGGCCGCCCCGAGGCCGCCCGCCGCGTGCTCTCGATGGTGCGCGCCATGGACGCCTGCGGGTTCGGCAACTGTTCCAACCACCGCGAGTGCGAAATGACCTGCCCCAAGGAAATCTCGATCGTGCACATCGCCCGCCTGAACCGGGAGGCGCTCAAGGCGGGATTCCTCTCCCCCGAGCGGTGACCCGCGCGGGTCACTCCTCGAGCAGCTCGCGCACCTTGCCGAGCAGCGCCGGGATGTCGAAGGGCTTGGGGAGCACGTGGGTGAAGCCGAGCCGGGCGAGCTCGGCGAGCTTGGGGTGCCCGGGGAACCCCGTCGTCAAGATCACCTTCATCCCCGCGAGCGCCGGCTCGGCGCGAATGTGCCGGCAGACCTCGACGCCGTCCATCTCCGGCATCAGCACATCGAGCAGGACCAGCGCCGGCCGCCACGTCCCCAGGCGGATCAGGGCCTCGATGCCGTTGACGGCCTCCTCGAGCAGGTAGCGACGCGGCATCGCGAGCGCTTCCAACAGGATGTGCCGCACGAGCGGGTCGTCGTCCACGACGAGGATCCGCGGCGCCTTCTTCTGCATCGGGGTGGGCAGCTTGAGGCGGAAGACCGCCCCGCCGCCGGGACGGTTTTCGAAGTCGATCGACCCGCCGTGGGCCCGCGCCAGGCGCTCGCTGACCGAGAGGCCGAGCCCCGTGCCGCCCTGGGCCTGCTTGTCGGTCACGAAGGGGAGAAAGATGCGTTCGGCGATTTCGGCGGCGACCCCGCGGCCGTTGTCCGCGACACTCACCTGGACGCAGCCGTCCCGCAGGGAAAACTCCGTCCGCACCGAGACCTCGCCGTGGTCGTGGTCGATCGCCTGGACGGCGTTGACGAGGAGGTTGACCACGATCTGCTCGAGGTTCTGCAGGTTCGCCTCGATGGCGGGCAGCTCGGAGGCGAGCTCGAGCTGGAGCCGAACGCCGGCGCGGCTGAACGTGCTCTGACACAGCCGCAGCGCGTTGTTCACCGCCGCATTGACATCCAGCGGTTCGCGTTCGGCGGGGTCGCTCTGGCGCGAGAACCGCTTGAGCTCGCCCACGATGCGCACCACGCGCTGGGCCGCGAGCTCCATGTCGGCGATCAGCTGCGGCATCCGCTGTTCGAGGAAGGCGGCCGTGAGCCCCCCGAAGCGGCGTTCGGCGTCGCGTCGGCTTTCCTCGCGCAGAAGCGGCAGGAGATCGGCCCACGTCTTGCGCAACAGCGGCAGGTTGTAGAGGATGAGGCCGATCGGGTTGTTGATCTCGTGGGCGACGCCGGCGACCAGCGTGCCCAGGGTTTCCATCTTCTGGGCCTGCTCGAGCTGCCGTTCCAGCTCGGAGAGCTGCTGCTCGCGTTGCCTGAGCAGGCCCTCCAGGCGCCGGCACTCGGCGCGCATCTCCGCGAGGGCCGGCCCGGGGGCATCGCTCCTGCGGGAGGGGGCGTCGTCCTTCATGGGTCGAGCGGGGGGTTCCCGGGTGCGGCGGGATCCTCTTCGGCCCGGAGACGCTCCGCCGTGAAGCGCAGGACGCGCGGCAGCGGGGCCTCCGCCCGCATCCCCGGGCAGACCGCGGCCATGACCCGCCAGTTTCCGGGGTCACGCAGCAGGCTCTCGATGAAGGGCCAGCGGCGGCACATGCGCGGCTTGACGGGGTGGATGCGGCAGAGCCCCTCCCAGAAGACGCAATAGCCGTCTTCGCGCTGGCCGATCAGGAAGCGCTTTCCCGCCGGCAGGCAGAAGTCTTCCCGCACCCGGTCGGGGGTCTGGTTCAGGAAGCGGGCGATCGCGGCGATGTCCCCTTCGTCCACGACGGTGCCGCCGTAGCCCCTGCAGCAGTCGCCGCAGCGCCGGCAGACGAAGAGATCGGGGGCCTCCTCATCCCAGCGCATGGCGCGCCTCCAGGGCTTTCCTGAGCGTCACCGGGTCCACGTATTTGAGATCCCCGCCCACGGGCACGCCGGAGGCGATGCGCGAGACGACGACGGGAAACGAGGCCAGCCGGGCGGCCAGGTAGGCCGCCGTCGCTTCCCCCTCGACGCCGGTCGATGTCGCGATCACCACCTCCCGCACGCCGCCCGCCGCCACGCGGGCGAGCAGCTCCGCGATGCGCAGGTTCTCCGGTCCGACGCCGCTCAGAGGGGAGATCGCCCCGAGCAGCACGTGGTAGAGACCGCGGAACGCACCCGACCGTTCCAGGACGGCCAGGTCGGCAGGCTGCTCGACCACGCAGAGGAGCGAGGCGTCGCGCGCGGGGTCGGAGCAGACCGCGCAGAGTTCGGCGGCGCTCAGCGCAAAGCAGCGGCTGCAAAGGCGGACGCCGCGGCGGGCCTCGACCAGGCTGCGCGAGAGCTCCTCGACCCAGCCCTCCGGGGCGGTGAGCACGTACTGCGCCAGCCGCTCGGCCGTCTTTTCCCCCACGCCGGGAAGGCGCGTGAGCAGCGTGATCAGCCGCCGCAGCGGCGCCGGGTGCGGGTCCATGGTCACATCCCCCCCCCCGGCAGGGTCAGACCGCCGGTCAGCTTTCCCATTTCCGCCGCCGCCATCTCCCGGGAACGCCCGAGGGCGTCGTTCACGGCGGCCAGCACGAGATCCTGCAAGAGCTCCACATCCTTCGGGTCGACCACCTCGGGTTCGATCGCGAGCGAGACGATCTCCTGCCGGCCGTTCACGACGACCCGGACCATGCCGCCTCCGGAGGAGGCCTCGACGGTCCGGGACGCCAGCTCTTCCTGCAGTTTGAGCATGCGTGCCTGCAGTTTTTGCGCTTCGCGGAGCATGTTGCCCATCGATTTCATGCATCCTCCTCGGGGTTCACGGAAACGTCGATCAGCCGGCCGTCGAAGAGCTCCATCGCGTCGGTGATCAGCGGGTGGTTCAGGGTTTCCCGGGCCTTGGCGCGCCGATCGCGTCGGGGGCGGGCCGGATCCCCCTGCCGCGGGGATTTCGCGGTGAGCCGGATCTCCGGGTCCCCGCCGAAGACCTCGGCGCAGACGCGTCGCAGGACGGCAAGCGGCTTTTCGCGCGACAGGCTCTGCCGCAAAAAATCGTTTCCGCCGGGGTCGATCTCGATCCGCTCGGGACCGGCGGTCACGAGCCGCGCGCGTCTCAGCGCGGCGGCAAGGCTGGGGAGATCCTCGGCCACGCGCCGGGCCACCTCCGGCCAGCCCTCCGTCCCGGCCGCCGTGGGGGCGGCGGGTCGCGCCGGTTGCCGTGTTGGGGGCTCCCCGGCCGGCGGGGCGTCGGCGGGCAGACCCCCGGGGGCCTTGCCCTCCCCCTCGAGCGAGGCCCGCAGCCGCTCGAGCTTCTGGATCAAGGCGTCGATCGAAAGCCAGTCGCGGCTGCGCAGCCAGCGGAAAAAGACCATCTCCACGGCGAGCCGCGGCTGGGCGGCAAGGCGCACCGAGGGCTCCTCGCGAAAGAAGATCTCGAGCGCGCCCTCCAGCGCGGCTTCCGGAAACTGCGCTGCGAGCGCCGCGAGCGCCTGGCGCTCCGCCTCCGGGCAATCGACGAGGCGGGATCCCTGAGGGCTGCTGCGCAGCACCCAGAGATCCCGCAGGGCCCCGAGCATCTCGGCGTAGAGCTTTTTCAGGTCGTGCCCCCGCTCGTGCAAATCCTCGAGCGCGGCGAGAAAGCGCGCGGCATCCCCCGCGAGACAGGCCGAGAGCAACTCGTGGATCCGCCGGCGGTCGACGAGGCCGAGCGTTTCGAGCACCTGGCCGGCGCCGAGCGACGATTCCCCGCTCGCGAGGACCTGGTCGAGCAGGCTCAGGGCGTCGCGCAGGCTGCCGTCGGCTTCGCGGGCGATCGCCTCGAGCCCCTGCGGTTCGATCTCCACCCCTTCGGAGCGGCACACCGCGGCGAGCCGCTCCACCAGCTGCGCGACCGGGATCCGCCGCAGGTCGAAGCGCTGGCAACGGGAGAGGATCGTCGCCGGAATCTTTTGGGCTTCTGTCGTCGCAAAGAAGAAGAGCACATGGGCGGGCGGCTCTTCGAGCGTCTTCAACAGGGCGTTGAAGGCCGAGGTGCTCAGCATGTGCACCTCGTCGATGATGTAGATCTTGTAGCGGCTGTGCGCCGGCAGGTACTTGAGGTTCTCGCGCAGTTCGCGGATCTGCTCGACGTTGTTGTTCGAGGCGCCGTCGATTTCGTAGACGTCGGTGCCGCGGCCGGCGAGCAGATCGAGGCAGGATCGGCAGCGGTTGCATGGATCGGGCGCGGGCCCGTTCTCGCAGTTCACGGCTCGGGCGAGGATGCGGGCGATGGTGGTCTTTCCGGTGCCGCGGGGTCCGGCGAAGAGGATGGCGTGCGCCAGGCGCCCCGAGGAAAGGGCGTTGCAGAGCGTCTGCGTCACGTGACCCTGCGCTGCCACGTCCGCAAAGCTCCGGGGGCGGTACTTGCGTGCGAAAACGAGGTATGACATCGATGCCTACAGCGGGTTCGCTCGGAGGGGAAGAAGCGGGGAGTGGCGGAGAGAGTGGGATTCGAACCCACGGTGCCGTTTCAAGCGGCACACACGATTTCCAGTCGTGTTCCTTCGGCCAGCTCGGACATCTCTCCGCAGACGGATCCTCCTCGGAACCCCCCCGCCCGGCCGCCGTCCGACGGGGCAGGCCGCCGGCGGGGCTGGCGGAGAGGGTGGGATTCGAACCCACGGTGCCGTTTCAAGCGGCACACCGCTTTTCGAGAGCGGCGCCTTCAACCTCTCGGCCACCTCTCCCCGCTGCCGGCGCAAAACGCTGCGAACATTTCAACCTATCGATTCCGGGGGTCGAAGTCAACGGGCGGATGCGGGCGGGGCGCGGAGTCGATCTCCAAGCAGGCCTGCACCTCCGGGGTGTACCGCCCTTGCGCATCGAAGAGCCGCAGGGGGGGTTCGACGAGCAGGCCGGGGCGCCCGCCGCGCCGGGCTTCGGCCAGCACCATGCGCGCCGCATGGCGCTCGGAGCCGTGGACGAAGCGCAGCCGCTTCGGCTCGAGGCCCGCCCCCCGCATGCCGCAGAGCAGGTCCGCCGTGCGGCCGGCGTCGTAGACGAGCGCCAACCTCCCGCCGGGATCGAGCAACCGGCGCGCCGCCTGCAGGAGATCGTCGAGGCCCAAGGTGATCTCGTGCCGGGCGACGGCGCGCCCGCCGTCCCGGCAGACCCGCCCCTTGCCCGGGGCGCGGAACGGCGGGTTGCTCACGACCCAGTCGAAGCCGCCCCCCAGCTCCCGACGGCTCATCCGGCGCAAGTCGCCCGCGACCACCTCGATGACCGGGGAAAACCCGTTTCCGCTCACGTTCTCGCGCGCCAGCTGCACGAGATCCTCCTGGAGTTCGACGGCGACGATGTTCGTTTTCGGGCAGCGGGAGGCGAGCAGCAGGGCGATGATGCCGCAGCCGGTCCCGAGATCGGCGATGCGCTGGCCCGGCCGCGGCCGGAGAAACGCGGCAAGGACCACGGCGTCGATGGAAAAGCGGTAGCCGCAGCGGGGCTGTCGGACCCGCAGCCTCCCCCCGCAGAAGAGATCTTCGGTGGACGCCTTCATGCCCTCAACGGTCCGATCCTCAGGATCATTTCGCGGATGACCGTTTTCCCGAGCAGCCGGTTGATCGCCCCGATGAGCTCGGCGCGCCGCAAGTGCAGGTGATGCAGCCAGGAGGAGCTCTCGACGTGCACGACCAGCGTCGCCCCGCGAAAGGCCGCCGGACGGGCGTGACGGGCGGTTTCTGCGCCGACCGCTTCCTCCCAGAGGCGGAACAGGCGCACCGTCTCCTCTTCGCCGGCAGGGCGGAGGGTGCGCATCAGCGCGGGGAGGAGCTCTCCCAGGGATTGCGCTTGCCGCGGGGGTCGTCCGCCTCGATCCATCGACGGGGATTATGGCGGGATGCTCACGATCCGTCAATCGGGGGCCCGCCGCGGCCGATTTCTCTTGACTTGGCCCGCCCCCTCTTTTATCAGGAAGAAGGGTCGATCATCGCCGTCATCGATCGTCTCCTTCGCCTCGCCCGCCGTTTCTTCGGCTTTCCCGTTGCAGAAACAGGAAAAGGACACAGCTCATGAGTTGGGACTGGGAGAAACTCAAGCAGCAGCAGCAGGGCCCGCGGGGGGTTCCGCCGCAGATGAGCCAGGCGCTCAACCAGTTGAAGAGATTCCGGCTCCCCGGCGGCCCCATGGCGATCGGGCTTCTCGTTCTCGCCTGGATCGTCTTTTCCTCGTTTTACACCGTCAACCAGGACGAAGTGGGGGTCGTGCAACGCTTCGGCCGTTACATCGAGACGACCCAGCCGGGCCTGAACTTCAAGCTTCCCTTCGGGATCGACACGGTCACCAAGGTCAACGTGAAACGGGTGCAGACCGAGGAGTTCGGCGGCAGCGCCGGCGAAGAGGCCTTCCGGCCGCGCACGCGGCCGGGAGCCGAGCCGGCGAACGTGAGCCTCATGCTCACGGGGGACCTGAACGTCGCCGTCGTCCCCTGGATCGTCCAGTTCCGCGTGAAGGACCCCTACAATTACCTCTTCAAGGTCGCCAACGTCCGGCGGCTGCTGACCGACATGTCCGAGGCGGTCATGCGGCTCGTCGTCGGCGACCGCAGCATCAACGAGGTGATCAGCAAGCGCGCCGAAATCGCCAATGAAGCCCGCGAACTCCTCCAGCGCGAGCTCGACCAGGCCGAAACCGGCATCCACATCGTCACCGTCGAGCTCAAGCGGACCAACGTGCCGCTGCCGGTGCAACCCTCGTTCAACGAGGTGAACCAGGCGACCCAGGAAAAGGAGCAGATGATCTACCAGGCGAACGAGGAATACAACAAGGCGATCCCGGCGGCGCGCGGCGCGGCCGAGCGCACGATCCGGGAGGCCGAAGGCTACGCCCTGAACCGCGTAAACCGGGCCCAGGGCGATGTCGCCCGCTTCCGCCAGGTTTACGAGGAATACCGCAAGGCGAAGGACGTGACCGAGCGCCGCCTCTACCTCGAAAAGATGCGCACCATTCTGCAGAACATGGGGCCGATCTACATCGTCGATCCCGAACAAAAGAGCGCGCTGCCGCTGCTCAACCTGACGCCGCCCACCCTGCCGGGGAAGGAAAAATGAAACTGAAATCCTCGCTGATCGTCATCGTGCTCCTGCTCGGCGTCGTGGCCTACGATGCCTTTTTCGTGGTTTCCGAAACCGAACAGGTGGTCATCACCCAGTTCGGGCGGATCACGGGGGAAGCCATCACCGAGCCGGGGCTCAAGGTGAAGCTGCCCTTCATCCAGAAGGTGCACGTCTTCAACAAGAACATCCTCGACTGGGACGGGGACCCGGGCCAGATCCCCACCCTGGACAAGACCTTCATCTGGGTCGACGCCTTCGCCCGCTGGCGCATCGTCGACCCGGTCAAGTTCTTCCAGACGGTGAACAACCGCTTCAACGCCATCAGCCGCCTGAACGACATCATCGACCCCGCCGTGCGCAACTTCATCACCTCGCACCGCCTGATCGACGCCGTGCGCCGCTCCAACCGCGAGCTCGACGTCTCCGAGGAAGGTCTCGAGGACCAGGAAAAAAAGCCGCAGTCCTTCTTTCAAATCACGGTCGGCCGCGAGGCGATCACCCAGGGGATCCTCGAAGAAGCCCAGCCCAAGCTCAACCAGTTCGGCATCGAACTCGTGGACGTGAAAATCAAGAGCATCAACTACGTGGAAGAGGTGCGCAAATCGGTCTATGACCGCATGATCGCCGAACGGCGGCAGATCGCCGAAAAATTCCGCTCCGAGGGCCGCGGGGAGGCGCAGAAGATCTTGGGGCAGAAAGACCGCGACCTGCAACGCATCTCCTCGGAGGCCTACCGCATCGCCGAGGAAATCAAGGGCAAGGCCGACAGCGAGGCGACCCGGATCTATGCCGCCGCATACGGCCAGGATCCCGAGTTCTACAGCTTTCTCGAAACCCTGGAGCTCTACGCCGAGGTCCTCGACAAACAGAGCTCGGCGATCCTTTCGACGCAGTCGGAGCTGATGCGCCTTTTCAAGACCGGGCGGCCCGCGCGGTAACCCGCCGGGCGGGAAAAAGCAAAGGCGGCCGTTTCCCCCCCGGGAGACGGCCGCCTTTTTCTGTTCAGAACATCCTCAGGCCGAAAGTTATTTGCTCCGCCGTTGATGCCGCGTGCGGGCGAGAAGCTTTTTGTGCTTGTGCTTGCGCATTTTCTTGCGCCGTTTTTTGATGACGCTGCCCAACTCCTCACCTCCCCTCTCCTGCCGGGAAAAGAAAACGATGGGTGGGTCTTCTACCGCAGCGGGACGGGGTCTGTCCACCATTTTTTTGCGCCCCCTGGAATTTCGGGCGGTCCTGTTCTATAAGAGGCGGTCATGTCCAATCTGCCGGTCCTCTTCGGTTGGGGTGTCGTCCTCGGGGCGGCGCTTTTCACTTTGATCTTGTTGCTCCGTTTTCTTCGCGGAACGATGGCGGCACGGCGCCGGGAGCCCCTGCTCGTGATCGACCCCCGGCACGCGGCCGGCCCACCCGGCGCGGAAAAGCGGCTCTACACCCGCGTGGCCGTTTCCTGGGCGGCCGAACTCGAGCTCCGCGAAGGGCAAACGCGACGGGAAACCAGGCTGCAGGATATCGGGATGGGCGGCGCCTTCGTCCTTTCCCCCGACCCTCCGGAACCCGGAAGCGAACTCCGCTTGCGGCTCCTGATCCCGGGCGCGGACCCCCTCGAGCTGAACGCGGTGGTCGCCTGGAACAACGCCGGCGTCCCTGCCGACCGGGTGCTGCACCGCGGCATGGGGGTCCGTTTCTGCGGCAACCCGCCCGAGACCCACGAGCGCCTGCACCGGGCGATCCGCGGCCTTCTCGGCCGGGAGGAGAAAACCCCGTGAAGGCCGAAGGAGGCCCGCAGAGCGCAGGCCCGCCCGACGCCCCCGCCTTGCGTATCTTCCCTCCCGAGCAGATGCCCCTTGTCGCCCAGGCCGTGGCGATGGCCGAAGAGCTCGTCGGGAACCACTACAAGATGACCACGAGCGGCTGGCAGCGCCCCCGCTACGACGTGCGCACCTACGGGGATCTGGAGCCCTCCGAGCGGGTCACCGGGCCCTTTGCCCAGATCATCCGCTACCACGGCCGGCCCCGGCGGACCGAACTCGGGTCGGCAGGCTACGATTTCTACAAAATCTGCCTGCAGGACCCGGCGATCCTGGAGGCCCTCGATCGTCGACCGGGGCTGCGGCTGCTGCCCTTTCTGCTCTACATCCTGGTGCACGAGCTGATTCACGTCGTGCGCTTCAGCCGTTTCCAGATGGGATTCGAAGCCAGCGAAGAGGAGCGCCTTGCCGAAGAACGCCGGGTTCACCGGGAGACCCACGCCATCCTGCGCGATGTCCGACTGGAGGGGATGCGGGAAGTCCTGGAATTCTACGCCGACTGGCGGGCGTCGTGGGACCGTGTGGAGGGCCCTTCTTGACAGGCGACGCGGGGTGTTTATATTGCCGCGCAAAATCGATTCACCCTCATTCTCACAGGGAGGCGAAACGGCATGCCGATCTACGAGTATGAATGCGAGCGGTGCGGTGCCGTGGAAGAGGTCTTTCAGAAGTTCTCCGACAAGCCCCTGAGCCGTTGCCCGAAGTGCTCGGGGAAGATGCACAAGCTGATTTCGCAGAGCACGTTCCACCTGAAGGGATCCGGCTGGTACGTCACCGATTACGCCCGCTCGTCTCGGGGTTCCACCTCTCAGAAAAGCGATTCAGCCGGGTCGGATTCCGGCGACTCCAGCAAGAAGAAAGAAAGCGGCGCAACCGGTTCCGCAACCTGAGATCGGCTGCGGAACACAACAGTCGCTCCGCATGCGCTGTTTGTGCGGCAGCGGGGAAGGTTTTCTTGTGCGCTCCGCACCCATCATCAACTAATTGATTCAAAAGTATAATTTCTGGGAGGTGATCGTTTCGGACTCCGTCGATTGCCGCCGTGGTGCGGCGGTGCTGTTTTGGATCGTTCCCTGAGCCATGAATTTCGCTGACACTCAACGCAAGGAGATCGCCGCATGAAAGTGAAGCCGTTGCATGACCGCATTCTGGTGCAGAGGGTGGAGGAGGAAAAAACCACCAAGGGAGGCATCATCATTCCGGACACCGCCAAGGAGAAGCCGGCCGAGGGCAAGGTCATCGCCGTGGGCGCGGGCCGGATCGCGGAGGACGGAAAGCGCATACCGCCTGAAGTCAAGGCGGGGGATCGCATCCTGTTCGGCAAATACTCGGGAACGGAGATCAAGATCTCGGGCGAAGAGTACCTCATCTTGCGTGAGGACGACATTCTGGGAATCATCGAATAAGGAGGAAGCAGATCATGGCCGCAAAGATGATCAAGTACAGCATGAAAGCCCGCGAGTCGATGTTGAACGGGGTGCGCGCCTTGGCCGATGCGGTGGTCGTCACCCTGGGCCCCAAGGGCCGCAACGTCGTCATCGACAAGAGCTGGGGCTCGCCCACAGTCACCAAGGACGGCGTCACGGTGGCCAAGGAGATCGAGCTCGAGGACAAGTTCGAGAACATGGGCGCCCAGATGGTGAAGGAGGTCGCCAGCAAGACGAGCGACATGGCCGGAGACGGGACCACCACCGCCACCGTGCTCGCCCGCGCCATCTACGAGGAGGGACAGAAACTCGTCGCCGCCGGCAACAACCCCATGGCCATCAAGCGCGGGATCGACAAGGCCGTCGAACAGATCGTCAAGGATCTCAAGGCGTTGAGCAAGCCGACGAAGGATCAGCGCGAGATCGCCCAGGTGGGGACCATCTCCGCCAACAACGACGAGACGATCGGCAACATCATCGCCGAGGCGATGAACAAGGTCGGCAAAGAGGGCGTGATCACGGTCGAGGAAGCCAAGGGCATGGAGACGACCCTCGAGGTCGTGGAGGGCATGCAGTTCGACCGCGGCTACCTCTCGCCGTATTTCATCACCGATCCCGAAAAGATGGTCTGCTCGCTCGACAACCCCCTCATCCTGATCAACGAAAAGAAACTGAGCAGCATGAAGGATCTGCTTCCCATCCTGGAAAAGGTGGCCAAGATGGGCAAGCCGCTCCTGATCATCGCCGAGGATGTCGAGGGGGAGGCGCTGGCGACACTGGTGGTCAACAAGCTGCGCGGCACGCTCCAGGTCTGCGCGGTCAAGGCCCCCGGTTTCGGCGATCGGCGCAAGGCGATCCTCGAGGACATCGCCATTCTGACCGGCGGGCAGGTGATTTCCGAGGATCTCGGCATCAAACTGGAGAACGTGACCATCCAGGATCTCGGCCGTGCCAAGCGCGTCAACGTCGACAAGGACAACACGACCATCGTCGACGGCGCCGGCTCCCGCCAGGCGCTCGAAGGACGCGTCAAGCAGATCCGCGCGCAGATCGAGGAGACCACCTCCGACTACGACCGTGAAAAGCTCCAGGAGCGGCTCGCCAAGCTGATCGGCGGGGTGGCCGTGATCAATGTGGGCGCGGCGACCGAAACGGAAATGAAGGAGAAGAAGGCCCGCGTCGAGGATGCGCTGAATGCCACCCGGGCCGCGGTGGAGGAAGGCATCGTCCCCGGCGGTGGGGTGGCCCTGGTGCGCTGCCTGGAGGGCCTCGAGAAGCTCAAGGTGAAGGCCGACCAGAAACTCGGCGTCAAGGTCGTCGCCCGGGCGATCGAGGAGCCGCTGCGCCAGATCGCCAACAATGCGGGCTTTGAAGGCTCGGTGGTGATCGAGCGGGTGAAGGCCGAAAAAGGTTCCTTCGGCTACAATGCGGAGAAAAACGAGTACGAGGACCTGATCGCCGCCGGCGTGATCGATCCCACCAAGGTCGTCCGCCTCGCCCTGCAGAACGCGGCGTCGGTCGCCGGGCTGATGCTGACGACCGAGGCCATGATCGCCGAAAAACCCGAAGAGAAAGCCGAAACGCCCATGCCGGGCGGCGGCGGCATGGGCGGGATGGGCGGCATGATGTAATCCCGCATCCCCCCACAACGAATGACGCTCTGTGGACCCCGGTGACGGTGTTTTGTCACCGGGGTCTCTGTTTCCGCCGTTTTTATCTCGATTCGACCATCGTTGCCCCGCGCCGCCTAGATTTTCTATTCTATTCGGCATATTGCAATTGAACCTGTCGGTTCGCCGAAAAGCGGATCGAAAGGGTCAAGGGCATAATTTTTGCATCCATCCTCTTCCCAGCCGAACCTCGGGGAAGATCCGCGAAGGACACGGACGGCGAAGGCGCCGGCGGGTTACCAATTCAGGAGGATGGAGAGCATGCCATGAAAGCGAAGGCGAAACAGGGCGGGACGACGACGGTCCTGGCGGGGTTGCTCGTGATGCTGGCGACGATCGGTTTTGCGGGGCGATCGGCCGCCGATGGGCTGCAGACGGAAACCGAGAACGGGTGGTATTACACGGTCCAGAAAGGGGACACCCTCTGGGACCTGTCCAGGCGCTTCTCCCAGGGGCCCTGGGTCTGGCCGGAGCTGTGGCAGGAAAACAGCCGCATCATCGCCAACCCGCATCTGATCTATCCCGGGCAGAAACTGAAACTCGCCCGGCAGCGTCTTCCCCGCCCGGAGCCCCCCGCCTCCCCGGAGGGTGCGAGCGCGGAGGGAATTTATTATTTTCTTTCGACCTATGACCGGGTCGGTTTCATCCGTCGGGAGCCTGTCCCCCCAACCGGCGTGATCACCCAGGGGCGGAATGAAAACCGTCGTCTCCTGAGCGAGGGGGATCTCCTCTTCGTCCAACCGGTGGGCGACTCCCCGCTCACCCCCGGCAGCTGGATGACCGTGTACCGCACCTTCGACCCCGTCTTCAGCCCCGACAAGCGCCGCCTCCTCGGGACCCAGCACCTTCTCTGCGGCGTTGTCGAGATTCTCGAGCGCGGCCCGGAGTTCGCGACCGCCCGGCTGATCAAGTCCTATCGCCCCGTACGTGCCGGGGACCGCCTGATGCCCTACGAGAAACGCCCGCTGCGCATCCCCGTTCTTCCCGCCGAGCCCGGCATCGACGGCGCCTTCATCCGCGCCGAGGAGGAGCACCGCATGTTCGCCGAGGCGAACATCGCCTTCATCGATCGCGGCCGGAACCAAGGGATTCAGGTCGGCCAGATCTATTCCGTCTACGAGCCGGTCTCCCTCGACCCGGGATTCACCGGCGGAAGAAAAATCGCCGGGCCGCCGCAGGATTACGGTGAAGTTCTCGTCCTGCATGTGGAGGAGGAGACGGCGACGGTGCTGGTGACCGATTCCTCCAGGGAATTCTTTGCCGGCGACCGGGTGCGCACACCGGCGGCCGCCGCCCGGTGAGGGGAAACCGGATCCCCGTCCATCTCCCCCCGCTCAAAAAGCGGGGCGCCCTTCCTCCCCAGAAGGAAGGGCGCCCCGGTTCGCCGCCGCGGAGCCGCACCGCCGCCGCGTTTCAGTTGTAGCCGACCTTGAACACCTTGGAGACCCGGACCTCGATCTGCTGGGTCGTGTTGGCGTTGGAAGTGATCTCGTAGTGAAAGCGCTCGAACCCCTTCTCGTTTCCCTCGGCGAAGACGGCGGCATCGCTCAAAACGACGGGATCCAGATAATCGACCCGGTACCAGTAGGGGATGCCGTAGCTGCTCAGCAGGTTGTTGTCCGGCGCCAAACTTCCGAGATCGCCGCCCTCGCCGTCGGGAGCCGTTCCGAAACCGAAGTTCTTCACCGTGAAATCGTCGCCTTCACCGTTCACCCACTGCGGGGGGGAGCCCTGGTTTTCGAGCCACAGGGCGCCCTGGCGCCAGCCGGAGTCGGCGAGATAGAACTCCACGTGATAATTCTGGTTATGGGTGGCGATCTGCACCTCGGTCGTGCTCGTCCGCGAGCTGGAGATCCCGATCAATGTGAGGAGCACCAGCATGATCATCGCCACGACGATGACCGACCCCCTCTGATTGTCGATTATCCGCCCTGCGCGGACCATGGATTTTCACCTCTCTTTTTTCGGCTCACAATTTCTCGGTCTTGATGAAATTGAGTCGGATCTCTTTCGTTTTCGAGGCATTGACGACGGAACGCACCTCCAGGCGGAGGCATTTGTGGCCCTGGAAGTCGACCCCGAGGCATTCTTCCTCGACGAACCAGCGCAATCGCAGGTGTCCCCTCTCCCCGTCTTCGTCGATGCTGCCGTCCAGGTCGTTGTCGATGCCGTCTTCCTCCTGCTCCGGCTCATGCCACCCGGCGGCCAGCTGCGGGTCGTCGTAAGCGAGCGCCATCAACTGCTCGGCCTTGGCCGCCGCCGCGGTGATGTTTTCGGTCACCCCGCGCGCCACGTTGTTGGTCCGCATGGCCGAGACGTGCATGCTGAAGATGGCGAGCAGGCCGACCGAAAACACCGCGAGCGCCACCATGACTTCGAGCAGGGTGAAACCGGCGGCGGCACCTCCGGCCTTCCGAGGATGCAACGCCTCTGCCCTTCGCATGGCCGCCTCCTACCGAATGCCCAGGTTCCGGATGCGGACCTGGGCGGTGAATGTCCGCGGTTTCTGGAAATCGTCCTTCCGGCTGTTCACGAGCGGGCTTCCGTGTTCGCCGACCGGGCGGGCCCGGATGGTGATCCCGACCGTGCGCAAATTCTCATTGAACACCCTCCAGGCATCTTCGTCGCCGGGATCCGTGGGCAGGGTGAGCGGCTGGAGGTTGTCGTCGAGATAGTCGAAGGAAAGCGACTCGATGTTTTCGGCGATCGCATGCCAGCCCGACTGCCCGCCCCAGCGTTGAATCATGCCCTGCTCCAGCCGAAAGGCGACGAGTTCGCTGTCGAGGGCCTCGAGCCGGATGCAATTCAGATCGTTTGCCGGGTATTGCGGGACGAGATCCGGGGACGTGTTGCGGCATTCGGTGCCGTTGTAGCGGGAAGCGGTCTCGTTGCTCGTGAAGGCGATCGCGGCTTCCCCGGTCTTCGCCTGCGGGTAGCCCGCCGCGCAGGTGCCCGCCACGCGCCCGTCCTCGCACAGCTCGGTGAAGCGGCCGAAGAAACCCCGGCGCAGCTTGCCGTCGGCGGCCTCGGCGGAGCGCAGGTGGAGCGTCGGGTCGAACCCGGCCATGCGCAGCGAGCGCTGCAGGATGTAGAAAGCGTTCCGCAGGTTCTGCTGGGTGTCGACCACGATGTTCTGGGTCACGTGGGATTCGAGTTGCGCCCGGTAAGCGCCGTAGATGCCGGCGAGCGCAAGGCCGGATACGGCCAGGGTGACCATGAGCTCGACCAGCGTGAATCCCCGGCAATCGCTTCTCCTTTTGCCCATCGCCCGACTCCGTCGCCTATTCGATGCGGACGGTACCGCCGGCACCCAGCCGCACACTGCGCTCGAGATCCGCGCCGCCGTTGCGGCCGATCACCACCCGGCCCGCCTTGTTGGGAATGCCCTGGTTGTTGAAAAGGACGGCGGCCCCGAGGGAACCCTGGGCAGGCTCGCGCAGATCGATCCCGGAGGGCATCCGGACGGTCCGCACCGTCTCCCCCGCGGCTGAAACCCGGAGGAGATCCTGGGTGTAATCGAACTCCACGCTGGTGGCGGCGTTGCGCTTGACGGCCGCGTGTCGTGCAAGTTCCATGGCCGCGAGAACCTCGCGCGCGGCGGATCCGACCTTGTATTTCGGGACCCAGCCGATCACCGCCGGAAGCGCCATGGCGCACAGCAGGGCGATGATCCCGATGATCACCATCAACTCCTGGAGGCTGAATCCTCTTTCCTCGCGCAGCATCGCTCCCCCGCTCGGCTGAATCCATCGTCTGACAGTGGTCGCAGCAGATGAAAGCAAAGCATATGCCATCAACGCCCCCCTCGCGCAAAGCTTTCCGCCGGCCGGCCGAAGTGGCAACCTATCCTTTCGATTTCTAAGAGTTTTTTTGGTTTACGGCGGCCATGCGGCAGCCGCCGCGGGGGTCACGCACGCCTCCCCCGCCCGGTCGGGGGAGGCGTTTCACGCTTTAATGGGCCTTAAAGAAGTTTAAAGGAGCCGGGGGGCGGTCAGCGGCCGCGGGGGAACTTGCGGCGCGCCTCTTCCACGGGCTGGAAGGAGGCTCGGGGGGCGGGGGGCCTTTTTTCGAGCTTCTGCAGCCGGAGCGCGGCCACGTGGCCGTCCGGGTGGCGGAAGCCCTCGACGGCCACCGTTTCTCCCTTGCGGAATTCCTTTCGCGCCCGCGGTTTTCCCGCCTCGTCGAGGTAGTGCGTCTGAACCGTCTTCCCTCCGATCGCCGCGTTCAAGCCGCGGATCTCCCGCTCGGCCACCACGATCACCCCCCGCTCGGGATGAACTTCCATGATGGTCCCGACGATCTCGAAGGGGGCGCACTCTTCGGGGTCGAGGTGCTCGACGACGGCGGCGGGGGAAGCGTTATCGGCGGCGGCGGAAGCCGCGGCTGCCGCAGCCGACAATGCCGTCAGCAGGGCTGCCGCCCGGAGGACCGGGAGGGACCAGCGGCGCAAGAAGATCATGGCCGTTCTCCTTCGCATCAGAAAATCTGGTTCCAGTAATAGCGGATCATCTCCTGGGTGGCGATGGTGGGCAGGCTGACGATGCCGCCCTCGACGCCGATGAAGAGCCGCGCCCCGCCGGCGAGGATGGCGATCACGGGAGCCGAGGGGATCGCCGTTCCGATCGCGAGCGACCGGTCGAGTTTCCCCAGGGCGACCGTGTTGCCGGCGCGGTCGGTCTCCGGGGTGGTACTGAAATCGTGCACGGCTCCTCCATCCAGGTAGTTCAGCGCGTACAGGCGCGCGACACCGCGCACCGTGGAGGCGGCGCAGGGGTCCTCCGGATCGATGCCCGATTCGCTTGAAGGGGTGTAAGTCGTGAAGTAGACGACCCCCCCGTAGACGCGCGGCGAGGAGACGACCTTTTCACCGGGGTTCTCCAGCCGGATGAACCAGCCCTTGCCGTTCTGGAGTTGCGCCTTGACCTGCGCCTTTTCCTCGGCGGTCCCGAGCTGGACGAGGTTGCTCGTCACATCGACCAGATCGGCCTCGGTGAGGGGGGAAGTCATCGTCCAGTCGTTCTTGACCGCGTAGAAGCGGTTCACGACCCGGCTTTCACTCGGCCGCTCGCGGTCCCCGGTCCCGAAGAAGACGTACTCGCCGTGGATCGCGGGCGGGTACTTTTCGGCCACGGCATCCGGGGCGTAGAGGATCTTGAGACGCTTGCCGTCCACCAGGGGGGCCTGGAAGACCTTCTTGGCGCTCCAGCTGCCGTCGGCGATGCTGCGGCTGATCTGCCGGGAGCCCACGGTGAAGGTCTGCATCTCGTCGTCCTTGAGACCGAAGAGGTTCCCGCCGAGGTCGCCGAAGTAGATCCGGCTGGTGATCCCGTCGCCGTCGTGATCGAAGCCGGCGACGTCGACGACCGAGTGCGTGAGGCCGAGCGAGGGGTGCGTGGCCGGGGTTACCCGGAGGGCGGGGAGCACCGCTCCGGTCGCCCGGCTCACGGCGAAGATGCCCCGGCCCACGGAGTCGGTGGGATCGGGGTCGGGCTGATCCTGGTTGGTGTCGTACCCCGCGGCGAAGAGAAAGACGTCGGCGGGCGTGACGGCGATCTCGACCCCGGTCGGGGTGGTGACGATTTCGGCCCCCGTCGACACCGTGACGCGGTCGGGCCGACTCCAGGACTGGCCGAGACGTTCGTAGTTCGCGGGCGTAGGCCCGAGGACATCCGCCCCCAGGCTGTAGAGGTAGCGCGGGGCCGCAGGGTCCGAGATATCGAGGGCGACATAGGCTTCGCCGCCGCGCCGGGAGCCGACGACCAGGATCTTCTGGGTATCCCCGCCGTAGACCGTGGGCGAGCCGTCGACGAAATAGTCGTGGTCGGCATCGGTCAGGCGCCAGAGCCTGCTTAAGTGCTCGGGGGGGATGAAACTCCAGAGTTCTTCACCCGTCTCGTCGTCGATCGCGTGGAGCATGCCGTCGTTGGCCCCGACGTAGATCACCGTCTTATCGGCGTAATGGACGATCGCCGGTTCGGAGTGGATGACGTCGCCGAACAGGCCGTTGCGCACCGTGTCGAAAAGGTTGTTGCGGGCGGCCGCATCGGCCACCCCCAGCATGGCGTTCGTGATCGCCGTGTTCGTGGCGACGAAGGCGTTCGTGGGGTCGGTCAGAAGGGGGTTCGATCCGGTCCAGGTGTAGACCCGCCGCGGCGTCGGCGACTCGATCTGGAGACTCAGGGCCTCGGCCGCCCCGCCCTTTTCGACCGCCGGGCCGTCGTTTCCGAGAACCGTCCACCAGGAAAGCGCATTGTCCTTGATCAGACCCTCGGGGGTCGTCGCCGGATCCCCCTTGGCGTCGATCAGGGAGCCGTCGGGCTCGAGCCGGTAGCGCTTGATGTTCCCGATCCAGCGGCCGCTCTGCTGCGGCTTAAAGAAGCCGAGATAGATCTTGTCCCCGGCGAAGACGCGGTTCATGCGGCTGATGGGGACGACCGGGGCGACGTAACAGGCGTTCTTCTCGACGATGCTCGACATGATCTGGAAGAAGGCCTCGCGCAGGGCGGAGTAATTCTCGGCGGTGTAATAGGAGCCGCCGCCGGCCGCCGCCGTACGCTGCAGGAGCGCCTGCGCCGTCAGGAAGCCGATCGTGAACGTGGTGATGTTCTGCTTGTCGAAGGCGGTCCCGTCGCCCATGGCCGGGTTGCAATCATTTTCGTAGAGGTAGCGCGCCACATCTTCGAGATAGCCCGAGCCGTCGTAGGCATAGTCGAACTTGGCCGGGTCGTTCGCGGGGGTCGAGGTGCCGATGAAGTCGCCGTTGATGTAGGGGGCCGACCAGAGCCGGCTGTCGCGGTCCTTGGTGGGCTCGCCGTCGGTCATGAGGATGACATAGTTCTTCTGGCAGCGCTCGAGCATGGGCGAGACATAGCGTCCCCCCGAGTAGGTCCCCGCGGGGAAGCCGCTCGTGTTGAACCAGCTCGGCATGCCGGCGAAGTAGAGCCCCGCCTCGGCAAGGGTTTCGGCAAGCGGCGTCCAGGTCGAGGGGGTGAGATTGTTCACCGCGTTCAGCAAGGCGCTGCGATGGGCGGGGTCGTTCACACTTCGGATGGGGATCTGCAGCCTTCCGCCCTGCTCGTAGTTGAAGATCATCAGCCCGAAGCGCACGTTGTCGGTCGTGGCGATCAGGTCGGAGACGACCTGCTTGGCCACGTCGATCCGCCGCAGGTAGGGGCCGATGCCCGTCTGAATATAGTTCAGATAGTTCCCGAGGCGCAGGTAGCGTTTCGTCGCCCCGCCGCAGCTGAAGGGCGCACTGGAGCGGATGTAGCCTTCCGCATAGCCTTGCTCGAGAAGCGCCTCGCGGATTGTGGAGCAGGAAAGAAGGCTTACGTTGCTGGCAAAGAGGTCCCACCAGTAGGTGCCGGTGTAAGAATTGTAGCGGCGGTAGTAGACGGCATTGGCCGAGTAGGTGCAGCTCGCGCAGGTGTAGGTCTGGCTCGGGGCGTAGGGGGTGCCGGGCACGTCGGCCTCGTCCATGCTGCCGGAGTTGTCGAAGATGATGAGGACGTTCGGCTCGATGTCCGGGTTGGTGACCGTGCCGTAGATCTCGGTGTCATCGGCGCGCAAAACGCCCGACAGCCCGAAAACGACCATGACGCCGATCAGTATTCTCAAGCCCATGCCGGAGTCTCCTTCGGCTCCTCTCGCGGAACCCTGTTCACGCCTTCACTGGTACTTGTTGAACACCTTGTAGGCCCCCACCTGGACGCGGGTGTTCCCCGTGAGCGAGGTCGCCGTGATCCCGTAGCGGCGGATCTCGAAATACTTCAGACTGAAACCCGAGCCCGGCGGCGGCGCGGAAATGTGGCGCTGGAGGGGAAGCGCGTTCGCGGCCGCCTCCTCCGCCGTCGTCTGCCCGTCCTCGTCGAAATCGATCGCCACCGCCGCATCGGTGATGCAGCGCACGCGCACCTCGGCGATCGGCCGGCTCTGCGCGTCGAGAGCGTAGAAGCGGTAATTGGCGGCGAGCGGCCCGTCGAGCAGGAATTGATCGGTCAGCCAGCGGGTCGCCCCCTCGGCGCCCTTGGCCGTCGGCCCGCGGTCGTAGTTTTCCAGGGCGTCGATGACCGCGGCTTCCGAGGCGTAGAATTCGCGCGTGAGATCCCCTTCGTTTCTCACCACATGCATCTCGGTCGTCGAGGTCCACAGCGCCAGCACGCCGGCCAACAGCAGGATCGCCGAAATGAGAATCGAGGCCCCGAGAACGAACCCCCGCTCATCTCTCAGAATCTCCACGGATTGCCGACCCATCATCGAGCTCCCGGTCAAAGGTTGCGGCAGCGCACCCGGGTGGTGTAGGTGCGTGAGATTTCGGGGTGGCTCCCGGCCGGCCGTTGGATGGTGAGGGTGATCTCGATCGCCCGGATGTCGAGCCGGCGCGCGGCGAGGTCGGCCTCGGGGATGGGGACCCCGGCGGCGTCAAAGTACGAGAACTGCAGCTGCGAGACATGGTCGAGCAGCACCTCGGTCCCCAGGTGGCTCGTCTGCTCGAGCCGGTTCCCGTTCAGGGCGTAGGCGATGTTCTCGAAATCGCCGTCGAGGAGCCCGTCGTAGTTCACATCGGCCGTGTACTGCAGCCGGGTCGGGGTCGCCTCCACGATGCCCGCCCCTGCGGTCCCGAGCGGATCGAGCCCGGCCAGCCGGATGTCCTGCACCATCATCTCGACCCCGATGCGCGCGCTCTGCTGGGCGGCGGCCTTGACGTTTTCCGCGGTATAGGAGCGATTCAGGCGCTCGAAACCCGAATAGATCGCCCCGAAGAGAATCGAGAGCGCGGCGAGCACGAGCAGCATCTCCACCATGGAGAATCCGCTCTCGTCCGGCCTGGAAGCCGGCGGCGCCGCCGGAAACGTCTCGTGTCCCCTGCGCCTCATACGCCGTTTCCCTGCGTGTTCGAGGAAAGCACGACGCTCGACTGCCGCCCGAGCCGCGTCCACTCCACCCGGACCGTGATGCGCCGCGCCCCCTCGCCCAGGTTCTCGATCGTCCAACTGCGGGTGAAAATCCCGCCGGCGCGCCCCTCGGCGTCGACCGGGTTGTTGGGGTCCGGGTAGGGCCCGCCGGTCGCAAGCGAACTCACGTCCTGGTTCTTCAGGTTCTCGAGCTGGGCCTTGGCCAGCATGTTGGCCTGGGTGTAGAGGTTTCCTTTCGTGTTGTTGCGCGCCGAGCCGAAATGCATCGACACCGCGGCGAGCATGCCGAGCGACAGGATCCCCATGGCGATCAGGAGTTCGATGAACGAAAAACCGCCCGGGTCGCGGAAACGAAAAGCCATCTCGCGCTCTCCTTTTACAGCGTACGGATGTTTCCCAGCCGGTTCACCCGGATGCGCCGCTCCCCGGTGCCGTTCACGAGGCAGAGGACCTCGGCCGCGGAAAGGTCCGGCGCCAGCCCCCGGCTGTTGAAGCGCAGGCGGTGGTCGGGCAGCGTCGTCCGCGCGGGGTCGATCCGCACGCCGGGGGGAAGCCGCCGGTACTGTACCAGGGCCTCGGCGCCGTTGCGGATCCCGTCGCCCGCCGCCCCTCCGCCCGCGCCGTTGTCCAAGAAAAGGGTGTATTCGCTTTCGGTGAAGACGACACTCACCGTCGCCCCTTCGCGGATCGCCCGCACCTTGGCCATTTCCAGATCCGCCGTGAGGTTGATCGCCGCCCCGCGCAGCCGGTGCACCTGGAGCCAGCGCAAAAATGAGGGCATGCTTACCGAGGCGAGCAGCGCCACCACCGCCAGGGTGACGGCCACCTCAAAGGCACTGAATCCGGCATCACGTCGCATCGCTTCGGCTCCTCAACAAAGATCTCCGGAGGCGGTTCTACAAAAGCCGTGCCAAGACGGGGCCGAAGCGGGAAGGAGGCACAGGCGGCGGCTTCGCACCGGACCGGGGGGGGCGTGCGCAAGCCTTTGAAGTCCATGGCAAACCGCGGTGTCGGGGAGCAACACCGAGGCCCTGGACAGGGCCGGCTCCGGCGCCCCGGCCGGGCCGGCGGGCGGTCGGCCGCCATTAATTTCGTTTAAAACGCTTAAAAAAGTTTTCCTGGCCCGGTGCCGGCGGGTCGACCGCGGGGCCGCCCGGATTACAGGGTGGAAAGCGGAGATACGGGATGGGATGCGGGCCGAGGCGGGAAGCTCTCCGGCCCCGCGGCGGGTTCAGGATTGTTGCAGATGGCGGATCGCGTTTTCGAAGATGCGCAGACCCACGGTCGGCTCCTCGCCGAAGGGGCGACCGTCACGCCGCGCCCTCTCCTTGAGCCGCGTCCAGTCGGGGTGGTTGGTCCAGTCGTTGAAGGCTTCCGGGTGCGGCATCAGGCCGAAGACGCGGCCGGTCGCATCGCAGATGCCGGCGATGTCGTCGACCGAGCCGTTGGGGTTGTCCGGGAAACGGCCCTGCGCCGGGCGGCCGTCGGCAAGGGCGTAGCGCAGCACGATCTGGCGGCCGGCGCGGAGCTTTTCGATCACCGGGGGGGCGGCGTAGAATTTCCCCTCCCCGTGCCGCACGGGAAGCTCGACCGCGGCGATCCCGCGGGTGAAGACGCAGGGGGAAGCGGGATCGACCGCAAGCCTCACCCACTGGTCACGAAACACCCCGCACTCGTTGGGCAGCAGCGCAACCGCGCGGGTGCGGTAGTCCCCGTCGAAGCCCGGCAGCAGCCCCAGGTTGACGAGCGCCTGGAAGCCGTTGCAGATGCCGATGACGAGCCCGCCGCGCTCGATGAACGCCGCGAGTTCCTCGCCGAGATGGGTACGGAAGCGGACCGCCTGGACGACCCCGGCGCCGTGGTCGTCCCCCCAGCCGAAGCCGCCCATCAGCACGAGAAGCTGATGCTCCTCGAGGCGCACCTGCCGCTGCAAGAGGAGGTTCAGATGCACGCGGTTCACGGAAGCACCGGCGCGTTCGAAGGCATAGGCCGTTTCCGCGTCGCAGTTGAGGCCGTAGCCTGCCGGCAGGAGAACGCGAACCCGGCGTTTCATCCCTCCCCCTTTCCCCCCCGGGCGAGATGGCCGAAGGGCCGTTTCCAGGCATCCCGCAGATCCTCGAGCCCGACCGCCAGGGCGACTTCGCCCCCGGGGCCCCGGATCTCGAGCCGCGGCTCACGCAGGACCTCCCCGATGCAGGCGACCGGCAGCCCCCGCAGACGCTCCTCGATCTCCTCTCGCCGCTCCGGCGCCGCGGTGAAGAGGAACCGGCCGGCCGACTCGGAGAACAGCAGCGTGTCCAGGCGGCGGACCCCTTCGGCGGGGACGTCGCGCGTTTCGACCCGCAGGCCGAGGCCGCCGGCGATGGCGATCAGGGCGAGGTGCACGGCGAGCCCGCCGCGGTAAATGCCATGCAGGGAGGCGATCCGCTCCTCGCGCACGAGGGCGGCGATCGCCCGGTAGAGCGGGAGGAACTCGGCGCAGCGTACCTGGGGAACGCGGAGCCCGGTGTACCCCAGGTGCCGGTAGTACTCGGAAGCCCCCAGCTCGTCGCGGGTGACGCCGGCGACGAAGAGGAGATCCCCGGCGATCTTGACGTCGGGGCTCACGCAGCGCCGGATGTCTTCCACGACGGAGATCGTCGAGAACTGCATCGTCTCCAGGGCCGACACTTTGTGCCTTTCGCCGTAGCGGCCGGGAAGATGGCCGTCCACGTACATGCTGTCCTTTCCGGAAAGGAGCGGAATCCCGTAAGCGAGGCAGGTCTCCTTGAGCGCGCGACAGGCGCGCACGAGCTGGGCGGCCTTGAAGCGGCCGTCGGGGTTTCCGACCGGGTCGTACTGGATGCTCGGCCAGCAGAAGTTGTCGACCCCCCCCACATGATCGGGGTCCCCCCCCACGGCGAGGACCCGGCGAAAGGCTTCGTCGATCGTGCAGGCGGTCATCGCGTAGGCGTCAATGCGCGAATAGAAGGGCAGGATCGCCTGGGCGTAGGCGAGCCCCCGCCGGGAAGAGAGCAGCGGTCTCAAGACCGCGGCGTCGGCCGGCACATCCCGGCTCACGCCGACGAGCGGCTTGATGACGCTTCCCCCCTGGACCTCGTGGTCGTACTGCCGCGGGATCCACTCCGTCGAGGCGAGGTTCGGGCCGGCGAGCAGATCGAGGAGCAACCGCGACAGGTCCTCGGGCTCGCCGAGGACGGGCTCTGCGAGACCGCGCCGTTCGGGGGGGATCCACTCGGCCTCGAATTCCCATTGCGGGAACCCGGCCCGCAGGAGATCGAGGTCGACGTAGGCGCAGGTTTCGCCTTCATAGGTGATGTGGAGCTTGCCGCTGTCCGTGTAGCGGCCGATGACCGTGCTTTCGACCCCGTGCAGTCGCGACAGCTCGAGGAAACGGCCGACGTCTTCGGGCCGCACGGCCACGGTCATGCGCTCCTGGGACTCCGAGACCCAGATCTCCCAGGGGTCGAGGCCCGCGTACTTGAGGGGGACTTTCTCGAGGGCCACCTCGGCGCCGTTGGCGAAGCGCGCCGATTCGCCGATCGAGGAGGAAAGCCCGCCGCCGCCGTTGTCGGTGATGAAACGGATCAGGCCCTCGTCGCGCGCCTCGAGCAGGAAGTCGTGCATCTTCTTCTGCGTGTAGGGGTCCCCGATCTGGACGTGACCCGCCGGGGTGTGCTCGGAGAACACCTCCGAGGATGCCGTCACCCCGTGAATGCCGTCCTTGCCCACGCGTCCGCCGCACATGACGATCAGGTCCCCGGCGGTGGTCGTCTTCTGTTCGGAGGGCTCGCCGGCAACGCGAGCCGGCATGAGCCCGACCGCCGTCACGAAGACCAGGCACTTGCCCATGTAGCCGGGGTCGAAGAGAACCTGGCCGAAGACGGTCGGGATGCCGCTCTTGTTGCCGCCGTCGCGCACCCCCTCGACGACCCCGTCCAGCAGCCGCCGGGGGTGGAGGCGCGGGCGCAGGGGGCCGGCGTAGTCCCGGGGGCCCACACAGAACCCCCAGCCGCCGAGGATCAGTTTCGCGCCTCGGCCGGTGCCGAGCGGGTCGCGGTAGACGCCCACGATCCCGGTGATCGCCCCGCCGTAGGCCTCCATGTTCGAGGGCGAGTTGTGCGTCTCGCCGGTGATCACGTAGTAGTGCTCGTCGTCCAGGCGGCCGGCGCCGGCGTTGTCCCAGAGCACGGAGACGACCCAGGGTTTCTCGCGCGCGATCGCCAGCGTGGGCTCTTCGATGTATGTCGCAAAGAGGCTGTCGATCGTCTCGACGACGTCCCCCCCCGCTTCGCGGTACTGGAAGCGGCCGCGGAAGGTGTTGTGGTTGCAGTGGTCGCTTCGCGCCTGGGAGATGTACTCGAGCTCGACGTCCGTCGGATCGGAGAGCCCCAAGGCGCGCCGGGCCTCCCGCACCCGGGGGTCCTGGAAATAGGCGCGGATGACGGGGACGTCCCGGGGGTGCAGCGCAAGGCCCCGCTCCCGGCTGATGCGCAAGAGCTCCTCGTCCGTCGCGACCGGGATGGAGCCGACGGTCGGTCGGCGCTCAAGGCGCACGCGGGGGACGACGAGCCCGACCCCCTTTTCCGGGTCCCACTCCGCGGCCGCCCACAGACGCCATTGCTGGATGAGATCGTTGGCCAACAGCTCGGAGGCGATCCGCTCGAGATCGCGGCGCGAGGCCTGCCGGGCCTCGATGCAGTAACGCTTCGAGGTGTAGACCGCCTCCCCGGGGGAAAGCCTGCGGCCGAGGAGGTCCTCGATCGCCTCGACCGCGGTCGCCCCGGCGTTGTCGCGCACACCGGGCCGCAGCCCCACCCAGAGGACCCAGTCCGCGGGCAGCGCGAGGGTGCCGAAGGCGGAGCGCTGGGTTACGGGGTTGGTGAAGATTTCCCGCCGCAGGCGTTCGAGCTCTTCGGCCGAGAACGCCGCATCCAGCATGAGGATCTGCACCGTGCGGATGCGTCGGGTCTCGATGCCGAAATACTCGCGGGCTTTTCGCCGCAGGGCCTCGCCTTCGGCGTCGACCAACTCCGGGTGAAGGGCGATCTCCAGTCGGGCGGGCATCGGGCGAACCCTTTCAGGAGCTGAAGAAGAGCCGGGTGATGTCGTTGTAGAAGACGAGAATCATCAGCATGATCAGGAGCACCATCCCCACCTGCTGGGCGATTTCACGCACCTTGAGCCGGACAGGACGGCCGCGCACGGCCTCGATGGCGAAGAACAGGAGATGCCCTCCGTCCAGCACCGGGATCGGCAGGAGGTTGATGACGGCCAGGTTCACGCTGATGACGGCGATGAACTGAAAGAGGCTTGCGATCCCGGCCCGCGCCTGGTCGCCCGCCATCTGGGCGATCATGAGGGGGCCCCCGACCGTGTCGACGGGGAGGCCGCCCGTGAGCAGCTTGGCCACGATGCGCACCATGACGGCGACGATCCCGGCCGTCTGACGCAGGCTCTCGGCGGCCGCCTCGACGATGCCGAGCGGGCGGGTTTCGACCGCACCGGCGCTGCCGATCCCGATGATGTAACGCGGCGTTTCCTCGCCCAGGAGGTTGCGTGTCATCGAGGGCTCGGGGGTGACCCGCAAAACCCGGCGGCTTCCCTCCCGTTCCACGGTGATCGCGATTTCCCGGCCGAGGCTGCCGTGGATGCGGTCGGCCATGGCTTCCCAGGAGTCGACCGGCATCCCGTCGACGGCCAGCACGCGGTCTCCGGGCTCGAATCCCGCCGACCGCGCCGGCGAGGGGTCCCGGACCATCCCGATCACCGGCTGCAGGATCGTGATTCCCGCGGCGAAGGCGATCACCCAGAAGATCAGCAGCGCGAGCAGGATGTTGAAAAAGGGGCCGGCGAAGACGATCAGCATCCGCTGCAGGACGGGCTTGTGGGTGAAGGAGAGCGGGATCTGCTCCGGGGGGAGCTCCTCGTCGGGTTCCTCGCCCACCATCTTCACGTAACCGCCGAGCGGGAGAAGCGAAATGCGGTAATCGGTCAGCCCCAGTTTCCGGCCGAAAATCCGCGGGCCGAAGCCGAGGGAGAATTTCTCGACTCCGACGCCGAAGAGCCGGGCCGTGAGGAAGTGGCCGAACTCGTGGAAGAAGATGAGGATGCCGAGAACGATCAAAAAGGCGAAGAGGCTGTGTCCCATAACGTTCCTCGGTATGCCACCCCCGGGCGGTCGGTTTCCGATCTATAGGACCCGCGATGAGGGGGGGTCAAGCCCGGTGTATGTCGATCCATTCCTGCGCCGCAACGCGCGCCTCCCGGTCGGCGGCGAGCACCGCCTCGAGCGTCTCCCCGGCCTCGGCGGGGCGCCGCCGCAGGGCGTACTCGACGACCCGGGCGATGTCGGTGAAGCCGATGCGCCGGTCGAGAAAGGCGCCCACGGCCACTTCGTTCGCGGCGTTCAGCACGGCGGGGGCGGTCCCCCCCGTGCGGGCGGCTTCGAGGGCGAGCGCCAGGCAGGGAAACCGGCCGGGTTCCGGCGCGGAAAAAGAAAGCTCGAGCCCGCGGGCGAAGGCGGGCAGCGGCTGGCCGAGCGGCAGCCGCTCGGGGTGGGAGAGCGCGTAGGCGATGGCCGCGGCCATGTCCGGCACCCCCAGTTGCGCCATCACGCTTCCGTCCCGCAAGGCGACCATCGAGTGAACGATGCTCTGGGGGTGGATCACGACCTCGATCTTCTCCGCCGGGACGGAGAAAAGGCGCATCGCCTCGATCACCTCCAGCCCCTTGTTCATGAGCGTCGCCGAGTCGACGGTGATCTTGGGCCCCATCGACCAGTTCGGATGCCGCAGCGCCTCCTCGGGGGTCACGCTCCCGAGGCTTGCCGCGGGGCGGTCGCGGAAAGGCCCGCCCGAAGCGGTGAGCAGGATCCGCTCCAGATCCTCCGACGGGCGGCCCTCCAAGCACTGGAAGACGGCGCTGTGCTCGCTGTCGACCGGCAGAAGCCGCGCGCCGCACGCGGCGGCCCGCCGAGCGACGATCCCCCCGGCCATGACCAGGGTTTCCTTGTTGGCGATCGCGACCGTCTTGCCGGCCTCGACGGCGGCAAGCGTCGGCCCCAGCCCCGCCGCCCCGACGACGGCGTTGAGCGTGACATCCGCCGACTCCCAGGCGGCGACCCGCCGGTAGCCTTCCTCACCGCAAAAGATCCGTGTCCGCAGGCCCGCGGGGAGCCGGGCCGCGAGTTCGCGGGCCGTCGCTGCGTCGCCGACGGCGGCCGCTTCCGGCCGGAACGTGCGGATCTGCTCGGAGAGGAGCTCCACGTTGCGGTGCGCGGCGAGAGCACAGACGGCGAAGCGATCGGGGAAGCGCGCGACGATCCGCAGGGCGCTCCGGCCGATCGAGCCCGTCGATCCGAGGATGGAAAGCCGTTTCATGGCGTCCGGGGTCATCCTTCCGGGGGAGCGGCGATCGTCAGAGCGGGGCGAGGCAGAGACGGAGGCCGAAAGCGACGGGGGCGGCGAAGAGCAGCGCGTCCAGCCGGTCCAGGATCCCGCCGTGCCCGGGGAGAAGCGCGCCCGAGTCCTTGACCCCCGCCGCGCGTTTCCAGCAGGATTCGAAGAGATCCCCCGCCTGTCCCGCCAGGCCGACCAGCCCCCCGAGAAGCGCACCCCCCGCGCCGGGGATTTCGGGGAGAAAAATCACCGTCCCCCCCCATCCCACGAGAAGGCTTGCGACGAGCCCCCCGAGGGCCCCTTCCCGGGTCTTTCCCGGGCTGATCGCCGGGGCGAGCTTGCGCTTGCCGAAGAGGTGGCCGACATAAAAGGCGGCCGAATCCCCGGCGAAGACCACCGCACAGGTGAGAAACACCCACACCATCCCCTGCGGCGCCGCACGCAGGGCGATGAAGAGCGCGAGCGGGAGCGCAAGGTAACTCACCCCGAGCACTTGCCGCGCCGCCTCCTCCAAGGCCGACCGGTCGGAAGGGAAACGCCGCAGGCAGAGCGCCCCGCAGCAGACCAGGTGCAGGGTGGGGACGGCGAGCATCGCCGCCTCGTGACCGGAATGGGCGGCCGCGGCCAGAGCGACGGCCGCCGCGTAGCCCAAAAGACTCCCGGGATCGAGAAACCCCGCACGCCGCGCGCCCCGGGTGAGCCCCTGATATTCCCAAAGGCAGCCGAGGGCGGCGATCAGGCAGAGCAGGGAAAAGGCGATCCCGCCGGCGAGGACGCAGGCGACCAGCACCGCCAGGGCGGCAAGGGCCGTCCCCCAGCGCCGGGTGTGTTCCGCCGATCGCAACGCCTCGCGCATGGGCCCCTCCTTGCCCCCCGCGTCAGACGCGGCCGAAACGCCGTTCGCGCCGCGCAAAAGCGTCCAGGATCTCCTCGAACTCGCGACGGCTGAAATCGGGCCACAGGGTCGGGGTGACGAAGAGCTCCGTGTAGGCGATCTGCCAGAGAAGAAAGTTGCTGACCCGCATCTCGCCTCCGGTCCGGATCAACAGGTCGGGGTCGGGGACCCCCGCCGTGTCGAGGTGGAGGGCGAGCGTCTCCTCGCCGATCTCTTCCGGCCGGAGCCGTCCGGCCAGCACCGCCTCCGCGAGCCGGCGCGCCGCGCGGGCGATTTCATCTCTCCCGCCGTAGCTCAGGGCCAGGTGGAGCTGCAAGCCCCGGTTTTCCCGGGTTTCCTCGGCGACGCGCCGCAGGGCCTCGCGCACGTCGTCGGGCAGGGTCTCGATCCTTCCGATCGGGTGCAGGTGGATATCGTTCTGGACGAGCCCGTCGCGCTCTTTCTCGATGAACCGGCGCAGCAGCCCCATCAGCGCGTTCACTTCGCCCGCGGGTCGCTGCCAGTTTTCCGTGGAGAAAGCGTAGAGCGTGAGGTGGGCGATGCCCAGCTCCCGGCAGGCGCGCACCACCATGCGCACGGTGTCCGCGCCCTTCTCGTGGCCGGTGATGCGGGACATCAGCCGCCGGTTCGCCCAGCGGCCGTTTCCGTCCATGATGATCGCGACATGTACCGGAAGGGCCGCCCCGGGGCCTCCGGAGGGGCGGGAGGCGTTCTCAGAACTCAAGGATCTCTTTCTCTTTTTCTTTGAAACAGCGATCGACGAGCTCGGTGTGCTCGTCGGTCATCTTCTGGATCTTCTCCTGGGCCTTGAACGCCTCGTCCTCCGAAATGCCGCCGTCCTTTTTCAAGGCCTTCACCCGCTCATTGGCCTCGCGGCGGATGTTGCGGATGGAGACCTTGTGCTCCTCGCAGATCTTGTTCACGAGCTTGACGAGTTCCTTGCGCCGCTGCTCGGTGAGCGGCGGCACGGAGATGCGGATCAGCTTGCCGTCGCTCGTCGGCGTCAGACCCAGGTCGGCCTTGAGGATCGCCTTTTCGATCTCCTTGATGACCGAGGCGTCCCAGGGCTGGATGGTGATCAGCCGGCTCTCGGGCACGGCGAGCGTCGCCAGCTGCTGCAGCGGGGTGAGGCTTCCGTAGTAGTCGACCTTCACGCCGTCGAGCAGGGAGAGCGAAGCCCTCCCCGTGCGCAACCGTTTGAGATCGCGTTTCAGATCCTCGATCGCCTTCTCCATGCCCTGCCGCGCCTCGCGGTAGATGTCTTCGATCATGGCTCGCGTTCAACCTCCCGCCTCTCAGGGGTGGATACGGGTTCCGACGTCCTCGCCGCAGACGACGCGGCGGATGTTGCCCGGGGTCTTCAACCGGAAAACGGCGAGCGGCAGGTCGTTGTCCATGGCGAGCGAAATGGCCGTCATGTCCATGATCTTGAGCTGCCGCTCGAGCACCTCCATGAAGCTCACCGAAGGCAGCAAGCGGGCATGGGGATCCGTCGCCGGATCGCGGTCGTAGACGCCGTCGACCTTGGTCGCTTTGAGCAGGATCTCCGCGTGGATCTCCTGGCCCCGCAGGACGGCGGCCGTGTCGGTCGTGAAGTAGGGGTTGCCGGTGCCGGCGGCGAAGATCACGACCCGCCCCTTCTCCAAGTGCCGGATCGCCCGCCGCAGGATGTAGGGTTCGGCCACCTGGTGCATGCCGATCGCCGTCTGGACGCGCGTCGGGACTCCCTTCTTCTCGAGCGCGTCCTGGAGGGCAAGGCTGTTGATCACCGTCGCCAGCATGCCCATGTGGTCGGCGGAGGTCCGGTCCATGCCGTAGGAGCTGGCGGCGATGCCGCGGAAGATGTTGCCGCCTCCGACGACGACCGCGGTCTGGACGCCGAGCCGCACGATGCCGCGGAGCTCCTCGGCGACGAAGCGGATCATCTCCGGGCTGATGCCGAACTCCTGCTCGCCCATCAGGGCTTCGCCGCTGATCTTGACGATGACCCGCCGGTAACGGGGTCCCTCCACGCTCACTCCCCCACCTGCATGCGCACGAAGCGACGGATGGTGATGTTTTCGCCGATCTTGGCGATCATCTCGTTCAAGAGATCGGCGATCGTGATGTCGGGGTTGCGCACATAGCGCTGCTGCAGGAGGCAGTTGTCTTCGTAGAACTTCTTCAGCTTGCCCTCGACGATCTTCTCGATCACCTTGTCCGGCTTGCCCGTCTCCTTCGCCTGGGCGGTGTAGATTTCGCGTTCCTTGGCGATGACCTCGGCGGCGATGTCCTCGGGGCGGACCCCGAGGGGGTTGGCGGCCGCGATGTGCATCGCGAGGTTGCGCGCGAATTCCTGGAACTGCTCGTTCTTGGCGAC
Organism: Desulfobacterales bacterium; assembly: GCA_037481615.2. Lineage (GTDB taxonomy): Bacteria > Desulfobacterota > Desulfobacteria > Desulfobacterales > SpSt-501 > SpSt-501. The sequence goes on from JBBFLI020000016.1 coordinate 37,634, forward strand.
GAAATCGGTCTCGCAGTCGACCTCGACCAGGACCCCGAGCTTGCCGCCGTGGTGGATGTAGGCGGCGATCGTCCCCTCCGCCGTCGCCCGTCCCGCCCGCTTCTGCGCCGTCGCCAGCCCCTTCTTGCGCAGGACCTCGACCGCCCGCGTGAGGTCGCCGCCGGCGGCGGCGAGCGCCTCCTTGCAGTCCATCATCCCCGCCCCGGTCTTCTCCCGGAGTTCCTTGACCAGCTTGGCACTGATCTCGCTCATCGTTCCTCCACCGCGGTCTCTTCCGCGTCCATGTCCTCCCCGCCGGCCGCCGCGGGCGGAACCTCGCCCGGCGCCCGTCGGATCACCTCGATCACCGGCCCCCCGCCGCCTTCGGAAATGATCTTGCGCTCGCCGGGCTTGAGATCCGCGGCGACGGCGAGCGGGGCCGGCTCTTCGATCGGCGCCTTGTCCGCCTCGGCCTGGAGTTTCTCCTGCCACCGCTGGCGGCCCTCGATGCAGGCGTCGGCCATGCGCGAGGTCATGAGCCGGATGGCGCGGATGGCGTCGTCGTTTCCCGGAATGGGGTAATCGATCACGTCGGGGTCGCAGTTCGTGTCCACCACGGCGACGATGGGGATCTTCAGCCGCCGGGCCTCGTGCACGGCGATTTCCTCGTTTTTGGGGTCGATCACGAACATCGCACCCGGCAGGCGGTCCATGTTGCGGATGCCGCCCAGGTTCCCGTCGAGCTTTTCGCGTTCCTTGGAGAGCTTCATCCGCTCCTTTTTCGGGAACAGGTTGATCGAGCCGTCGTTGTGGATGGTGTTCAGGTAATTCAGCCGCTCGATGCTCTTGCGGATGGTCTGGAAGTTGGTGAGCATGCCGCCCAGCCAGCGATTGTGCACGTAGAACATCTCGCAGCGGTTGGCCTCTTCGTAGATCGCCTCCTTGGCCTGCTTTTTGGTTCCCACGAAGAGCAGGGATTTGCCGTCGGCGACGGTCTCCACGACGAAGTCGTAGGCCGTCTTGAACATCTTGACGGTCTTCTGCAGGTCGATGATGTAGATCCCGTTGCGCGCCCCGAAGATGTAAGGCTTCATCTTCGGGTTCCAGCGCTTGGTCTGGTGCCCGAAGTGCACGCCGGCTTCGAGCAGCTCCTTCATCGTCACGTAGGCCATGGGTTTCTCCTTTCGGTTGTTTTCCTCCGCCGCCTTCGCGCAGGCCTCCACCCCGGAAGCCGGGGCACCGGGAGGCCTGATCCGGCGGCGTGCGGGATATAGAACACGGCGTCTTTTCGTAAACTGCTATTTATATTCCATGATCGGGTCCGGTGGCAAGATCTTTTTCGCAATCCGGAGCACCCGGTCCCGTCCGGCGAGATCCTGCAGGCAGGCGACCTCCGCCCGGCGCCCGCTTTCGGTTGCAAGCCGCTCGAGCGCTTCGCGCTGGTCTTCGCCGATCTCGAGGATCATGAAGCCGCCCGGGGCGAGAAACGGCCAGCCCCCCGCCAGGATCGCGCGGTAGGCCTCGAGGCCGTCCGGCCCGCCGTCGAGGGCCGCCCGCGGCTCGAAGAGGGCGATCTCCGGCTGGAGGGCCGCGATCCGGCCGCTCGGGATGTAGGGCGGGTTGGAGACGATGAGGTCGAAGGTCCCCGCCCCCGGCCTCAGGGCCGAGAGCCAGTCCGCGACCCAGAAGCGAATCCGCCCGCCGCAGCCGTGGGCGAGGGCGTTACGCCGCGCGGTCCGGACCGCCGCGGCGGAACGGTCGCTTGCGAAGTAGCGGTGCTGCGGGGCCTCCCGGGCGAGCGCGATCACGATGGCCCCCGAGCCGCAGCCGAGCTCGAGCACCCTCAAGGGGCGCGTCGACGGGCCGCCGCCGAGCACCTCGAGGGCGGCCTCGACCACGCGCTCGGTTTCCGGCCGCGGGATCAACACCTCGGGGCCGACCTCGAGATCGAGGCTCCAGAAGCCACGGCGCCCGGTGAGATAGGCGGTCGGCTCCCGGCCCAGGCGCCGTTCGACCAGCTCGCGGAAAGCGGCCGCCTGCCCGGAAGAGAGCGACCCCCGGGGGTCCCGGTAGAGATCCCCGCGGTCGCATCCCCGGACGAAGGCGAGAAGGATCTCCGCCGTCAGGCGCGGGCTGTCGATGCCGCGTTCCGCGAAGGCCCGCGCGGCCTCCTCCAGGCAGGCGGCCACGGTGCGCGGCGGCTGCGGCTCAGGCGGGCTCGGCGTGGTCTTCATGCTGCAGGGCCTGCGCCTGAAAATGGACGACCAGGGCGTCGATCAACTCCTGGATCGCCCCTTCCAGGATGCTCTCCAGCCGGTAGAGGGTCAGGCCGATCCGGTGGTCGGTGACGCGGTTCTGCGGGAAGTTGTAGGTCCGGATGCGGCCGCTGCGGTCCCCCGTGCCCACCTGGCTCTTGCGCTCCTCGGCCCGCCGGCGCTCCTGCTCCTGGATCTTGAGATCGAGCAGCCGCGAGCGCAGCACCTTGAGCGCCTTGTTCTTGTTCTTGAGCTGGGATTTTTCGTCCTGGCAAATGACGACGAGCCCCGTGGGCAGATGGGTGACGCGCACGGCGGAGTCCGTGGTGTTGACGCTCTGCCCGCCGGGGCCGCCGGAGCGGAAGACGTCGATCCGGAGTTCGGCGGGGTCGATGGCGACATCGACCTCTTCGGCCTCGGGCAGCACGGCCACGGTGACCGCCGAGGTGTGGATCCGCCCCTGGGTCTCGGTGACCGGCACCCGCTGCACGCGATGAATGCCGCTTTCGTACTTGAGCAGGCTGTAAGCGCCGCGGCCCTGGATCCGGGCGATGATCTCCTTGTAGCCGCCGACCCCCGTTGCGTGCGCGGAGAGCACCTCGACCTTCCAGCCCCGGTCCTCCGCGTAGCGGCTGTACATGCGGAAGAGATCGCCGGCGAACAGGGCCGCCTCTTCGCCGCCGGTTCCGGCGCGGATTTCGAGGATGACGTTCTTTTCGTCGTTGGGGTCGCGCGGGAGAAGCATGCGGCGCAGTTCCCGCTCGAGTTCCTCGCGCCGCGCGGAAAGCGCCGTGAGCTCTTCGCGCGCGAGCGCGCGGATCTCGGGGTCGCCGTCTTCGCAGAGGGCCCGCGCCTCCTCGAGACGCGCTTCGGTTTCCTTGTAGGCGCGGAAGGCACTCACGACACGGCCGATCTCCGCGTGCTCGCGCACCGCCTTCTGGTAGGCGTCGCGGTCCGCGAGAAAGGCCGGATCGCTCAACCGGCGCTCAAGATCCAGATAGCGGCTTTCCACCCCTTGCAGCTTTTCCAGCATGGTCGGCTCTCCGCCGGCGGCAGCGCGACCCCCGCGGCGCGGGAGTCCCGCCGATCGACGTCCGGGGATTCTCGGGGGTTGGGTGCCTGCCGGCCCGGCCCCGCCGGGGCCGGGCCGGACGCGTCAAGGCGGGTCTGCGGGGTTAGGCGTTTTTCGGCGGGTTCTGGAACTTTTCGTACTTCTTGCGGAAGCGCTCGATGCGGCCGGCCGTATCCACGAGTTTCTGCTTGCCGGTGAAAAAGGGGTGACAGCTCGAGCAGATTTCGACGGTGATGTTGGCCTTGGTGGACCCGGCCTCGATCACGTTGCCGCAGGCGCAGCGGATTTTGACCTCCGGGTGGTACTCCGGGTGAATCTTCTCCTTCATGGCTCACGTCCTTTCCGGACCCCGAACGGCCGCTCAGGCGTTCATGGAATTCAGGAACTCGCGATTGTTGCGCGTCCCCTTCATTTTTTCAAGCAAAAATTCCATGCTGTCCACCGTGTTGAGCGTGGTGAGGAGCTTTCGCAGGATCCAGACGCGGTTGAGGACGTCCTCGGGCAGCAGCAGTTCCTCTTTGCGCGTGCCGGAGCGCTTGATGTCGATCGCGGGGAAGACCCGCTTGTCGGCGAGCTTGCGGTCGAGCTGGATCTCGGCGTTGCCGGTGCCCTTGAACTCCTCGAAGATCACCTCGTCCATCCGGCTCCCCGTGTCGATCAGCGCGGTGGCGATGATCGTGAGGCTGCCGCCTTCCTCGATGTTGCGGGCGGCGCCGAAGAAGCGCTTGGGGCGCTGCAGGGCGTTCGAGTCGACGCCGCCGGAGAGGATCTTGCCGCTCGGCGGGACGACCGCGTTGTGGGCCCGGGCGAGACGCGTGATGCTGTCGAGCAGGATGACCACGTCCTTCTTGTGTTCGACCAGGCGTTTGGCCTTTTCGATCACCATCTCGGCCACCTGGACGTGGCGCTCGGCCGGCTCGTCGAAGGTCGAGCTGATGACCTCGGCGTCGACCGTGCGCTCCATGTCGGTCACCTCCTCGGGGCGCTCGTCGATCAGCAGCACGAAGGGCACGACGTCCTTGTGGCTCTTGATGATCGCGTTGGCGATCGCCTGCAGGAGCATGGTCTTTCCGGAACGCGGCGGGGAGACGATCAGGCAGCGCTGGCCGAAGCCGATGGGCACCATGAGGTCGAGGATCCGGGTGGAATAGTTTTCCGGATCGGTCTCGAGGTTCATCTTGCGCATCGGGTAGAGGGGCGTGAGGTTGTCGAAAAGGATCTTGTCCCGCGCCGCCTCGGGGTCCTCGTAGTTGATCGCTTCGACCTTGAGCAGGGCGAAGTAACGCTCGGAATCCTTCGGCTGCCGGATCTGCCCCGAAATCGTGTCCCCCGTTCTCAGGTTGAAACGGCGGATCTGGGAGGGCGAGACATAGATGTCATCCGGACCCGGGAGGTAGTTCGACGCCGGGGAGCGCAGGAACCCGAACCCGTCCGGCAGGATCTCGAGGGTCCCCTCCCCGTAGATCATCCCGTTCTTCTCGATCTGCCCCTGCAGCAGGGCGAACATGAGCTCCTGCTTGCGCATGTTGGAGGCGCCCTCGATGCCGAACTCCTTCGCCATCTGCATCAGTTCGTTGATCTTCTTCTGTTTCAGCTCTGCGATGTTCATTCCGCCGTTCCTCTTGCAAGCGTTTCTTCTCGGCCGCTGTCGGCCGCGACATTCCCGGCCGGTTTCTTCCCTCGGCGAAGCGCCCGCTGCGGCGCCGATTGCCTACGGCATCTCTCGGCCCCCGGTGCGCCCGGGAGTTCCCGAGGCGATGAAGCGCTGTCCGTCATCGGCTGGAAAACCAGCCGGGGAGGTTGTCCGCACGGTCGCGGAACCCTCTGAAGCATCGGGGCTGTCTCAACCGACGAACCTGACGCGGCGGCTGGCGGATAGGGTCTGGGTCGGTTGTACAGGAGGATGATCGGATTTCAGAGGTAAAGCAATCAATCACCCACAGGCGGGTTGCGCGCTCGTGGTGAATGTGAGAAGATTAATCGATCATCCTCCTGCTGTCAAGCACATTTCCGCGCCCCGCCGCTCGCCGCCGGCGGCGAAAAAAACTCGCGGCACCTCGGGGCCCGGCGGCGCCCCGCATGGACGGATCCCCAGCGGCACGAAATCGCAATGAGCCCCGCCATCCCGACCCTCTTCCGCCCCTCCTGGATCCCCGCGATGGAAGGGGTCTATCTCGTGGGAGGCTGCGTGCGCGACCTCCTGCTCGGCCGCACCCCGCGGGATTACGACCTCGTCACCTTGCACGAGCCTCGCCCTCTGGCCGAGGAGATCGGCCGCGCCGTCGGCGGGCGTCCCGTTCTTCTCGGCAAGGCCCTCTTTCCCCTCTACCGGGTCACGGCCCGGGAGGTGACGGTCGATGTCGTGGCCGCCGAGGGCGGCGGCATCGAGGAGGATCTGCGTCGCCGGGATTTCACGATCAACGCATTGGCCATCGAAGCCGCGCGCCCCCGTCTGATCGACCCCCTGGGGGGGGTTCGCGACCTCGAGGAAAAGCGTCTGCGCGCCGCCTCCGCGGCGGCCCTCGAACGCGACCCGATCCGCCTGCTGCGCGCCTTCCGCCTGGCGGCGCAACTGGGCCTGCGCCTCGAGCCCGAAACCGAGCAGGCGATCGCCGCCCGCGCGGCCCTCTTGAGGGATGCGGCCGGGGAGCGCGTCCGCGAAGAGCTCTACGCGCTGCTCGCCTGCGAACACTGCCACGCCGCGATCGAGAGCTGCGCGCGCGGCGGCTTGCTTCCCGGGGTGCTGGGGGGGCCGGGGCAACCCGCCGACGGGGGCATGGCCGCCCGATGGCAAGGGATCGCGCGGGTCGAATCGCTGTTCGAGGCGCCCGAGGCCTTTCTCGGGCCCGAGGGGCGGGATGCGCTGGCGCTGCTCGACCGGCGGATGCGCATGCTGATCAAGCTCGTCTGCCTGGTCCCCGACAGCGGCGAGGCCCTCCAGGCGGCGCAGCGACTGCGGATGTCCCGCCGGGACGCGACGACGCTCGCCGAGCTCTCCTGCCGGGCACGGGAAGCCGAAAAGCTCCTTTCCTCCTTCCCTGCGAGCCCGTTGCGGGAGCGGCTCTCCTTTTTGCGCCGGGCGGCCGCCGTGTTCCCGGGGGCGGTCCTGGTCGGTCTTTGCCGGCTCGAAATCGACGCCCCGGGGGAGATCGAGAAGCTGCGGTCTGCAGCCCGGAGGCTCCTGGCCGACCACCGCGAGCGCGTCCTTCCCGCACGCGCTCTCCCGCCGCTTCTCCGCGGCGACGAGCTCAGGCGCGAACTGGGGCTCGCCCCTTCGCGCCTCGTCGGCCGTATCCTGGAGGAGATCGCCCTGGAGCGTCTGCTCGACCCGGGTCTTTCGCGGCGGGAGGCGATGGAACTTGCCCGGGCGATGGCCCGGGCGGCGCTATCGGGTCCGGAAACCGCCCCCGGGCCGAAGGAGGATTAGCGTTTCAGGGCGTCGAGGGCGGCGAAAATGCGGTCGCGGATCTCCTCCACCTTGCCGATCCCGTGAACGCGAACGTAGCGCGGGGCCTGGGGATCGCCGCTCGCCTCCCACCGGCGGTAGTAGCCGATCAGCGGCTCGGTTTGGCTGTGGTAGACCTCGAGGCGCTTGCGGACCGTTTCTTCCTTGTCGTCGTCCCGCTGGATGAGCGGCTCGCCGGTCACGTCGTCTTTCCCTTCGACCTTGGGGGGGTTGAAGAGCACGTGATAGGTCCGGCCGCTTGCCAGGTGAACCCGCCGCCCGCTCATGCGGCGGATGATCTCCTCGTCGGGCACATCGATGTCCACGACCGCATCGAGGCGCACCCCGGCGGCCTTGAGGGCGTCGGCCTGCGGGATGGTGCGTGGAAAGCCGTCGAAGAGAAAGCCCTCGCGGCAGTCGGCCTCGCGGATCCGCTCCTCGACCAGGCCGATGATCACCTCGTCGGGAACGAGCTGCCCTGCATCCATGAACCCCTTGGCCTTCTTGCCGAGATCGGTGCCCGCCTTCACGGCCGCGCGCAACATGTCGCCGGTGGAAATCTGGGGGATGCGGTAGCGTTCCTTGATGAAATTGGCCTGGGTCCCTTTTCCGGCTCCCGGACCGCCGAGCAGAATCAGACGCATGGAGACCTCCTTTTCGGCTGCAATCAGGGTTGGGGGTTTCGCCCTCGGAGCGGCAGAGTGGGCAGGCAGTATGGACGATGGCCTCGGTCAAGTCAAGCGGCCCGCCCGGCTCGCAGGCACGCGGGGGGGAATGAAATTTCGCTTGTCAATCCGTGGTTCATCGTCTATAAGAGACAGACCCATGACTTCGATGGCGATTATCCGCCGTCCGACCCGGGGCGCGGGGCGGGCGGCGGCACGATGGGGGGGATACGGTTGAAGGAGATCGAGGTTCGCGTCGTCGACAACGACGTCGAAAAGGCCATCCGTCTGCTGAAGAAGAAGATCCAGAACGACGGCCTGTTCAAGCGCCTGAAGCTCAAGAAGAGCTATGAGAAACCGAGCGAGTTCCGCCGCCGCAAGAAGCGCGAAGCCAAGCGGCGCGAGCGCATCGCCGCGGCCCGGGCCGCCCGCAGGCGCTGACCCCCCGCAGAACCCTCTGCCGACCCGGTGGCGACCCCACCGGGTTTTTTCATGCCCATGCCCACCCCCCGCGATCTCGATCGCTGCCTGAACCACCTCTTCGGGCTGCGCCGCTTCGGCATCCGGCTCGGCCTGGCGACGATCCGCCGCATGCTCGCGCAGCTGGGCGATCCCCAGCGAAGCTACGCCGCCGTTCACATTGCAGGCACAAACGGCAAGGGCTCGGTGGCCGCCGGCATCGCTTCGGTCCTGCAGCAATCGGGCTACCGCGTGGGGCTTTACACCTCGCCGCACCTGGTCCGCTTCAACGAGCGCATCCAGGTGGACGGCCGGCCGATCGGCGACGGGGAAATCCTGACCCTTTATCGCCGGGTGCGGCGCACGCTGTCCGCGCTCGACCGCGAGCCGACCTTCTTTGAATTTGCGACCGCCATGGCCTTCGAGGCCTTCGCCCGCGGCGGCGTGGAATGGGCCGTCATCGAAACGGGCATGGGCGGGCGCATGGACGCCACCAACGTGATCGTGCCCTGCCTGTCGGTCATCACCAACGTCTCGCTCGAGCACCGCGAGTACCTCGGCCCTACGATCGCACGCATCGCCTTCGAGAAAGCGGGCATCGTCAAGCGACGCCGGCCGGTCGTGACCGGCGTCCGGCAGCCCTCGGCCCTCGGCGTCCTCGAGGAGATCGCCTCCCGGCGCTCGGCGCCCGTCTACCGATCCGGCCGGGACTTCATCGTGCGAAAAACCGCCGACGGCCTTTTCGACTATCGCGGGATCCGCCTCCGCCTCGAGGGCCTGCGAACCGCCCTCGCCGGGGAACACCAGCGGGCCAACGCCGGGCTCGTGCTCGCCGCCGGCGAACTGCTCGCGCCCCGGGCGCCGCGCATCACCGAGCGCAGCCTCCGCGAGGGGCTTGCGGCGACCCGCTGGCCGGGGAGGCTCGAGGCCGTGCGCGAGCGGCCGCTCGTCCTCCTCGACGGGGCCCACAACCTGGACGCCAGCCGCGCGCTGGCCCGCCATGTGAGGGAGCGCTACGCCGGCCGCCCGATCACGCTCGTCGTGGGCATTCTCGACGACAAGCCCTACCGGGCCATGCTGCGGCACCTTGCGCCGCTCGCCGCGCGGGTGATCGCGACCCAGGCGACGACTCCGCGCGCTCTCCCCGCCGCGAAAATCGCCGCGGCGGCTTCGCGCTTCTGCCCGCGGGTCGAGGCGCACCCGACGGTCGCCCGGGCCCTGGAGGAGGCCCTGCGCACCGTCCCCGAGCAGGGGGTCGTGCTCGTCGCCGGCTCGCTCTACGTCGTGGGCGAGGCCAAGGCCGCTCTCGAGGGCGGCCTCGCCGTCCAGCCCGGCTGAGGACCTGCGCCGGATCCGCCCGACCCCCCGCTTGACTCGTTTCGACCGCTCGTATAGGATCCCGCCGTTTTCCAGAGATCTCTTCCGCCTTCGCGCCCGTAGCTCAGGGGATAGAGCGTCAGCCTCCGGAGCTGAAAGCCGCTGGTTCAAGTCCAGCCGGGCGCACCACGCACGCAAGGACTCAGGCGGCGCCTGAGTCCTTTTTTTTCATCCCCGCCGGTATCGGGTGCGCCGGTTTCCCCGATCCCCGAAAGCGGTCTCGGCGAAAGGGCTTCTTCTCCTCTCCCGTCGCCGTCGCGGGGCACCCCGCCTCGAGTGCCGGCGCGACACCCGCAAAGAGGCTGTCACTCGTCCCGCCCCCGGGCGGAGGCGCCCTCGATCGGCATCGGCGTCTCCGCGTGGCGCACGAAAATTCTCCCGCAGAAAATCCACCCCGTGAGCCGTCCACGCCCGGGTCCACAGGCTTCGTGCGCAGGCGGAGCATCCCGCACCCTGATCGCGACAAGGCAAGGCCCCCGGCATCCAGGGAGACTAAATCCCCTCTGCCCGCCGGGCCGTTGATCCTGCAAGATCGAAGAAGACGCCCTCGATATCGCCGCCCAGGAAACTCTCCGCGGTGATCATCCGGTTGCGGCGCCCCCCCGAGCTTTGCCGGAAATCCCCGCACCCCCCCCCCCCGGGATCTCTCGCACAGCGCGCGGTTTCCGAGCATCAAGTGATCGAACACGCAAGGCGGCTTCTCCGCCGTCTCGAAGGCCGCTCGCGGGTCCCGGGGGCGGGATGCGCCCTCCTTTTGCCGTCGCCGATTCGGCGAACCCTCTGCAACGAAAATCCTGCCGCAGGGGAGGCCCGGAGATTCCGTTTGCGATCCCCCCGCCGCATGGAGTCCTTTGCCGGGCGGGCTTTCTCACCCGGCGGATCTCGTTGCGGGCGGTCCCCGGGCGATTCAAGCGTCGCCGCGGGGGAGCCCGCTGAGAACGGCGCGGCTCGCCTCCATTTCGGCGGCGATGAAGTCGATCGTCGCCCGGACGCGGGCGATCCGCCGGGACTCCGGGTGGTACTGGATCCAGAAGGTCCGCTCGAAGCTCAATTCCGGCAGGAGGTTCACGAGCGCAGGCTCGGCGTGTGCCATGAAATAGGGCAGGATGCCGACCCCGTTGTCGGAGAGGATCGCGTTCATCTGGCCGATGATGGTGGAACTGCGGAACCGGGGGCGCAGGCCGGGCAGGATTTCGTCCAAGAAGTGCAGCTCCTCGTCGTAGAGGAGATCCTCGATGTAGCCGATCAGGCGATGCCCGCGAAGATCCTCGCGGCTGCGGATCGGGGGATGCCCCAGCAGGTAGGTTTTCGTGGCGAAAAGCCCGAAACGGTAGCTCGGCAGCTTCCGGGCGATGATCTGCCCGCCCGCCGGTTTGCGGATGGTGACCAGCAGGTCGATCTCCCGGCGGGCGAGGCTGTAGTACATGGGAACGGCCACCAGCTCGATCTCCAGCTCCGGGTGCAGGCGCTGGAATCTCCCCAGCCGGGGGGCGAGGAAGCAATTGCCGAAGCCGTCCGGCGCGCCGATGCGAACGGCCCCGGAGAGCGTCTTGTCCCTGCCGGAGACCTCCTCTTCGAGAGAGGCGATGGTCGATTCGAGCTGCTCCGCGTAAGGCAGCAGCTTCTCCCCCGCCGGCGTGAGTCGGCAGCCTTTCTCCGTGCGATGGAAGAGTTGCGTCTGCAACGCCGCCTCCAGGGCCGCCAGGCGCCGGGAGACCGTACTGTGGGTCACCCGGAGCTCGGAGGCGGCGGCGAGGAAGGATCGCTTCCGGGAGAGCACGATGAAAAAGCGGAGATCATCCCAGTTCATCCTCAGGATCGCTCCCCTCGCCGTGCGCTTCGGGCCGTTTCCAGATGTCGATTTATGCACAGCTGATTCTTTTTTTTTGCCGTAGACTGCTCAATCCCGGTTACCCATAATAGGAGCGGGATCAACCTGTCAACCCATGGAAAACTCTTCTGGAGGTGCGCGATGAAAGAGCATTCTCGGATCCTGCCGGTTACGGAGGGGCTGCTGGACCGATGGGCGCTGATGGAGGAGGGGCGGAAGCTGCACGACAAGGCCGTCTTTGAATTGTTCGCCGAAATGTTCGCCCGCACTTTCGCCCGGCTGGGCTTGGCGGGGGGGGGGAAGAAGGAACGGCGGACGAAGACACGGCCTCCGGCGTTGACGCCTTCGCTCGCGCCCCATCGCGCACATTAAGCCGGCGGGCCGTGCATCCGATTTTGTAACGGGGGCGCCGGATCGGTCGGGCCGCCCCAGCCGGCGATGCGGCGCCAAGGGCCTCGAACGGCCGCCCGCCGTACCGCCGCGGAAAACCCGGTCGCGCCAGGCCGGTGGGCGGCTTCTGCCGCTCCGCTCCCCTGCCGCACTTTCAGGCGTGACGAGCGGTCGACCCCCGCCCCCCCCTGCGCGAGGCCCGCCTCGGCGTTCGAGTCCCTGCCGGCTGCCCGACGGCCGGCCGGGACTCCGCGGGGTTACCGCGCCTGCCCCCTTTTCCCGCCCCGAACGCCCCCTCAGCCCTGGGGCATTTCGCAGACAGAAAGCCTGTTCCGTTGCCCGCCTGAGACATCGATTTGAAACACCGCATCGGCCCCTCCCCCCCGATCCGCGCAGAGGCCAATTTCCAGTTGAAAGCGTCGGTCAAGGGTGATAAGCGGATCTTCTTTATCCGCGCATCGACCCGCGATCAGGAATCCTTCCGCAGGAGGGGCAGGGAATGGCCGCAGAGAAGATCCAGGAACTCATGGCCCGGCGCAGCGCGATTCTCGCCGGCGGCGGTGAGAAGGCCGTGGCGAAACAGCACGACTCCGGAAAGCTCACGGCGCGGGAGCGCATCGCGCTTTTGCTCGACCCGGAGAGCTTCGTCGAACTCGACGCCTTCGTCCGGCACCGCTGCAGCGAATTCGGCATGGAAAAGACCGAAATCCCGGCCGAGGGGGTCGTGACCGGCTACGGCACGATCGACGGCCGGACGGTCTTCGTCTACGCTCAAGATTTCACGGTGCTGGGCGGCTCCCTGGGCGAGATGCACGCCAAGAAGATCTGCAAGGTGCTCGACCTGGCGCTCAAGACCGGCGCCCCGGTCGTGGGCCTCAACGACTCCGGCGGCGCGCGCATCCAGGAAGGGGTCGACGCCCTCTCCGGCTACGGGCAGATCTTCTTCCGCAACACCCGCGCCTCCGGGGTGATCCCGCAGATCGCGGCGATCATGGGGCCGAGCGCCGGGGGGGCGGTCTACTCGCCGGCGCTCATGGACTTCACCTTCATGGTCGACCGCACGAGCCAGATGTTCATCACCGGCCCCCAGGTGATCAAGGCCGTGACCGGCGAGGAAGTCTCGGCCGAGGAACTCGGCGGCGCCATGACCCACAACCGCACGAGCGGCGTGGCCCACTTTTTCGCCCGCGACGACCGCAGCTGCCTGGCCGACATCCGGCGGCTGCTCGGCTACCTCCCCTCGAACAACCTCGAGTCCGCGCCCCGCCTCGAGCCCACCGACGATCCCGAGCGGCGCGACGAGGGGCTGAACACGATCCTTCCGGCCTCGCCGAACCGCTCCTACGACATGCGCAAGGTCATCCGCGCGCTGGTCGACCACGGCGAATTCTTCGAAGTCCACCAGCACTACGCGGCCAACATCATCGTCTGTTTCGCCCGCCTGAACGGCCGCAGCATCGGCATCATCGCCAACCAGCCCGCCCACCTCGCGGGCTGCCTCGACATCAACGCCTCGGACAAGGCCGCGCGCTTCATCCGCACCTGCGACGCCTTCGGCCTCCCGCTGCTCAATCTCGTCGACGTCCCGGGCTTTCTCCCCGGCACCCACCAGGAATACGGCGGGATCATCCGCCACGGGGCGAAGATGCTCTATGCCTACTCCGAGGCGACGGTGCCCAAGGTGACCCTGATCCTGCGCAAGGCTTACGGCGGCGCCTATCTTGCGATGTGCAGCCGGGATCTCGGCGCCGACATCGTCTACGCCTGGCCGACGGCCGAAATCGCCGTCATGGGTCCGGAGGGTGCGGCGAACATCATCTTCCGCCGCGAGATCGCCGCGGCGGCCGACCCGGAGGCCGCGCGCAACGAAAGGATCGCCGAGTACCGGGATCGCTTCGCCACCCCTTACATCGCCGCGGCCCGCGGGTACGTCGACGACGTCCTCGAACCCGCCGCCTCACGCCGCGCCCTCATCCGCGCCTTCGAGGCCCTGCAGGGCAAGCGGGACGTGCTTCCGCCGAAGAAGCACGGCAACCTTCCGGTGTAGAGGGGAGGGCCGCCGATGGACACCTGGGAAAAGCTTGATCTCGGCCTCGTCCTGACGGTTCTCGGGATGGGGATCGTGTTTCTGGTCCTCATCTTTCTCACCCAGCTGATCGGTCTCTTCGAACGTTTCTTCGGAGCCCGGCAAGGCCCGACAGGCCCGAAGGCCGAGGAGAAAAGAGCGGCCCCGCCGGCCGCAGCGGGGGAAAGCAAGGTTTCCACCCCCAAGCCTTCACCGGAGCCGGCCGCCGCCGCACCCGCCCCCCAGACCGCCCCCCGGGCCCCGCAGCCTGCGGCCGCCGCCGCACCCGCCGTGCGGCCGGCCGTCGTCGCTGCAGTGATGGCCGCGGTTTCGGCCTACCTCCAGTCGGAGGCCCTATCCCTCGTGCCGCCCGTGCGGCGGCTGCCCGACGATCTCTCTTTCTGGGGCCGCGCCGCCCGCCTGGAGCAGATGATGTCGCGCCGGCTCTGAGCCGGGGGTCGAAAACGGCGCCGCCCCCGCGCGGAATGCCGGAGGCCGAACAAGGAGACCGCGGCATGTCGATCGGACAGTCGATCCTCAAGTTCCTGGAGACGATGGGGTTTTCGGCCATGACCTGGCAGGAGGGGGTCATGATCGCCGTCGCCTGCATCCTCATCTACCTCGCACTCAAGAAAGGCTTCGAGCCGCTTCTTCTTCTGCCGATCGGCTTCGGGGTGCTTCTCGGGAACCTGCCGCTCGCCGGCCTCATGGCTCCCCCGGTCTACGAGGCGGCGATCGACCCCCGCACCGGCCAGGCGGTCCAGGAAATGAAGCAAGTGGGGGGACTGATCTACTACATCTACCAGGGGGTCAAACTGGGGATCTACCCGCCGCTCATCTTTCTCGGTGTGGGCGCGATGACCGATTTCGGCCCGCTGATCGCCAACCCCAGGAGCCTCCTGCTCGGGGCGGCCGCCCAGCTGGGCATCTTCACCACCTTCATCGGGGCGCTTTTGCTCGACTTCCTGCCGGGCATCTCCTTCAGCCCCCAGGAGGCGGCCTCGATCGGGATCATCGGCGGGGCGGACGGCCCGACGGCGATCTATCTCACCGCGAGGCTCGCCCCGCACCTGCTCGGCCCCGTGGCCGTCGCCGCTTATTCCTATATGGCGCTCGTTCCGCTCATCCAGCCGCCGATCATGAAGCTGCTCACCACCCAAAAAGAGCGCGAGGTGGTGATGGAGGAGCTGCGCGAGGTGTCGCGCACCGAACGGCTCGTCTTTCCCCTCGTCGTCACCGCCGTCGTCTCCCTCATCCTGCCTGCGGCCGCGCCGCTGGTCGGCATGCTCATGCTGGGAAACCTCCTCCGCGAGGCCGTCTCCATGCAGCCGATCCTGAACCGCCTGCTCAAGACCGCGCAGAACGAGCTCATCAACATCGTCACCATTCTGCTCGGGGTCTCGGTCGGTGCGACGGCGAGCGGTCCGATCTTTCTCAACCCGAAAACGCTCGGGATCATCCTGCTCGGCGTCTTCGCCTTCGCCGTGGGCACGGCAGGCGGCGTGCTCCTCGGCAAAATCATGTACCGCACCTCGGGCGGCAAGGTGAACCCGCTCATCGGCTCGGCCGGGGTCTCCGCGGTCCCGATGGCCGCCCGGGTTTCCCAGACCGTGGGCCAGCAGTACAACCCGTCGAACTTCCTGCTCATGCACGCGATGGGGCCGAACGTCGCCGGCGTCATCGGCTCCGCCGTGGCCGCAGGCGTGCTTCTGGCCATGCTGGGCTGAAGGGAGAACCCCGGCGGGTCGTCACACCCCGAAGTACGCGCGGTACCACTCGACGAAGCGCGCGATCCCCGTCTCGAGAGGGGTCGCCGGCCGAAAACCCACGTCGGCCGCCAGATCGTCCACATCGGCGCAGGTGGCCGGCACGTCACCCGCCTGCAGCGGGAGGTACTCTTTCACGGCTTTTTTCCCGAGCACCCCCTCGAGCACGGCGATGAAGCGCTCGAGCTCGACCGGCCGGTTGTTGGCGATGTTGTAGATACGGTAGGGCGCGTAGGAAGAGCCGGGGTCGGGCCGGTCGCCCCGCCAGGCCGGGTTGGGCGCCGGCCGACGCGCCATCACCCGCACCACCCCCTCGATGATGTCGTCGATGTAGGTGAAGTCCCGCTGCATGCGGCCGTGGTTGAAGACCCGGATCGGGCGCCCCTCGAGGATCGCCTGCGTGAAGAGAAAGAGCGCCATGTCGGGTCTTCCCCAAGGCCCGTAGACGGTGAAGAAACGAAGGCCCGTGCACGGAAGGCCGTAGAGGTGGCTGTAGGCGTGGGCCATCAGCTCGTTGGCCTTCTTGGTCGCCGCATAGAGCGAAACGGGGTGATCGACGTTGTGGTGCACCGAAAAGGGCAGCAGCGTGTTCGCCCCGTAGACCGAGCTCGAGGAGGCGAAGACGAGGTGTTCGACTTCGCCGTGGCGGCAGCCCTCGAGCACGTTCAGAAACCCCGCGAGGTTCGCCTCCACATAGGCGTGCGGGTTCTCGAGCGAGTGGCGCACCCCCGCCTGGGCCGCGAGGTGGACGACGACGGCGAAGCGCTCCTCGGAAAACAGCCGGTCCATGCCTTCACGGTCGGCGAGATCGAGGCGGCGAAAACGAAAGCGCGGGTGCGCGGAGAGCAGCGCGAGGCGGTCCTCCTTGAGGCGCACGCTGTAATAAGGGTTGAGGTTGTCGAGACCGGTCACGCTCCGGCCTTCCTCGAGCAGGCGGCGGCAGAGGTGATAGCCGATGAACCCCGCCGCCCCCGTCACCAGCACGCGATGTTCTCCCATGGTGGTCCTCTTTCCTTTCCCGGGCCCGGATGCGGAAACGGGATCAGGCCTCGTTTGACCGTCTGCGGTACCAGGCGAGGGTCCGGGCCAACCCCTCCTCGAAGCGGATGCGCGCGGAGAAGTTCAGGCGGGAGGCGGCCTCGCCGACCGCGGCGACCGAGCGACGGATGTCGCCCGGGCGGGGCGGCAGGTGCTGCGGTGCGCGGGGGCAGCCCGTGAGCGCGGCGATGTGCCGCCACAGCGAGAGGATGTCGACCTCGCGGCCCGTTCCGACGTTGAAGACGCCGCAATCCCTGGAGCGGGCCGCCAGGAGCAGCGCCTCGACCACGTCGGCGACGTAGACGAAATCGCGCGTCTGGAGCCCGTCCCCGTAGATGACCGGGGCTTCGCCCGCGAGCGCCCGGGTGAAAAAAATCGAGATCACCCCCGAGTAGGGCGAAGAGGGGTCCTGCCGGGGCCCGAAGACGTTGAAAAAGCGCAGGCTCGCGGTGCTCAGCCCGAAGAGGTCCCGATAGACCGCCAGGTAATGCTCGACGGCGAGCTTCTGGACGGCGTACGGCGAGCGCGGGCGGGGGGGAAGGTCCTCGCGCAGGGGAAGCCGCGGGTCGTCCCCGTAGACCGCGCTCGAGCTCGCAAAAACGAGCCTTCGGACCCCGGCCTCGCGCGCGGCCTCGAGCACCTGCAGGGCGCCGGTTTCGTTCACCGCGGCCGAGCCCGCGGGATCCCGGATCGTCTGCTGCACCGAGACCACGGCGGCGAGGTGGAAGACCCGGCTGCAGCCGGAGACCGCCGGGCGCAAGGCCGCCGGGTCGCGGATGTCGCCCTCTCGAAAGTCGATCCGCCCGCGCACCCCGGCGAGGTTGGCCGGCCTCCCGCTCGAGAGATCGTCGAGCACCCGCACGGCGAAGCCCTCGGCGACGAGCCGCTCGACCAGATGCGAGCCGATGAAGCCCGCCCCTCCCGTCACGAGCACCGTTTCCACGCCGGTATCCCTTTCATCAAGCGGCACGAACGCACCGCCTCGTTCGCCGTTCACCATAACCCGGCCGCCCCTTCCGCTCAAGCGCGGCCGAGCTCTCAGAGGCGGGCGCCGAGGGCGAGCCAACCGGTGTAGGTGAGCGCGGAGAACAGCGTGCTGAACGAGATCGCACCCGCGGCGAACTCGTGGTCGGCGTGCATCTGTCGGGCGAGCACGTAGGAGACGGTCGCGGTCGGCGTGGCGAGAAGAATCAGCGCCGGCAGAAAGTCCTCGGGGGCGGCCCCCAACGCGAGAAAGGCGCCCAGCCCGATCGCCGGCATGAGAACGAGTTTGATGACGCTGCAGCCGATGAGCGCGGCAAGCCGCGAACGCATGAGATCGATAGAGAGCGAGGCCCCGATGATGAGCAGCGCAAGCGGCAGCGCCATGCCGGAGAGGATGGCGAGGCTGCGGTCGAGCACCGGGTGGAGGCCCGCCTCCGCCGCGGAGACGAGAAGACCGCCCAGGGCGGAGAGGATGACGGGGTTTTTCGCCATGCGCGCCGCCGCCTCGACGCCCCCCACCCCGCGGCTTCCGGCCGGAGCGTGGAGTTGGAGGACGACCACGCCGAGCGAGTTGTTCAGGATCATCATGAACCCGGTGAGGATGCTCGCGCGCGCGAGGCCCTCGGGACCCAAGAAGTAGAGGGCCACGGCCAGCCCGATGTAGCCCTGGTTGCCGTGGAAGGAGTCCTCGATGAAGGCCCCGCGCAGCCGGGGCTCCATCCGGACGGCCAGGGCGGCGAGCCAGGCCAGGACGCAGGCGGCGATCATCGTCCCCAGGGTGACGGCGGCCACAAGCGGTTTGAAATGAACTTCGAGCGAGGCCCGGGCGACCGCCGAGAAGACCATGGCCGGGATGGCGAGGTGGAAGACCAGCCGGTTTGCGGCCGCGAGAAACTCCGGGGGAAGAAGCCCCCTTCCCTTCGCCACCATGCCGATCGCGATCACGGCGAAGATGGGGACGATGGTCGCCAGAATGGGCATGTCGCAGGGTTCCTTTCCGTCCTTGACGCGCCGGGGCGCCGGAAGTAGGTTTTCGCCGTGAGCGGCGCCGCCGAGTTAGAGCACCCCTTCCCGCGGCTTGCAAGAGGGAACATGTCCTCTCCATCGGTCCGCCTTCATCTCTACGCCGGGCTGAGGGCACTCGTACCGGATTGCCCGGAGGAGATCCCTCTGCCGGAGAGCCTCCCCTTGGGCGAGTTCCTCGAGCGGCTGGGGATCCCCACGGAAAAGATCCATCTCGTCTTCGTGGACGGGAAGAGAAGCGAACTTTCGACCCCTCTGCGCGGCGGAGAGCGGATCGGCGTCTTCCCGCCCGTGGGGGGGGGCTGAAAGGGAGGAAACGGCCCGACAGCTTTTCAGCACTGTGCCGAAAATTGGGCGGGCCGCCCGGCAGCTGCGATCGTCGGCGAGTCGATATCCTGTAATTTCATGGCGTCTGAACATGGCAACCCTTTTGCAAAAGACCCATCCACAAGCGTTCAGGGCGCCAACCCCAGAGACCCTCAAGGTCAGGAGGCCATGATGAAACGGATCAATCGGTACACGGTTCCCCTTCTGCTTTTCGGCGTGATCTTCTCGCTCGTGTGCGGCGATTCCGCGGCGGCGCAGGACAAGTATCCTTCCAAGCCGATCACCTACCTCATCACCTTCAACCCGGGAGGCCAGTCCGACCGTGAGGCGAGGCGCCAGCAGCCCTTGCTTGAGAAGATTCTCGGGCAGAAAATCCTCGTCGACTACAAAGTCGGCGGCGGAGGCGCGCTGGGGTGGAGCGAGCTGGTGCGCTCGAAACCCGACGGCTACCTGATTTGCGGCATCAACATCCCGCACATCATCCTGCAGCCTTTGCAGCAGGATACCGGCTACAAGACCGAACAGATCGTCCCGATCGCTCTCTTCCAGCGGACGCCGCTCGCGCTGGCCGTTTTGAAGGACAGCCCCTACAAGGATCTCCAGGGCCTGATCGAGGCCGTGAAGGCCAAGCCCGGGGAAATCAGCATCGGCGGATCGGGGACCTTCTCCGGCCACCACATCGCGACCCTGCGACTCCAAAAGCTCGCCGGGGTGAAGTTCAACTACGTGCCCTTCACCGGGGCCGCACCGCAGATGACGGCCTTCCTCGGAGGCCACGTAAACGCCATCTTCGGCAACTCCGATGATCTCGTGAAGCATGCCGACACGATCCGCGTGCTGGGGACGGCGGACGAAAACCGCTTCTTCGGCTTCCCCGACGCCCCCACCTTCAAGGAATCGGGCTACGATCTGGTGGAGGCGATCGACCGCGGGGTCGCCGTGCCCCCGAACACCCCCGAACCCATCCTCAAGAGGCTCGAGGCCGCCTTCCTCCAGATCGCGAAAGACCCCGAAATCCAGGAGCAGATGAAGAAGGAGGGGTTCGTGCCGCTTGCCCTGGGCCATGCGGAGAGCAAGGCGCACATCGCGAAGATGTCGGCCATCTATCGGGACATCGTCAAGGAGATCAAGCAATAAACCCGGGAAAGGAGCAGGGGCCGGTGCTGTCCAACAGGCGTTCCGCGGATATCGCCTCCGGGGTGTTTCTTGCGGTGCTGGGGGGGGTCGTCTTCGCCGCCTCGACCACGATCGGCGAGGGTGCGGGGGGGCAGCTCCACCCCCGCACCTTTCCCATGATTCTCGGGGCGATGCTCATCCTGGGCGGGGGGGCGCTCGCCGTCCGCACGGCGTTGTCGAGAGCCGGGGAGGCCAGAGCCGTCGCCTGGCCGGACCGGAAAGGCAGGCGGCTTCTCTTCACCGCCCTGGCGGGGTTGTGCGGCTATGTGCTGCTCTCCCAGCTGCTGGGGTTTCTCTTGAGTTCGCTCCTGTTCGTTCCCTGGTTCATCCGCACCTTCGGCCGCTACGGGCATGTCCTCGCCTGGTCCTGCGCCGTGGGGGTGGTGGCCTTCCTCTACTTCGTTTTCATCCGGCTGCTGCAGCTCTCCCTGCCGACCGGACCCTTTCCGTTTTTCTGAGACCGCCGACCCTGGAAAAGCGGGGCCGGCCCCTTTGCAGGAGATCGAGGGATGGATGCGTGGTCCTGGCTGCTCAACGGCTTCGCCGCGGCGATCAGCCCCTACAACCTGCTTTTCGCCCTGATCGGTTGCATCGCCGGCACCCTGGTCGGTGTGCTCCCCGGCCTGGGGCCCACCGCCGCCATCGCCATGCTCCTTCCGCTGACCACCCTCCTCGACCCGGCACCCGCGATCATCATGATGGCGGCGATCTACTACGGGGCGATGTACGGCGGGTCGACGACCTCGATCCTGGTGAACATCCCGGGGGAGGCCTCCTCGGTGCCCACGGCGATCGAAGGCTACCAACTGACCCTTCAGGGCCGCGGCGGGCCGGCGCTCGGCATCTCCGCCATCGCGAGCTTCATTGCGGGCACGCTGGGCGTCGTCGGCCTCACCTTTTTCGCCCCCGCCCTCTCGCGCGCGGCGCTCGCCTTCGGGCCGCCGGAGTATTTCGCCCTCACGTTCCTCGGAATCAGCCTGGTCATCAGCCTCTCCGGCCGTTCGATCGGCAAGGGGCTGCTCTCTGCGCTGCTCGGGCTGCTCACGGCGATGATCGGGCTCGATCCCCTCTCGGGGGTCGCACGCCTCACCTTCGGATCCTACCAGCTCATGGCCGGAATCGACTTCGTCCCCATCATCATGGGGCTCTTCGCCGTGAGCGAAATCCTCATGAACGCCGAGGCCAAGGCCGACCTGCTGCTGCAAACCCGAAAAATCGAGTGGCTGCCGACCTGGCGGGACATCAGAGAGACCTGGGGGGCGACGATCCGCTCGGGGTTTCTCGGGTTCTTCTTCGGCCTGATCCCCGGTTGCAGCCCGGCCGTGACTTCCTTCATGGCCTACGACATGGAAAAACGCTTCTCGAAGCACCCCGAGCGGTTCGGCAAGGGCGCCATGGATGCCGTCGCCGCGGTGGAAGGCTCGAACAATGCGACCGCCAGCGGCGGCTTCGTCCCCCTGTTCGCCTTCGGGATCCCCTCGGGGCCGGCGCTCGCCGTACTGCTGGGCGGCTTCATCATGTTCGGCCTGCAACCCGGCCCGCGCCTCATGCAGGAACAGCCCCAGCTCCTCTGGACGATCATCGCCAGCATGTACATCGGGAACGCGATTCTGCTGATCCTCAATCTGCCGCTCGTCGGCATCTGGGCGCGCATGGCGCTCGTCCCCTTTCCCGTACTCGGCTCGATGATCACGGTCTTCACGCTGATCGGCGCTTACAGCCTGCGGTACTCGTTCTTCGACCTCTGGATGGCCCTGCTCTTCGGGGTTGTCGGCTACCTCATGCGCAAGCTCGAATTCCCCGTCGCCCCCATGGTGCTCGCCGTCGTGCTGGCCAGCATGATGGAGACTTCCTTCATGCAATCGCTCACCATGTCGCGGGGCTCGCTCTGGATCTTCTTCACCCGGCCGATCTCGGCCGCGTTCATGGCGCTCACGGCGCTCTCCATCGTGAGCGGGGTTCTTCTGCTCCGCAAGGCGAGAAAAAAGAACATCGAACTCGAGGAAAGCGACGCCTGAGGACGCGCGGCTCGGGACGGCCGGCGCCTTAAGCAAGCGCCTTGCCCAGGTACTCTGCCGGCGAGATCTTCAGCTTGCGGATGCGGTACTGCAGGGTCGAGCGCGGCACCCCGAGCAGCCGGGCGGCCCCTTTTTCGCCCCCTAAGACGCCCCGCGTCCGGGCGAGCGCGCGCAGGATGTGCTCGCGCTCGGCGTCGCGCAGCGGGGCGACGGGGTCGGCCGGCTGGCGGCGCAGGCCGGGCTGGGAGGCCTCGAGCAGCTGCCCGATCTCCTCGGCCGTGATGCGCTCCCCCGCGCGCAGGATGACCAGCCGCTTGACCAGATTCTTGAGCTCGCGCACGTTTCCCGGCCAGTCGTAGTGGGCCAGGCGCTCCATCGCCCGCGGGGTATAGATCGGCTCCGGCCGGTTCATCCGCCGGGACTGGATCCGGGTCAGCTCCTTCATCAGGAGCACGATGTCCTCCCGCCGCTCGCGCAGGGGGGGGACGTGAATGGAGACGATGTTCAAGCGGTAGTAGAGGTCCTCCCGGAAGCTTCCGGCGCGGACGCATTCGCGGAGATCCTTGTTGGTCGCCGCGATGACCCGGCAGTCGATCTGGATCGGCCGGCTTTCGCCGACGCGCTCGAACTGGCCGTCCTGGAGGATGTGGAGCAGCTTCGCCTGCAGCCCGATCGGCAGCTCGGCGATCTCGTCGAGGAAGATCGTCCCCCCGTGGGCGAGCTCGAAGCGGCCGAGCCGGCGCTCGTGGGCGCCGGTGAAGGCCCCCTTGGCGTGCCCGAAGAGTTCGCTCTCGAAAATCGAGGAGGCGAGCGCGGGGCAGTTGGTCTTGACGAAGAGATGGTGGCGCCGCGAGCTCAGGTTGTGGATTAAGCGGGCGAGGTAGTCTTTTCCCGTCCCGGTCTCGCCGGTGATCAGGACCGTCGCGTCGGTGTCCGCCGCCTGGCGGATCGTGTGCAGGATCGCCTCCATCGCGGCCGAGGCGTGGAAAAACTCCTCCTGGGAGTAGGCCTCGGTGTTCTGCAGCAGGTATTCCTTCTCCCGCTCGAGGCTGCGGTTCAGCCGCTCGAGCTCGCTGTAGGAGAGCATGTTGTCGACGGCGATCGCCACCTGACGGCTGACCTCGGAGAGAAACCCGGTGAGTTCGGTGATGTCTTCGGGAGGCTCGCGGAAGGAGAAATGGATCGAGCCGAGGATGCGCTGACGCACGAGCATCGGGAAGGCCATCGTCGCCGTGAGGCCGGCGTTCACCAGGGCGCCGATCGAGGAGAGATCGCGGTAGCGCCGCAAATCGTCGATGACCGTCGGCTGCCGGGACTGGATGACCATGCGCGCGATCGCCCCGTCGGCGAGCGGCCGGCTCGGCCGCATCAGCACGCCCCCCGGCTGGATGCCGTCGGCGGCCGCGAAGTAGCTGATCGACTGCGTGCGGGCGTCATAGAGGTTGATCGCCAGCCGGTCGTAGCGCACGTGCCGGCGCAATTCCGCGGCCAGGGCCTGGAAGAGATCTTCGCGGTTGGTGTGGGTGATGACGGCGTTGTTGATTTCGAGGAGAATCCGGTAGCGTGTCTCGGCACTCCAGTGCATCGCAAGGCCTCTCCCTGCAAGATGGTCACAGATCCTCTTCGTACGCGTCCGGTGCCGAAAGATCAAGCCCATTTGGCATCGCGCCCACTTTTCGGCACAACGAGAGACGATCTCGTCCATCTGCGACTGAAAATCAATGAAATTCAAACATTTTTAAAATCTGAGCATATGGCCTGCATTTTGCTCCGCAAAGATTCGACAAGGGACGGAACGTGGAAGTCCAGCTCAAATACGGATCGGGGAAAATCGCGATCGCCATCCCGCCGCGGGCGGAGGTGACGATCCTCGAGCCGGCCAGGGTCCCGCCGCTCGCCGACTTCGCCTCTGCGCTGGCGCAGGCGCTCGATCGACCGCGGGGCTGCCCGCCGCTCGAAGCGTTGTTGCGCGCCCGCCGGCCGCGCACCCTCGCCCTGGTCGTCCCCGATGAGACCCGCCCGGCGCCGCTGCGCGAGATTCTCCCGCTGTTGATCGCGACAATCGAGAAGAGCCTGGATCTTCCCGTCGCCGGGCGCCTGACGATCTTCGTGGGCGGCGGGCTCCACCCCCCCGCCGACGCGGACGCGCTCGCGCGCATCCTGCCGGCCGAGATCCTCGCCCGTTTCGCGGTCGTCGCGCACGACGCCCGCAAAGCGGCTTTTCACGACTACGGGATGACCGCGCGGGGGACGCCGGTCCGGATCCACGAGGCGTTTGCCGCCGCGGACTTCAAAATCGCGGTCGGGCAGGTGGACCCCCACCAGTTCGTGGGCTTCACCGGCGGCGCCAAGGGGGTGGTGATCGGGCTCGGCGCCCTCGAGACCATCGAAAAAAACCACAGCCTGATGGCCGAACCCCATGCCTGGGTGGGGCGGCTCGAGGAAAACCCCGTGCGCCAGGACCTGAACGAGGCGGGCCGCATGATCGGGATCGACTTCGCGGTGAACTTCGTCCTCGACCCCGACCGCCGGGCGGTCGCCCTCGAGGCGGGGGATCCCGATGAAGTCCTCGGCCGTCTCGCCCGGGTCTGCGCCCGCGTCTACGGGGTCGGGATCCGTGAAAAGTTCGACATCGTCGTCGCCTCCTGCGGCGGCTACCCCAAGGACATCTGCCTCTACCAGGCGCAGAAAGGCCTGAATCTCGCCTCCCAGGCCCTGCGCCCGGGGGGGCACATCCTGTTGCTTGCTGCCTCGCCCCAGGGGGTGGGCGACGACATCTACTTCGATTACGTCTCCCAGTTTACCTCCCCCGAGGAGGTGATCCGGGATTTCCAGGCGGGCGGGTTCCGGATGGGGGCGCACAAGGCCTACCTCTTCGGCCGGACGCTCGTCAACTACGACGTCGCCGTCTGCTCGGATCTCGACCCGGGGATCCTGCGCAAGTGTCATCTGCGGGCGGCCGATCCGACCCGCGTGCTCGCCGAGTGGGTCGAGGCGCTCCCCGGAAGACCGCGGGTGGCGATCATCCCCAACGCCAACACCACCTACTTCTACGCGGCCTGATCCCGGGTCGCTCGAAGGAGAGGGGCAAAGAACCTATCGGCAGCGTGAAGGGCAAAACCGACCACCGGGCGGTTGCGCTCAAAGCCCGTCCCGGCGATCCGCGCCGGGCAAATCCGCGGGATACGCGGGGGGCGGCCTTTCAGCGCAGGCGTCCAAAACCCACAAGGAGGAAAGGCAGATGATCCATTTCCTGGTCCACGAGGAAGCCGACAACGTCGGCGTGGCCACCGTCGACATCAAGGCGGGCGAAACGGCCACGGGGCTGTACATGGACAGCCAGAAGAAGATCAAGGTGAAGGCCCTGCAGGATATCCCCCTGGGCCACAAGATCGCGCTCGCCCGGCTCAAGGTCGACGACAGCGTGATCAAGTACGGGCACGACATCGGACGCGTGGTGGCCGACATCAAGGTGGGCGAACACGTGCACATCCACAATCTGAAGACGAGGAGGTGGTAATCATGGCCAAGATGAAAAACCCCAAGGTCTTCGCCTACCGCCGCGAAAACGGACGCGTCGGCATCCGCAACCACGTGATCATTCTGCCGCTCGACGATCTGAGCAACGCCGCCTGCGAGAAGGTGGCCTACAACGTCAAGGGCTGCAAGGCCCTGCCGCACGCTTACGGCAGGCTGCAGTTCGGCAAAGACCTCGAGCTCTTTTTCCGCACGCTGATCGGCACGGGGTCCAACCCCAACGTCGCCGCGGCGGTGGTGATCGGCATCGAGCCGGAGTGGACCCAGCGCATCGTGGACGGAATCGCGAAGACCGGCAAACCCGTCGCCGGCTTCAGCATCGAGCGCCACGGCGAGTTCAAGACGGTCGAGTCGGCCTGCTGGAAGGCGAAGGAATACGTCCAATGGGCAAGCGAGCTGCGCCGCGAGCCGGTCGACCTGAAGGAGATCTGGGTGAGCGTGAAGTGCGGCGAGAGCGACACGACGAGCGGGCTCGCCTCCAACCCGACGGTCGGCAACGCGCTCGAGAAGCTCGTCGCCATGGGCGGCACCTGCTGCTTCGGCGAGACGAGCGAAATCACCGGCGCGGAGATGGTCTGCAAGGAGCGCGCGGTGAACGCCAAGGTGGGCGAGCAGTTCATGGCCGTCTTCAACGCCTACCAGAAGATGATCGAGGCGAACAAGACCGACGATCTCTCCGGCTCCCAGCCGACCAAGGGCAACATCCGCGGCGGGCTGACGACCATCGAGGAGAAGGCCTTCGGCAACCTCCAGAAGATCGGCAAGAAGATCAAGTACGTCGGCGTGCTCGACAAGGCCGAGGCCCCGACCAAGCCGGGTCTGTGGTTCATGGACACCTCGAGCGCCGCGGCCGAGGCCGTCACCCTCTGGGCGGCCGCGGGCTTCGTCGCCCACTTCTTCCCGACCGGCCAGGGCAACATCATCGGCAACCCGATCGAGCCGGTGATCAAGCTCACGGCGAACCCGCTCACCGCGAAGACCATGGCCGAACACATCGACTACGACTGCTCGGCCATCCTGAGGGGAGAGATGACCCTCGACGAGTCGGGCGACAACCTGATCCAGATGCTCATCCGCACCTGCAACGGCAGACTCACGGCCCAGGAAGTCCTCGGCCACGAGGAGTTCGTTCTGACCAAGCTCTACGAGAGCGCCTGAAATCCGGGGCGCGGGCGGGGAAGGTCTACCCCCGCCCGCGCGCGGCCGGTCCGGCGGCCCGCCCCGCCGGCAAGCGAGGAGGAAGACCATGAAGATCGGATTCATCGGCGTCGGCCAGATGGGCGGCGGGCTCGCCCGCAACCTCATCCGCGCCGGCAAGACCGTGTGGGTCTACGACCTGAACCCGGAAGCGGTGAAAAAAACCCTCGCCGCCGGGGCGACCGGCCGCGCCGCGAAGGAAACGGCCGAGCTCGCCGACGCGGAGGTCCTGTTCACCAGCCTGCCGCTCCCGCGCCACTTGGAGGAGGTGATGCTGGGGGCCGACGGAATGCTCTCGCGCATGAAAGCGGGCAGCGTCTACATCGACGTGAGCACGATCGACCCCGGGACCGCCCGCAAGCTCGAGGCGGCGGCCCGGGAAAAGGGGATCGGCTTTCTCGCCTGCCCGCTCGGCAAGACCCCGGCGCACGCCGAAAAGGCCGAGGAGCCGATCTTCGCCGGGGGGGAGAAGGCCCTCTTCGAGAAGATGCGCCCCCTGCTTGAGCTCATCGGCAAGCCGGTCTATTACCTGGGCGGGGTCGACGCCTCCTGCGCCCTCAAGCTGATCAGCAACCTGATCGGCATGACCAACCTCGCCGTCCTTGCCGAGGGCATCCGCATCGGCGAGAAGGCCGGGATCGAAACGAAATATCTCCTCGAGCTCCTGAGCGACACCGGCGCCCGCAGCTTCCAGATGGACGTCCGCGGGCCCTGGATCGCCGCCGGCGACTTCCAGCCGCGTTTCGCCGTGGATCTCGCGCTCAAGGACGTGCGCCTGGGCTGCGAGATGGCCCGTGCCTGGGGCATCGAAGCGCGCACCATGGAGATCGCCCTCGACTACCTCAAACGGGCGAGCGAGTCGGGATTCGGGAAGGAAGACTGCAACGCCGTGTACAAGGTCATCCGCTGAACGCCCCGGGCTCGACCCGGGAAACCCTCGACAGGAGAAAGAAGGAGGAGCCGTATGAGGAAGCCCGCAACCCGCATTCTGGTGATCGCCGCCGTCCTCGCCGGCCTCGGCTTCGCCCCCCTCGCCTGGGGCGCGGAGCTCGTCGTCAAGGCCGCAACCGCCAACCCGCCCGGAAGCTACCATGTGGTCTGTCTCGAGAAATTCAAGGAACTCGCCGAGAAGTACTCGAACGGCAAGATCCAGGTGAACGTCTACATCGGCGGCCAACTCGGCTCCGAAGAGGACAACGTCCAGCAGTGCTCGACCGGGATGACCCACGTCTCCATCATGGCCGTGAACAACGTGACCCCTTACAGCAAGGCGGTCGGGTTCATGACCCTGCCCTACATCTTCCCCAAGCTGGAGGACGCCTACAAGCTTTTCAGGAGCGACTACGTGAAGACCACGCTGAACGACCTCATGGTCAAGCAGGCGAATGTGCGGGCGCTCGCCTGGCTGGTCGGCGGCTACCGCGTCTTCACCAACTCCAAGCGCGAGGTGCTCACCCCCGACGATCTGAAAGGGCTCAAAATCCGCGTCCCCAAGAACAACATCATGATCGCCGCCTACAAGTCCTGGGGCGTGGACCCGATCCCCATGGCCTGGACCGAGGTCTTCAACGCGCTGCAGCAAGGGGTGATCGACGGCCAGGACAACCCCCACCTCGTGAACGCCTCGATGAAGTTCTTCGAGGTCCAGAAATACATCACCGACATCCACTACATCCTCTGGACGGGACCGATCCTCGCAAGCGAAACCTGGTACCGCAAGCTCACCCCCGAGCAGCGGCAGGTGATCGACCGTGCGGCGCGCGAGGCGGCGGAGTTCGAATGGAAATGGGTCGAGGAAAAGGAAGCCGAGGCCCTCAAAGAGTGCCTGGACAAGGGGATGAAGCTCTCCAAGCCCGCCAACCACGAGAAAGACTGGATCGAGAAGGCGAAGTCGATCTGGCCGCAGTTCTATGAAAGCGTCGGCGGAAAAGAGATCGTCGACAAGGTGGTCGCCGCCATGGCGCCATGACGAAACCGTTGCCGCGGGGGGCATCCCCCCCCGCGGAGTCCGGGGCCCGATCCATGTGTTCCGCCCGGCGGCACCCCGCCGGCGTTTCGGGGAGGAGGCGATGGCCGCCCGCATCTGGACCGTGATCGACGAGCACTTTGAAAACCTGGTTTGCGCCCTTCTGCTGGCTCTGCTGGTCGCCTGCCTGGGCTGGCAGATCTTCGTGCGCTATGTCTTCAGCGCCGGAGTCACCTGGGCCGAGGAACTCAGCCGCTTCGCGTTCATCTGGACCATCTATTTCGGCATCTCGCTTGCCGCCAAGAAAGAGCAGCACGTACGCGTCACGGCCCAGTACTTCCTGCTCCCCCCGCGCCTGCGCCCCTGGCTCTGGCTCTTCGCCGACATCACCTGGATCGCCTTCAACATCGTCTTCACCGTCCAGGGAATCGGGCTGGTGGCCCACGCCTTCGAGTACCCCGAAACCACCCCGGCTCTGGGCTGGTCGGCCGCCTATCTCTATCTGATCATCCCGCTCGGCTTCTTCATGATGACCGTGCGCATCCTGCAGGTTTACTTCCGCGGCTTCCGGCAGGGGTCCTGGCGGGAGATCGCCAAGATCGGAGGGACCGAAGCATGAGCACGCTCGCCATCCTGATCCTGGTCCTGATCCTCGCCCTGCTCGTGGGGCTGCCCGTTTTCATGGCCCTCGGGGCCTCGACCTGTGTAGCGCTCCTCGTGACCGACGTGCCGCTCTCGATGATCCCGATGACCCTCTTCCGCGGGGTGGACCAGTTTCCGCTGCTGGCGATCCCCTGTTTCATCCTGGCGGGATCGCTCATGGAGTACTGCGGGGTGACGCGCCAGATCATCGACGTCGTCCGCCAGCCCGCCGGCGTGATCCACGGCGGCCTCGGGGTGGCGACGATCCTCGCCTGCATGTTCTTCTCGGCCATCTCCGGCTCCGGGCCGGGCACGGTCGCCGCGGTGGGCTCGCTCATGATCCCCTCGATGATCCGCGCCGGCTACGACCGCGCCTACGCCGGGGCGGTCGCCTCCTCCGGGGGGACGCTCGGGATCCTCATCCCGCCCTCCAACCCGATGATCATCTACGGCGTGATCGCCAGCGTTTCGATCACCGGCATGTTCCTCGCCGGCATGATCCCGGGGCTGATGATCGGCCTGGCCCACTGCTTCGTCGCCTGGATCGTGGCCAAGCGCCTGAAGTTCATCGAGCGGCCCGAGAAGTTCCGGCTGGCGGAGTTCCTCAAGACCTGCTGGCGCTCCAAGTGGGCGCTCGCCTCGCCCGTCGTCATCCTGGGGGGGATCTACGCCGGGATCTTCACCCCCGTCGAGGCCTCGATCGTCGCCGTCTTCTGGGCCCTCTTCGTCGGCGGGGTGGTCAACCGCCAGCTCACCCTCGGCAAGCTCTACCGGGCCCTGCAGGACGGAGCCATGATCGCCGGGACGGTGCTCGTGATCGTCGGCACCTCGACCCTCTTCGGGCAGCTGCTCACCTTCGAGCAGGCGCCGACGCGCATGGCGAATTTCATCCTGGGGATCTCCGAGCACTGGTTCGTGGTGCTGCTGCTGCTCATCGTCGTTTTCTACATCCTCGGCATGTTCATGGAGACCCTTTCCACGATCATCATCCTGACGCCGGTTCTTCTCCCGGTCGTGACCAAGCTCGGGATCGACCCGATCCACTTCGGCATCATCTTCGTCGTGACCAACGAGGTCGCCTTTCTCACCCCGCCGCTCGGGGTGAACCTGTTCGTCGCCTCCAAGATGGCCGACGTCTCGCTCGAGCGGCTCTCGATCCACGTGCTGCCGCACATCGCGGCGATCACGGTGTGCATCCTGTTTCTCGCTTATTTCCCGATCTTCAGCACCTGGCTGCCGCACCTGCTCGGCTACGGCAAGTTCTGACGGGGGCCGCACGGTCCGCGCACCCGCGCGCCCCCCGGATCTCCTTCAGGAGGACGCCTTCCATGCCCTACGGTTACAACGGAAAAATTCTGCATGTGGATCTCACCCGCGGGACCACCCGGGTCGAGGAACCCGAAGAGAAGTGGTACCGGACCTACATGGGGGGAACCGGATTCGTCGCCTGGTACCTGCTCGAGCACCTCGCCCCCGGCACCGACCCGCTCGCGCCGGAGAATCCTCTGATCTTTGCGACCAGCGTCGTGGTCGGGGCGCCGCTTTCGGGGTTCAACCGCTACGTCGTCGGGGCCAAATCCCCCCTCACGGGGGCCTTCGCCGAGACCGAGGCCGGAGGCTACTTCGGTCCGGAGCTCAAGTTCGCGGGCTTCGACGCCCTCGTCGTCCACGGCCGCGCCGAACGGCCGGTCTACCTCTGGATCCGGGACGGAAACGTGGAGATCCGTGACGCGGCGGGTCTCTGGGGGCTCGACAACTGGCAGACCCTCGAGCGCCTGCAGCAGGAACTCGGCGACTCCCGCGTGCGGGTGGTTTCGATCGGGCCGGCCGGCGAACGGCAGGTGCTTTTCGCATGCCTGCAGAACGATCTCGAGCACTTCAACGGCCGCACCGGCATGGGGGCGGTGATGGGCGCCAAGAACCTCAAGGCGATCGCCGTGCGGGGCACGGGAAAACCCGCCCTGGCCGACCCGGACAAGGTCAAGGAGATCGCCCGCTGGCACAACGAGCGCATCAAGAGCCACCCCCCGAACGTGGGGTTGACGAAGTTCGGGACCCCGGGGCTGCTGAAGAGCATCAACGACGCCGGGTTCCTCCCCACGCGCAATTTCCGGGAGGGCTGGTTCGAGGGGGCGGAGGCCCTCTCCGCGCCGGTCTACCACGAGACGATCTTCCACTCGAACAGCACCTGCTGGGCCTGCGCCGTGCGCTGCAAGCGCCGCGTCGAGCGCAAGGAAGGCAAGTACCCGCTCGACCGCCGCTTCGGGGGCGCCGAGTACGAGTCGCTCGCCGCCCTCGGCTCGATGCTCGGAAACCGCGATCTCGTCTCCGTCGCCTACGGCAACCAGCTCTGCAACCTCTACGGGCTGGACGTCATCTCGACGGGCGCGGTGATCGCCTTCGCCATGGAATGCTTCGAGCAGGGCATTCTCACGACCGCGGACACGGGCGGCCGCGAGCTGCGCTGGGGGGATGCGGAGGCCATGATCGGGCTGATCCAGGACATCGCCGCCCGGCGCGGTCTCGGCGACACGCTCGCCCTGGGCGTCAAGCGCGCCGCCGAGCGGATCGGCCGCGGCGCGGAGCGCTTTGCCTTCCACATCAAGGGCCAGGAACTCGCCTTCCACGACGGCCGCGGCAAGACCGGGATGGCCCTCGGCTTTGCGCTCTCTCCCACGGGCGCCGACCACATCGAAACGCCCCACGACGTCGCCTTCCAGGGGGACGGGATCGCCAAGCTGTTCCCCCTGGGCCTCTTCGAGCCCGTCGATCCGCTGCGGACCGACGAGGCCAAGGTGCGCTTCTTCTTCCTCGGCCAGAAAGCCTGGGGGTTGAACAATGTGCTCGCCCTCTGCAACTTCACCTCGGTGCCGATCCACGCCATGACCTTCGGCCGCCTCGTCGAGGCCGTGGCGGCGATCACGGGCTGGGATGTCAGCCTCTACGAGCTGCTGAAAGTCGCCGAACGGGCGAACGTCATGGCCCGTCTCTTCAACAACCGCGAGGGGTTCACCGCCGCGGACGACACCCTCATCTCCCGCTGGTTCGAGGAAATGCCCTCGGGGCCGCTCCGGGGAAAACGAATCGATCCCGCGCGGTTTGCGGAACTGGTCCGGCTGTACTACGAAATGTCCGGCTGGGACGAGCAGGGGCGGCCCACGCGGGGGAAACTCGTCGAGCTGGGGCTGGAGGGCTTGGCCCGGGGCTGAAGACCGGAATGAAGATCGAGGTACGGCACTACGGGGCGGGCGGCCGCCCCGTAGCACAGCGGGTCGAGCTTCCCGCCGGCTCCCGGATGCACGATCTGCTCGCGCGGCTCGGGCTCCCCGAGGCCGAGGTGGGTTTTCTGCTGGTCAACCAGGGGGACGGGTCCTTCGACCGCGTCCTGCAGGACGGCGACCGGGTGACGATCATCCCGCCGATCGGCGGGGGCTGAAAAGGCTCCCCGGCGCCGGGACAGGAAATTCCTCCATGATCGCCGACATCGAGCGCTCCGCCGTGAGCCGGGCATTTCCCGACGGGACGCCGTACCGGGCGATCGGGGTGCGCGAGGTCGCCGCGATCGCCGCCGCCTCCGGCATCCCGCTGCGCCAGGTCGAGCTTGCCGCCCTGGAGCGTGATATCCTCCCCGAGCGCTATGCGCGGAATTTCCGCAGCTTCTCCTTCGCCGACCAAGCGGCGCTGCTCCGTGCGCGGATCGCCGTGGTGGGCCTGGGCGGCCTGGGCGGCGCCGTGAGCGAAATCCTGGCGCGGCTGGGTGTCGGGCGGCTCACCCTGATCGACGGCGACCGCTTCGAGGAGAGCAACCTCAACCGCCAGCTCTTCAGCACGACCGAAGCCCTCGGGACGCCCAAAGCCGAAGCCGCCGCCGCCCGGATCCGGTTGGTCAACCCCGCGATCGAAACCGATCCCCGCATCACCTTCCTCACGGCCGAGAACGGCCCGGGGCTTCTTGCCGGCTGCCGGGCGGCGGTCGACTGCCTCGACAACCTGCCCTCCCGCTTCGTCCTCGAGGATGCCTGCCGCTCCTGCGGCATCCCCCTCGTGTCGGCCGCCGTGGCCGGATCCTCGGGCCATGTGATGTCCGTGTTCCCGGGGGATCGCGGATTGCGTGCGATCTACGGAGAACCCGGGCGCGCGCCCCGTAAGGGGGCCGAGGCGGCCTTCGGGACGTTGCCCTTCGCGGTGTGGTTTCTCGCCTGCCTGGAATGCGCGGAAGTGGTGAAGCTCTTGCTTCGGCGCGGCACCCCGCTGCGCGGCCGTCTGTTTCTCGCCGATTTGATCGAGGGGCTCTTCGAGCTCGTCCGCTTGGGCGCCGCCTCCGAGGACGAGGGGGCCCCGCAGGAGTCGCCGACGGCTTCGGATGCTTGACAGCCGATGCGGTTTCCGCGATAGTCGGCGCGGGTTTCCCGCGAACGGCGAAGGAGGTTCCATGGCCCCGTGGAGACGGATGCCGGCCTGGGCCGCGGCTCTGGCCGCCGCGCTGTTGTCGTTTTCCTGCGCGACCGGCTCGGTCCTGAACGTGACCTATCAGCTTCCCGGCCCGGGGGCGCCCCTTTCCGCCCGGGAGATCGCTCTTGCCGTGGAGGATGCCCGCGGCGAGCGCACGCTCCTCACCCCGCGCGCGCGTCAGGAACTCGAGGGCGTGAGCGAGGTCTTTGCGCTCACCGTCGCCGCACCGGGACGGGAAGCGGAGCTGCGGGGCGCGTTCCCCCTGGAGCCGCTGCTCCAGGAAATCCTGCGCCTCCGCCTCGAGCAGGCGGGGATCCGCGTGGGACGGACGCCCTCGCCCGAGGCGCGGCTCGTGCTCGCCCTGCAGGAATGGCGGCTCGATTTCGGAGACCGCCGCTGGACCGCCTCCATCGCCTTCGAGACGCGCATCGAGCGGGGCGCGGCGGTCGCCTCGCGGCAATCGGTGCGCGGCGCGGCCGAGCGGATGATGATCCGCCGGAAAGCCGATGCCGAGAAGGTCCTCAGCGAGATTCTGACCGACGCCGTCAACCAGCTCGACCTGGCCGGCCTGCTGCGCCAGGCGGGTCTGTGAAAGAGGCCGCCGCCATGGAAGCCGGCGGTAGCTCCGGCTTGCGGCTGGACATCCTGGGGAGGCTCTTCGAGCGGATCGAGGCCCTCCCCCGGGACCAGCAGCTGCTCCTGCTCAAGCAGCTGCTGGGGGGGCGCATGAAGACGCGGCTCTTCCAGCTGATCCTCGATCTCCCCGAGGAGGAAAAGGAGCGGCTGCTCGAGCAGTGGGGCGCCCCGCGCGAGGTGGAACTCCCCTCCACGACCCTCACCCTGGACGAAGACGAAGCCCTGATCCGGCGCATCCCGCGGTCCTCCTGCCGGCTGCGGGCGATCTGCGTCGTCCAGTCCACGACCTTCGACGGGGTCGTGACCGACATCAGCCCGACCGGCATGTTCATTCAGAGCCCGCGATCGCCCGCCCCGGGCACACCGATCCGGGTCAGCGTGCGGCTTCCGGGGGCGGAACGGGCGATGATCCTGAGCGGCACCGTCCAGCGCGGCGAGGACGCCGGCTTCGCCGTTCGGCTGCAGGGCCTCGCGCCTGAGCACGAGCAGGCGATCCGCCGTTTCATCGACGAAACCCCCTGACGCCCGGCGATCTCTTCATCGAAACGCCCCCCGGCGGTAGAGCCTCCAGGAAAGCACGCACAAGGCGAGGATGGGGTGCCTCCGCAGCCGGGGAGGCACCTCGACGGTGACGCCCGTGTGCCGCTCGATCTTCCAGAGGATGTATTCGAGTCCCCCGGCGAACGTGAAGGCTCCTTTCGCCAGCCGCAAGATCGAAAGCAGCTTTCCCTGGAGCGCGCGCAACCGCCAGCCGAAACGGCAGAAAAGCCGCCGGCCCGCCGGGATCCGGCTTTCGTATTGCCCCGGTTCCCCCCCGCGGGGGCGGACCGGGAAGGGCAGCATCGGCAGCGCGGCGTCGGTGACCGCGGCGAAGTGCCCCCGCCACACCTCGAAGAGACCGGCGATCTTTTCCGGCCTTTCGGCGCGCAGCTCGGCGCGGTAGCTCAAGGAGAGGCCCTTCAGCCAGAGTTCCCGCAGCGTGAAGCGCTCGGGCAGGCAGGGGATCACCCGCTCGAGAAAGGTGAGCAGCGCGCGGGCGAGCAGACCGCACACCTGCGCTTCGGCCTCCGGGGTCCGCGCGTAGACCAGGGCGGCCGGCTGCGCGAAGCGTCCCCAGAGGTAGGAGTGAAACCAGGCCGGCGTCACCCCCCGCGCGAAGTCGGCCATGGACAGGACGGCGTATTTCGCCCGCACCCGGCGGTCGGCGATAGGGGCTTCGAGGTAATAGACGTTGGGGGGAAGCACCCGGTTGATGACCGCCCAGGTCCGCCGGCGGTAGGCGTCGCGATAGCGGGAGACCAGGGCGTAGAGGTCGACCATGCCCCCGCGGTCATCGCCCGTCCGCAGGCAGGAGCCGTAGAAGAGGACCGCCTCGACGGCCCCCGGGTGGAGTTCGAGAACGCGCTCGGCAAGCGCCCCGACGGCCTCCGGGAAGGAACGCCGGCTGTTCGCGCGGAGCAGGTCGAGGAGGCGGGCGGAGGCCGTCATGGAGCGATTCTCAGAAAGCGAACCGGGCCGCCGGGGCGGAGCGTGACCCGATGCCCGCCCGGCGGAGCCGGGAAGAGCTCGCCGTCCAGCGCGAAGCCTCCGTCGAGCTCGAGCTCGACCGCGCAGGCCCTCAGGCTCACGTACCCGTTCTCCGGCGTGAGCCGCGGGTCGCTTTTGCCGCGGAGCAGGGCGGGAAAGGCACCGGGGATCCAGAGAGGCGGCGCCTGGATCAAGGTCAGGCGCAAGGGCGCCGTCCCCGCGGCCCAGAAGGGCCGCCACCCCAGGATGAGCCGCTCGAGCGTCGTCGCGAGCAGCAAAAATGTGCGGCGCCTTCCCCAGTCCCGACCGTCGGCCGCGAGGCGGACCGCCGCCGGCGAACGCAGTTCGTCCCGACGGCGGAGGAGCGCCCCGAGAAAACGCAGGAACACGGCGAGGTGGGCGGCGTTTCCCCGCAGGCCGACGCGGCGGATGCGTGCCTGAAAGAAGCGGATTCCCCGGTAGACGGCGGCGGCGCCCAAAAAGAACCCGAAGTACGGCTTCCCCGCCGGCTCCGGCTCGACCCGCAGCACCGGCCGCCCGACGATCCGCCCCTTTCCTTCCCCCCGCTGAAGCCAGGCGAGAAGCCGTCGCAGCGCCGCGACCGGCCTTCCGGGCAGGCCGAGATCCCGATGCGTCATGTTGGTCGTCCCGCCGTTCAGGAGCACAAGGAGCGGCAGCTCGGAGGCGGAGCGGGAGCGCAAGAGCTCGGTGAGCACCGCCTGCACCGTCCCGTCCCCGGAGTTGACGGCGAGCAGGTTGATCCCGCACCGGGTGAACTCCGCGAGGGCGGCGGCCACCTGCTCGGGGTGGCGGGCTTCACGGCAGGGGATTCGCCGCTCGCCTTCCAGCAGACGGCGGAAACCCTGCAGCCCGTAGCGGCGGTTCGCCCCGCTCTCCGGGTTGCAGATCACCCCCAGCCGCCATCCGGCGTCGGGGGAGACGGGCTCCTCGCGCGGCGCCCCCGGAGTCCCCGCCTCCGGCAGGCCGTAACAGACCACCATCCCGGGCTTCCTGATCGCTTCGCCGGGGCCCGCTTGCGGCCCGAGCGATTGAAAACGGCACGCCCGGGCGTTATATAGGCCTGCATGGTTTTTGTAAACCGCACCCGTGGCCGCGGCGGGCTCACGCTGGCCCATCTCTCCGATCTCCACCTCTGCCACCCCCGCGGCGCCCCCCTTTCCGCCTTCCTCGGAAAGCGCATCCTCAGCCTGGTCAGCTGGCTGCTGCGACGCCGCCGCGACCACGGCCCGGAGATCCTCGAACGGCTGGTGGCAACGCTCGCCGCCGCGGAAAGCGATCACCGGTTGGTCACGGGGGATCTCGTCCAGCTCGCACTCCCGTCCGAGTTCCGGAAGGCGACCGGGATGTTGGAGCGCTTGGGCGGGCCGGAGGAGGTTTTCGTCGTCCCCGGGAATCACGATGCCCTCGTGCGCACGGCCTGGCGCGAGCGGGCCCGCCTGATGGGCGGCTACGTCGCCGGAGACGGCGCGCGGGCGGCGGCCGGCCCGGAGGCTTTCCCCGCCGTGCGCTTCCGCGGACCCGTCGCCCTGATCGGCGTTTCGAGCGCCCGGCCCACCCCCCCACTTTCCGCGGCCGGGAGCCTGGGCGAGGAACAGGCCCGACGTCTGGAGGGCTTGCTCGCCGAAACAGGTCGGCAGGGGTTCTTCCGCATCGTCCTCATCCACCACCCCCCCTTCACCCGCGGGCTCTCCCCCCACAAGCGGCTTCGGGACCTGCCGCGGCTGCTCGCCTTGATCCGGCGGCGCGGCGCGGAACTCGTCCTGCACGGCCACACCCACCGGATTTCGCGCCGCGCCATCCCCGGCCCCCGGGGGCCCGTGCCCGTCTTGGGGATCTCCTCCGCATCCTGCGCCAGCCGCGACCCGGAGCGGCGGAGCGCTTTCCGGATGCTGCACTTCGAGTTGCAGCGCGGAGCCAGCCGGCTCCGGGTGCAAGACTTCCGCTGGGAGCCCGCCTGCCGGGACTTTCGCGGGCTGCCGGAATACACCCTGCCCTGATCGGGAGAGGTCTCCCGGACGAAGCACGATCAGAGGGTCTTCTTGAGCAACCCCAGGGCGGCCCCGCCCGCGAGCAGGGGGGGAACGAGGGTCGTCACGAGCGGCGGCCAGCCGTAGAGCAGCCCGATATGGCCGAAGATCTGGGAGAGGAGGCTGAAGGCCACCCCGGTCAACATCCCGGCGAAGATGCGTTGGGCCGCGGTGCGGCTGCGGGTCGGGCCGAAGACGAAACTGAGGGCGAGCAGCATCAGAGCACCGGTCGTGAGCGGCTGGCAGAGCTTCTGCCAGAAGGCGAGCGCATAGGGTTTCGCGTTTTCAC
Organism: Desulfobacterales bacterium; assembly: GCA_037481615.2. GTDB lineage: Bacteria > Desulfobacterota > Desulfobacteria > Desulfobacterales > SpSt-501 > SpSt-501. The sequence continues at coordinate 75,798 of JBBFLI020000016.1, forward strand.
CGCGGGCCTCGAGGCCGGCGGTCAGCCGTCGGAGATCGGAGAGCGACAGGCTCTCCGGCGGAAGCTCGAGCACCGCAAGCTGCTTGGGTTGCAGAACGGCCGCAAGCCGGATTTCCCGCGCTTCTTCCTCCACGATGCGGTCGTCCTCGAAGCGCTTGATGCGGACCTCGCGAAGCACCCAGTCGCCCGAGGGTTCGATCGTCGCCTGGGGGGCGTAGAGAAAGCGCACCAGGCCGCCCGCGTCATCGACCTCGTAGCGCTCGATCTCCGCCGCGCGCCCCTCTCCCGGGCCTGTCCGCCCCACGCGGACAAAGGCCCGCCCGTGGCGCAGCCAGAAGCCCTCCTTCTGCAGCCACACGTCGCGCCCGGCGATCGCCCGCGACTTGAGAAAGCGCGCCTCCTGATCGAGGGGGGGCGAGACGAACTCGAACCAGAGGATCCCCCCCGCCGTGAGGAAGAGACCGGTCGTCAACACGGCGGCGGCGATGCGGCGCGGCGAGACTCCCGCCGCCTGCATGGCGGTCAGCTCGCGGCGGTCGGCGAGCAGCCCCAGGGCGACGATGCCCCCCAGCAGCGCCGCCATGGGCAGCAGATCCCCCGCCCGCCGGGGCAGGGTGAGCCCGACATAGCGGAAAGCGTCGGCCAGGCGGTAGCTGCCCTTGCCGACGTCGTTCACCTGGACGAGGAGCTCGAAGAAGCTGAAGAGGACGAGCAGCAGCGAAAGGACGAGAAAGAACCCCTTCAGCGTCCAGCGGCCGAGGTAACGATCGAGGATGCGGCCTTTCCGGCTCATCCGTAGATCACCCCCCGGCGCAGACGGAGCAGGAGGCCGATCAGGAGCAGACCGAGCAGCGCCGGCACCCAGGCGATGCCCGGCAGCGGGGGGACGATGGCTTTTTCGACCCAGGTCTTGGCGACGACGAACCCCTGGTAGTAGAAGGCGAAAATGACGATCGCGGTTCCCAGCCGCGCGTATTTTCCCCGCCGCGGGTTGCTCCGGGCGAGCGGCACCCCGAGCAGCGCGAGCAGGATCGTCGAAACGGGCGTGGAAAGCCTCCACTGGAGCTCGGCGATGTCTTCGAGACGCGGCGAGCCGAGAAGGGAGCCGGTGGGGGCGGCTTTGCGACGGTAGCGGCCGGTGTCCGGGTCCTCCTGCGGCATGGGGTATTCCGCCTCCGCGAATCGGCCCACCCTGCCCCCGGTTTCCCGGGGATGAAACTCGTAGACCGCCCCGTCCCGGAAAGACAGCCGCCGGGTGCCCAGCCGGTCGGGGCCGGTCTGGGTCATCCGCTCCGCCCGGATCACGCGGCGGCTTTCCCCCTCCTCGATGCGGATGAACACCTCGTGCGCCCCGCCGCCGCGGCCCTCCACCCGTTCGGCGAAGAAGACGATTCTCCCGTTTTGCATGGAGAGGAAGTGGTCGGCCTCCAGGCGGGAGATGTCGAAGCGGGCCTGCGCCTCGTCCTGGATGCGGTAGATGTTCACGTAGGCCTCGGGACGGATGAAGAGCGAGGCGAGAGCGGATAGCGCGGCGAGCGGGAGCGCAAGCCGGAAGACGGCCCTCAGGATCTCCGCCGGGCCGACGCCGCAGGCGGCGAGCGCGGTCATCTCGGCATCCTTGTACATCCGCCCCAGCGCGATGATCACCGCGAGATAGAGGGTCACCGGCAGAAGCACCTCGAGCGCCATGCCGATCCGCAGCAGAATGAGGATTCCGACCGTGGCGAGGGGAAGCGAACCGGCGACGGCCTGGGCGAGGTAAGTGACGGCGGTGTAGCTCGCGAAGATGAGCACCAGGACGAACAGGATGGCCCCGGTCGGCTTCAGGATCTCGAGGGCGAGGTAGCGCTGCAGGATCATCGGCCGCTTCCACCGCCGCGGGGTTTGAGGCGTCCGTCGGCGAGGGCCGCGGCGAAGCGCCAGTCGGCCTCCGAGTCCACATCGATCGCCGCCTCGGGCTGCGGCAGAACGACCGCCCGGACGCGAAGGCCCATGCGCCGCGAGACCCGCTCGAGGCCCTCCGCCAGCGAGAGTCGGCCGGCGGCATAACGCAATAGCGTCCCCCACCCCAGCCGGCGGATCATCCGCAGCGGGTGCTTGCGCTCGGCCTCGACCTCGCGCCACAACACGGCCGCCCGGCGGCTCCGCGGGGTGAGAAAGGCGAAGAGATTACAGCCGCAGAAGGGGCCGTCACGAAACCGCGTGCGGGTGCGGCGCGTGCCGGGGTAGGCCTCCATCACGGCCCTCCAGGAGGTGAGCCCGGCGGCGAGATCCCCGCCGCAGGCGGAGGCGGCCTCGCAGAAAAGATCCACCATGCCGCGGGAAAGAAGCGCATGGTCGCCGGTCGTCACCAGGACGGGAAAGGCTCCGGCCAGGCGGTCCAGGGCGGCGAGCACGCTTCGGCTCGGGGATCCCTCGGGCGGCGCCCACGCGATCCCCTCGCGGTCGAAGAGGGCGCGCAGCCGGGGTTCCCGCTCGATCACGGATGCGGCGGGGCCGCAGACGAGGCAGGAAGAGACCCAGGGGGAGGAGCGCAGAGCGTCCAGCACCCGCTCGAGCATGGGTTTTCCGCCGACGGGGGCGAGGACCTTGCAGCGGACGCCGGCGGCGCGGGCGACCGGGTCGCCGGGACCCCGGTCGCCCGCAAGGACGACGGATGTAAACGGGACGGGAGAAGGAGACGTCTCAGATTTCATGGGTTCCCCGGAGACCTGCGGCATCCGCGCCCCTCTCCCCCGGACCGCAAGGGGGACGGGGGGAAGGTGTGCGGCTACATTTCACATCTCGGGGCCCTTTTCAAGAAGCCCGTTGCGGGGAGGGACACCTTGCAATTCCCCGCTGCATGATTTAACTCTACCGGCGCTCGAGGAGTAGCGTTGCGGCGGTTGTTGGGATATAATTTGAATCTTGAACGAATTTTCCACTGGTGGGTTTGACATTCCACAAGGGATGGGATAGAAGTTCACAATTTCATACGCCGGAATGGGTCCGGCCGGGTGAGGGTGCTGAACATCCGGTGTTCTCATCTATGCTGAGACGGCGGTCCTCATGAGGACGGAGTTCGAATCCTGACGAGAACCCGAAAAGGACAGAAGACCATTATGGAGGCGACACCGACCGAACACAACTTGCCGTTGCGATCCGGCGACTTTGCGACCCTGTCCGAAGCGTTGGATTACGCCGCGAGAGGAAAGACCGGGGCCAACTTCTATAATGGAAGGGGACATCTCGAAGCGGTTCTGCCGTACGCCCAGTTGCGTGATGAAGCCGTGGAGGTCGCCGCCCGCCTGGCCGGGCTGAGGCTCGCCCGCGGATCGCGGATCGCCCTCGTTGCCGAAACCTGCCCGGACTTTCTGCGTTTCTTCTATGCCTGCCAGTACGCCGGGATGGTTCCGGTCCCGCTGCCGGCCTCGATCCACCTGGGGGGCCATAAGGCCTACGTCGCCCAGCTCCGACGGCTGCTGCTGAACTGCCGCGCCGAGGTCGCCGTCGCGCCGGAGCTGTTCATGTCCTTCCTGCGCGAGGCCGTCGAGGGTCTCGAGCTGCGGTTCGTCGGGACGCCCGAGCAGTTCCGGGGGTTCCCCAAGGCGAGGACCCCGCTCGTTCCCTCCGGTCCCGACGAGCTCGCCTACCTGCAATACACCTCGGGGAGCACGCGCTTCCCGCGCGGGGTGATGATCACCCAGAAAACGGTGATGAGCAATCTGGCGAGCATCATCCGCGACGGGGTGAAAGCCCGGCCGGACGACCGCAGCATGTCCTGGTTGCCCTTCTATCACGACATGGGCCTCGTGGGGCTCGTCTTATCCCCGATGGCCTCCCAGGTGTCGGTCGATTACCTCAAGACCCGCGATTTCGGCATGCGGCCGCGCCTGTGGCTCTCTCTGATCTCGCAAAATCGTGCCACGGTCTCCTTCGGCCCCCCGTTCGGCTATGAACTCTGCGTCCAGCGGCTGCGCGGGGAGGCGACGGGTCAGTTCGATCTCTCCTCCTGGCGTCTGGCGGGCGTGGGTGCGGAAACCATCCGCGCCGAACCGCTGATGCGCTTTGCGCAGATGCTCGCCCCTTGCGGATTCGACCCGAAGGCCTTCACCGCCTGTTACGGGATGGCGGAATGTTCGCTGGCGGTCAGCTTCGCGAAACTCGACCTCGGGCTCCAGCTCGACACCGTGGAGCCGGAGGCCCTCGCCCTGGAACAACGCGCCGTCCCCTTCTCGCCGCTGCGATGGCCGGGGCGGGGGCGCGGTAAAACCTTCGTCAATTGCGGCGCCCCCTTGCCGGGGTATGAAGTGGAAGTACGCAGCCCCGACGGGGCCGTGCTGCCCGAGCGCCATGTCGGGACCCTCTTCGTCCGCGGCCCGAGCGTCATGTCCGGCTATTTCGGCGAAGAACGCCTGACCCGGGAAGTGCTCTCCCCCGAAGGGTGGCTGAACACGGGGGATCTCGCCTACATCGCCGGCGGCGAGCTCATCATCACCGGGCGCGAGAAAGACCTGATCATCATCAACGGCCGCAACATCTGGCCGCAGGACCTCGAGACCATCGCCGAGAACCAGCCCGAGGTGCGCACCGGCGACGCCTCGGCGTTTTCCTTCACCACGGAAAACGGCGAGGACCGTGCGGTGCTCGTGATCGAATGCCGGGACGCGAATCCCATCCGTCGCGAAGAGCTGAGCGCGCGCATCCGCTCGCTGATCCGGCAGGAGCTGGGGATCGACTGCTTCATCGAACTCGTCCCCCGCAACACCCTTCCCCGCACCACCTCCGGCAAACTCTCCCGGTCGGGGGCGAAAAACGATTTTCTCAAACGGGTGCAGGAAGGCCTGACCGAATGGCCCGGTCTGGAGGACGCGCGCCGGTTCGGCTCGGTGGCCGGCTGAGGCGTCGCTTCGTCGCTCCCGGCAAGGGGGACTTCATGCGCCGGCGGTCGCTTTCCGCAAGACGAGCGGAAAGACCGCCGGTGTTTCCTTTCATGGCCCATGCCGCCCACCATCGCCCTCACCGGAGCCACCGGTTTCATCGGCTCCGTCCTCTTGCGGCGTCTCTCCCAGAAGGGCTGGGAGGTGCGCGCGCTCTGCCGCCGGGAGCCGCCGCCGCCGGAGCGCCCTGCGTTGCCCCCCTGCGGGTCGGTCCGCTGGGTGCAAGGGGATCTCGCGGATGCCGGCGCGCTCGGCCGCCTCGTGGAGGGGGCGACGGCGGTGGTGCACGCGGCCGGCGCCGTCCGCGGGGCGCGGGCGGCGGATTTCTTCCGCCCGAACGCCGAGGGGACGGCCCGGCTGGCCGATGCCGTCCTGCAGGCCCGCCCTGCACCGCGGGTTCTGCTCCTCTCCTCGCTCGCCGCACGGGAACCCCAGCTTTCGCCTTACGCGGCGAGCAAGCGCGCCGGCGAGGAAGCCCTGCAGGCCCGGGGGGAAAGGCTCGATTGGGTCGGCCTGCGTCCCCCCGCCGTTTACGGCCCGGGGGACCGCGAAACGCTGCCGCTCCTGCGCTGGATGCAGCGCGGGCTTGCACCGTCGGCTCTGCCGGCCCGGGGGCGGTTTTCGCTTCTCCACGTCGAGGACCTCGCCGATGCCGTCTGCCGTCTGCTCGAGATCTCCCCGTGGCGTCCTGCGCTCTACGAGATCCACGACGGGCGCCCGGGAGGCTACAGCTGGCCGGAGGTGTGCCGAACCGTCGCCGCGATTCTGGGGCGGCCGGTTCGGAGCGTGCCCATCCCCCGCGCGCTCCTCTGGAGCGCCGCCTGGGTGAACCAGGCCGCCGCGCTCGCGACGGGGGGGCGGCCGATGCTCACGCCGGGCAAGGTGCGGGAACTGCGGCACACGGACTGGGTATGCGACGACGGGCCGCTTCGCTCGGCGACGGGATGGGCGCCGCGGCTTTCCCTGGCGGAGGGCATGCGCCGGACCTTTTCCCGCATCCGCGACGGCCGCTGGCTGCCCCCGGAGAACTGAGCCGGGCGGGCGACCCGGCCTGCGGCTGCCGCCCCGCCCCCCGAACCCGGGAGGAGAAACGATGGACACCTACGAAGAGATCCTGAACGAGGTGATCGCCCTGCTCACGCCGCTTGCCCCGCCCGGACGCCGGGTCGCGGAAGATACCGACTTCGTGGCCGACCTCGAATTCGACTCGCTCAAGGTGATGGGCTTCGTCGAAAAGGTCGAGGACCGCTTCGACATCTCGGTTCCGCTGAACCTCCTGCCCGATATCCGCACCGTGAGAGATTTCGTCGTTCAACTGCAACGGCTGCTCGGGGAACGGTAGCCATGGCGATCTTCGACAAGTTCCGCGCTCTCGCCGAAACCCGCCGCGCGCTTGCCGCAAGCGGCATCGATTCCATCCACGTCGTGATGGACCGCGTAGTCTCGGCGACCGAGGCCTTCATCGACGGCCGGCCGGTGATTCTCGCCGGGACGAACAATTACCTCGGACTGACCTTTCACCCCGACTGCATCGCAGCCGCCTGCGAGGCCGTACGCACGCTGGGGACGGGGACGACCGGCTCGCGGGTCGCCAACGGCAGCTACGCCGCCCACGAGCAGCTCGAGCGGGACCTCGCCTCCTTTTTCGGCAGGCGCGGCGTGATCGTCTTTTCCACGGGCTATGTCGCCAACCTCGGCATGCTCTCCACGCTCGCCGGGCCCGGCGATGTCTTCGTGATCGACGCCGACTGCCATGCCAGCATCTACGACGGGGTTCGGCTGAGCGGAGCGGAGATTCTGCGCTTCCGGCACAACGACCCCGAGGACCTCGACAAGCGATTGCGGCGGCTGGGGGCGCGTGTCGAAAACGCGATCCTCGTCGTCGAGGGCATTTACAGCATGTGGGGCGACCGGGCCCCGCTCGCCGAGATCGCCGCCGTCAAGCGCCGCTACCCGGGAGCGCTGCTCGTCGTGGACGAGGCGCACTCGCTCGGGGTCCTGGGCGAGCGGGGGCGCGGCCGCGCCGAGGAGGCGGGCGTCGAGGCGGACGTCGATTTCGTGATCGGCACCTTCAGCAAGAGCCTGGGGGCGATCGGCGGCTACAGCGCAAGCGACCACCCGGAGCTCGACCTCATCCGCTACGCGAACCGCCCCTACGTCTTCACCGCCTCCCCTTCGCCGGCGATCATCGCCTCGACGCGGACGGCCCTGAGGATCCTCGCCTCGCAGCCCGGGCTCCGGGAGCGGCTCTGGGAAAACAGCCGGCGCCTCTACGGGCGGCTGAAGGGCCTCGGGTTTCTCCTCGGGCCCGAGCCGAGCCCCATCATCGCCGTGCGCTTCGCCAAACGGGAGGAGGCGCACGCGGCCTGGAGGCGGCTCATGGAGCACGGCGTCTACGTCAACTTGGTGCTTCCGCCGGCGACCCCGGACGGGGGGTCCCTGTTGCGCTGCAGCGTGAGCGCCGGCCACAGCCCCGAGCAGATCGAGCGCATCGGGGATGCCTTCGAACGGCTGGCCGGTTGACGCGCAAACGCTGGGGATCGCCTCCCGAAGGCCGCAGGCCGCACCGCGGCCTTCCACCGGATGATGCCACATGAGACTTTTCTGGACGCTCGGGCGTCGCTACCCCTGGCAGACGCTTTTTACGCTGGCCGGCATTCTGTTCGCCGGGATTTCGGAAGGGTTCGGCCTGTCGGCCCTCCTGCCCCTGCTGAACCGGATCTTCCAGGCCGCCTCGCCGGCTTCCGAGCCGGGGGAAGTCGGCCTGCTGATCGATCGCCTCGTCGGCCGTTTTCTCGCCACCCTGGGGCTGGAAGCCACCGTCCCCGTCCTCCTGGGGCTCTTTGTGCTCTGCATCCTCCTCAAGTGCGCCCTCGTCTTTCTGGCGAACAAGCAGATCGGCTACACCGTCACCCGCATCGCCACGGAGATGCGCCTGGCCCTGCTGCAGTCCCTCTTTCAAACACGCTGGGAGTACTTCATCCGGCAGCCGGTCGGCGAACTCACCAACGGCGTGGCGACGGAAGCCCACCGGGCCTCGCTCGCTTTTCACTTCGGCGCCCGCATGGCCTCCATGGCGGTGGAAGCCCTGATCTATCTGGGGCTTGCGGTGCTGGTCTCCTGGCAGGCCACCGTGCTGGCGATGTTCGGCGGCGGCGTCATCCTGGTCGTCCTGCGCGGTCTGATCAAGAAAAACCGGAAAGCCGGCCGGCAGCAGACGGTCCACACCCAGGCCCTCATTGCGGAGATGACCGACATTTTGATCTCGATCAAGCCGCTGAAGGCGATGGCCCGCGAGGAGGCCGCCAGCATCCTGCTGCACGACCGCACCCGCAAGGTGAACCGTGCTCTTCAAAAACAGGTGTTGAGCAAGGCGTACCTGAGTTCCCTGCAGGAGCCGATTCTGACGCTGTTCCTGGTCCTCTGCCTCTACAGCGCGCTGGTCTTCTGGCATCTCTCCTTGACGGTGATCGTCGCCATGGTCTTCTGCGTCGGGAAAAGCCTCAAACAGTTCCAGAAAATCCAGCACGAGTACATCAACCTCGTGGAATTCGAAAGCGCCTACTGGTCGCTCGAGGAAAAAATCGAGCAGGCGCGGTCCGCCCCCGAAGCTCGGGGAGGCCTGCCTGCTCCGGATCTGCGGCGCGCGATCCGTTTCGAAAGCGTCTCCTTCCGCTACAACAGCCGGCCCGTCCTGCAGGAGGTCAGCCTCGAGATCGCCGCCGGCAGCCTCGCCGTCCTCTACGGCCCCTCCGGGGCGGGCAAGAGCACGATCGCCGACTTGCTGATCGGCCTGATCCGCCCCGAGGCGGGGGAGATCCGGATCGACGATCTTCCGCTTTCCCGCATCGACCTGCGGGATTGGCGCAGCCGGATCGGTTACGTGCCTCAGGAAAATCTCCTGCTGAGCGACACCGTTTTCCAGAACGTGACGCTCGGCAACCGCGGGCTTTCCCCGGAGGCGGTGCAACGGGCCCTCGAGGCGGCCGGGGCTTGGCCCTTTGTGGCAGGGCTGCCGCAGGGCATGTTTTCGGTTGTCGGTGAGCGGGGAAGCATGCTATCAGGGGGCCAACGCCAGCGGATCGCGATCGCCCGGGCCTTGGTGAGGCGGCCCCGGCTGCTGATCCTGGACGAGGCGACCACCGCCCTCGATCCGGCCACGGAGCGGGAGATCTGCGCTTCGCTGCGGAGGCTGAAAGGGGAACTGACGATTCTGGCGATTTCCCATCAAGCCGCCCTCCTCGAGGAAGCCGACCGGGCCTTCCGCGTGGAGGGCGGCCGGGTGATTCAGGACCCGCCGGCCCCCCGGCCGCGGCCTGGGGGCGGGGACCCCCGCCCCACGGAGAGAGAGCGGCATCCATCGCCATAAGGAGGAAATTTTCCATGAGAAGTCTGACGATTCAGAGCCGGGTCATTGACGATGCCTCGGACTGTTACGTCATCGCCGAGATCGGCCACAACCACCAGGGCAGGCTCAAGACCTGCATGGAGATGTTCCAGGTGGCCAAGGAGT
>JBBFLI020000017.1:0-83390 GCA_037481615.2 Desulfobacterales bacterium
GGCGCGGCGCCGCGAGCGCTCGCGCAGGAGCTCGGCGGCGATGCTGACCGCAATCTCCTCCGGCGTCTCCGCGCCGATCGGAAGACCCACCGGGCAACGCACCCGCTCGAGAGGCGCCGCGGCGATCCCCCCGCCCCGCAAGGCCTGGAAGACGGCCTCGCGTTTGCGGCGGCTTCCGACCATCCCGATGAAGGCCGCATCCGTCTGGAGGGCGGCGCGCAGGGAATCGCGGTCCGCCTCGTGGGTCGGCCCGGCGATCACGACATAGGGTCTCTCCCCGGGGGAGAGCTCCGCCAGCAACTCCGCCGGGCCGGCCCGCACGCGCTCGGCGTCGGGGAAGCGGCCGGGGTCGGCGACCCCGGGACGCGCGGCCGCCACCCACACGCGGAACCCGAGCCGACGGGCGAGCGGCGCGAGCGCGGCCGCGATGTGTCCGGCCCCGAGGAGGATCAGCAAAGGCGGGGGCGCGACGGGCTCGAGAAAAAGAAGCCAGGCGTCCCCGGCTTTCGCAACGAAGGTTTCGAGCCGCGGCGCACCAAGCGGCAGGCGGGCGGCAAGCGCCTCGCGCAGCCCCGCCGGGGGCTCGTCCCCCGCCGGGAGGCTTCCCCCGGGGCCGATCAGAAAGCGCGGCGGCCGGGCGATCCCCTCCACGATGGAGGTCGCCAGCAGGCCCGCCTGCCCGCGGCGCACGAGGTCCTCCCGCGCGCGCAAGAGACGCAAGAGCTCTTCGTCTTTCGGGTCCAGGGGCTCGAGGAAGACCTCCGCCGCCCCGCCGCAGCCCTCTTCCCCCGCAGGGTCCGCCTCCCGGCGCACGACCCGCGTCTTTCCTTCGCGCAGGACGCGCCCGGCCTCCTCGAGAACGCTCTTCTCGAGCGCCCCGCCCCCGACCGTCCCCCGCACCTCCCCGGCCGCCGTGAGCAACAGCGCCGCCCCCGGCCGCCGCGGACCCGACCCGCGAAGGGAAAGGGTTCTCGCGAGCACCGCCTTCTCCCCGGCTTCCAGCATCCCCGCCAGCGGGGCGTAGATCCCGCCGGCGGTCGACTCCGAGCTCATGGCCGCTCCGTGAAAGGGGTTTCCCGGCGACAGGAGGAGATTATTTCAGCAAGAGGCCGGGAAGCCAAGTGATGATTCCCGGGAAAACCATGACCAGGGTCAACCCGAGAAACTGGAGGGCGATGAAGGGGGCCGCGGCGAGGTAGATTTCCTTGGTCGAAATCCCCATTTCCTGGGTGATCCCCCGCATCACGAAGAGGTTGACCCCGAAGGGCGGGGTCAGGTAGCCCATCTCCGTGTTCACGCAATAGAGCACGCCGAACCAGAGGAGGTCGACTCCCAGGAACTGGGCGATCGGGATGAAGACCGGAGCGGTGACCATCAGGATCGAAATCGCGTCCATGAGGCAGCCGAGAAAGATCCACGTTGCCTGGATGAGGAGCAGCACGAACCATTTGCCGACCGGCCAGCCTTTGATCAGGTTCTGGATGAACTCCGAGGCGCCGATTCCTTGGTAGACGGTCGCAAAGCAGCCCGCCCCGAAGATGACCCACATGACCATGGAGACGGTCTTGAGGCTCTGGAAGGCGACCGCCTTGAGGATGGCGGGAGAGAGTCTGCGGTAGACGGCGGCCGACAGGATCGCCCCCAGGGCCCCGACGGAAGCGGCCTCGGTGGGGGTGGCGATCCCGACGAAGAGCGACCCCAGGACGCCGAGCACGATCAGCGCGGGAAGCAGGATCCCCTTCAGCGCCGAGAGCTTTTGCCCCCAGCCGGCGCGCTCCTCCGGGGGAAGCGCGGGGCCCAGATCCGGCCGCAGGGAACATCGTACGAGGATGTAGGCGATGAAAAGGCCGGAGAGGAGCAGCCCGGGCAGGATGCCCCCGACGAAGAGCTTGCCGATGGACTGCCCGGAGAGCAGGGCGTAGATGATCATCACGATGCTCGGCGGAATGAGCGGCCCGAGCGCCCCCCCGGCCATGATGCAGCCCATGGCGAGGCGGCGGTCGTAGCCCCGCCGCAGCATCGCCGGCAGCCCGATGATCCCCATCATCAGGACCCCCGTGGTGCTGATGCCGCTCATCGCGGCGACAAGCGTGCAGGCCAGCACCGTGCCCGCGGCGAGCCCCCCGCGCAGCCCGCCCATCCAGCGGTGCATGGCGCCGTAGAGGTCTTCGGCGATCCCGGATTTCTCGAGCATGTAGGCCATGAACACGAAGAGGGGCACCGCAACCAGGAGGTTCGCCCGCAACAGGTCGCTGGCGGCGGCGACCACCACGTTCAGCGAGGCGGGGCCCCAGACGGTGTAGCCGAAGAAGAGCGCGGAGCCGCCCAGCACGAAGGCGACCGGCAGCCCGCTCGCGAGCAGGAACAGCATGGCAAGGAACATGAGCAGGGTGACGGCTTCGATGCTCACGAAGACCGGTTCTCCTTGGGGTCGGTCGGCCACGGCCGGCCGGTCAGGGCGAGGTGGAAGTCTTTCACGGTCTTGGTGAATCCCTGGAGCAGCATCAGCAGGGCCGCCAGCGGGATGACGCCTTTCACCGGCCAGACGTAGGGCTCCCAGACGGTCGAGGCCCGTTCCATCCTCAGGAAGGATTTCCAGGCCGCCTGCCCTCCCTGCCAGAACATCACGCCGCAGAAGAGGTAGAACAACAGCCAGGTGAGGAGATCCAGGACCGCCCTTCCCCGGGGGGGGATCCGCGCGGAGAGGACATCGACGCAGATGTGGGCGTTCCAGCGCAGGGTGTAGGCCCCGCCGATGAGAAAGAAGACCGCGTAGAGGAGCGCGCTTAGTTCATGGGCCCAGACGGTCGGCGCGTTGAACAGGTAGCGCGAGATCACCTCCCAGACGAGGATCGCGATCATGGGGTAGAGGAGAAAGGAGACCGCCCGGCCCACGAGGTCGTTCAGGCGGTCCACGGCGGAGAAAAACCGCTGGGCGGTGTTCATGGCCGGCTCCGGTTACCGCCCCCCCCGCCCGCGGTGGGCCCTTGCGGCCGCGGGTCCGCGCGGCGCGGGGGGGGCCGGGGGAGGAGATCAGTCGATGTAGCCCTGGGTCTTCATGTAGGAGCGGATGATCTCCAGGCCCTTGGCGCAGCGATCGCCCTTCTTGGCGATCTCGGGCAGGAATTCCAGTCCCGCCTTGCGCAGCTTGGCCACTTCCGCCTCCGGCCAGGTGATGAGGGTCGCCTTGAGGGCCGGCAGCTCCTTCACCATCTGCTCGTGCTCCCACCACGTCCGCTGCTGGTGATCGATGGCAAAGACCTTGAACGCCTCCTGCACGATTGCCTTGAGGTCTTCCGGCAGGGCCTCCCAGGATTTCTGGGAGGCCAGGATGCACATCGACCAGACGGGGGCGAACCCGGGCAGGTAATAGTGGGGGGCGACCTCGTAATACTTGAAGCGCTTGTAATAGGAGCCGGCGGTCATGGAGCCGTCGATCACGCCCTGGGCGAGCGCCGTGTAGACCTCCTCGTGGGGGATGAAGGTCGGGGAGGCGCCCAGCTTGGCGAGGGTTTTCGCGTAGTAGCCGTAGCCGCGGATCTTGAACCCTTTGAGATCCTCGACCTTCTGGATCGGCTTCTTGCTCCAGAAGGTGTTCGGCTCGGTGAAGAAGAGGCTCCCCACGTAGTAGACCCCGTGTTGCCGGTACCCCTCGCGCATCAGCTCGTCGACCCCCGAGTACCAGTAGACCTGGAGCGCGTCCTGCAGGGTTTTGAGTATGTTGGGCGGAAGCGTCACGAGGTCGATGTTCGCCTCGGGCACGATGCCGGTGTAGTAGACGGAGCTCGTGTAGGCGATGTCCACGCTGCCCTTGGCGAGGCTGTCGACCAGCTCGAGCGAGGGGGCGAGCTGGCCGGCGGTGTAGAGCGTGATGTCGAGCCGGCCGTTCGACATCTTGCGGATCCTCTCGCAGAAATCCTTCTGCGTGATCTGCGGCCCGATCAGGGAGGGCGGGTCGATCGATTGCATGCGCCACTTGATCGTCGCCGTCTGCGCCTGCGCCTGCCCGCCGGGGACGAGGGCCGGGGCGAAAAGCGTCAGGGCGAGGGGAATGACGACCCAGAGCCATCCGTGCTTCACGATGTTGCGGAACATGGCATCCTCCTGCGTTACGGGTTGGCCGTCCGCGGCAACCGGGGCCGCTCACATCAGGCCGGGCAGATAGAGGCTCAGGCCCGGAAAGGCGATGAGGATCAGGAGAGTCAGGGCATCCATGACGAGAAACCAGCCCACGCCGCGGAAGATCTCGTCCAGGGGGACCAGAGGACCCACCGCGCCCTTGATGACGTAGACGTTCAACCCCACCGGCGGGGTGATCAGACTGATCTCGAGGAGCTTGATCAGGATGATGCCGAACCAGATGAGGTCGATTCCGGCGGCGTTCGCGACGGGGAGAATGAGGGGCAGCGTGAGGAGCAGCAGCCCCATCGTCTCGACGAACATGCCGAGAATCACGTAGAGCACGCTCACGGCGAAGATCACCCACAGCGGGGAAGTGCTCACCCCCAGAAGCAACTCGGAGAGCCGCGTCGGCAGGCCGGAGAGGGCGAGGAACTTGGTGATCAGCATCGTACCGACGAGGATGATGAAGATGCTCGTCGTGCTGCTGGCCGTCTGAACGAGCGCCCGGAGAAACGCCTTCCGATCGAGCGACCGCCGCAGCAGGGCCATCCCCAGGGCGAGAAAGGCGCCGACGGCACCGGCCTCGGTGGGGCTGAACCAGCCGAAGAAGATTCCGCCCAGAACGAAGACGATCAGGGTCGGAAGCGGCCAGATGTCGCGGATCGATTCCCAGACCGCCTGCCAGGTGACGCGTTCCTCCACCGGCGGGGCGAGCCGCGGGTCGAGGATCACCCGCACCACGATCATCGCCATGTAGATCAGCGCCGAGAGGATCCCGGGGATGAACCCGGCCATGAACTGCTTGCCGACCGAGACCTCGGCGTAGACCGCGTAGAGGATCATGAGCACGCTCGGCGGGATGAGCGAGCCGAGCGTCCCGGAGGCCGCGATCACCCCCGTCGCCAGTCCGGGGTGGTAGCGGTGGCGGAGCATCTCGGGCACCGCGATCCGCGCCAGCGCCGAGGCCGTGGCCACGCTCGAGCCGGAGGCGGCGGCGAAGAGCGCGCAGGCGCCGACCCCGGTCACGGCGAGCCCCCCCGGAAGACGGGAAAGCAGGATCCTCATGCAGCCGAACAGGGTGCGGGTCATGCCGGAGGTGGTACAGAGGTAGCCCATGAGCAGAAACATGGGCACGGCGGTGAAGGACCAGTTGCCGATGAAATCGAAGGGGACGGCGCTGATCATGCCCCAGGCGGCCTGCGGCGTGGTCAGGACGACGAGGCCGAAAAAGGACACGAGCCCCATGGCGACGGCGACGGGGACGCGCATCCCCATCAGCACGAGCGCGATCAGGATGCCGGCGGCGCCGAGCGCGGGGGAGCCCATCTCCTACACCTCCTCCGCCTTTGCGGGCTCGAGCGCTTGTCCGGACCGGAGCGCCCGGAAGAGGTTCCCCCCCAGGGCGAGCACCATGCACCCCATGCCGATCGGGAGCGCCCAGCGGCTCGGCCAGACATAGAAGAGGAAATTGGCCATGACGGTCTCGCGGCCGGCCGTGGCGCGGATCGCGTCGCGCAGCGTCTGCCACGTCAGGATGCCGAAGTAGAGCATGCCGCAGAGGCAGGCGAAGACGTAGAAGGCGAGCTGGAGGCGGGGGGAAAACCGCTTGACGAAAAGATCGACGAAGATGTGTTCGTTTTGCAGCTCGACCGCGGCGAGGGGGAGAAAGACGACCCCGATCATGTAGTAGTAGGTCACGGTCTCGATGGTCGCCTCGATCGGGGCGTTGAAAAAATACTTCATGAAAACGTCGGCCGTCACGTGGAGCATCATGAGCAGCAGAAACACGCTCGAGATGCGCTCGAACAGCCGGCTCAGCCCGTGGATGATCCGCCCGCCCATCGGCGACGCCCTCCCCTCGACGATCGGAATTGCTCCCGGAAGGCCCCGCCGGGGGGCTTCCGGGGGCCGGGGTTCACTTGCCGTAGGCGGCGACGTCGATGCGGTCGAAGTGGTTCTCGCGGATGATCTTGCCGATCGCCCGGCTGTCCTTGCGGTCGACCTGGGCGAAGAGCTTCTCCCATTTCGCGACCGTCTTCAGAAAGCGCTCGACCAGCGCCTCCGGCTGGGACACCTTGTATTTCTCCTTGGCGAGGCTGTAGATCTCCTCGTAGCTCGTCTTGACGAAGGACCGGATCGAGTTCTTCAGGTCCTCCCCCGGCTCATAGAAGGAAACGCCGTGCTGCCGCGCCTCCGCCAGGGCCTCGGCGATCGCCTCCTGGTAGCCCACGTAGAGGTTGGCCATGGCCTGGGCGTTCACGTTGAAGAGCAGGCGCCGATCGGCCGGGCTCAGCTCCTGCCAGAACTTGGGGTTCACCGCCCAGTTCGGGCCGGCGTAGTACATCCCCAGCGAGGCCATCGTCGTGTGCTTGGCCACGTCCCAGAGGCTGCGGGACTTGAGATCGCTCACCACGTTCGTCGCACAATCGAGGCTCCCCTTCTCCAGGCCGGTGTACATCTCCGTCGAGGGGATGTTCACGGCCACGGCGCCGACGGTCTGCACCCAGCGCGAGACCGAGGCCCCCGCCGTGCGCAACCGTTTCCCCTTGATCTCCTCGAGGTTCCGCACGGGCTTGGAACACATCATCACGTACTGCGGGGTGCTGTAGCCGCCGGCGAAGACGACCCCGGCTTTCTTCCATTGCGCCTGCATCTGGGGGTCGGTCATCTCGAACTCGGTGACCGCGGCCATGGCGACGAGCGGGTCGGTGATGCCGAAGCTGAGCTCGTTCAAGACGTTCGATTCCGGAAGTTCCGAAGGGGTGTAGAGGGCGGCGTGATGGCCGATCTGGGCGATCCCGTCGCGCACGCCGGAGAGGCCCGCGCGCGGCTCGAGGAGCGAGGAGCCGTAAAAGACCTTGGCCTTGAGACGCCCCCCGGAGGCCTTTTCGAGATCGACCGCCCATTCCGCGTAGCTGTGCTTCGCGATCGGGTGCTTGTCGGGGAAGAAAATGTTCGCCACGAATTCCTTGGTCTGCGCTCCGGCGGCGGAGGGCAGCAAACCGGCGACGGCCAGACAGAGCAACCCGGCGAGGGCTGCGGGACCACGTTTCATGGCGCACCTCCTGCGGCTCGCGGGGAGGTCCGGGTCACAGAATGTTCTTGTAGACCCGCCCTTCCTGCATGATGAGGGTGATGGTTTCGCGGTAGTTCTGGAAAACCCGGATGTCCTTCAGGGGGTCGGCGTTCACGACGATGAGATCGGCCCGCTTGCCGGCCTCGACCGTCCCGATCTCGCGCTCCCAGCCGAGGATCTCGGCGTTCGTGCGCGTGGCGGCGACGATCGCCCCCATGGGGCCGAGAACCCGCGCCTGGAGGGCGAGTTCCTCCCCCTTGAATCCCTGCATGGGGCCCAAGAGATCGCTTCCCGAGCCGATCTTGACGCCGAAGCGCAGCGCCTCCCGCAGCGACTGCTCGGCCCGCTCGAGCGCGAGAACGTTCTTGCGCGCGGTGAAGTCCGGAAGGCCGTACTTTTTCCCCTCGCGGGCCATCGCCTCGTAGGTGACCATCGTCGGGACCAGGTAGCACCCCGCACGCCGCATCGCCTCCGCCCCGACCTCGGTCATGAGGTTTCCGTGCTCGATGGTTCGGATTCCGGCCTCGGCGCAGAGAACGATGCTGCGGTCGGCATAGCAGTGCGCGGCGACATATTTGCCGGCCGACTCGGCCTCGAAGGCCACCGCACGCAACTCCTCCGGCGAGTACTGGGAATGGGTGATCTCATCGGCCGGGGAGGCCACCCCGCCCCCGGCCATCACCTTGAGGAAATCGGCCCCGCGGCGGAGCTGCTCCCGGGCCGCCCGCCGGACCTCGTCGACACCGTCGTAGATCCCCGTCGCCACCCCGGCGTCGGCCTCGCGGGGAGCGTGAAACTCGCTGGCGAGCCGAAAATCCCCATGCCCCCCCGTCTGGGAGAGAATCCGGCCGCAGATGAAGAGGCGCGGCCCGGGGATCAGCCCCTCGGCCAGGGCCTGGCGCAGGCCGGCGTCGGCGCCGCCGCAGTCCCGGACGGTGGTAAATCCCTGCTCGAGGGTTTCGCGGATGATCTTCAGGCTCTTCAAAAGCATGTAAGAGGGAAAACAGCGCCGTTGTTGCTCCACGATGGTCGGCTCGACGGCCCCCAGGTGGACGTGCGCGTCGATCAGACCGGGGAGCAGAAACTGGCCCCGGCAGTCGATCCGCTCGGCCGAGGACGGAAGCCCCTCCCCCGTTCCCTCGAGGACCTCCCGGATCCTCCCGTTTTCGATGACGACCCGGGCGTTTTCCTTCGGCTCGGCCCCCGTGCCGTCGATCAGCGTGAGATGCTGCAGAATG
This sequence comes from Desulfobacterales bacterium, assembly GCA_037481615.2. GTDB lineage: Bacteria > Desulfobacterota > Desulfobacteria > Desulfobacterales > SpSt-501 > SpSt-501. The sequence continues at coordinate 8,437 of JBBFLI020000017.1, forward strand.
GTCGTGCTCATGGTTCTCCTCGACGGTTCAAGTCTCCTGCCGGGAAGGCCGCCGCTCTCCCCCCCGCGGGGCGGGCGGGGCGGCGGCGGGCGGGCCGCCGTTGAAGATCCCCTGCTTCAGGAAAGGCTCCAGGGCATAGACCCGCGGTTCCATGTAGTAGCAGACCCGCAGGAAAAAACGCAGGAAATGGGACGTGATGACCTCGACCGCCCGCTCCCCGTCGGCGGCCGCAAGGTGCGCGATCAAGAGCTCGTGATCCTCGATGGCCTTCCGGTTGAATTCCTCCATCCCCTTCGGGTGCGCCTCCTTGGTGTACGTGAGGTAGGCGAGCCGCTCGGACTGGTGATACATGCCCTTCAAGGCGTTCAGGAGGAAGGCGTTGTGCGCCGCCTCGTGGATGAGGCGGTGGAAATCGCTGTTCAGTGTGGTGACCTTGAGGAAGTCCTTGCGGGCCATGGCCGCCTTGTGGCGTTCGCTCACCTCGGAGAGACGGCGGACCTCTTCCGGGGTGATCCGCTGGGCGGCTAGGTGGACGGCGAAGCGCTCGAGCGTCGTCAGGACCTCGAAGAGGCCTTTTACGTCGTCGATGCTGACCGATCGGACAGAGAATCCCCGGCCCGGAACGGAATCGAGCAGCTTCTCGGCGGTCAGCCGCTGGAGCGCTTCGCGGATCGGCGTGCGACCGATGGAGAGCGATTTCCCGAGGGAGGCTTCGTCGATCTGCTGGCCGGGCAGAAGCTTCAGGGTGACGATGCGCTCCCGGATCAGGGCGTAGGCCCGATCCCCCAACCGCTCCCTCGTCGGCGTTCGGTTGCGCATCGCACAATCCCTTGCGGGCAAGCGCTTTCCGCCGCACCAGGCCCGCTGCGGGAGCGGAGGGACCCGGGAAGACCGCAAAAAGCCCCTCCGCCACGGGGACATCGACAGGCGGATTCCTACAAATATATTCTGAGTATGTCAAGAATATATTGGTTATCGACACGGGGCCGGCGGCGCCCGTCGGGCCCCGATGGATGGGGGGGAAAGGGAAGGGCTGCGGCAAACCGCGCGCGCGGGCGCGGCGCGGCGGGGCGGGCGGCCGAGGGGGGCCCTCGGCCTTTCAGGGCCGAACGAAATGGAGCCAGGGGGCGAAGGCCGGCTCCCGGCCGGAGGCGATCTCCTCGAGCGCGCGGCGGAGACGGCGGGCGACGGGGCCGGGGGTGCCGGGCAGGTCGCGGTCCTCGATCCGCCGCACGGGGATCACCGGGAAGGGGGTGCAGGCGAAAAAGACCTCCTCGGCGGAAAGCAGCGCCTCGGGGGGCAGACGCTCCTCACGGGCCTCGATGCCGAGGTGCCGCGCGACCGCAAGAAGGGAGCGGCGGGTGATCGAATCGAGGACCCCCCCGAGGGGCGGCGTCCGGAGCCCCCCCCCCTGGACGAGGAAGAGCGACTCGGTCGCCCCCTCGGCGAGAAAGCCCTCGGGGTCGAGGAGCAGGGCGAGATCGGCCCCGCGGCGCCTCGCCTCGAGGGCGGCCACCATCCCGTTCAGGTAGTTCGCCGCCGCCTTGGCGGCGACCGGGACCGTGCGCGGGTCGAGCTTGCGCGTGCCGGCGATGACGGCCGTGACCCCGGCCTCGAAGGAAGGCGGCGCAAGGCCGAGATCTTCCGTCGGGTCGAGAACGAAGACGGCCACCTCCAGCGGCTCCGCCGGCGGCAGCACATCGAGCTTGGGGGCGGCGTGGTAGCCCACGAGTTTCACGATGCCCCGGGGCAGACCGTTTTCGGAGACCGCCTCGGCCACCGCGCGGCAGAGCGTATCCCGATCCTGGGCGAGCGGCAGCGAAAGCAGCCGGGCCGAGTTTTCGAAGCGCGCGATGTGGTCGCGGAGACGGAAGACGGCGGGGCCCCGGGCCGTCTCCTCGAAGCGGATCACCTCGAAGATCGTCGCCCCCCGGGCGACGCTGTGGCTCATGAGGTGGACGGTCGCCTCCTCCCAGCCGATGAATCCTCCGTTGCGGTAGACCCGACGCCGGCGCGGCACAGCAGGCTCCTTCAGGGGGTCATGCCGAACCGCAGCCACTTGAAGCGGTTCTGGTCCTCGACCGAGACCCGGGCGCCGATCCGGGCCATGAAGATGTTCTCGGGCTTGAGGCAGAGGTTGGGTTCGTTCGTCTCGTATTCCTGGAAGCCGAAGGGCTCGAAGAGCTTCTCCATCATGCGGCGGTACTGCTGGGCGCTCATGCCGTTGCCGTCGAGGTCCCAGGTCCAGGAGTAGCCCACGAAGTAAACGATCTTCTCCTCGATGAGCGGGTGGACCATCATCATGCCCACGATCGCCTTGCCGATGCGGTGGGCGCGGAAGGGGCGGCTCACCTCGATCGCGTTCACCTCCATGAGCAGCGAACCGAGCTGCGCCCAGCGCTCCTCGGGGTCCGGGTAGGCGAGAACGCCGAAGCCGACGATGCGCTTGCTCTCGGCGATGGCGAGGACGACGCTGGCATCCGGGGTGGCGGCGATTTTCTCGAGGCTCTCCCGCTTCGTGTAGAGCGAGCGGTAGTGGGCGTGGGTGCCGAAGTGGCCGTCGAATTGGAGCCCGCGGATCTGCTCGGGGGTGCAGAAGGAGCGGATGCAGAGCTCCCCGTCCGGGGTGCGCAACCGCATCTCGTTTTGCGGAAACGGGCCCATCGGACGGCTCAGAAATCCCCCCAGTCCTTGTGGAGCTGCTTGGTCATGATCAAGAGATCGTGCAGCCTGCCCTCGGGCCCGATGACGAAGTCCTCGAGGAGCGCTTTCTTGAAAAAGTCGAGCTTGCGGGCGGACTCGATCGCCACGTCCTCGACCCCGACCACGAAATCGGCGCGCACCTCGCGCAGGCCTTTCTCCATGGCGTAGCGGATGAGATCGAGCAGCATCCAGCTCCCCAGTCGCTTCTGGCGGAACTCGGGGAGCACGATGATGCGCAGCCGCCCCTGGTGGTGGTAGCAGCCGAAACGGTGGGTGTGCAGGCGCGCGTGGGCGATGATCCGGGCGCCGCACTCGGCGATGATGGAGAAGACGTCGCCCCCGCCGCGGCACCAGTCGCGGATCACCGCGGGGTCGCGCACATCGAAGCGCATGTACCAGCGGTCGATTTCCGGGACCTCCTCGTAGAAGGCGCGCAGCCGTTCCTCGTCCTCGGGTTTTAGGGGCCGGATGCTCACCTCGGTGCAGTTCGTGAGAACGACCTCCTTCGGGTATTTCACGGCGCGGTCCCTCCCTGGCTCGGGTGCGGCTCCAGAGGCGGATAGATCGTCTCCGATGCCTCCGTAATGCCAAGTAACCATGCAACACGCCGAGAAGTCAAGGAAAAGAGAATCGCCCGGCAAAGTCCCGCAACACCCGATTTTTTCCTTGACACAGCCGCTTTATAGCTAATATATAGCTATCCAAATACTAAATCCCGTTTGGCGCTTTCGGGGTGACGCCTACGGCGTCAGGAACCGGATCCCGGACCACCTCAACCACAAGAGAGGAGGAAGAAATGGCCGACCTGAGCTGGCTTCCGCGGGAATCGGGGGGGCTCAAAGACCATTTCCTATACGGCGAGGAGCATTTCGCGAAAGAGGCCCCGGGGGTGATCTTCGAAAAGAAACCCCTCCTCGACCCCCAGGGCAAGGCCGTCCCGGATCTCCACACCGCCTGGATCGTGCTCAACAACCCGGCGCAGTACAACTCTTACACCACGGAGATGATCAAGGGGGTGATCGCCGGCTTCCAGCGCGCCTCGGCCGACCCCTCGGTGGTCGCCGCCGTCTTCACCGCCGTCGGCGACCGGGCCTTCTGCACCGGCGGCAATACGAAAGAGTACGCCGAGTACTATGCGGGGCGGCCGAACGAGTACGGCACCTACATGGACCTCTTCAACGCCATGGTCGACGGCATCCTCAATTGCAAGAAGCCGACGATCTGCCGCGTGAACGGCATGCGGGTCGCGGGCGGACAGGAGATCGGCATGGCCTGCGACACCACGATCGCCAGCGATCTGGCCGTCTTCGGCCAGGCGGGCCCGCGTCACGGCTCCGCCCCCGACGGGGGGAGCACCGATTTCCTCCCCTGGATGCTCCCCATGGAGCTCGCCATGTGGAACTGCATCTCCTGCGAGCTCTGGAGCGCCTACAAGATGAAGCGCCTCGGGCTCATCGCCAAGTGCGTCCCCGTGATCCAGACCGAGAAGGGCTTTCTGCGCAACCCCGCCGTCGTCACCGACACCTGGCTCGAGGACGGGGAGATCGTCTACGGCGAGTTCAAGACCGGTGCCGAGGCGGAAAAAGCGCGCGAGATCGTCAAAAACGCGAAGATCGACTTCCGCCTGCTCGACGCCGAGGTGAACCGCATCGTCTGGACCTACGCCAACCTCTTTCCGAACTGCCTCCACAAGAGCATCGACGGTATCCGCCTCAAGAAGAAGTTCTTCTGGGACCAGGCCAAGGTGATCAACCGCCACTGGCTCGCCGCCAACATGAATTTCGAGGCCTTCCTCGGTTTCCACGCCTTCAACACGAAGAAGATCACCGGGCGGGATGTGATCGATTTCATCGAGTACCGCCGGCGCCTGGCGGCCGGTGCGGCCTTCGACGCCGAATTCATGGCCGCGGTGCTCGCCCGACCGAAGAGCCCTTGAGCGGGAGAAGGGAGGACCCATGCTGCTCCAAGGCAAGAAGGCGCTCGTCACCGGCGGCTCCCAGGGCATCGGGGCGGCGATTTCCCTCGAGCTCGCCCGCGAGGGGGCCGACGTCTGCTTCACCTACCGCCGGCACGAGGCCGAGGCGAGGGAGTACGAGCGCCGGATCCGCGACATGGGCCGCCGAGCGCTGGCGCTTTCCTGCGACATCGCCTCCTTCGCCGACGCCGAGCGGGTCGTGCAGACCGCCGTCCGGGAGTTCGGCGGCCTCGACATCCTCGTCAACAACGCCGGCATGAACTGGGACGCGGTGAGCTGGAAGATGACCGAGGAGCAGTGGGACCGCGTGATCGCCGTGAACCTCAAGGGCTACTTCAATTTCACGCGGCACGTGGCCCCGATCCTCAAGGAGCAGAAGTCCGGGCGGATCATCAACATCACCTCGATCAACGGCCTGCGCGGCAAGTTCGGCCAGACGAACTATTCGGCCTCGAAGGCGGGGATCATCGGCTTCACCAAGGCGCTCGCCAAGGAGCTCGGCGCCTTCCAGGTCACGGTGAACGCCGTCGCCCCGGGGCTGATCGAGACGTCGATGCTGCGCGAATCGGAGTCCCGCGACAAGATCGTCGAGATGGCCATGGCCGAGAGCGCCCTAAAGCGCATCGGTCGCCCCGAGGACCTCGCCTGGCTCGTCGCCTTCCTCGCTTCCGAGCGCGCCGCGCACATCACGGGCGAGGTGATCAAGGTGGACGGCGGCCAGTACATCTGAGCCGCCGAGGACGTTCGAACCGGGCGGACCCCCTTCCTCCGCCCTCCTTTTCCGCGAGAGGTGCCCATGCGACGCGTGGCCGTGATCGGTGTCGGGCAGAGCGACTTCGTCCGGGCCTATCCGGGGTCGATCCGCGAGCTCGCCTTCGAGGGCTTCCGCGAGGCGATGGAGGACGGGGGGTTGAAACCCGCCGACATCGACGCCTCGATCGTCTGCTCGGCCCCGGAGTACGACCGGCAACGCTCCCCCGCGGGGGTGATCGCCGAGTACCTCGGATTGAACCCTCAGCCCACCTTCTACGTCGAGACCCTTTGCTCCTCGAGCACGACCGGCGTGCGTCTCGCCGCCTCGCTCATCGCCTCGGGCCAGCACGACGTCGTCGCCGTGATCGGCTTCCAGAAAATGTCCGAGATCTCCTCGGCCGAATCGCAGGAGCGCATGGGCCGCGGCGCCGACATCCAGTGGGAAAGCCCCTTCGGGACGATGATGCCCGCCTACTACGCCCTCTACGCCCGGGCGCACATGGCGGCCTACGGAACGACCCTCGAGGATCTCGCCCTGATCCGCGTCAAGTCCTCGGTCTACGGCCGGCTGAACGACAAGGCGGTCTACCGCAAGGAGGTGACCGCGGCGCAACTCGCCGACCCGAAGGACCGCATGGCCGGCCCGGTGGCCAGCCCGCTGCGCGTGGGCGACTGCTGCGCGAACGCCGACGGCTCCTCCTGTGTCATCCTCGCCGCCGCGGAAAGGGCGCGCGACTTCCGCAAGAAGCCGGTCTGGATCCTCGGCTCCGGCTCGGCCTCGGCGAGCGTCAATCTCGCCGGGCGCGATCTCTTCACCGGGCTTTCGGCCGCCCGGGAGGCCGCGCGCCAGGCCTACCGCACCGCGGGCGTGGGCCCCGGCGACATCGATGTCGCCGAGGTGCACGACTGCTTCACGATCGCCGAGCTCATGGCCTACGAGGACCTGGGCTTCGCCGAGCCGGGGGGCGGCCGCGAGCTCATCCGCAGCCGGGCGACCTACCGCGAGGGGAAGATCCCGGTGAACGTGGACGGGGGGCTCCTCTCCAAGGGGCACCCGATCGGGGCCACGGGCGGCAGCCAGGTGCGCACGATCGTGCTGCAGCTGCGGGGTGAGGCGGGCCCGATGCAGGTGCAGGAGCCGCGGATCGGTCTCGTGCACAACATCGGCGGGGTGGGACTTTACGGAAACGTCTTGATCCTGGGCATCGAGTAGGAGAGACGGCCATGGCCGCAAAGAGCGAACCCGAGATCGACGACCGTTTCCGGCGTTTCGGGACGGTCGGCTTCACGGCGATCACCCGCGTCAACGACTTCATCGCGCACCTCGAGGAAGGCCGGGTGGCCGGAACCCGCTGCCGGGACTGCGGGCAGCTCTTCTTCCCGCCGCGCGCCGATTGCCGGGTCTGCTTCTCGCGGCAGATGGCATGGTTTCCGGTCGAGGGGGTGGGCCGCCTCGTCTCCTGGAGCCGTCTCGCCTTCGGGCCGGCCGGGTTTCAGGAGGACGTCCCCTACACGATCGCGCTGCTCGACTACGGGGACTACAAGGTCTTCGGACGCATCGACCGCGCCGTCCCCGAGGGTGAGCTCAGCGTGGGGTTGCCCATGAAAGTCCGCGTGGAGCGGCTTCCCGGCGACCGCTTGAGCTACGTTTTCGTGAAGGCCTGAGGGGAAACCGCCGCACGGCGGGCGCCGTCGGGCCCTCGCCAGGAGGAAGAACGATGAGTGCGCTTTCCTTTGCCCGGCTGGAGACGCAAGCGGGGGTTGCGCGACTGACGCTCGCGCGCCCCAAGCACAACGTGCTGAACATCGCCATGATGGAGGAGCTCTGCGGCGCGCTCGACCGCCTGCGCGCCGACCGCGGTCTGAAGGCCCTCGTTCTCGCCGCCGAGGGACCGAGCTTCTGCGCGGGGGTGGAGGTCGCCGACCACAAGCCGGCCCAGGTCGACGGGATGATCGCCGTTTTCAACCGCCTGCTCGAGGGGATCGAGCAGCAGGAGGTTCCCACGATCGCCGCCGTCCACGGGGCCTGCCTCGGCGGCGGCATGGAAGCGGCGATCGCCTGCGACATCGTGATCGCGGCGAAGAGCGCGATCTTCGGGCAGCCGGAGGTCAAGCTCGGGTTCTTCCCGCCCTATGCGGCGATCCGCCTGCCGCTCCTCGTCGGTCCGGCGCGGGCGATCGAGATCTGCACGACCGGCAGGCGCTACGAGGCCGAAGAAGCCGCGCGTCTGGGGTTCGTCACCCGCGCGGTCGAGGACGAGGAGTTTGCGGCGGCGGTCGAGGCGCTCGTCGACGAGCTCAGGCAGGCGAGCCCGCTCATCCTGCGGCTGAACAAGCTTGCCGTGAAGCGCCACCTGCGGCTTTCGCCGAAACAGGCGCTCGAGGGGGTGAGCGACCTTTTCCTCAACACGCTCATGAAAACCCAGGACACCCTCGAGGGCATCGCCAGCTTCGAGGAAAAGCGCAAACCGGTCTGGAAGAACTGCTGAGGGAGGGCGCAGCCGATGTCCGCAATCCGCAAGGTAGGGGTGGTGGGGGCCGGGAACATGGGGAGCGGGATCGCCCAGAAATTCGCCCAGGAGGGGATCCCGGTGGTGATGGTGGACCTGAAGGACGAGTTCGTCGCCCGCGGGCTTCAGACGATCCGGCGGCTCCTCGAGGAGGGGGTCGAGCGGCGCATCTTCAAACCCGAGCAGGTCGCCGAAATCCTCGGCCGCATCCAGGGCACGACCGACTTCCGGGCGCTCGCCGACGCCGACCTCGTGATCGAGGCCGTCTTCGAGGACAAGCAGGTGAAGGCCGATCTCTTCCGCAAGCTCGATGCCCTCTGCCGGCCGGAGACGATCCTCGCCACGAACACCTCGAGCTTCTATGTCCGCGAGTTCGCCCAGCAGACCTCCCGGCCGGACCGTTTCATCGGGCTGCACTACTTCTATCACCCGGCGAAAAACCGCCTCCTCGAGGTAATCCCCCACGCGGGGACGAGCCCGGAGACGCTCGAAACCTCGCTGCTCGCCGCGCGGCTGCACGGCAAAACGGCGATCCTCGTCCAGGACGCCCCCGGCTTCGCCGTGAACCGCTTCTTCGTCCCCTTCCTGAACGAGGCCGCGCGCATGCTCGAGGAGGGCCTGGCCGGCATCCCCACGATCGAGGAGGCCGGCAAACGCGCCTTCCGAATCGGGATGGGCCCCTTCCAGCTCATGAACGTGACCGGGATTCCGATCGCGGTTCACGCGGCGACGACCCTGGGCAACGAGCTCGGCCCCTTCTACGCCCCGTGCGCGGCCCTGAAGGCGCAGATGGAGAAGAAGGAGAACTGGAACCTCGAGGGGCCGATCGAGGAGGAAAAGATCCCGCCGCTCGTCGACCGCTTCCACGGCGTCTGCCTCGGCGTGGCCGCGGCCCTCGTCGACGAGGGGGTCGCCTCCATCGAGGACACCGACCGCGGGGCGAAGATCGGCCTGCGCTGGAGCGAGGGCCCCTTCGAGATCATGAACCGGCTGGGGATCCGTCGCACCTATGAGCTCGTGCAGGCGGTCTGCCGCCGCTACCCGGACTTCAAGATGCCGGCGCTTCTCGAGAAGCAGCACCGCGAGGGCAAGCCCTTCGTCTTCCGCTTCGTGGATCTCGCCGTGCGCGGGACGGTCGCCTTCCTCACGATCAACCGGCCCGAAGCGATGAACGCGCTCAACGAAGCCGTGGTCACGCAGCTCGCCGAGCGCTTCGCCGAGGCCCAGGCGGATCCCCGCGTGCGGACGATCGTCTTTCGCGGCGCCGGCAAGGCCTTCGTCGCCGGGGCCGACATCCGCTACTTCGTCGAAAAGATCCGCGCGGGCAGGATCGCCGACATCGTCGCCTTCACCCGCCGCGGCCATGAGCTGCTGCTTGCGATCGAGGAGTCCCCCAAGCCCACGGTCGCCCTGCTGGACGGGCTCTCCCTCGGCGGGGGAAGCGAACTCGCCCTCGCCTGCCGGGCGATCCTCGCGACCCCGGCGGGCTCGCTCGCCTTCCCCGAGACCGGGATCGGGATCTACCCCGGCCTGGGGGGCATGCTGCGCACGGCGCGGCAGATCGGCCCGGAGCTCGCCAAGTACTTCGCCTGCACGGGAGCGCCGATTTCGGCGCGCGACGCCCTCGAGCTCGGGATCGCCTGCCGCCTCGTCGAGCCGGCGGGGGTGGACGCGGCGATCGCGGAGCTCGCCGCGGCGGGGGTCCCGGAGAAGTACCGCCCGCGGCCGATCCCCGAGCGCTTCCGGGTTTTCCAGGCCCTCTTCGCCCCGCAGCCGCTCGCCGAGCTGCTCGTCGGGCGGGCGCCCGCGGGATTCGAGGCCGCCGCGGTCGAACGCGTGCTGAAGGCGCTCCGCACGAAGGCCCCGATCGCCCTCCGGCTCGCCTGCGAGATCGTCGACCGCCAGGCGGGGCTGCCGATGCGCGAGGCGATCGAGGTGGAACTCGCGCGGCTGCCCGAGATCTTCTCGACCGCCGACGCCCTCGAGGGTCTCTCCTCGCTCGGCCGCAAACGGCCCGAGTTCAAGGGCGCCTGACCTTCACCCATTCCCGCGGGGAGGTGAGCCATGAAGATGGTCTCCTGGAAGATGGTCGAACCCCGAAAACCCCTCCAGCCGGTCGAATCCGACCTGCCCGCGCCCGGCCCCGGCGAGGTGCGGCTGAAGGTCGCGGGCTGCGGGGTGTGCCACACGGACCTCGGCTTTTACTACGACGGGGTGCGCACGAAGTCGCCGCTCCCCCTTACCCTCGGCCACGAGATCAGCGGGCGGGTGGAGGCGGCCGGGCCGGGTGCGGAGTCATGGGTCGGCAAGGCGGTCATCGTGCCCGCGGTCATGCCCTGCGGGGACTGCGATGTCTGCCGCCGCGGCCTCGGCAACATCTGCGCGCGGCAGAAGATGCCCGGAAATGACATCCCCGGGGGGTTCGCCAGCCACATCGTCGTCCCGGCGAAAGCCCTCTGCGAGGTGCCCCTCGATGCGCAGGGCCGGCCCGCGGGCGCCTCCGGGGTCACCCTGACCGAACTCGCCGTGGTGGCCGACGCCGTGACCACCCCCTACCAGGCGATCCTCGAATCCCGGCTCCAGGCCGGGGACACGGCCGTTTTCATCGGGGTCGGCGGGGTGGGGGGCTTCGGAGTCCAGATCGCCAAGGCCCTGGGGGCGCTCGTCTTCGCCGTCGACATCGACCCCGCAAAACTCGAAGCGATCACCCCCTATTGCGCGGCGGTCTTCAACGCGAAAGAGCTGCCCTTCAAGGACCTGCGCGCCGCAGTCACCGAGGCGGTGAAAAAGGCGGGCGGGCGCCGCACGGAGTGGAAGATCTTCGAAACCTCCGGCACCGCCGCCGGCCAGCAGACCGCCTTCGGCCTGCTCACCTACGGGGCGGCGCTCGCGGTGGTGGGATTCACCCTGGATCCGGTGACGATCCGCCTCTCCAACCTGATGGCCTTCCACGCCTCGGCCCGCGGCAACTGGGGCTGTGTCCCCGAGCATTACCCGGCCGTGCTGCGCCTGGTGCTCGACGGGCGGGTGGTCCTGCGGCCCTTCGTGAAAGAGTTCCCGCTTTCCCGGATCAACGAGATCTTCGAAGACGTGCACGGCCGCCGGATCCGCGAGCGGCCGATCCTGGTTCCCTGAACCGGAAACCCCCGACGCGCAGAAAGGACAGGAACGGATGCACAAACTGCTGACCGACCGGCCCGGGGAGAAGATGCTTCTTCTCGGCAACGAAGCGATCGCCCGCGGGGCGATCGAGGCCGGGGTGGCCTTCGCGAGCACCTACCCCGGGACCCCCTCCTCGGAGATTTCGCTGCAGTTTTTCCAGATCTCCCAGGAAAGCGATCTGCACTTCGAGTACTGCACCAACGAGAAGGTCGCCGTCGAGGTGGCGGCCGCGGCGGCCGCGTGCGGTGTCCGCAGCATGGCGGTCATGAAACACGTGGGGTTGAACGTCGCCGCCGACGCCGTGATGACCCTCGCTTACGTCGGGGTGAAGGGCGGCATGGTCATTCTCACCGCCGATGACCCGGCGATGTTCTCGAGCCAAAACGAGCAGGACAACCGCTACTACGCCAAGCTCTCGGGGCTGCCCATGCTCGAGCCCTCCTCGGTCGAGGAGGCCCACCGCATGCTCCCCTCCGCCTTCGATCTCTCCGAGGAACTCCAGGAGCCGGTCTTTCTGCGCACCACGACGCGCATCAACCACTCCTCGGGGGTCATCACCCTGGGGGAGATCCGGCCCCGGGTCACCCGCGGGCAGTTCACCAAGGACCCGCTCAGCCTGGTCACGGTCCCCGCCGTCTCGCGCAAGCTCCACGTGAAGCTCCTCGAGCACATCGCCCGCGCCCAGGCGCTCTCCGAGATCTCGCCCTACAACTTCGTCGAGGGCGGGGGCCCCTGGGGGATCCTGTGCAACGGGGTGAGCTACAACTACGTCAAGGACGCGGTCGCCGAACTCGGGATCGCCGACCGCGTGCGCATCCTGCGGGTCGGCTTCTCCCACCCCCTCCCCGCACGGCGCATCCAGGAGTTCCTGCGCGGCTGCGAAAAGGCGCTTGTCGTCGAGGAGGGCGAGCCCTACCTCGAGGAGGCGGCCAAGGCCCACGCCCAGGAGGCGGGCCTGGCCCTTCCGATCCGCGGCAAGGCGCCGGAGCTCTTCACCCGGCTCTACGAGCTCGACCCGGCGACCGTCCGGCGCGTCACGGCGCGCTATTTCGGCGTGCCCGACCGCACCCGGCCCGCGGTCGACGTCTCCGACGTCCCGCCCATCCCGCAGCGGCCGCCGACCCTCTGCGCCGGCTGTTCCCACCGGGCGACCTTCTACGAGGTGCGCCAGGCGGCCGAGGAGCTCGGGCTCGAGACCGTCTACCCGACCGACATCGGCTGCTACACGCTCGGGCTGCTCCCCCCCCTCTCCATGGCCGATTACCTCATCTGCATGGGCTCTTCGACCGGCACTGCAGGCGGCTTCTCCCGGGTAAGCGGCCGCAAGGTCATCTCTTTCATCGGGGACTCGACCTTCTTCCACGCCGGCATCCCGGGGCTGATCAACGCCGTCTTCAACAACCACCCCTTCACGCTCGTGATCCTCGACAACGGGACGACGGCGATGACCGGCCACCAGCCCCACCCGGGCGTGGACATGAAGCAACTCAAGCTCGAAAATTACGGGCGCGTCTCGATCGAGGCCGTGGTGCGCGGCATCGGGGTCCCCCACGTCACGGTGATCAAGCCCTACCGCGTGAAGAAGAGCATCGAGCAGATCAAGGAGGCGCTCTCCTTCCCCGGGGTTTCGGTCGTCATCTCGCAGGAGCTCTGCGTGCTCTACGCGAAGAGCCTGAAATTGCCGCGGGGCAAACCCTTCCGCGTGGGCGAGAAGTGCAAAAACCACCGGGTGTGCATGACGCGGCTCGCCTGCCCGGCCTTCTACGTCTGGAACGACCGCATCCACATCGACGCGAACCTCTGCACCGGCTGCAGTCTCTGCGCCCAGATCTGTCCCGAGCACGCGATCGTCCCGGCCCGGGAAACAGCGGAGAAATGACCCATGAAGACCACGCGCCTCGTCATCGTCGCCGTCGGGGGCCAGGGCAACCTTCTCGCCTCCTCCATCCTCGCCGAAGCCGCCCTGATCGAGAACGTCCCCATCCGCATGAGCGAAATCCACGGCATGGCCCAGCGCGGCGGGGTCGTCGAGTCGGCGCTCCTCTTCGGGCCGGGCCGCAGCACGATCATCGCCGACGGCGAGGCCGACATCCTCGTCGGCTTCGAGCCGGCCGAGACCCTGCGCGCGCTCGGCAAGTGCCACCGCGACAGTACGGTCATCACGAACCTCGCCCCGCTCATGCCCTTCACGGTGAACATCGGCCAGGGGGTCTACCCCGACCTCAAGCGGCTCCAGGAGCTCATCCGCGCGAAGACCGCGCGACTGATCGCCTTCAACGCGACCGCCCTCGCCCGCGAGGCCGGAAACGTGCTCGCCGTGAACATGGTGCTCCTCGGCTGCCTGGTCGAAACGGGCCTGCTTCCGCTCCGGGCCGAATCCGTTCGGGCGGCGATGGAGCGGAAGATCAAGCCCGACTTGCTCGAGGTCAACCGCAGGGCCTTCGCGGCGGGGGCCGCCGCCGCGCGCCAGAACGCCGCCTGAGCGCAAGCGGCGACGGCCCGGCTGCTTTCAAAATCTTCGCCCCGAGACCCCTACAGCGGGCCCCGGAGGCCAGGACGGGGAGGAAGACGACCATGGTGCTCAAAGGGCGCAAAGAGGAAAAGAAAAGCGAGCGCAGGTACTGGGACGAAAAGTTCGAGACCCTGCCGCTGCCGGAACTCCAGAAATTCCAGCTCCGCAAGCTCAAGGAAACCGTCGAATGGGTGTACGAACGGGTTCCCTTCTACCGGCGCAAGCTCGACGAGGCCGGCGTCGGCCCGAAATCGATCAAGTCGCTCGAGGACATCGCCCGGCTGCCCTTCACGGTGAAAAACGACCTGCGCGACAACTATCCCTTCGGGCTCTGCGCCGTGCCGCTTCGGGAGGTCGTCCGCGTCCACGCCTCCTCGGGGACGACGGGCAAGCCGATCACCGGCCCATACACCGCCGAGGACCTCGAGCAATGGACCGAGCTCATGGCGCGAAACCTCTGGGCGGCCGGGGTGCGGCCCGACGACATCGCCCAGAACGCCTACGGCCACGGCCTGTTCACGGGCGGGCTGGGGTTTCACCAGGGGTTGACCCGCCTGGGCTGCACGGTCGTGCCGACGAGCTCGGGGTTGACGGAGCGCCAGATCACGATCATGAAGGATTTCGGCGTCACCGCCCTCTTCTGCACCCCTTCCTACGCGCTCACCATCGCCGAGCGCGCCGCCGAAATGAAGGTCGACATCCGCGCGCTGCCGCTGCGGGTGGGGGTCTTCGGCGCGGAGCCCTGGTCCACGGCCATGCGCCAGGAGATCGAGGAGCGCATGGGCATCAGGGCCCAGGAGGCCTACGGCCTGACCGAGCTGTGCGGGCCGGGGGTCGGCTTCGACTGCGAGGTGCAGGACGGCATCCACATCAACGAGGATCATTTCATCGCCGAGATCGTCGACCCGCAGACGCTCGAGCCCCTGCCGCTCGGCGAAAAGGGGGAACTCGTCTTCACCTCGCTCCAGCGGCGCGCCATGCCGATGATCCGCTACCGCACCAAGGACATCACCCGCCTGCGCCGCGAGAAGTGCGCCTGCGGCCGCACCTTCGTCAAGATGGACAAGATCTACGGCCGCTCCGACGACATGCTGATCATCAGCGGGGTGAACGTCTTCCCCTCGCAGATCGAGTCGCTGCTCCTCGAGATCCCCGAGGTCGAGCCCCAGTACCGCCTCGTCGTGCGCAAAAAAGGCTACCTCGACCAGCTCATCGTGCAGGTGGAAGGCCGCAAGGACATCTACGAGGCCGGCCCCGAAAAGCGCCTGGAGATCGCCGCCAAGGTCATGGCCCACATCCGCGGCATGATGGGCATCGGGGTCGACGTCGAGATCGTCGAGCCCAAATTCATCGCCCGCAGCGAGGGCAAGGCGCTGCGGGTCGTGGACGAGCGGCCCCGGCAGTTCCGTTGAGCCCGGGACGCCCCGCCCCCGGAGGTTGCCATGAGCGATCCCTCCTCCTTCCGCCCGCGCCGCTTCGCCGTCGTGGGTGCAGGACCGGTCGGCTGCATCGTGGCCGCCTTTCTCGCCCGCGGCGGACACGAGGTGACCCTGTGCGACGTCGTGCCGGAGCTCCTCGCCCCGGCCCTCGACCCCGGGATCGTCCTCGAGGGGGCCGAGTCTTTCCGCCAGGCGGTCACCCGGACCTGCCCGGTGGTCGACGATCTCGCCCCCTGGGACCCCGAGGTCATCTTCATCACCGTCAAGGCGAACGCCCTGCCGCTCATCGCCTCGGCGCTCGAGGGGTTTCTCGGCCCCGAGCGTTACGTCGTGAGCTGGCAGAACGGGATCGACACGGAGCGCGAGCTCGCCCGCACGCTCGGCCGCGCGCGGGTGATGCGCGCGGTCGTCAACTACGGCTGCGGGCTCGTCGCCCCCGGCCGCGTGCGCATCCCCTTCCACCACCCGCCGCATTTCGTCCAGGAACTCGACCCGGCGGGGCGGGGGGCGGCGCTCGCCGTGGCCGAAGCGCTCACCGCTTGCGGGCTGGAAACCCGGCACACGGACCAGATCGTCTCCATGGTCTGGCGCAAGACGGTCATGAACGCCTCGATGAACCCGGTGTGCGCCTTGACGCGCCTGACGATGGCGCGCGCGATGAACGACCCCATCGTCTTCGCCATCGTCCAGGCGCTCGTCCAGGAATGCATCCGCATCGCCCGGGCGAACGAGATCCTGCTCGGCTGGGAGTACTTCGAGGAGGCGATGGCCTACATGCGCGGGGCGGGCGACCACAAGCCCTCGATGCTGATGGACATCGAAGCCGGCCGGCGCACCGAGATCGACTACATCAACGGGAAGTTCATCGAGTACGCCGAGCGCGCCGGCCTCGACGCCCCGTTCAACCGGGTGATGCGCGCCCTGGTCAAGGGGCTCGAATCCGGCCTCGAACGCCGGGGCGGGGCCTGATCGGCGGCCGATGGACACCTTGAGCGAAGGGGCGCTCTATGTCGGATGCGACGTCGGCTCCTCGCGCACGAAGGTCGCGGTGATCGACGCCGAGGGCCGGCTGCGGGGTCTCGCCGTGCGCAAGTCGGGCACCGACTTCACGGCGACCGCCGACGGCTGCCTCGCCGAGGCGCTCGCCATGGCCAGCGGCGAGCCGGCGCGGATCGCGCGCGCCGTCTCCACGGGCTACGGCCGCATGAACGTCCGCTACGCCCACGACCAGCGCACCGAGATCGGCTGCCATGCGGGGGGGTGCTACCACGCCTTTCCGCGGGCGATCACGGTGATCGACATCGGCGGCCAGGACAACAAGGTGATCAAGCTCGACGCCGCCGGCCGGCGCACGGGGTTCAAGATGAACCGCAAGTGCGCCGCGGGCACGGGCGCCTTCCTCGAGGAGATGGCCGCCCGCCTCGACATCCCGCTCGAGCGCATGAACGCCATGGCCGAGCGCTCGACGGACATGGTGCGCCTGGGGAGCTTCTGCACCGTCTTCTCGGCGACCGAGGTCCTCGAGCACATCCGCCACGGCAAGAAGATCGAGGACATCGTCAAGGGCGTCTTCTACAGCATGATCAAGCGCATCGTGGAGATGGATTCGCTGACCGCCGAGGTCGTGATGACCGGGGGGGTCGTCGCCCACAACCCCTATCTCGTGCGCATGATGGAGGAGCTGATCGGCCGCCCCGTCCTCGTCCCCCCCCACCCCCAGTTCACCGGCGCGATCGGGGCCGCCCTCTACGCCCGGAGCGGATCCCGCGAAGCGTAACCCTTCAACCCTTGGATTTCATGGAGGCCCTGCTGTCATGAGCGAAGAGAAAAAAGCCCCCCGCAAGAAACTCGCCGCCGCCGCGGACATCAACCAGTTCATGCGCGACTACTACCTCGAGCTCGACGCCGCCGCGCGCGCGGGCTCCCCCAAGATCGCCTGGTGCACGAGCGTCGGCCCGGCGGAAATCCTGCGCGCCCTGGGATTCCTGGTCTACTTCCCCGAGACCCACTCCGCCATGCTGGGGGCGACCCGCATGGCGACCGACCTCATTCCCGAGGCGAACGCCATCGGTTACTCGCCCGACATCTGCTCCTACCTCACCGCGGACGTCGGCGCCTTCCTGCGCGGGGTGACCCCGCTGCAGAAGGCCTTCGGCATCCAGAGCATCCCCCGGCCGGATGTGCTCGTCTACAACACGAACCAGTGCCGCGACGTGCAGGACTGGTTCGTCTGGTACGGCGGGAAGTTCAACGCGCCGGTGCTCGGCGTGCACACCTACCGCGGGGTGGACGAGGTGACCGACCGGCACATCATTTCCATCGCCAAGCAGCTCGAGGCCCTGATCCCGCCGCTCGAAAAGGTCGCCGGCCGGCGCTTCGAGATGGAAGACCTGCGCCGCGCGGTCGACCTCTCCCGGCAGTGCTCCGAGCTCTGGAAGCAGATCCTCGACACGGCGGCCGCCCGGCCCTCGCCGATCACCTTCTTCGACGGCACGACCCTGATGGGCCCCGCCGTCGTCGGCCGCGGCACGCCCCGGGCGGTCGAGGTGTACCGCAAGCTCCTCGCCGAGCTCGAGGAGCGCATCCGCCGCGGCGAGGGGGCGATCGACGACGAGCGCTTCCGGATCTACTGGGACGGCATGCCGGTCTGGGGCCGGCTGAGCGCCCACGCCCAGCTCTTCGCCTCGCTCCGGGCGAACGTCCTCGCCTCGACCTACTGCAACAGCTGGATCTTCTCCGCCCTCGACCCGAACGACCCCATCAACAGCATGGCGCGGGCCTACACCGAGCTCTTCATCGTCCGCTCGGACGAGGCGAAGGAAGACTACATCCGCCGCATGCTCTCCTTCTTCCAGGTGGACGGCATCATCTACCACGACGCCAAGACCTGCCCGAACAACTCGAACTGCCGCTATGGCATGCCGCAGCGGCTGGAGAAGGAGACGGGCATCCCCAGCCTGATCATCAACGGAGACCTGAACGACCTGCGGCTGATCTCCGACGAGCAGACCAAGACCAACGTCGAGGCGTTCATCGAGCAGCTCGAAGAACGCCGCCGATAACCCGGAGGAGGACGCCATGTTGGACTCGCTGTTCCGGCCCCGCTCGGTCGCCGTCATCGGCGCCTCGACCAAGGAACTCTCCATCGGCAACCGCGTGATCAAGAACTTGATCGATTTCGGCTTCACGGGTTCGATCTACCCGATCAACCCCAACGCCGACGAGATCCGCGGCCTGAAAGCCTACAAATCGATCCTCGACTGCCCCGACGGGATCGACGTCGTCCACATGGTCATCCCGGCGAAGTTCGTCCCCCAGGCGGTCGACGATTGCGGGAAGAAGGGGGTCAAGCACATCATCATCAACTCGGGGGGCTTCGCCGAGACCGGCCCCGAGGGGGAGGCGATCCAGAAGGACTTTCTCGAGCGCGCGCGCCGCCACGGGATCCGCATTTTCGGCCCGAACTGCCAGGGGGTCATCAACACCGACCCGGCGATCCGCGCCTACTGCAATTTCACCTTCACGCGGCCCGAGCCCGGCTTCATCTCCATCGTCGCCCTGAGCGGCGGCGTCGCCGAGGTCATTCACCAGGCCTTCGCCCAGATGGGCGTCGGAACGCGCATCTACGCCTCGAACGGCAATGCGGTCGACGTGACCATCCCCGAGATCCTCGATTACCTCGGCCGCGACGAGGGGACCCGCGTGATCGTGACCTATGTCGAGGGGCTGCGCGACCCGGCGAACTTCCTCAAGGTCGCCAGCGAGGTCGCCGCCCGCAAGCCGATCCTTGCGATGAAGGCCGGCCGCACGAAGGAGGGCGCCCGCGCCGCAGCCTCGCACACCGGGGGCCTCGCCAAGGAGGACATCGCCACCGACCTGATCTTCGAGAAAGCGGGCATCCTCTCCTTCCGCGACGAGGGGCACCTGATCCAGGCCGCCGTCGCCTTCGCCACCCAGCCGGTCCCCCGCGGCAACCGCATCGGCATCATCACGAACACCGGCGGCCCGGCGGTGATCGCCACCGATGTCCTCGTCGCCTCCGGCTGCACGCTGCCGCCGCTCTCCGCGGCGACGCACGAGCGGCTGAAAGGGGCGCTCTACGCCGAGGCCTCGGTCGGAAACCCGGTCGACGTCCTGGCCACGGGAACCGCCCAGCACTACCGGGCCTGCCTCGATGCGATGATGGAGGACGAGGGCTTCGACGGCGTCTTCGTGAACTTCGTCACCCCCTTCTTCGTCGACAACGAGGCGATCGCGCGCGAGATCGTGGCCGTGAACCGCGAGCGCCGCAAGCCGATCGTCTGCAACCTCATGACCGACCCGAAGCAGTGGGCCGAGGTGGTCCGCATCCTGCGCGAGGGGGAAGTGCCCTGCTTTCCGCTCCCCGGCGAGGCGGCCCGCGCCATGGCCGCCCTCGTCCGCTACCGCGCCCTGCGCGACCGCAAACCGCGCACGCTGCGCTCTTTTCCGGAGCTGAAACGGGACCGCGCCGCGCGGATCCTCGAGAAGGCCCGCACGGCGGGCCGCAACCGCCTCTGCGCCGAGGAGTCCTACCGGCTGCTCGAGGCCTACCGCATCCCCGTTCCCCGCTGGAAGGCGGTGGAAACCCCCGAGGAGGCGGCCGAGGCGGCGGCGGCGATCGGTTTTCCGGTCGTGCTCAAGGCCGACGCCTCCCAGCTCCTGCACAAGTCCGACCGCGGCGGGGTGGCGCTCGATCTCGGAAGCGCATCCGCGGTGAAACGCGCCGCCCAGCAGATGAAGAAGCAGTTCGACGCCCCGGACCTGCGCTTGCTCGTGCAGAAGTTCCTCCCCGGCGGGCTCGAGCTGATCCTCGGGGCGAAAGCCGAGGAGGGCCTCGGCCATGCCGTGGTCTTCGGCCTGGGGGGGGTGCTGGTCGAGGTGTTGAAAGACGTCGTCTTCGCCCTGACACCGGTGAGCACGGCCGAGGCGCAGGAGATGCTCGGGGCCATCCGGGCGAAGGCCCTGCTCGACGGGGTGCGCGGTCGGCCCGGCGTCGACCGCGGGGCCCTGGTCGAGATGATCGAAAAGCTCTCGCAACTGCTGGTCGATCACCCGGAAATCGAGGAGATGGACCTCAACCCGGTGCTCGCCTTCCCCGACCGGGCGGTCGCGGCCGATGTCCGCATTTCCCTTCGCTGAAAAGGAAGGCAAGGCACCCGCAACGGAAGGAGGCGATCCCATGGCGGCGGCATGGCTCAACCTGGGCCAGATTCTCAAGGTGAACGCCAAGAAATTCCCCCGCACGGTCGCCCTCAAGGACAGCCGCCGGGCCTTCACCTACCCCGAGGTCAACCGGCGGGTGAACCGCCTGGCGCACCGGCTGCTCGAGCTCGGCCTCAAACCGGGCGACAAGGTCGCCGTGCTGCTCGAAAACAGCATTGAGATCGTCGAGCTCTACCTCGCGACGGCGAAGACGGGGATCGTCATCGTGCCGATCAACTTCCGGCTGATCTCCTCCGACGTCGAGTACATCGCCCAGCACGCCGACGCCGAGGCCTTCGTCGTGCACGACGACTTTTTGCCGACCGTGGACCCGATCCGTCCCCGGCTGCCGCGCATCCCGGCCGACCGCTACGTCGTGGTCGGCCAGCGCGCCGAGGGCTACCGGCCCTACGAAGAGTGGATCGCCGGCGCCCCCGAGACCGAACCCGACCTGCCGGTGCGGCCCGAGGATCCCTGGATCCTGATCTACACCTCGGGAACCACGGGCCGGCCGAAGGGGGTCGTGCGCACGCACGAATCGCACATCGCCTTCTACCTGATCAACGCCGTCGATTTCGGCTTCAACGAGCACGACGTGTGCATGAACGTCATGCCGCTGTGCCACATCAATTCCACTTTCTTCACCTTCACCTTCACCTACATCGGCGGCTCGGTCTACATCCATCCGGCGCGCTCCTTCCGCGCCGAGGAGATTCTCGAGATCATCGCCCGGGAACGCATCACCTTCATCTCCCTCATCCCGACGCACTACAACCTGATCCTGAACGCCCCCCCCGCGGCCCGCCGCCACGACCGCAGCTCGATCCGCAAGCTGCTCTGCTCCTCGGCCCCGGTGCGCCGCAAGATGAAGCTCGACATCATGGAATTCTTCCCCGGGGTCGAGCTCTACGAGGCCTACGGCTCGACCGAGGCGGGAATCGTGACCGTGCTCAAGCCCGAGTACCAGATGGAAAAGCTCGGCTCGATCGGCTTCGAATCCCTCGGCACCGAGTTCGTCCGGCTCCTCGGCCCCGACAAGCGCGAGGTGCCGGTCGGGGAGGTGGGTGAGCTCTACTCGCGCGGGCCGATGCTCTTCCGCGAGTACTACAAGGACCCCGAGAAGACGCGGGCCTCGTTCCACGAGGGCTGGTTCTCCGCGGGCGACATGGCGCGCCGCGACGAGGACGGCTTCTTCACGATCGTCGACCGCAAGGACAACATGATCATCACCGGCGGCGAGCACGTCTACCCGAGCGAGGTCGAGGAGGTCGTGGGCAGCCACGAATGCGTCTTCGACTGCGCCGTGGTGGGGGTTCCCGACGAGAAGTGGGGCGAGAAGGTGACCGCCGTGGTCATCCCCAAGCCGGGGGTGGATCCCCAGCGCATCACCGCCGAGGAGATCCTGCGCTGCTGCCGCGACAAGCTCGCCGGCTACAAGCGCCCCAAGGAAGTGGTCTTCATCTCCCCGGAGGAGATGCCCCGCACCCCGACCGGGAAGATCCTGCACCGGATCCTCAAGGAAAAACTGCGCACGCCGAAGCGCTGACCCGAAGGAGGGCATCCTATGCTGCAAAAGGCCTACATCCCTTACAAGGGCTATTTCAGTTCCCCCTTCGCCCGCTGGCAGGGCACGATGGCGAACGAGCATGCGATCGTGCTCGCGGCCGAGACGACCAAGCGCTGGCTCGCCGAGAAGCGGATCGACCCCCGGACCTTCGACTACGTGTTCCTGGGGCTTACGGTTCACCAGCACCAGGGCTTCTACGGGGGCCCCTGGGCGGCGGCCCTGATGGGCGCCACGGGAGTGCCGGGGATCTGGGTGAGCCAGGCCTGTTCCACCTCCACGGTCGCCCTCTATTCCGCGGCCATGGGGGTCGAATGCGGTCTCTTCCACGCCCCCTTCTGCCTCATGACCGACCGCTGCTCGAACGGTCCCCACGTGGTGTGGCCGAACCCCCTCGGCCCGGGAGGCCAGGTGATTTCCGAAAACTGGATGATGGACAACTTCAACAAGGACCCCTTCGCCGGGCAGGCGATGATCCAGACCGCCGAGAACGTGGCCCGTGAGGAGGGCATCACGCGCGAGGAGTGCGACGCGGTGACGCTCGAGCGCTACCGCCAGTACCGCGAGGCGCTCGAAAACGACCGCGAGTTCCAGAAGCGCTACATGTTTCCGGTCCTGATCCGCGTTTCCAAGAAGGAGACCGTCCTGCTCGAGGCCGACGAGGGCGTCATGGAAACCACGGCCGAAGGCCTGGCCCGCCTGAAACCCGTGCTCCCGAACGGGGTGCTGACCTACGGCAGCCAGACCCACCCCGCCGACGGCCACTGCGGCATCATCGTCGCCGAGCGCGAGCGGGCCCGCTCGCTCAGCGCGGATCCCGCGGTCGAGATCCGGGTCGTCTCCTACGGCTACGCGCGGACCAAACCCGCCTTCATGGCGGCGGCGGTCTACCCCGCGGCGAAAATGGCGCTCGAGGGGGCGGGGATCGACGCCCGGCAGTGTGCGGCGATCAAGACCCACAACCCCTTCGCCGCCAACGACGTCTTCCTCGCGCGCAAACTGGGGATCGACGTCATGCGCGGGATGAACAACTACGGCTCCTCCCTCATCTACGGCCATCCCCAGGGGCCGACGGCGGGGCGGCTGATCATCGAGGGCATCGAAGAGGTGGTGATGAAGGGCGGGGGCTATCTGCTCTTCGCCGGCTGCGCCGCAGGCGACACCGCCGCCGCCCTCGTGCTGCGGATCGGCTGAAGGACGAAAGGGAGGCGAACGCGACGGCGGCCGCCGGGGGGGAACCCGGCGGCCGCCGGGTTTTTGCGCCGGCGCCGGGGAATCCGCCCGATCGGGGGGGGTTCAGGGGTTCGGCCGCCGGGGCCGCTCACACGGGGATCATCACGACCGGGACCGTCGTGCACTTGAGGACGCGCTCGGCCACGCTGCCGAAGTTGAAATGGCCTTCGCTTCCGCGGGTGGCCATCACCACGAGGTCGATCTTTTCGCGCTCGATCACCCGCAGGATCTCCTTGGCGGGCTCGCCCACGGCGATGTGGCGGATGTAGAGGGGGCACTCGTTCAAGAACTTGTCGCAGATTTCGGCCAGCCGCCCTTCGGCGGTCTTTTTCTCCCACTCCTGCATCTTTTTCCACTCCTCGGGGTCGAACTGGCCGTAGTGTGCGCCGAATGCGGGGTAGTCTTTCATCACGTAGAGGATGTGGATTTCGGCCCCGAATTTCTGGCTGAGCTGGGTGACGAGCGGAAGCGCCGCGGCGGCGTTTTCCGAGAAGTCGGTCGGCCACAGGATCCGTTGAATCTGCATCGGGGGCTCCTTTCCTCGCAAAGGAATCGAATCGGGGCGCACCATAGCACGCCTTCCGACCCCGTGCAACGCCGCGCCCTCCCCCCTCGCCTCTCCTACCCGCCGCCCACCAGGAGCATCAGGCGGACCCGGTCGCCTTCCCGAAGCCGCCGCGCGGGAAGCTCGCCGCGGGAGACGAAACCCTCCTCGTTCAGCAGGATCTGGATCGTGAGATCGAGCTTCCCCTCGCGGTCGAGGAGCCCCTCGCGCGCCCGGGGCCCGAAGCGCGAGACGATGTGCCCGACCAGATCCTCGAGGCTGGCCCCGTCGGGAAGCTCGATCTCGGTTTTCTTGCCCAGGACGGCGGCGAGCGTGGGCAGCCCGAGGGTTTCCACGAACACCTTCATTCATCCCCTCCCGAAGCGGCGCAGAAGGGCGGAGTACTGCTCGCCGGCCTCCCGCATGCGCACGCAGCCCAGGCGGTCCGCCTCCACGTAGTCCACGGCCTTCATGTCGCAGAAGCGCACGCACTGGGGGTCGCCCTGGCAGAGGTCGCACTTGAAGACGCGGCCGCGCTCGGCGTCCCAGCCCATCGCCCCGAAGGGACAGGCCTGCACGCAGAGCTTGCAGCCGATGCAGCGCTCGTAGTCGATCTGCACGCAATCGAGGGCCTCGTTCCGCGAAATCGCGCCCTTCGGGCAGACGGCGAGGCAGGGGGCCTCGCGGCATTGCTGACAGCGCATGGGGAGATAGAAACCCTCGTTGTCCCACTTGACGACATGGATGCGGGCGAGCGCCGGGTTGCTCACCCCGTCGTGTTTCACCGAGCAGACGATCTCGCAGAGCCGGCAGCCGGTGCACTTCTCCGGGTCGGTGATCAGGATTTTCTTGCCCATGGGATCCCCTCCTCGCGGCGTCGCTTCAGGCGGCCGGCTTCAGTTCGGCGATCCCGAGGCGCGTGAGCGTCTCGGGGGTCGGAACCCCGTTCTCGTCCCAACCGTGCAGGCGGTAGTACTCGTCGAGCATCGCCCGGAACTTCTCCCGGTCGATGCACTTGCCGCGCGCCACGGGAAGCCCGAGGCGCGTGGGCTCGTCGAAATAGCGGTCGGGCAGCCAGTCGTCCTTGCGGGTCATGCCCTCGCGCAGGTTGAAGAGCCGCTCGATCGTGTAGCAGCGCTCGGCGATGTCCCAGATCTCCCGCTCACTGAATTCCAGGCCCGTGTTCAGGTAGATCAGGCGCGCGAATTCCTTGAACTGGGGATGGTTCGGGCTGAGAAACACCGTATGGTACTTGCACACGCCCAAGGAATCGACCGCCATGTAGACCAGCTCCTGCCACTGGACCATGCGCGGCTTGCCCTCGTAGGCGGAGTAGCTGTTCGTCAAGGGGCCGGAGTAGCCGTCGGGGTTGCGGTAGACCCGCTCGAGCACGGGGAGCGGCAGGTTGTAGAGATCGATGGCCGGCCGCCCGCGCAGGTGGTCGGCGCCCCGGCTGGAAACGGCGATGTTGAGGGCGAGCGCCGGCGTGGGGCGCTCGTCGGAGTGAAGGTTGCTCATGCCCTTGACGTGGATCAGGTACGGCAGGCTCTGGGGCCCGATCCGCCGCGCAGCCCCCAGGGGGCCCTCGGCCAAGATGTCACCGATGTCCCGGCGGAAGGCGATGCGTTTCACGAGTTCGATCACCGCCTCGTCGTCGCCCCAGGCGAGCTTGAGCCCGGCGGTGTCCTTCTCGGTCAGGATCCCCTTTTCGAAGAGCTCCATCGCCCAGGCCATCATGCTGCCCACCTCGAGGGTGTCCATGCCGTAGTCGTTTACGAGGTGGTTGCCGACGAGGACCGTGTTCAGGCTGCGGCAGCCGACCTCGGCGCCGAAGGCCCCCTGGCTCGTGTACTCCGGGCCCTGGGCGTAGGTCCCGGCGTAGGGCCCTTCGGGGATGATGTAGCGGTGGCGGCAGTGGACCTGGCAGCCGAAGCAGCCGTCCAGCCCGATCGAGACCTTGTCGAGGTTTTCGCATTCGATCTCTTCGCTGTTCGGCAACTGGTTGTACTGGAAGTTGCGGCAGCGGACGAGGCCCGTCGTGTTGGTGACCCCGAAGATGAAGCCCGTCCCCCAACGCTGCATGATCTGGGAGACCTTGGTCGAGACCACCTGGTCGATGATCTGCTTGTTGTACTCGAGGGCCTCCCGAGGATAGCGGATGGCGATGCTCTGGGTGCCGCGGCAGGCGACGGCCTTCAGGTTTTTCGCCCCCATGACCGCGCCCATGCCCGTGCGGCCGCCGGCGTTCTTGCGGCCGGTCATGACGTTGGCGAAGCGCACGAGGTTCTCCCCCGCCTGCCCGATGCAGAGGATCTGGGTCTCGGGGTCGTCGAGTTCGCGGCGGATGAGCTCCTGGGTGTCGTAGACGCCGGATCCCCAGATCTTCTCGGCGCTGCGGATCTCGATTTCCCCGTTGCGGATGTAGAGGTAGACGGGCTTCTCCGCCCGCCCCCGGATCACGAGGTGGTCGAATCCCGCCCAGCGCAATTCCGGGGCGAAAAAGCCCCCCATGTTCGCCGATCCCAGAAGCCCCGTGAGCGGGGATTTGGCCATGACGTGCGTCCGGGCCGAGGCCGAGGCCAGGGTGCCGACGAGCAGCCCGGCGCTGATCAGGAGCACGTTCTCCGGCCCCAGCGGGTCGGCGTGGGGCGGGCAGTGGGTGTAGAGGAGATAGGCGTCGAGCCCGCGCCCCCCGATGAACCGGCGGCGCCAATCGAGGGGGATCGGCTCGGCGCGGACCTCCCCGGTGGTGAGGTCGACGAAGGCGATCTTGCGGTTGAGGGCCATGGCGGTCTCCTTTCAGATCTTTTCCTCGGTGCCCAGGGGGAAATTCTCCCACACGGGGCCGCGGACCCGCGCCGTCTTGGGATACGGCCAGGAGATGCGCCACTCCATGCCGCACTGGGGACAGCGCGCGCGATCGGCCCCGAGCGCGGGGCGGAAGCGCTCGAAGCAGGTGAGACAACGAACTTCCCCGTCCCGCGGGCCTTCGTTCACTTTGTGGATTTTCATCGAGCCCTCCTTGCCGGGATAGGCGGCCGGCGGTTGCCGCCCAGTAAAGGGTGGTGATTTTCGTTCATTATAAAGAACAATTTTGGAGCTCAGTATAGCAGGACCTCGGCCGGTGTCAAGAGGCTCGATCGGGCCACTTCCCTTCCTATCTTCGAAAAAATGCGCTCCGGCGGCCCCCCGGCTTCTTTTCCGCTTGACAGTTGGGGGCGTAAAGACATAGATAAATGTTCACTATGATGAACGCACAGAGCTCTCCCCGGCGTGCGCCCGGCGCCTACCGGGCCCCGGCGGTGTCCCGGGCTTTCCATCTGCTCGAGGCCGTCGCCTCCGCCCGCGGCCCGGTCACCCTGAGCGAGCTCGCCCGCCGCCTGGGCTACAGCAAGGGGACGCTGCACGGCCTGATCCGCGCGCTGCTCGACTGCGAGGCCCTCTGCGAGAGCCCCCGCGGCCGGGGCTATGCCATCGGCCCGGCCGTCGTCGAGCTCGCCTTCCGCAGCCGCAATTTCTTCCGCATCGGGGAGCAGGCCCAGCCGGTGCTCGACGCGCTGCGCGACCGCATCGGGGAGACGGTCTGCCTGGGGGTCTTGAGCCGCTCGCGGGGTCTGATCGTCGCCACGGCGGAGGCCGGGAAACCCTTCAAGATCTCGGCGCCGCCGGGGACCGCCATCCCGCTCCTTGCGGGTGCGGTAGGCAAGGTTTTCCTCGCCGGCCTGCCGCGTTCGCGCGCCGACGCCCTGATCCGCGAACAGGGTCTCCCGGCCTACACGCCGCGCACGATCACCGACCGCCGGCGTTACCTCGCGGAGCTCGAGACCGTGCGCCGCCGCGGCTTCGCCGTCGACCGGGAGGAGTACCTGCCGGGTGTCGCCGCGGTCGCCGTGGCGCTGGGGTCGCCGGCGGGGCTGCCGCTCGCCCTCTGGGTGGTGGGGCTTGCGGAAACGATGGACGACTCCGCCCTGGAGTCGATCGCGGGGGAAATGCGAGACGCCGCCCGCCGCCTCCAGGAAATCCTGGCGAGGAGCTGAATGCCCGAACCGATCGCAGACGAAGAGCTCCCGGAAGAGCCCTCCTTCCGCGTGCCCGCCGCGGAAATCGAGGGCCGGCTCGCCCGCCTGCGGGAGGCGCTGCGGGCCGAAGGTCTCGAGGCCGCCTTCCTCGTGCAGGCGGTGGACCGCTTCTATTTCAGCGGCACCGCCCAGGACGCCTTTCTCCACGTCCCCGCGGAGGGGCCCGCGCTTCTCTTCGTGCGGCGCTTTTTCCCCCGCGCCCGCGAGGAATCCCCGCTTGCGGAGATCGTGCCGATCGACTCCGTACGCCGCATCCCCGAGCTCTTGAAAAGACGCTTCGGGCGGCTTCCGGCACGGCTCGGTCTCGAGCTCGACGTCCTTCCGGTCAACGAATTCCGGTTCTTCCGCGACCTCCTGGCGCCGCAGGTCTTGAGCGACATCTCCCCGGCGATCCTCAGGCTCCGCAGCCGCAAGTCGGACTGGGAAATCGCCCAGCTCGAGGCGACCGCCGAGATGAGCCGCCGCACCTTCGACTTCATGCGCCGCATCTTGGCCCCCGGGATCACGGAGATGGAATTCGCCGCCCGGGCCGAGGCCTTCAGCCGCCGCCTGGGGCACGCCGGGATGCTCCGCGTGCGCGGCTTCAACGCACTCGGCTACCCGGGGCACGTCCTGAGCGGGCCGAACGGCGGACGCCCCGGCATGCTCGACGCGCCGGCGAGCGGTTCGGGAACCTCCTGCGCTTTTCCCGCCGGCGCCGGACCGCGGCGGCTGCGTCGAAACGAGCCGATTCTCGTCGACTTCGGCTCGGTGAAGAACGGCTACCACCTGGATGAGGCGCGCATGTTCGCCGTCGGCGACATGCCCGGGGAGGCGCTGGCCGCCTGCCGCGCGGCGATCGACCTGCACGACCGGCTGATCGCCGCGGCGCGCCCCGGGGTGACGGGGGCCGCGCTCTTCGAGCAGGCCGTCGCCCTGGCGGAGCAATGGGGCTATGGGGATTCCTTCCTCGGCCCGCCCGGCCACAAAGTCCGCTTCGTCGGCCACGGGATCGGGCTCGAGCTGGTCGAGCCCCCCTTCCTCGCGCGCGGCCGCGAGACCCCGCTCGAGGAGAACATGGTGCTGGCGGTCGAGCCGAAACTCGTCTTCGAGGGCCGATTCGCGGCCGGGGTGGAAAGCGTCTTCCGCGTGACCTCGGCGGGGGGGCGCCTGCTCAGCCGGGTTCCGGTCGAGGTCTTCGTCTGCTGAAAGGAGAATCCCCATGCCTTCGCCTTTTCCCGCCAAGGACCACCGCATGCTCTCCGCCTTGATGCAGACGGCGCTCGGCCGCGAGCCGGCCGATCTGGTGATCGAAAACGCCCGCTTGGTCAACGTCTTCACCGGCGAGATCGAGCCCGGAAGCGCGGTGGCCGTTCGGGGGCCCTGGATCGCGCGTGTCGGGCGCGAAACGGCGGACGTCGTCGGCCCGCAGACGCGCCGCATCGACGCCGCCGGCAGGTTTCTCACCCCGGGCCTGATCGACGGCCACACCCACCTCGCCTGGATCGCCTGCGCGCCGGAGGTCGTCCCCTATGCGATCGCCTCCGGGGTGACGACGATGGTGACCGAAACGCTCGAGCCCTACCCCGTCGCCGGCCTGGCCGGGGTGATCGAATTTCTCGCCTCGCTCGCCGATCAGCCGATCCGTTTCCTGGCGACCGCCCCCGCCATGGTGTCCATCAGCACCGCCGCCCGGGGGATCACCGCGGCGGACCTCGAGGCCCTTCTCGCGCGCGAGGAGGTCCTCGGGCTGGGGGAATCCTACTGGCAGGCCGTCCTGCAGGAGCCGTCCCTCTATCTTCCGTCCTTCGCGTCGACGCTTGCGGCGGGCAAGCGAATCGAGGGCCACTCGGCCGGGGCCGCCGGGAACAAGCTCGCCGCCTACCTCGCGCTCGGGGTCTCCTCCTGCCATGAGCCGATCGACGCCCCGCAGGCGCTTTCGCGGCTCCGCGCGGGAGTGCACGTGCTCGCGCGCGAGGGCAGCATCCGCCGCGACATCGCCGCCATCGCCGAAATCCGCCGCGCCGGGGTCGACCTCCGCCGCCTGGCGCTCGCGAGCGACGGGCTCTCGCCGCAGGACTGGGTGTCCGGAAGGGGTCTCGATCATGCGCTCCGCCGCGCGGTCGCCTCCGGGATCCCACCGCTCGAGGCCGTGCGCATGGCGACCCTCCACCCCGCCGAACATTTCCGGCTCGACTCCTTGCTCGGCGCCGTCGCCCCGGGCCGCCTGGCGGATCTCGTGCTCACGGCCGACCTCGCCGACTTCCGGCCCGAGACCGTGATCTGCAACGGAGCGCTCCTGCTCGAGGACGGACGCCTCGCCTGCACCCCGCGGCGCCACGCTTTCTCCTGGCAAAGCCGAAACACCGTCCGCCTGCCGCGGCGCCTCACGGCGGAGGACTTCCGCCTGAAAGGCTTTCCGGAGCCGGACCGGTCCGAGGTGCGCGTGATCGAACTCGTCAGCGACCTCGTCACCGCCGAGCGTCACCTGCGGCTTCCGGTGCGGCAGGGGGAACTGCGCCTCCCCGAGGGTAAGGAATTCCTGAAGGTCGCGGCCGTCGACCGCGCCGTCCGGCCCGGCAAGCTCTTCACCGGCGTTCTGCGCGGGTTCGGGCTCTCCCGCGGCGCCGTGGCCTGCAGCGCGGCCTGGGACGGTCCGGACATCGTCGTGGTCGGGCGGGAGGAAGCGGAAATGGCGGCGGCGGCGAACCGCGTGGCCGAGCTTCAGGGAGGGGCCGTGCTGCGCGGGGCGGGGGACCGGGATGCGGAGATCGCGCTTCCCGTGTTCGGCCTCGCGGCCGCCCGTCCGCTCGCCGAGCTGGCGGCCGATCTGGAGGCTTTCAACGCCGCCCTGCGCGGGCTGGGGGCGGACTTTCCCGACCCGCTCCTCACACTCGTCACCCTGACGGGTGCGGCCATCCCCTACTTGCGGATCTGCGAGGAGGGGCTCGTCAATCTGCGCGACGGCCGGACGGTCGGGTTGCGGGTGGGGGGCTGAGGTCTCAGTTCCAGAATTTTTCGCGCGCCACCCCCAGGCGGCACCAGGCATAGAGCGCGTCGAAGACCTCGAACTGGTGTTCGAGGTTCTGGAGATCGTCCGGATAGCGCACGCTGTAGCCCACGGCGATCGCCTCGAGCCCCGCCGCCAGGGGATCCTTTTCCGGCTTGCCGCTCT
Organism: Desulfobacterales bacterium; assembly: GCA_037481615.2. Classification (GTDB taxonomy): domain Bacteria; phylum Desulfobacterota; class Desulfobacteria; order Desulfobacterales; family SpSt-501; genus SpSt-501. The sequence goes on from JBBFLI020000017.1 coordinate 39,288, forward strand.
CCGAGGCGTTCACGATCTTCGCCATCCGCAAGAGCGCCCGGTCCGTCAGGTTGTAGTTGCGCAGGACCGCCTCGAACGTGGAGAGCTCCCCCTGGCGGTAGAGGCCGGCGCCGGGGACATCGAAGGGGATCGCCCCTTCCCGCTCGGCGAGGGGCAGGACCTCGCTCTGGGGAACGAAAATGAACTGGGCGTCCGAATCGATGAAGCGGGCGATCAGCCAGGAACAGGCGGCGCGGCAGAAATCGACATGCGACCGTGTTACCCAGAGCATGGCGTGGATTCTCCTTCGTACATCCTCATCTCCCCCTCCGCCGAGGCCCGGCGCAGCTCCCGGATCCCGATCGCCAGGATCGCCAGCGCCATCCCCGCGCCGACGGCGCAGACCCCGGCCCATCCCGCCGCCTGGTAGGCCTGGCCGCAGAGCGTGATGCCCGCCGTCCCCCCGAGGTAATAGCCGAGAACGTAGAGGGCGTTCGCCCGTCCCCGGCCGGCTGCGAGCCTCCGGTTCAGGGCGCCCACGGCCGCGGCGTGCACCGAAAAGAAGCCGAGGCAGGCGCCGCACAGACCCAGGATCACGGCGGTATAGAACGGAACGAGCGTCAGTGCAAGAGAGAGCGCCAAGAGGAGCGCACCGGCCGTCATCGTGGCGCCGTTTCCGAGGCGGTTGCTCATTTTCCCGGAGAGCGGGGCGATGAGCACACCCAGGAGGTAGACGAGGTAGAGGCTCGTGATCCGGCCGATCGAGGCTCGAAAGGGCTCGCCGGCGAGATAGAAGGGGAGATAATTGAAGAGCGCCGAGAAAACGAAGAACGCCCCGAACCCCGCCGCGATCGGCCGCCGGATCCCCCGTCGCGCGAGCAGGTTTGCAATCCCCGGTTCGTCACGCGCTTCACCCCGGCGGCGGCCGCTCTCGCGCGGCAGGACCCGCAGGGCCAGCAGGGTCGCCAGGGCGGTGAGCAGAGCGGAGCCCACGAAGCCCCACCGCCAGTGGAGCGGGGGATGGATCCAGCCCCCGAGCAGCCGGCCGGCAAGCCCCCCCACGACCGTCGCCGCGACATAGGAGCCGAGGATGACGTTCAGCCGCGCGGGGGGGAGGCGGCGGGCGAGATCGGCGGCGATGCAGGTCGTGAGCGCCGGCAGAAAAAGCCCCTGCAGGAAACGAAGGCCGATCAGGATCTCGAGCGCGGGCGCCAACGCGCAGAGCAGCCCGCTCAAGGCGACGACCCCGCCCCCGGCGAGGATCAACGGCTGGACGGGGTGGCGGTCCGCCAGGCGCCCGAAGGGAAGGTTGGCGAGCGCGATCCCCAGGATCACGGCGGAGACGGCTAAGGAGGCCCGGGTCTCCCCGGCGCCGAATTCCGCCTGGAGCACGGGCAGCACGGGCTGGACGAGGTAGATGTTCGTGAAGCCCGCGGCGACCAGGAAGAAGACCGCCAACTGCAGGCGGCGCGAAACGGGGTCGGCCGCGGCGGGGAAGCAGGCGGGGGAACTCAAGGCGAGGACTCCCGGCGGATCACGGCGCAAGCCGGTAGCGGAAATCGCAGGCCGCGGCACCCTCGAGGATCGTCGGGCCGCGCTCGAGACGGATCGCGGGATTGAACCCGGAGGCGAGCGGGGCGTCCCGGGCGCAGGAGAGCAGGACGCCCAGCGCGGGGATTCCCAGCCCGCGGTACATCTCCGCGTATCGGCAGCGGGTGACGCGGTAGGCCCAAACGGTTTCGCCCTCTTCCAGCGGCTTAACCTCGAGCGCCCCGCCCCGCATCCAGGGTTCCATCGCCCGGCGGAACTCGGCAAGCGACCTGCCGCCGACTTGCCGCGCGAGCTCGTTTCCCTGGCGCCTCGCCGCCGCCGCGATCATTCGGTTCAGGATCCCGGCCACGGCCTCCCGTCCGAACCGGGCCTCGAGCCCGGCCAGCAGGGGAACAAGGATCCGGGCCTCGATCTCCCGGCGCACGAGTACGCCGACCCGCGCGTTCAGGTCATCGGACGGCAACCGGTCAAACGCCCTTTCGATCGCCGCTTCCGGGTCAGGGGGTCTTTTCGGCATGGGCGCCTCCGCCTGTCCGCGTCGTCGCCCTACCATAGAGGCATCCCCCGCCGAAGGCAAGAGCAGGCCGGTGATGCGATTGCGCAGCGGCCGCAATCGGCGTATGATGACGCGGTCTCGCTGTGCCTTCGCCCCGGGCCGGCCGTCGGGACCGCGCGCTAAACCATGCGACTTCTGCCTTCCACCGTATCTTTTCTGCAGGCTCTCCGCCGCCGCCACGGCTGGAACCTCGGCGAATGGCTCCATGCCTGGCTCTATGCCCGCTATCCCTACACCTACATCGCCGTCGCCACCGGGGAGCATCCCCTCTGCCGGCTGTGGCGAAGGCGCGCCGAACCGGTCGATTCCGGACGGGCGGGAGCCTTCGGGCGCGCTTTCGCCGACGGCTACCACGGCAAGGTGATCTTGCCGTCGGCCGCGAGCCGCCTGGTGACTCTCGAGAAACCCTTGCGCGCCCCCCGGCTGGAGACGGTTCTGCCTTACCCCCGGGCGCGCGATCTGATCCTCGAGCACCCCGATCACCTCGTTCTCCTCGACTGCCCCTGCCGCAGCGCGCGCGCGAACCCCTGCCTGCCGCTCGATGTCTGCCTGATCGTGGGGGAGCCCTTCGCCTCCTTCCTCCGCGAACACCACCCGCGGCGCAGCCGGCGGGTCTCGCCGGAGGAGGCCCTCGGTGTGCTCGCCGCCTGCCGCCGTCGCGGAAACGTGCATCACGCTTTCTTCAAGGAGGCCCTGCTCGGCCGTTTCTACGCGATCTGCAACTGTTGCCCCTGCTGCTGCGGGGCCATCCAGGCCTGGAGAAACGGAGTCCCCATGCTCGCCCCCTCGGGATACCGGCCGCGGATCGTAACCGCGGCCTGCCGGGGCTGCGGGACCTGCCGCGCACGCTGTCCTTTCGGCGCGATCGCCCTGACCGAGGGGCTCGCGCGCGTGAACCCGCGGCGCTGCCTCGGCTGCGGGCTCTGCGCCGAGGCATGCCCCGCCGGGGCGGTGCATCTCGAGCGCGCCCCCGAAACCGCGGCTCCCCTCGATGACGCGCTGCCGGACGGCGGCTTTGCGATGCCGTCCGGTTCCCGCCCCGGTCCCGCGGCAGTCTTCCCGCCGACCGAAGCAAAGCGGAGGTGAGGATGATCGAAGGTTTTGCTTCCCTTCCCCCCATCCTGCAGGCTTTCCTGGCGACCCTCTTTACGTGGTTTCTGACCGCTCTCGGCGCGGGCCTCGTCTTTTTCTTCCGGGAAATCCGCCTGCGGGTGCTGAACGGCATGCTGGGCTTCGCCTCCGGGGTCATGATCGCCGCCAGCTACTGGTCGCTGCTCGCCCCGGCGATCGAGATGGCCGAAGAAATGGAGTTGGCGCCATGGATCCCGGCGGTTTCGGGTTTTCTCGCGGGCGGCCTCTTCATCTGGGGGATCGACCGCCTGCTCCCCCACCTGCATACCGGCCTGCCGCGGGAGAGCGCCGAGGGGCTCCCCAGCTCCTGGCGCCGGAGCGTGCTGCTCGTGCTGGCCATCACCATCCACAACATCCCCGAAGGGCTGGCGGTCGGCATCGCCTTCGGCGCGCTCGCCGCCGATCTGCCCTCCGCTTCGCTCGCCGGAGCCGCGGCGCTCGCCCTCGGGATCGGCATCCAGAACTTCCCGGAGGGCGCCGCGGTCTCGATTCCGCTGCGCCGGGAGGGGATCTCGCGCCGGAAGAGCTTCTGGCTCGGGCAGGCCTCGGGCATGGTCGAACCGGCGGCCGGCGTCCTCGGGGCGGCGGCGGTGGTGTTCGTCCAGCCGTTGCTGCCTTTCGCGCTCGCCTTCGCCGCCGGGGCGATGATCTACGTCGTGGTCGAGGAACTGATCCCCACCGCCCGGCAGGAAAGTCACAGCGACTTCGCCACCCTGGGAGCCATGCTCGGCTTCGCCGCCATGATGACCCTCGACGTCGCCTTCGGCTGACCGCTCCGCCATGGACGCTTTCCTGGGAGATCTTCTGCTGCGCGGGACGGTTCTGGGGCTCGCCGCCGGTTTCTCGCCCGGGCCGCTCACCGTGCTCGTCGTCTCCGAGACCCTGCGTCACGGCCTGCGCTCGGGGCTGATGGTCGCGCTCGCCCCGCTGCTGACCGACCTGCCGATCATTGCGCTGGCCGTCTTCCTGCTCGATCGGCTTGCGGATCGCCCGGCGATGCTCGGCGCAATCGCCGTTCTCGGCGCGGGCTACCTCTTCCACCTCGGCTGGGAAAGCCTCCGGCCGCCGCGCTCGACCGAGCTTCCCGCTTCCCCCGCCCCGCGTGCGCTCCTGCGGGGGGTGGGCACCAACTTTCTCAACCCCAACCCCTACATCTTCTGGATCGGCGTGGGAACACCGCTCTTGCTGGAGGCCGGTGCGCGCTCCGGCCTGCACGCGGTCGCCTTCGCCGGACCGTTTTTTGTCTTCCTCGTGGGCTCGAAGCTCGTGCTCGCGCGCCTGGTCGACCGCTCGCGGGGCTTTCTCGGGGGCAAGGCCTTCCGCCGGATCCTGGCGCTGCTCGGCCTGTGCCTGATGGCCTACGGGGTCCTGCTCCTCAGGGAGGGCGTCCGGCGCCTGGCGGGGGCATGAAGGCGGCCTCCGGGGTGAGCTACGGGAAAGCCGCGGCCCCCCGCCTTCGATCTGTCGGGGTTCGCATGCCCCCCCCCCCCGCCGCCGCAGGCGGCGAACGCCTCTGCTCCGCGGTTCAGCCGGCGAGGCGGTCCGCGCCGCTGAAGACGGCAAAGCCCTCCTCGCCCTCGGCGCAGAGCAGGCCGAGGCGCAGCTTGCGGGCCGTCTCCACGGCGAGCGCCGTCGGCCGGGAGAGGGAGACGACGACGGCGAGTCGGGCGCGGGCGGCCTTCTGGACGAGTTCGTAGCTCAGGCGGGAGGAAAGAACGAGGATGGCGGCCGCGGAGAGCCGCCGCTCGAGAAAGAGCCTTCCGACCGCCTTGTCGACGGCGTTGTGACGACCGACGTCCTCGGCGAAGGCGAGGCCGCGGCCCTCGCGGTCCGCGACCAGGGCGGCGTGGGAACCGCGGGTGCGGCGGTAGAATTCCTGGCTCGTGAGCAGGGCGCGGACCGCCTCCCGCAGGACGGCGTGCGCCGGCAAGGTTTGCGGCGCGAGGGGCTCGAGGTGCTGCATCAGCTCCTCGACCATCTGCTTGCCGCAGATCCCGCAGCTCGTCTGGCTCAAGAACCCCCGGCGTTCCAGCAGCGGTGCGACGCGCGCGGCGCGCGCCGGCTGCAGGCGGATCTCGACCACGTTGGGGTCGAGATCCGGGCAAAAACCGATCCCGGCGAAGTCCTCGGCCGTTTCCACGAGGCCCTCGGCCAGGCAGAAACCCGCCGCATGGGCGATCTCCTCGCCCGGGGTGCGCATGACCGCCGCGTAGGCGGATCCCTCGATGCGGAAAAGAAGCGGCTCCTCCCCGATCAGCTCGCGGGAATCCTCCCTCGCCCCCCGGGGGCTCAGGTGCAGCACGGGGCACCGCATGCTGCGCCGTACGGCGGAAGCGGGGTCCCCGGGACTCTGGGGATGATCCGTCATCACGCGATCATTCGGCGGCGGCCGCGGTTTTCCGGCGCCGGACGATCGTGCGCCGCTCCTCGGCCGGCGGCGGCGGAGGCGGCTCGCCCACGAAGACCCGCACCGCCTGGAAACGCTCCGGGCAGACGGCAAGGCAGGTGCCGCACTTGATGCACTTCTCCTGATCGATCACGTGAATGCGGTTCTTGCCGCCGTCGATCGCCTCGACCGGGCAGCGGCGGCCGCAGATCGTGCAGGCCTGGCACTTCTCGGGATCGATGAAATAGGCGGGAACCTCCCGGAACAGGGCCGCGACTTCGGCGGCCGTGAAAAGTCGCTCGCGCTCGGCGGCATCGGTCAGGCGCCGGGCGAGCTTTTCGCGCTCGGCGAGCTTGATCCAGGGGACGAGCTTCGCGACGCGGGCGAGCCGCGCGCTGACCTCCGCCGGGGCAAGGCCCTCGCCGCGGCCCAGGGGCCCGAGCGCCCGCACCGTCCGGACGAAGTCGTTCACGCCCTCGGCGAAGAGGATCCCGTCGGCCGAGGACATGAACTCGATCCTCAGCCGGTCCGGGTGCAGCCCGATGTGCTCGAGAATCCGTTTGCCGAGCAGCACCATGGCGAGGGCGTCGTAGTTGCCGTGCGTGATGTAGTTGCACTCGTTCAGCCGGCAGCCGCCGATATAGACCCCGTCCAGTCCGTTCTGGAAGGCGCGGATCACATGGGCGAGATCCACCCTCCCGGAGCACATCACCCGGATCAGCCGCAACTCGGTCGTATATTGCAGTCTGGAAACTCCAGCCAGGTCAGCCGCGCCGTAGGCTCACCAGTGGCAGACGAAGCCCAGCAGCTTCGGCTTGTAGGCACGCTCGACGGTCATGCGCATTTCTCCGGGTGAAGGTTCATCTCTTGCGGCGCCGCGGCTTCGGCCGCCGCCGCGTCGATCTGGCCGAACAGCTCCTCGTCGGTGAAGTGCTTGAGCACGATCGCCCCCGTGGGGCACTTCGCGTTGCAAAGGCCGTCGCCTTTGCAGACGACCGGGTTGACCTCGGCCTTGGGGCCGTTGGGGGTCTCGCGGAACGCGACGGCGCCGTAGGTGCAGGCCGCGATGCAGGCCCCGCAGCCGATGCACCGGCGTTCGTCGACTTCGCAGATCGCCCCGGAGGCGACGACCGTATCCCGGGAAAGCAGGGTCAGCACCCGGCCGGCGGCGCCGCGGGCCTGCTTGAGCGTCTCGGGCAGGTGCTTGGGGTAGTGCGCCATGCCGCAAAGGAAGACGCCGTCGGTGGCGAATTCGACCGGCCGCAGCTTGACGTGCGCCTCCTTGAAGAAGCCGTCGGGCCCCAGGGCGACCTTGAACAGCGCAGCGATATCCGCGGCATCCTCCGCCGGCACGACGGCCGCCGCGAGGGCGAGCACATCGGCGTCGAGGGCCAGCGCGCGGCCGAGGATCGCGTCGTTCACCACCACCCGCAGGAGCGACGCCCCCCCCTCCTCGACCGCCTCGACCCGCGGCGGGTCGGAGGGTTCGAAACGGATGAAGCGCACGCGGCGCTCGGCCGCCTCGCGGTAGGCGTCTTCGCGGAAGCCGTAGGTCATCATGTCCCGGTAGAGAAGGGTGACCTCCGCCGCCGGGTTCAACGCCTTGAGCCGCAACGCGTTCTTGATCGCGGCGCTGCAACAGACCCGGCTGCACCAGGGGCGCTCCTCGTTGCGGCAGCCGACGCACTGGATCATCACGACCCGCCCCGCGCCGACGACGCGCTCCTCGCCGCGGGCGATCGCCTCTTCCAGCTCGAGCAGCGTCAACACGCGCTCGTCCTGCCCGTAGCGATACTCGGCCGGCCGATGGACGGCGGCGCCGGTTGCGATGACGGTCGCCCCGTGCCGGATCTCGTGCGCCCCGCGATCCGAGGTGAGGCGGGTTGTGAAATTGCCGATGTAGCCCGACGACGAGATGATCTTCGCCTGCGTGTAGACGCGGATCAGCGGATGCCGGTGGACCTGTGCGGCGAGGTCGCGCACCAGGGCCGGGATGTCCATGCCGTCGAGGCTCTCGTGCAGGCGCCGCGCCAGCCCGCCGAGTTCTGCTTTCTTCTCGACCAGGTGCACGGGGTGGCCCTGGGCCGCGATGGAGAGCGCACAGCTCATGCCGGCCACCCCCCCGCCGACCACGAGGGCGGCCTTGTGGACCGGCAAGTTGAACTCCCGGAGCGGCTCGAGCCGGTTCGCCCGGGCCACCGCCATGCGCACGATGTCCCGGGCTTTCCGCGTCGCCTCCTCTTTTTCCATCGCGTGGACCCAGGAACAGTGCTCGCGGATGTTGGCCATTTCGAAAAAGTACTGGTTGAGCCCCGCCTCGCGCAAGGTGTCGCGGAAGAGCGGCTCGAGCGTCCGCGGGCTGCAGGCGGCGACCACGACCCGGTTCAGACCCTTTTCGCGCGCGAAGTCGGTGATCTCCTTGGCGCAGTTCGTGGCGCACGAAAAGAGCTGCTCCTGGGCGTGGACGACGTTCGGCAGGCGGCGGGCGTACTCGACCGTCGCGGGGACATCGACGACGCGGCCGATGTTCGCCCCGCAGTGGCAGACGAAGACGCCGACCCGCGGCTCCTGGGCGGCCTCTTTCTCCGGCGGGTAGATCCGCTCCCGGGCCAGCCTGCCGCGGCGGTGGGAGAGCAGCTCCCCGCAGCGGGCGCTCGCCCCGCTGGCGGCGTAGACGGACTCGGGGATATCCATCGGGCCCTGGAAAGCCCCGCTCACGAAAATCCCCGGGCGGCTCGTCTGCAGGGGATCCGCCGGGTCGACGCGGCAGAACCCGTGGGGATCGAGCTCGATGCCGAAGCGCTCGGCGATTCGGGCGGCGCCGGCCGGCGGGTTCAGCCCCACGGAGAGCACGACGAGATCGAACTCCTCTTCCCGGACGCCCTCGTCCGGGGTCGCGTAGCGGACGACGATGTTGCCGCTCTCGGGCACCTCCCGCACGATGGAGACGTAGCTGCGGATGAAGCGCACCCCGGGAAGCCGCTCGGTCCTCTGGTAGAAGCGCTCGAAATCCTTGCCGAAGGAGCGGACGTCGTTGTGAAAGACCGTGCAGGCGGCTTGCGGGTCGTGGTCCTTGGTCAGGATCACCTGTTTCTGGGTGTAGGTGCAGCAGACGGCCGAGCAGTAGCTGTTTTCACCCGGGGTCACGCGGCGCGAGCCGACGCACTGCACCCAGGCGAGGTTCCGGGGATGACGGCCGTCGGAGGGCCGCCGGATCTCGCCCTCGGTGGGGCCGGTGGCGCACATCAGCCGCTCGAAGTCCATGCTGGTGACGACGTTCGCCATCCGGCCGTAGCCGTAGCGGCCGACGGCGCGCGGGTCGAAAGGCTCGAAGCCCGGGGCGAGGATGACGGCGCCGACCTTGAGCTCGATCGTCTCGGGCTTCTGGCGGAAGTCGATCGCCCGATTCTTGCAGACCGCCTCGCAAATGCGGCACTTTTTTTCCTTGAGGTAGAGACAGCTCTCGTCGATGTAGGCGATGAGGGGGATGGCCTGGGCGTAGTGGATGTGGATGGCCTTGCTCTTCGACAACCCCTGGTTGAAGGTGTCGGGGCAGAGGGCCGGGCAGTACTCCACACAGGTGGTGCAGCCGGTGCACTTGTCCTCAAGGACATAGCGGGGCTTCCGGACGAGCGTGACCGTGAAGTCGCCCGCCTGGCCGGCGATGCGGTCCACTTCCGTCAGCGTCAGGGTTTCGATGTTGGGGTGCCGGCCGACCTCGACCAGTTTCGGTGAAAGAATTCACATCGAACAGTCGTTGGTCGGGAAGGTCTTGTCCAGCTGGGCCATGCGCCCGCCGATGGCGGGGCCTCTATCCACCAGGGTCACCTGGAACCCGGCGTCGGCGAGATCGAGCGAGGCCTGGATGCCGCTGATCCCCCCGCCGACGACGAGCACGTCCCCGAAACGGGGGGCGCCCAGCGTCCGGCACAGATCCGCGATTTTCTCCCTGAGCATCGATCCGTTTCCCATCTTTCCTTCCTCAACGCCGACATCCCGCGCGGCGGAATGCGGCGGCGTCTCCCCCCTCAATCCTGCAGGGCGGCGGCCGCCACCTCCGTGAGGTCCTGGATCTCGATCCGGGCCTCCAGCCCCGTGTTCAGACGGCTGTCCTCGAAGTTGGCGATGCAATAGGGGCAGCTGGTGACGAGCACGTGCGCCCCCGCCTCGACCGCCTGGGCGAGGCGCAGATCGGAGAAGCGCTCGCCCCGGGGCGTCTCCATCCAGATCCGCCCGCCGCCGCCGCCGCAGCAGAGGCTGTCGGCGCGCGATTCGGGCAGCTCGACGACCGTGACGCCCGGGATGCGCCCGAGCACCGCCCGCGGTTCCTCGTAGAGGCCGTTGTGTCGTCCGAGATAGCAGGGGTCGTGGAAGGCGACCGTTTGGCCCCTGCCGTTCCCGAAGGCGAGACGCCCCGCCGCGAGGAGGTCCGCCAGCAAGCGGGCGATGTGGACCACCTCGAAGGCGACGCGGAACTCGGCGTACTCGTTTTTGAAGGTGTGGTAGCAGTGCGGGGAGGAGACGAGAATCTTCTTCACCCCGTGGTCGATGAAGGCCTTGATGTTTTCCCGCGCCAGGCGCTTGAAGGCCTCCTCGTCGCCCGCCTTGCGGATGCTCTCCCCGCAGCAGTTCTCCTGTTCCCCGAGGATCCCGAAATCGACGCCCGCCCGCAGGAGCAGCCGGGCCGTGGCCCGCGCCACCTTCTTGAGGCGCGGATCGTAGCAGAGGTAGCAGCCGGGGAAATAGAGGTATTCGACCCCCTCGGTGAAGGAAGGAACACCGAGGCCCTCGGCCCAGGCGGAGCGCCTGCTCCGCGGCTCGTTCAGGGGGTTCCCCTCGGCCATCAGGCTGCCGCGCACCCCCCGGATCGGGCGGGCGGTGGGCGGGAAGACCCCGTACTCGGTCGCGATGCGGCGCAGCGCCGTCCCGGAGTCGATCTGGCGCACGTCCCGCGGGCACTGCTGCGGGCAGAGGCCGCAGGTCGTGCAGCGCCAGAGGTCCTCGCTTTCGATGTCCGTGAGGCCGAAGGCGGCCTCGCGCACGATCCGCCGCATGCTGAACGGCCGGAAACGGTTCCAGGGGCAGACCGCGTCGCAGAGGCCGCACTGGAAGCAGCGCTTGAAGGCCTCGCCGCCGCCGGCGCGGATGACCTCGACGATTTCCTGGTAATCGGCCAGATTCTCCATGGTGCGTCCCGAACCTCTCCGGGCTCAGTCCTTTTTGGCCGCCGACATCCGCGCCACGGCCTCAAGGAGCGGCTCCAGCCCGAACTTGTCGGCAAGCGCTTCGAGGCCGACCTCGAGCTCCTTCGGGGTGGGAATCTCCTCCTCTTCGACTTCCTCCTCGCGCTCCTCGTAGGTCAGCGCGTCGGTGATGCACCACTGGACGCACATCGGCTCGGCGAGCTCCGGGTCATCCTGGCACATGTCGCACTTGAGGGGAAGCTTCGAGTCGGGCTCCTTGAACAGGTCGCGCGAGGGACAGGAGGCGCGGCAGAAGCCGCACTCGTCGTACTCCTTGCCCTCGATCGTGTAGCGGTCCCGGCCGCAGCACTCGGCGGCGGCGTAGTCGCCGGCATAGACCGGGACGTAAAGATCCCGCAAGGGGTCGAAGAGTACGCGCACGCGGGATCGGGCGGGGTTGTTGCTGGCATACCGCGGCCGGGCATGAAAGGTCGAGCAGGCCATCTCGCAAGCCCGGCAGCCGTTGCACTTGTCGACGTCGATGCGGATGGTCTTGACGATTTTTTTCTTCTTGGCGGTTTCGGCCTTCACGGCGTCCTTCCTTCGCAGGGGATCGCGCTGCGTTGCGCTTCAGGCTCCGGCGGCGGCCGGGGCCTCCTCGCGCAGGATCCCGCGCCGGATCAGGTCTTCGGCCACGTCGCCCAGTTCGAGCCGCTCGAGGGTTTCGCGCGTGGGCACCCCTTCGGCGTTCCAGCCCTTGTAGCGGTAGTAGGTCTCGATCAGGCGCGCCTCGAGTTCGGGGAAACGCTTCTTCCAATGGTCCTCGGGGGGTTTCTCGTCATGCCGCCGCAGGCCGAGTCGGTTGTTGACGGCCCGGACCAGCGTGCGGTTGCGGTTGGCCGTCCGCCACAGCGATTCCTCGTCGTAGTCGATCCCCGTCGCCGCGGAGACCAGGAGCGGCAGGTTGTGGATGTGGTACGGAGGCTTGATCGGAAAGGAGGAAAGCCCGGCGCAGATGCCGAGCGAGTCGTCGAGGTAGTGCATCATCTCCTGCCATTCGACGATTTCGCAGGTCACCTCGGGCGGCGGGTAATGCGGGAAGGCGCGCTCGCCCCGCGGTTCCCAGTTCAGGAAAAACTCCTTGAAGCGTTCGTGAGGAACCTGGATCCAGTCGCGGACGAACTCCTCGCGCTCCTCGCGGGTCTCGAAGGGCATCTGGGGCATCTGCCCCTCGATCTGCGTGATGTTGATCTTCTCGCCCGTCGCGTACATGATGAAGTAAATGGGGTTGAGCATGCCGAGCTTGATCGGGATCTGCTCGTGCTTCTTGATCGTGTTGTGGTCGAAGGCTTCCGCCCCCCGGCCGATGCGCCGCGCGGCCCAGTAGACCCCGTCGGCGAGCACCTCGCCGATCCCCTCCCGGCGCACGATCCGGTCGAGCAGCCAGAAAAACTTCTCCTCGCGGTCCTCGGGCATGCCTTCCACATCCGCCGGCGTCAGGATGCCGGCGTCCAGGAGCTCCATGGCGAAGGCCATGACCTGGGGCGTCGTGTAGGCGTCGACCCCGTATTCCTGGGCCCGTCCGGCGATGCGGAAGCCGAAATCGAGGTCGTCGACCATGGCCCCCATGACGTAGGTGAGCTTGGAGTAGCATTTCATCATGTACTTCGAGACGCCGAGCGCCGGGAAACGCACGATCGCCCCGCATTTCATCGGGCAGTTGTAACAGGAAATGAGGCGCTCGACGGCCTGCTCCTGGCTGCGGCGCCAGCGCTCTTCGTTTTCCTTGGTCCAGAAGTCCTTGCGGCGATGGCGGGCGTTGCCCCAGGCGAAGTTCGTGGTGTGCCACTGCTCGTCGTGGATGGCCATCTCCTGGGGCGAGCCGATGCCCGCCAGAATGGCCGGCACTCCCTTGACGGGGTTGTCCCGGCGCCATTGGATGTAACGCAGGACCTCGCGGCAGAGCTCCATGAACTCGGCCGGCCGCGCGACCGGCAGATCGCGCGTTCCGCGCACGGCGATCGCCTTGAGGTTCTTGCTCCCCATGACCGCCCCGAGGCCGCCGCGGCTCGCGCTGGAACGGGCATGCTCGATGGAGGCGAAATAGACGCGGTTCTCCCCGGCCAGCCCGATCGCCGCGACCTGGAGGTTCGGGTCCTTCAACTCGCGCTTGAGGCACTCGGCCGTCTCGAGCGCCCCCTTGCCCGCGAGGTGCCGGGCGTCGCGGAGCTCGACCCGGTCGTTGTGGATCCAGAGGTAGACGAGCTCGGGGGAGCGGCCGTGGAGCACGATCTTGTCGTAACCCGCGTATTTGAGCTCCGGGGCGAAGAACCCTCCCATCATGGAGAACGCCATGAGGCGGGTCTGGGGCGAAACGGCCGAGACGATAGTGCGGTTGGCGCCGGTCGCCGGAGTCCCGCCCAAGAGCCCGGCGCTGAAGATGAGCACGTTGTCGTGCGAAAGCGGGTCGATCTCCGGGGGGACGCGCTCCCAGAGAAGCCGCGCGTTCGTCCCGACACCCCCCAGGTGAAGCTCGGTCAGACGCGGGTCGGTTTCAACCCGCTCGATATTGCCCCGGGAAAGATCGACCTCGAGCTGGAAGCCCGTCTCCGCATAACGCATGGTCCATCCTTTCCTGAAGCGCCCCGCCCGTGCGGCCGGCGGGGAACCATACGGCGTTCCGCGATCTGCGAACGCCGCATGAAAAATGAACGAAGGTCGCAGATAAGCTATATCATGACTACAAAACAGCTACAATGTATTTGTATGCCGATCGAGCTGCCCTGTCAAGAAAAAAACCTCGCCACGCCGGATCCCGAAGGTTCCCCGGCGGGTGCAAATTGCCGGGCAAAGGACTCTCTGCTATAGTGGCAGCTCCGGGTGGGCGACGGGGCTGATTCGGGGAGGCGGCGATGGAGGAGCGGGTGCGGGCGGCGATCCGGGAAGCGGTGCGCCGGGAGCCTTTCGCACGCGAGCTGGGGGTCGAACTCGTCTGGCTGGAGGACGGCCGCTCGCGGGTGGAAATGGTCTACGACCCGGCGCGCCAGGACAACATTTACGGCCGTGCGCACGGGGGGGCCATTTTCGGGCTGATCGACGAGGCCTTCGAAACCGCCGCCCAGACCGACGGCACGATCGCCGTGGCCATGAACGTGAACGTCACCTACATCGCCAGCCCCGACCCGGGGGCGCGTCTGGCCGCCGAGGCGCGCGAGGTCTCCAAGACGAAGCGCACCGCCGCTTATGAGATCCGGCTCCTCGACGACCGCGGCCGCCTGATCGCCGTCTGCCAGGCGCTCGCCTTTCGCACCGGCAAGCCGATCCCTTTCCTGTAGCCCCGCTCAGATGCCGCGTTCGCGCACCCGCGGATCGTGCCGGAGGCGCTCCTGGATGCCCCGGCCGATCTGGTAGGTGCGGCTGAACGAGGACCAGAACTCACTGTCCTTTTCCTTCCAGCCGGGCCCGAAGCGCTGGTCGAAAAAGTCCCCCAGCCGCTCGAAGAGCAGCTTCCAGGGCGGCTCGCCGCGTTCGTAGGCGGTGAGAAGCTGGGCGAGCAGCGTGTCCAGCTCGGAGAGGGTCTCCTTGGGAAGATAGGAAATCGCCCCCTTGCGGATGGATTCGAGCAGCGTCTCGGGGCGGATCGCGTGCGCGGTCAGCATCACCGAGGGGATGCCGCGCGCCACGGCTTCCTCGAGCAGCTGCAGCCCGTTCACCCCCATGATGTCCAGGATGGCGAGATCGAAGCTCTCCTCCCGGATCCTGCGCGAGGCCGACTCGTAGTCCCGCGCCGTCACGATCCGCGCTCCGGCGAGGATCTCCGCGATCGTCTCGAGGATGTCTTCCTCGTCGTCCACCACCAGGATGCGCTTGCCGCGCAGCACCGGATCCAACGCCATGGCCACCTCCCCTTCGGGGGGCTGGTCACCCCCGAAGCCTGTGCCGGTCCCCGGCCCGCGTTCCCCGGCGACGGGACGGGTCAGACCGACTCCCGTGGAAGATCGGGAAACCGAAGCGGGAGAGTCACCTGGAAGACGGCGCCCTCTCCCTTGCGGCTTGCGACACGGATGTCGCCGCCCAGCGCCCGCGCCAGGACGAGCGACCCGGCCAGGCCCAGGCCGTGCCCCTTGCGCTCGAGAAACGAACAATCCTGGACCTGGGTGTAGCGGCGGAAAATCAGCTCATGATGCGCCGGGTCGATCCCGGGCCCGTCGTCGGCGACGGCGATCTCCATGCTCCCCCCGCTCACCTCCAATCGGACCTCGACCCGCTCCCGCCGGTGGTGCAGGGCGTTCTTGACCAGGTTGCCGCAGATCTGGAGGAATTTGATCTCGTCCTGGACCGCCTCCGCCTGCTCGGCGGGGGGGCTGATCCGGAGAAAGAGGCGGTTGGCCTCGAGCAGTCCCCGGAGCCGCTCCGGATCCTGAAAGGTACCGAGGGCCTCGGCCGAGGGACCGATCACCGTTTCCAGCGCTTCGCGCATGGCCTGCATCAAGGAGACCTTCGGCGAGAAGCGACGGCAGGCGAAACAGCCCGCCTCGGAGCGCCCGATTTCGAGCAGCGCGTTCAGCAGGCCCCAGGCCTTGCGCGTGTTGCGCAGGCTGCGCAGGAGCGTGTTCCGCTGACGCGCCGTGAGCGGTCCGAATTGCTCGGGTTTTTCGAGCAGCGCGCGCAGCCCGGTCTCGATGATCGCGATCGGGTCCTTCAGCTCGTGGATCAAAAACTCGATGCTCAATTCCTGGAAGAAGCTCCCTTTGCGGGGAGCGCTCTCGGAAGGGGGCGATTTCGTCATCCTCGACTCCAACCCCCGCGCGGGCGCAGCGCTCAGGGACGCTCGGCCGGCCGGGTTTCCGTCTTTCCGGTCGCGGCAGGGCTTTCTTCCCCGGCCTCAGGAAAGCGCACGATCACGCGCGTCCCCCCGGCCCGGGCGCAGGGGCGCACCCCGCAGGCGTATCCGCAATCCTCCACCCGGCCCGGGCAGGCGTCGGTCTCGGCCGGCAGGTTCGGGCAACGCTCGCTCTGCAGCTCGAGCTCGAAGCCGAAGCGCTCGGCGAACATCTGCATGCGCAGCAGATCGAAGCCCTTGCCGCCCGCCCGGAAATCGTAAGGGCTGCGCGTAGCATACTGCAGCGGCTCGGTGGATGCAAAAAAATTCCCGAAGATGAGATCCCTCGTCTCCGGTGTCATGCCGATCCCGGTGTCGCGGATCTCGAGCCGGCTGCCGCGGCTCTCCGGAGCGACGATCACCTCGATCGTTCCGCCGTCGGGGGTGTTTTCCACGGCGTTGCGCAACAGCCCCTCGACGACCTTGCGGAGCACCTCCCCGGGGATCCGCACGGGGGGCGAGGGTTCCAACTGCAGGCAGACCTCGAGCGTGCGGTGGGTGAAACGGGGGCGGAGCATTCCGACCAGCTCGCGCACATAGCGCGCCAGATCGATCCGCTCGGGCCGGGCCTCGCGCGGCCCGAAGAGGTGATCGATCCTGCGGCGCAGCCGCTCGGTGACCGTCTCCTCGCCGAATTCCTCGGCGGCCAGCGCCTCGAGCTCGTCGGCACAACGGTCGAGCAGTGCGGAAAGGAGCCGGTGGGTCGCCACATCCCGCTCCTGGAGCAGATCGTCGATCTTGTACTGCATGTCGAAGAGCCGCTGCAGGTTGCGCTGGGCCCGCTCCAGGGTTTTCGCCCAGCGGGCGCGCTCCGCCTCGGGCAGGCCGCGGGCGAGCAGGTTGAGCGAAGCCCCCAGAACCGAGAGCGGCGTTTTCAACTCGTGGGAGAGGTGGTGGATGACGCGGTCCTTGGCCCGGTTCATGCGCCGCACCTCCTCGAGGGTGCGGCCGAGCGCCTCGTTCACGCCCGCGTTCTCGATCGGCAGCGCCACGAGGTTGGCGAGCGAGGAGAGCAGCGCCTCGTCCTCCTCGGTGAACCCGCCCCCCTTCTTGTTCACCGCGCAGAGCACGCCGATCATGCGCCGCGGGGTGAAGAGGGGGACATCGAGCATGCTGCGGGTGTGATAACCCGCTTCGGCGTCCACGCGGGCGTAAAAAAAGGGGTTGCGCGATGTGTCGTTGACCCGGAGCGGCCTCCCCGTGCGGTAGACTTCCCCCGCCACCCCCTTGTCGAGGGGGAAACGGATCTCTTTCATGCGCCGCCCGGTTTCCTGGACGTCGAAGACCGATTGGCGGAAGAAGAACTCCCGGCGTTCCTCGTCGACGAGGATGACGCTCGCCCCTTCCACGCCGAGCAGTTCGCGCACCTCGCGGGTGATGAACTCGAGACGCTCGTCGAGGCTGCGGATGCCGTAGAGCGCCTGGGAGATCCGGAGAAAGGCCTCGTTGATGCGGCCGGCGCGCTTCTCGCGGGTGACGTCCCGGAGCGTGATCACCTGCCCCGCGGGCCGGTTCTGCTCATCGTAGAAGATCGCGCCGTCGATCACGATGTCGAGCAGGCGCCCGTCCCGGGTCAGCCGTCGGGTCTCGAAGCCGTGGATCACCCCGTCGCGAAAGAGCCGTTTCAGCCCTTCGCGGGTCTCCTCCCGGCACTCCGGCGGGACGAAGGGGACCCGCTTGCCTTCGAGTTCCGCAAGCGTCCAGCCGAAGACCTGCTCGAAGGCGGGATTGAGGTAGGAGACGGTGTGGTCGAGATTGAAGACGAAAACGGGCACGGGGAGAAAGCGCAGGAACTCCCGGTAGCGCTTCTCGGCGCTCCGGGCGGACTCCTGCAGCCGGGCCTCGCAGGAGGGCTCCTCCGCACCTGCGGCAGGCGGCGTGCGGGCGGGGTGGAGGGAGGTCTCTTCGGGCACGCTCGCTTCCCCCTCGATCGGGCGGCGGCCGCGGCGGTCAGCTTGCGCTGTCCAGGATGCCGAAGGTCTCGGCGTCGAGGATCTTGACGCCGCTTTTCTTGAGAATCTCGATCGCGCGGTCGTTGTCGCTGAAACGGAAGATCATCACCGCGCGGCTCGAGGAAAAGCGCAGAAACGCGTACATGAAGACGACGATCACCCGCGCCGCGGTCAGCGGCTCGAGCAGCCGCGCGAGGCTTCCCGGACGGTCCTCGATCTCGACCGCGACCACCTCGTTCACGTAGGCCGGGATCTGCAACCCCATGAGCACCCGCCGCGCGGTGGCGACATCCGAGACGAGAAGCCGGAGCTGGCCGAACTCGCCCGTGTCGACGAGATTGAGCGCCCGCAGGTTGATCCCGGCGCGGCCGAGGGCCTCGCAGACCTCGTACAGCCGTCCGGGAGCGTTTTCAATCGAGACCACGATCTGCTTGAGTTTCATGAGGCTCTCCCCGCTCCTTGCCGGTCGTTCCGGAACCCCGCCCGGAACAATCGGCGGAATCGGATTTCGGTTCCCCGCTGCCGCGGATAGGCCGAGCGCCGGTGCCGAAACCGCGCCTTGTCGGGCCCCCCCGGGCGGCAGCCGACGCGAGATCGCCCGCCGCGGGTCGCGGAGGAATCCGCCGCCCCGGCGATCCACGGTTCGGCGGCCGCACGGCGGCGTCACCCGCATCCGCCCAGGCGGCCGCCGGCCGGCTGCAGGCACAAGAACGCCCTTAATTCAACTTGACAAATTTTGCAAGATATAAAATAGCTACATTGTAGCCTGACCATGAACGAGACTCCGGACCCTAAAAGTTTCATCCGCGTGATCCCCGAGCGTTGCGACGGTTGCCGCCGCTGCGAGATCGCCTGCTCCATGGGACACTGCGGCATCCCCACCCCGGAGCGCTCGCGGATCCGCGTCCTGCCCCTGCCGCGAAGCGCCGGTTTCATCCCCGTGCTCTGTCAGGCCTGCGAGGACGCCCCCTGTCTCAAGACCTGCCCCATGAACGCCCGGCTGCGCACCGCGACGGGGGCGGTCGTCACCGACGAGGAAGTCTGCATCGGCTGCCGCGCCTGCCTCTACATCTGCCCCTACGGAGCGCCCACGGTCAGCCCGGATGACGGCAAGACGCTGACCTGCGACCGGTGCGCCGGGGAGCCGGGCGGGCCGTGGTGTGTGGCCGCCTGCCGCGGCTGCGGCGCACTCGAGGCGCTCCGGCCCGAAGAGCTCTTTCCCCGCGGTTCCCGGGCCGCCGCCCAGGCGGTGCGCCGTGTCCTGTCGCCTCCCCGGAGACGGCGATGCGCATCCTGATCATCGGCAACGGCATCGCCGGCGGGGAGGTCGCCTTCGGCCTGCGGCGCGCCGGCTCCGCAGACGAGATCACGATCCTCTCCGCCGAGGAGGCCCCCGAATACGATCCCTGCTCGCTTCCTTACTTCCTGGGCCGCGATGTGCCGCGGACGCGCGTCTTCCGGCGGCGCTGGGAGGATTACCCCGCCGCGGGGATCCGCCTGGAAACGGGCGATGCGGCCGTGGCGATCGACCCGGAAGCGCGCCGCGTGCACACGGCCTCCGGCAGAGAGCACCCGTTCGACCGGCTCGTTCTCGCTCACGGCGGAAGCCTTTTCGTCCCGCCCATTCCGGGCATCGACCGGCCCGGCGTGCACCGCTGCAAGCAGCTCCCCGAAGCCGACCTCCTCGACCGGCATCAGGGCTCCCGCGCCGTCGTCATCGGCTCGGGGGCGATCGGCATCGAGGCGGCCGAGGCGCTCAAGAAACGAGGTTACGCGGTCACGGTGATCGAGGTGATGGACTGGATTCTGCCCGCGCTCTTCGACCCCGAGACCGCCGGCCGGCTCAAGCGCCGTCTCGAACGCTGCGGGATCTCCGCGCTCACCGGCGAGCGCGTGCTCCGCATCGAGGGGACCCAAGCGGTCTCCGCCGTCGTCACCGACCGCCGCACCCTCGACTGCGACACGGTCGTCCTCGCCACCGGCGTCGTCCCCGGGGTCGCGCTCGCCCGGACGGCGGGCATCGAGGTCGGCCGCGGCATCCGCGTCAACGGCCGCCTGGAAACCTGTGTGCCGGGCATTTACGCCTGCGGCGATTGCATCGAGACGGTCGACGCCTGCACGGGCGAGGACGCCATGTTCCAGCTCAAGCACAACGCGATCGAGCAGGCCCGCATCGTCGTCCGCAACCTCCGCGGCGAGCCGGCCGACTACCCCGGCGCCTGGGCCTTCGCCCGCGCCCACTTCTTCGACACCCATGCCGTCACCTTCGGCAAGACGACCCGCGCGACCCAGTGCGAGCTGGGCGAGCTCGAGATCCTCGAGCGCGAGGCGGGGGACGACTACCTGCGGGTGATCCTGAAGGAGGGGGTGATCGTCGGCGGCCAGGCGATCGGCCGCTTCGCCGATGCGGCGGGGCTGCTGATCGGCGCCATGTGGCGCCGCGAATCGATCCCGGCCCTGCGCGCGCGCCGGGAACTTCTCGCCGGGCCGCCGCCCGCACTGCCCTGGACCGTCCGCAAGCTGGGGGAACTGCTGGGGTTGACCGGCTGAGGGAGGGGGGATCCGCCCCCCGTCTCAGGCCTTCTTTTCCCAGAGACCGCGCTCGATCAGCACCTCGCGCAGGACTTTCAGCGCCTGGTTGCCCGCCGGAACGCCGCCGTAGACCATCGACTGGAAAATCGCCTCGGCGATCTCCTCGGGGCGGCAACCCACGTTCAGAGCGGCCTCGATGTGCAGCCGGAGCTCCTCGAGCCGCCCGAGGACGGTGAGGCACCCCACGGTGACGAGCTGGCGCACGGGGTGCGGGATGCGCTCGCGGGCGTAAAGGCGGCCGGTGATGAAGAGCGACAGATCCCGCGCCAGATCGCGGTCGAAGGCCTTCCAGAGTTCGTAGGGGCGGTCTTCCCCACGCACCCCGCGGAAGTAGAGCTCGGCCGTGCGGCGGGTCTTTTCGACCAGTTCGTCGTCCATGGCCACCTCCCGGAGATTCAGAGCATCGTCCAGTTCGGCCCGCCACCCCCCTCCGGGCAGTTCCAGAGGATATTCCGCAAGGGGTCCTTGATCTCGCAGGTCTTGCAATGGAGGCAGTTCGAGGGGTTGAGCTTGAGCCGCGGCCCGCCGTCCTCCTGGATGTCCATCTCGTAGACCTGCCCCGGGCAGAAGCGCGTGCAGGGGCTGCGGTACTCTTCCCAGCAGCGGCTCGTGCACCACTCGGGCCGGGGGATGTGCAGGTGGCAGGGCTGGTCCTCCTCGTGGCGCGTTCCCGAGAGGTATACCCCGGTCAGTTTGTCCACATAGAGCGTGCCGTCGAGATCCCCGACCGCGGTCGGCTCCCGGAAGGCGCGCGGTTTGAGCGCGGAGCAGTCCTCGTGGATCGGCATCGGATCGATCAGCCCCCGGCCGCCACTCAGCATCTGGGCCCCGAGGTGGAAGATCCGCGAGGCAGGCGGCCGCGACAGGGCCTGGCTGAAGTTCCGGGCTTCCCGCAGCTCCGCGCCGAGCCAGCTTTCCTCGAGCCGCCGCCGGTAGCCCTCCAGGGCGCAAGCGCCGTTCTCCCCCGCGGCGAGCGCCGCGGCGATCGTCTCCGCGGCGAGCATCCCCGATTTCATGGCCGTGTGCACGCCCTTCAGGCGGCGGGCGTTCAAAGTGCAGGCCGAGTCGCCGACGACCAGCGCGCCGTCGGCGAAGAGCCGCGGCATGCTGTACCATCCCCCCACGGGGAGCGTCTTCGCCCCCTGCTGCAGCACCCGACCCCCGGCGATCCACCGCGCAACGAGGGGGTGCCGTTTGAAGCGCAGGAATTCCTGGTAGGGTTCGAGCATCGTGTCCGCATAGTCGAGCCCCACGACCAGCCCGAGGGAAACGCGGCCCCCCGCCATGCGGTAGAGAAACCCCCCTCCCTTGGTCTCGAGACCCAGCGGGAAGCCGAAGGTGTGAACCACCGCCTCGGGGGAGCGCCGAAAGGGGGAATCCTCGGGGAGCTCGATCACTTCCTTGACGGCGGTCTCGAAGGCCGGGGGCATCCGACCTGCGAAGAGGCCGAGGCGCTGCGCCGCCTCGCGCAGGAGGCTCCCCCGCGGCCCCTCGGCGAAGACGGTCACCTTCGCCAGCAGATCGACCCCCGGCTCGAAGTTCCCCTTGCGCCGCCCCTGCTTGTCGATGCCCTTGTCGCCGGTGCGCACGCCGAGGACGCGGGGGGAGGAGCCGTCGAAGAGCGTTTCGACGGCGGCGAACCCGGGGAAGACGTTCACCCCCATCTCCTCGGCGATCGCGCCCAGCCACGCGCAGAACCGCGAGAGGCTGGCGACGAAGGCGCCCTCGTTGTGCAGAAACGGTGGGATCCAGGGCAGCCGCCAGGCCCTCTCCTCCGTGAGGTAGAAGACGGCGTCGTGGAGGTTTTCCTCCTCGATCGGGCAGCCGCGGCGGCGGAAATCGGGCAGGAGCTCTTCCAGCGCCCGCGGGTCGACCACCGCCCCGCTCAGGCTGTGCGCGCCGAGCGCCGGGGCTTTTTCGACGACGCAGACCTCGAAATCCCGGCCCTGTTCCGCGGCGAGCTGTTTCAGGCGGATCGCCGCGGCGAGCCCCGCCGGGCCGGCACCGACGATCACGACGTCGAATTCGAGCCGCTCGCGTTCCATCGGGGGGTTCAACCTTTCAGGGCTTTCACGGCCTCGGTCAGCTTGGGAAGGATCTGGAACATGTCGCCCACGACCCCGTAGTCGGCCTTGGAGAAAATCGGCGCCTCGGGGTCCTTGTTGATGGCGACGATCACCTTGGAGCTCGACATCCCGGCCAGGTGCTGGATCGCCCCGGAGATGCCGCAGGCGATGTAGAGCGTGGGGGAGACGACCTTGCCGGTCTGGCCCACCTGGTCGGAGTGCTTGCGCCAGCCCTCGTCCACGGCCGAGCGCGAGGCCCCGACCGCGGCCCCGAGGGCGGCGGCCAGTTCCTCGATCGGGGCGAAATTGCCCCCCGTCCCCCGCCCGCCGGAGACGATGATGTCCGCCTCGGTCAGCTCGACGCGGCCCGAGGTGTCCATGCGCTTCTCGACGACCGCCGTCGGGACCGCCCCCAGGGAAAGCGCGGGCGCCTCCACGGCGGCCTGCCTCGGCTGGCGCTCGATCCGCATGACGTTCGGCCGCACGGCGGCGATCTGGGGCAGGCCGGCGATCTTCACCTCGGCCAAAATCTTGCCGCCGAACATCGGCCGGGTGAAGACGAGATCGCCGTCGCGGATGTCGATCGCCGTGCAGTCCATGGCCAGGCCGGCGTCCAGTCTCGCGGCGTAGCGCGCGGCGAGGTCCTTTCCCTGCACCGTCGCCCCGAAGAGAATCACCGCCGGCGGATCCGCCGCGAGCGCCTGCGCGAGGGCTTCGGTGTACGCCTCCACGCGGAAATCGGCGAGCGCCGGGTCGTCGAGCACGAGCACCCGGTCCGCCCCGTAGGCGGCCAACTCGGATGCGAGCCCCTGAACGCCGGAGCCCATGACCACCGCCGTCAGTTTCGCCCCGCGCGCGTCGGCGAGGCGGCGGCCCTCGCTGACGACCTCATAGGAAACCTTGCGGAATTTCCCTTCCCGTTGCTCGGTGACGGCCACGATCCCGTCTGCCATCTTCGCCTCCTTGAACCGGCGGCTAGATCAGCCGCGCCTCTTCGTGCAGCACCCGCACCAGCTCGGCCGCGACGGCCTCCGGCGTCTCCCCCGAAATCATGCGCACCGCCTTGCGCGTGGGCGGGAGCTTGAGCGCCTGAACGAGAATTTTGCGCCCCGCGGCGCCGACCGTCGCCGGGTCGACCCCGAGATCGGCGAGCGTCTTCACCTCGAGGGGTTTCTTCTTCGCCTTCATGATCCCCGGCAGCGAGGCGTATCGCGGCTCGTTGAGCCCCCGCTGGGTCGTGATGAGCGCCGGCAGCGGGGCCTCCACCACGACCGTCCCCCCTTCGACGAGGCGGTGGCCGCGCACGCGCCCGTCGAGCAGCTCGAGCTTCACCACGAGGGCGAGGTGGGGGATGCCCAGCCGCTCGGCCACCGCGGGGCCGACCTGACCGTTGTCCTCGTCGACGCCGCGCTGGCCGCAAAGGATGAGGTCGAAGGGGATCGACTTCAGCGCGGCGGCGAGGATGCGCGCGGTCGCCAGGGCGTCTCCCCCCTCGGCGGCGGGATCCTGGATATGAACCCCCTTGTCCGCACCCATGGCGAGTGCGGTGCGGATCGTCTCCTGGACCCGCGCCCCCCCGAGCGAGACCACGGTGACCGTCCCCCCCTTGGCCTCGCGGATGCGGAGCGCCTCCTCCACCGCCAGCTCGTCGTAGGGGTTCATGACCCACTTGACGTCCTCCTTGCGGATCGAGACCCCGTCCGCGGCGATCTGGACGAGCGACTCCGTGTCCGGGACCTGCTTGACGAGAACCACGACGTTCATGGGCCGCACTCCTTTCTTAGCGGTTCGCCTTGCGGATGCCGAGCTGGTCGAGCGCGATGATCCACTTGCAGATGTTCGCCGAGCCCTCCACCATGGTGTAGGTCGGCGCATCCCGGAAATACCGGGCCACCGGGTACTCGGTGGAATAGCCGTAGGCGCCGAGGATGCGCATGGCGTAGTTGGCGGCGCGGGTCACCACCTCGCCGGCGAAGTACTTCGCCTGGGCGACATCGAGGCCGTTGTCGAGGCGGCCCTGGTCCTTCGCCCAGGCGGCCTTGTAGACGAGCAGCCGCGCCGCCTCGATTTCGGCCGACATCTGCGCGATCAGGTCTTGGTTCATCTGGAACTCGCCGATCTTCTTGCCGAATTGCTTGCGCGTGTTCGCATACTTGACGGCCGCCTCCAGGCAGGCCTGGGCGAGGCCCACGGCGCCGGCCGCGGCCGAAAGCCGCGTCTGGTTGAGCGAGCTGAAGACGATCCGCGCACCGTCCCCCGGGGCCCCGAGAATGTTCTCCTTGGGGATGCGGCAGTCGGTGAGGAAGACCTCGCCCGTCGGCGAGGAGTGGGAGCCCATCTTCTCGAGCTGGGTCGTGCGCACGCCGGGGAAGTTTTTGGGCTCGAGCACGAAGGCCGAAAGCCCCTTCGACTCCTTCGAGCGGTCCGTGTAGGCGTAATAGATCAGGACATCGGCCACGTGCGCGTTCGAGATCCAGGTTTTGGATCCGTTGAGCAGCCAGTGGTCCCCGCGGTCCTCGGCGGTCGAGCTCATGGACATGACATCCGAGCCGGCGTCCGGCTCGGTGATGGCGAACCCGCCGAGATACTCCGCGCGGACAAGCCGGGGGATGTACTTGCGGCGCAGGGCTTCGCTCCCGTACTTGTAGATCGTGTAGGCGCAGCCGAGCGTCTGCATGTTGATCTGCACCCGAAGCGAACTCGAGGCGCGGGCGATCTCCTCGCTGATGATCATGGCGGCGAGGAAGCCCAGCCCCTCGCCCCCGTACTCCTCGGGGATCACCGTGCCGAAGAAGCCGAGCTCGCCCATCGGTTTGATCGCCTCTTCGTAGGGGAAATAATGCCGGGCGTCCCAATCGTCGGCGAAGGGGGCGATCTTCTTCTCGGCGAACTCGCGCACCGCCTTGCGCAGCATCTCCAGTTCCTTGGACAACGCGAAATCCATGGGCGTCTCTTCTCCTCTGCGGAAGGAATCGTTGCATCTGCCGCCGCACCCGGGCGGGCTTGAACGGACGAGCGCGCGCGATCATAGCCGCGCCCCTGGGGGAAGTCAACGAAACGCGATGGCCGCCTCGCCCGCCCCGGACTCAGAGGGCGGGGGCGCTCGTTTCGATCGCTTCCCAGAAGCCCATCCATTTGGGCAGCCACAATACCAGGTCCGGAAGATAGGTCACGAGGAAGAGGACCCCGATCTGGATCGCCAGAAAGGGCACGACCGCCCGGGCGACGTAGAGAATGTTCTTGTTGGCGATCGACCCGACGATGTACATGCTCACCCCGACCGGCGGGGTGCAGTACCCGATGGCGAGATTGACCGTCATCAAAAGCCCGAAGTGCATGAAATCGACCCCGAAGTTCGGCAGCAAGGGGATCACGACCGGTCCGACGATGAGGGTGGCCGAGATCACGTCCAGGAACATCCCCACGAGGAGGAAAAAGAGGTTCATCGCCAGCAGAAACATCGCCGGGGAGGAGATGTGCTCGATCACCGCCTCGGCGATCTTGGCCGGGACGTTCTCGAAGGTGAGGTAGCGGCCGAAGCAGGTCGCCCCGGCGACGATGATGAGGAGCGTCGAGGAGGTGACCGCCGAGTTGAAGATCACCTTCTTCACATCGCCCCATTTCATCGTGCGGTGGATGAACAGTTCGACCGTGAAGGCATAGACGCAGGCGACGACCGCGGCCTCGTTCGCGGTGAACATCCCCGAGAAGGTCCCGACGAAGATGATCACCGGCAGCAGGAGCGACCAGAGCCCCTCCCGCAGCACGGAGAGCACCTCGCGGAAGCCCGGGACGGGCATACGCACGAGCACGGTGTCGTTGCGGAAGAGGAAATAGGTGTAGACGCAGGTCGCCCCCATGATCAGGATCCCCGGGACGAACCCCGTGAGGAAGAGACCCTGGAGCGAGACGTTGGTGATCATGCAGTAGAGAATCATGCTGATGCTGGGCGGGATGATGATCCCCAGATTCGGCGAGGTGGTCATCAGGCCGACCGCGTAGCGCCCCGGGTAACCGTTCTGGATCAGGGCCGGGATCATAAATCCCCCGAGGGCGACCACCGTGGCGACCGTAGAGCCGGAGATCGCGCCGAAGAGCCCGCAGCCGAGACAGCCCGCCATGCCGAGCCCGCCGGGCAGCCAGCTCACCAGCGTGTTGACCACCTTGATCAGCTTCTCCACGATGCTGCCCGCGGTCATGATGTTGCCGCAGAGGATGAAGAAAAGCACCACGACAAGGGCGAAATTGTCCATGCTCTTGAAAAAGCTCTGGGTGATCAGGAGCGGCTGGGGATCCGGCGCGAAGAAGAGGAAGCCGAGCAACCCGGTGAAGAAAAGGCTCATGTAGACCGGCACGTAGGCCGCCAGCGCGCCGAGCAGGATGAGCAGGATCGCGATCACGCTGAATTCCATGTCCCTCTCCGTCCTTTGCGGGGCCCGGGAAGCCCGTTTCAGCCTCCGAGCGCGGAGCGCCGCGCGCGGATGTCCACCGCCGCCATCATCAACACCCGCAGGATCATCAGCACGCCGAGCAGCGGAAGCAGGGCGTAAAGGTAAACGGTGGGGATATTGAGGATCAGGGTGCTCTGGCCCGATTTCACCTGCAGCGCGCAGAGCTGGACCCCGTAATAGATGAGGATCACCGCGAAGACGAGCTGCACGCCGTAGCTGAACAGGGCGAGCGGGTATTGCAGGCGGGGCACGAGCTGCACGACGGCGTCGATCCGGACGGTCGCCCGGCTGCGGATCGCCGCGCTGCAGCCGACAAAGGTCGTGTAGAGGATCACCTCGCGCACGAGCTCCTCGGACCAGGCGAGCGAGTAGGAAAAACCGTACCGCAGGACCACGTTGAAGAAGAGCGCGATCATCGCGGCGAGCACGCTGAGAAAGAGCGTCCATTCTTCGAAGAGGCTGAGCCAGCGGTCGATCCGCCGGAATCCCCGGATCATGATCCTCCCGTCCTTTCCACGAGAAAACACAAAAGAGGAGGCCGGCGGACAGCCTCCTCTTTGCCATCGGTGCTTCGGCTCAGATCATTTGCGATAGCCCAGGAACTCCTGCACCTCCTTCAGGAAATCCGCGGGCCGGTATGTGTCCGTGGGGTGGAGCTGGTTGATTTCCTTGGAGTACTTGTAATGGACCGGATCGCCCAGTTTGCGCAGCGTCTCCATGTCCTCCTTGGGGAGCCGCAAAAAGGTCACCCCGGCGGCCTTGGCCTTGTTGATCTCCTCGAGCTCCTGGGCCTTCGTCTGCTTGCGGATGTCGGCGCAAACGTCTTTCACCGTCTTGACGAAGACACTCTGCAGGTCGGCGGGGAGCGTCTTGAACCAGGCCTTGTTGAAGATCCAGATGAAGAGCCCCTGGGCGTAATCGAGTTGCGTGAAGAATTTCGCGTCCTCGAACTTTTTGGTGATGTTGCAGACCATGGGCGTGTGGTCGAGGCCGTCGATCACGCCCTGCTTGAGGGCCATGGGCACATCCGGCCAGGGCATGACCACGGGGTTCAGCCCCCAGGCGTTGTAAGTCAGCCGGTTCACCTCCGCCTCGGCGATGCGGAACTTGACCTTCTTCGCATCGGAGAGCGTCTTCACCGGAATCTTTGTGTTCCACCCGTAACTCCCATACCCGGTGATGTCGAGCCCCATGATCCCCTGGTGTTCCATGGCGTTCAGGAAGTGGTCGTAGAGCTTCTTGTTTCCGACGAACTTGTCCAGGTTTTCAAAGGTGTCGACGAGAAAGGGGAGATTGACGACGCCGAAGCGCGGGCCGAGGTTGGTCGAGGCGACCGAGCTGACCGCCATGCCCTGGATCGCCCCCATTTTGAGTTGGTTGAGAACCTCGACCTCGCCGCCGAGCATGGAGAAGGGTTTGTACTCCAGATAAATCTGGCCGTTGGTGCGCTTCCAGAGTTCATCGCGGATCGCAAACCCGGCATAGACCCCCTTGATGGCCGGCGAGGAGACATTCGAGACCACGACCCGGAACTTCGCCCCCGAGGGGTCGAAGGCGGGCTTCCAGGCATCGAGCGGCGACTTTTGCTGCGCGGTGGCCGGCGAAACGAGAAGAACGGTAAACGCGAGGGCGAGAAACGCGAGGCCTGTCCAAGAATGCCTGCTGCTCATTTTTCCCTCCTTTCCTCTTGCAGAGACTAAATCCTATTCATTCTCCAAAATCCGTTTACAGCTATAAAACAGCTCGCCCGAGGTTTGTCAAGAAGAAAGCAGCCGGCTCCCCGTTCTTTTCCGCATTTGCCTGGCGGGGCAAGCGGAGGTAAAAGCGCGTAGCATCCCCTCTTTGAGGAGGACCGGCGTGGAGACGGATTTTCATTTTGACCCGACCGAAAAAGAAGCGATCCGTGCGGCATCCCCCCGGCTTACGGCCGGGACGGTCCTGCGGCTGGAAATCGTAGAAGGGCGGGACGAGGCGGCCCTGGAGCCTTTCTGCCACAGGCTGATCGAACTCCTGCCCGGGCTGCGGATCGAACGGCGCCCCCCGACCGAGGGGGATCTTCCCGCGCTCGTCCCCCGCGAACGGGTGCGCTTCCTCGGTGCGCCCCGGGGCCGCGAGCTGCCCGTTTTCCTCGAGATCCTGACCGGGGAGTCGGTCCCGCCGCCCCCACCCCCGCGACCCGCGGCCCCTGCTTCGCCTGCGCCGCCCGCGGAGCTCGAACTCTTCGTCTCCTCCGGATGCACTTTCTGCCCGCAGGCGCTGCGCCTGCTTCTGCCCCTGGTCCACGGGTCCCCCTGGGTGCGGCTGCAGGTCATCGACGCCGAAAGCCATCCCGCCCGTTTCCGGGAACGGGAAGTCCGCTCCGTGCCCACCCTGCTGCTCGACAACCGCTTCCGCTGGGTCGGCGCCGTAAACCCGGAGGAGGTCCTTCGCGTCGCCTCGGGACGCGATCCGCGGGAGATCTCCGCCGCCTCGCTCGAGCGGCTCCTGAAAGAAGGGGAGGCGCGACGGCTCGCCCTCTGGATGGTGGAGCACCGAAGCGTCTTTCCGGCGCTGCGGGAACTGCTCTGCCGGGAGGAATGGCCGGTCCGGCTGGGAGCGATGGTGACGGTGGAGGAAATCCAGGCGCGCGACCCCGATCTCGCGGCGGCGGCGATCGCGCCCCTGGCGGAGCAACTCGCCTCCCTTCCCGAGCGCGTCCAGGGCGATCTCCTCTACCTCCTGGGGGAGATCGCCTCGCCCCGCTTCCTGCCGCCCTTGGAGTCCTTCGCCGCGGCCGCGGTCACGCCCGAACTCGCCGCGGCGGCCCGCGAAGCGGCCGAAAGGGTGCGGGCGAAAAAAAACCCCGGCCGCTGATAGCGGGCCGGGGCGCGGTGCGCAGGGAGCGGATCGCCGCGGGAAAGCCTTCGCCGCGGCGGTCGCGTCTCAGGCGGAAGCGGGCTTCTCCGGTTCGGCGGAGGCCGGGGGCTCCGGCTTAGCCGGGGAACCGGGCGCAGCCTCCGGCTTCGGCTTCTTGCCGCCCGCTGACTCCGCAGCCCGCGTCTTTTCTTTCGCCGCCGCGGTGGCTTTCGCGGCCTTGCGCTTGGCGGGAGCCGCCCGCTTCTTTCCCTTTTTTTTCTTCTTTTCCTCGTCTGCGCCGCCGATCAGCTCGACGAGCGTGACCGGGGCCCCGTCGCCGGCGCGGAAGCCGAGCTTCGTGATCCGGGTGTAGCCCCCGGAAACCCGGCCGAAGCGCTCGGCCGCCTTTTCGAAGAGGCGGTGCACCACCGCCGGCTCACGGATCACCGCCAGCGCCTGACGGCGGGCGTGGAGGTCCCCCCGCTTGGCGAGGGTCACCAGCCGGTCGGCCCAGCGTCGGATCTCCTTCGCCTTGGTGTCGGTGGTGCGGATCCGGTCGTGCTTGAACAGCGAGGTCACCAGGTTGCGGAACAGGGCGTTGCGGTGACCGCAGTTGCGCCCCAGCTTGAGTCCGGCTTTGCGATGTCTCATGGGAACGCGTTACTCTCCTTCCTCCTCGCCGTCCTCGGGCGGCGGCGTGAAGCCTTCGAGCTTCATCCCGAGCGAGAGGCCCATTTCCGCCAGAACCTCCTTGATCTCGTTGAGCGACTTGCGGCCGAAATTCTTGGTCTTGAGCATCTCCGACTCGGTCTTGCTCACGAGCTGCCAGATCTTGTGGATGTTGGCGTTCTTCAGGCAGTTCGCGCTGCGCACCGAGAGTTCGAGCTCGTCGACGCTGCGCAGGAGGTTCTCGTTGAAGCTCGGCTGCTCCCCGAGATCGATCTTCTTGCGCGACTCGGGCTCCCGGCCCTCATCGAAGTTGATGAAGGTGTTCATCTGCTCCTTGAGAATCTTGGCCGCATAGGCGACCGCGTCCTCGGGGGCGAGGCTGCCGTCCGTCCAGACCTCCATCGTGAGCTTGTCGTAGTCGGTCCGCTGCCCGACCCGGGCGTTGCCGACGACGTAGTTGACGCGCTGGATCGGGGAAAAGACGGCGTCGATCGGAATGGTGCCGAGAGGGGCGTCCTCCTCCTTGTTCGCCTCGGCCAGCGCGTAGCCCTTGCCCACTTTCACGGTCATCGTCATCTTGAGCGCGCCCTTCTCCGAGAGGGTCGCGATGTGCTGCTTGGGATTGAGCACCGTGATGCGCCCGTCGTCGCAGGCGATGTCGCCGGCGGTCACCTCGCACGGTCCCGTCGCGTCGATGCGCAGAACCTTGGGCTTGGCATCCTCCACCTTGAAGCGGATTTCCTTGAGGTTGAGCAGGATCTCGGAGACGTCCTCCAGGACGCCCGGGATGGCGCTGAACTCGTGCATCACCCCGTCGATGTGCACCGAGGTGATCGCCGCACCGTAAAGCGAGGAGAGGATGACCCTTCGCAGGGCGTTGCCGAGCGTGATGCCGAATCCCCGCTCCAGCGGCTCGCAGACGAATTTGCCGTAGGTGGGGTTGCTCGTGACCTGGATCTTCTCCGGCCGGATCATCTGCTGCCAGTTGATGTGAAACAGTGCGTCAGAGGGCATGGTGGCTTCTCCTCGTTGCCTCGGGTGTCGGGTCCTCCCGGGAGGTCCCTGCAGGGCGCTTTCGGCGGCCGATCACTTCGAATAGAGTTCTACCACGAGCTGCTCCTGCATGGGCATCGTCAGATCCTCGCGCACCGGCAGGCTCTTCACCACGCCGCGGAGGCGTTCCTTTTCCAGGTCGAGCCACGGGGGAACCCCCCGCCGGACGACGGCGTCCAGCGCTTCCTGAATGACCTGGACGTTGCGGCTGCCCTCGCGGACCTCCACCGTGTCGCCGACGTTCACCTGAAAGGAGGGGATGTTCACGCGGCGGCCGTTCACCAGGAAATGGCGGTGCTGCACGAGCTGGCGCGCCTGGCTGCGCGAGTTCGCAAAACCCAGACGGTAGACGACGTTGTCCAGCCGGCGCTCGAGGGCCACGAGCAGGTTGGTACCCGTGATGCCCCGCTGCCGCTCCGCGCGCTCGAAGAACAGGTGGAACTGCTTCTCCGACAGCCCGTAGATCCGCTTGATCTTCTGCTTCTCGCGCAGCTGGATGCCGTAGTCGG
The DNA here is from genome assembly GCA_037481615.2 of Desulfobacterales bacterium. Classification (GTDB taxonomy): domain Bacteria; phylum Desulfobacterota; class Desulfobacteria; order Desulfobacterales; family SpSt-501; genus SpSt-501. The sequence continues at coordinate 71,083 of JBBFLI020000017.1, forward strand.
AGGTCTTGCGTCCCCGCCGCTCGCCGTGCTCGCCGGGCGGGTAGGAACGGCGGTCGAAGGCGCACTTGTCGGAATAGCACCGGTCGCCCTTCAGAAAGAGCTTCATGTTCTCCCGCCGGCAGATCCGGCAGTCCGATCCCCTGTGAATGGCCAAAGCGTCCTCCCTCTCGCTTGCTCGATTCGTCTCCGTCCCGTCCGCGCCGGGCGGACGGCGGCCCGGTTTACACGCGCCGACGCTTGGGCGGCCGGCAGCCGTTGTGCGGCACCGGCGTGACGTCCTTGATGGCCGTCACGTGGATGCCCGTGTTCTGCAACGCCCGCAGCGCGGACTCGCGCCCGGGACCGGGGCCTTTGATGTAGACCTCGACGTTCCTCATCCCCGCCTCCATGGCCTTGCGGACGGCATCCTCGGCGGCGACCTGCGCGGCGAACGGCGTGCTCTTGCGCGACCCCTTGAACCCCAGCACGCCGGCGCTCGACCAGGCGACGGTGTTGCCCATCGTGTCGGTTACGGTCACGATCGTGTTGTTGAACGTGGACTGGATGTGGACAACACCGCTCGCGACGCTGCGCTTGATCTTCTTCTTGCTCTGGGTCGTCTTGGTGGCCATCGCTCCTCGCTCTCCGTCCCCGGGCTCCCCGGGGGGCGGCGGCTTATTTCTTGGTCACGACTTTCTTCTTGATCGTCCCCCGGCGGGGCCCTTTCCGCGTGCGGGCGTTCGTGTGGGTCCGCTGCCCCCGGACCGGCAGCGACTTGCGGTGGCGCAAGCCCCGGTAGCAGCCGAGGTCCATGAGGCGCTTGATGTTCATGGAGACCTCGGAGCGCAGCTCGCCCTCCACCTTGTACTCGCTGTCGAGGACCTTGCGGATGCTGTTGATCTGGGCCTCGGTCAACTCGTCGGTCTTCAAATTGGGATCGATGTCCAGCTTCGCGAGGATCTTTCGCGACGTGGATCGCCCGACCCCGTAGATGTAGGTCAGTCCGATCTCGATCCGCTTGTTTCGGGGCAGGTCGACGCCCGCAATGCGTGCCAAGGCTCGGGCCCTCCTTATCCTTGTCTCTGTTTGTGGCGCTTGTTTTCGCAGATCACGCGCACGATCCCCTTGCGCCGCACGATCTTGCACTTGGGACAGATCTTCTTGGTCGATGCCCTGACTTTCATGGCCAAACCTTCTCCTCTCGATCGGCGGCCGGCGACGCTACTTGGACCGGTAGACGATACGGCCCCGGGTGAGGTCGTAGGGGGAAAGCTCGAGCGTCACCTTGTCGCCCGGCAGAATCTTGATGAAATGCATCCGCATCTTGCCGGAGATGTGCGCGAGCACGCGGTGCTTGTTCGGCAGCTCCACGCGGAACATGGCGTTGGGCAGCGTCTCCAGCACCACGCCTTCGACTCGGATCGCCTCTTCTTTCGGCATTGGTCCCGCTCCGCCCCTCGGGCCCGGCGGCCCTTACATCCGGCCCTTGATCCGGCCGGCGCCCCCCTTGAGAAAGCCCTCGTAGTGCCGCGCCAGCATGTGGCTCTCGATCTGCGCCACGGTGTCGATCGCCACCCCCACCACGATCAACAACGCCGTGCCGCCGAAGTAGAACGGCGCATGGAACTGGGTGACCAGAATCGAGGGCAGGACGCAGACCGCCGAGACGTAAACGGCGCCGCCGAGGGTGATGCGCGACAGCACGCGGTCGATGTACTCGGAGGTGCTCCGCCCGGGGCGGATCCCCGGGATGAAGCCGCCCGCCTTCTTCATGTTGTCGGCGACATCCGTGGGGTTGAAGGTGACCGCCGTGTAGAAGTAGCAGAAGAAGAAGATGAACCCCACGTAGAGCAGCTCATAGAGCGCATGCCCCGGGCGGATGGCGTCGGCGATCCCCTGCATCCAGGGCACCTTGATGAAGCTCGCAATCGTCGCCGGGAACATGATGATCGAGGAGGCGAAAATCGGCGGAATGACCCCTGCGCTGTTGATCTTGAGCGGCAGGTGCGTGCTCTGCCCGCCGTAGAGCCGGCGGCCGATGATCCGCTTGGCGTATTGCACCGGGATCCGCCGCTGCGCCTGCTCGACGAAGATGATCGCCGCGACCACGGCCACCATGAGGACGAGCAGAAAGAGGACGAGGAAAATGCCGATTTCCCCCGTGGACATCAGGGTGAAGGTCTGGCCGATCGCGACCGGCAGGCGGCAGACGATCCCGGTGAAGATGATGAGCGAGATGCCGTTGCCGATCCCCCGCTCGGTGATCTGCTCGCCCAGCCACATGATGAAGGCCGTCCCGGCGGTGAGCGTGACCACCGTGAGCAGCCGGAACCCCCACCCGGGGTACATCACCACGGCGGCCCCCCCGGGGGCGGTCATCGTCTCCAGCCCGACGGCGATGCCGAAGCCCTGGATGAGGGAGAGCACCACGGTGCCGTAGCGCGTGTACTGGGTGATCTTCTTGCGGCCGGCCTCCCCCTCCTTCTTCAGCTGCTCGAGGTGGGGGACGACCACGGTCAACAGCTGCAGGATGATCGAGGCGCTGATGTAGGGCATGATGCCGAGCGCGAACACGGAAAGCCGCTCGAGCGCCCCCCCCGAGAACATGTCCACCAGCCCGAGCAGCGTACCCCGCGCGCTGGCGAAAATGGCGGCGAGCGCCGCGCTGTCGATCCCCGGGACCGGCACCTGGACGCCCACCCGGTAGACGATGAGCATCGCGAGCGTGAAGAGGACCCGCCGCTTGAGCTCGGGGATACGGAAGATGTTGGCCAGACCGCCGCCGATCATGCCGTCTCCTCGACGCGTCCGCCCGCGGCTTCGATCTTGGCCCGCGCGCTGCGGCTGACCTTGTTCACCCGCACCGTGAGGGCGGTCTGGATCTCCCCCTCGCCGAGCAGTTTGACGCCGTCCCGGATCCGGCGTACCCGGCCCGCGCGGAGGAGCGCGGCGGCGTCCACGACCGAGCCGGCCTCGAACCCCGCGAGATCCCGGAGGTTGACCACGGTCCATTCCTTGCGGAAGGGATTCTTGAACCCCCGCTTGGGCAGCCGCCGCTGGAGCGGCATCTGGCCGCCCTCGAACCCGGGGTGGGTCTGGCCGCCCGAGCGGGCCTTGTGCCCCTTGTTGCCGCGCCCCGCGGTCTTGCCCCAGCCGGAAGCGACCCCCCGGCCGACGCGCTTCTCCTTGCGTCGCGATCCGGCGGCCGGTTTGAGTTCGTGCAGTTTCATTCGCCTTTCTCCTCGGTTCGGACCAAGTGGCGGACGGTGTGGATCATGCCGCGCACCGCAGGGTGATCCGGCTGTTCCACGGTCTGATGCATCCGCCGCAGGCCGAGCGCCCGCAGCACCCGGCGGTGCTTTTCGGGCCTGCCGATCATGCTCTTCACCAGGGTGATGTGCAACGTCTTCGCCATGCGCTCCTCGTTGAACGACGCCGTCCCGCCTCAGGCGAGCGTCTCGACCGCGATCCCCCGCCGCTCGGCGACCTGCTGGGGGCTCTCCAGCCGCGAAAGCCCCGCGAAGGTGGCCCGCACCAGGTTGTGCGGGTTGTGGGATCCCAGGCACTTGGTCAGGATGTTCTGGACGCCGGCGGCCTCGAGCACGGCGCGCACCGCGCCGCCGGCGATCAGCCCGGTGCCGGGGCTCGCCGGTTTCAACAGCACGCACCCCGCGCCGTAGCGGCCGATGATTTCCGAGGGGATCGTCCCCTCGCGCAACGGAACCTGGATCAGGTTCTTCTTGGCCTGTTCGACGCCCTTGCGGATGGCCTCGGGGACTTCGCTCGCCTTGCCCAAGCCGTAGCCGACGGAGCCGCGGCCGTCTCCCACGACCACGATCGCGCTGAAACCGAACCGACGGCCGCCCTTGACCACCTTGGCGACCCGGTTGATGCTGACCACCTTGTCGATCCACTGCTGCTCGTTGTCCTGCTGCTTGAACAAGGCTCTTCCTCCTTCGGCCCCGCTCGCGCGGGCCGGACCGATGTCAGAACTGCAGCCCCGCCTCGCGGGCCCCGTCGGAGACGGCTTTCACCCGTCCGTGGTAGAGAAAGCCGTTGCGGTCGAAGACCACCTTCTCGATGCCCCGGGCCCGGGCCCGCTCGGCGATGAGTTTCCCCACCAGCGCAGCCTTCTCGCACTTTTTCCGCCCTGCGGCCGCTTCGGCCACGGCCTTCTCGAGGCTGCTCGCCGCGGCGAGCGTGCAGGCGCTGCGGTCGTCGATCAGCTGGGCGTAGATGTGGCGGGCGCTGCGGAAGACGGAGAGCCGCGGCCGCTCCGGCGTCCCCAGGACGCGCTTGCGGATGCGCCGCTTGCGCTTCAGCCGCATTTCCGATTTCGTGTTCACACCCATGGCGTTCACCGACTCCTTACGGGAGGTGGGAGGTTACTTGGTCCCGGTCTTGCCGGCCTTGCGCTGGATGCGCTCCTCGGCGTACTTGATTCCTTTGCCCTTGTAGGGCTCCGGCGGGCGCAGGCGCCGGATCGCTGCCGCCGTGCGCCCCAGGGTTTCCTTGTCGATGCCCGACAGCCGGATGATCGTGTTCTTCTCCACCGTCGCCTGGATGCCCTCGGGCAGCTCGAACTCTTTCGGCGTCGAATAGCCCAGCTGGAAGACGAGCGTACGGCCTTTGAGCTCGGCACGGTAGCCGATGCCGTTGATTTCGAGCACCCGCTCGAATCCCCGGGAGACGCCGGTCAGCATGTTCGCCACGAGGCTGCGGGTCAGGCCCTGCAATGCCCGGGCGTTCTTGAGCTCCTGGCCGATGCGCACCCGCACCTGCCCGTCGGCGATCTCCAGATCCATCGCCGGGTGGATCTCGCGTGCGAGCGTGCCGTTGCGGCCCTGCACCGTAAGCCGCCGGTCCGTATACAGAATCTTCGTGTTATCCGGAATCGGAATCGGTTTCTTGCCAACCCGTGACATAGCCTGCCCCCCTGACCCGTCGCCCGTCGGCCGCACGCCGCTCAGCACACGACGCAGAGCCACTCGCCGCCGAGATTTTCCTTGCGCGCCTGGCGGTCGCTCATCACGCCGCGCGAGGTCGACAGGATGGAGATCCCCAGCCCGTTCATCACCGGACGGATCTCGCTGCCCTTGACATAGACCCGGCGGCCCGGCTTGCTGATCCGCTCCAGGCGCTGGACGGCCGGGACCTGGCCGGGGCCGTATTTCAGGTAGACCCGCAGGATACCTTGCTTGCCGTCCTTGAGAAACTTGTAGTTCTTGATGAACCCTTCTTCCTTGAGAATCCGGGCCATCTCCACCTTCAGTCGGGAACCCGGGACATCGACGCTCACGAACCGCGCCTTGGCGGCGTTGCGGATGCGCGTGAGCATGTCGGCGACGGGATCGGTAACGGCCATTCCACTCCTCCTGTGGTCCTCCGGGCGATGCGCCTTCCCTCAGCCGCGCATCACCAGCTGGACTTCGTCACCCCGGGCAGCTTGCCCCAGGAGGCAAGCGTCCGGAAACAGATGCGGCAGACGCCGAAGCGCCTGAGGTATCCTCGCGGGCGCCCGCAGATCGGGCAGCGGTTGTGGGCCCGCACCTTGAATTTCGGGGTTCGCAACGCTTTCAACCGCATCGACTTCTTCGCCAACGGATCCTCCTTCGCCCTCCCGGCACGGCCGCGGGCCGACGGCGCCTCAATTGCGGAACGGCATCCCCAGCAGCCGCAGAAGCTCGCGGCCTTCCTCGTCGGTCCGCGCGCTGGTGACGATGCAGACGTTCAGGCCTTTGATCTTGTCGATCTTGTCGTAGTCGATCTCGGGGAAGATGATGTGCTCCCGGATCCCCAGGGCGTAATTCCCCCGGCCGTCGAAGGCCTTGGCCGAAACCCCGCGGAAGTCGCGCACCCGCGGGAGCGCCACGTTGATCAGCTTCTGCAGGAAGTCGTACATCCGCTCCCGCCGCAGCGTGACCATGCAGCCGATCGGCATGTTTTCCCGCAATTTGAAGGCCGCGATCGACTTCTTCGCCTTGGTGATCACCGGCTGCTGGCCGGCGATGGCCTTCAGCTCCTCGGCGGCGCTCTCGAGGATCTTGCTGTTCTGGATCGCCTCGCCCAGTCCCATGTTCAGCACGACCTTCACGAGCCGGGGGACCTGCATCCGGTTCTTGTAGCCGAAGGTTTCGATCAGCCTGGGAACGACTTCCTTCTCGTACCGCTCTTTGAGCGCAGACATGGCTGTACTCCCCGCCTCGTCAGGATTCGACCGCTTCGCCGCACTTCACGCAGATGCGCTGCTTCTTGCCGTCCTCGAGGGTCCGGAAGCGCACGCGGGTGGCCGCCATGCACTTGTTGCAGATCAACAGCACGTTGGACCAGTGGATCGGCGCCTCGGCCTCCACGATGCCGCCCTGGCGGTTCTTGGCGCTCGGCCGCGTGTGCTTCTTGATGAGATTGACCTTTTCCACCAGGATGCGCTCCTTTTTGCGGAACACCTGGAGGACCTTGCCGATCTTGCCCCGGTCTTTGCCGGTCAGGACCTTCACCTTGTCGTCCTTGCGGATGGCGACCTTGTCGAATTTCATCTGCCGTCTCCCGGCCGTCTGTCGACCGTCTTCCTTCTGCGGCGCCCCGCACGTGCGGCTCCGCCCCCTCCCGCCGCCGCCGGCCCTCCCGCCGTTGCGGCTAGAGGACCTCGGGGGCCAGAGAGATGATTTTCATGAACCGCTTGGCCCGCAGCTCGCGCGCCACGGGGCCGAAGATGCGCGTGCCGATCGGTTCCTTGGCCTGGTTGATCAGCACCGCCGAATTCTCGTCGAAACGGATGTAAGAGCCGTCGGGCCGGCGCACTTCCTTCTTCGTCCGCACCACGACGGCCTTGTGCACGTCGCCCTTCTTCACTTTGGCGTTGGGGATCGCCTCTTTCACCGACACGACGATCACGTCGCCCACCGTCGCATACCGCCGTCGGGAGCCCCCCAGCACCTTGATGCAGTAGAGCACCTTCGCCCCGGAGTTGTCGGCCGCCTTCAGCCGGGTTTCCACCTGGATCATGACCGCCGTCCTTTCGCCTCACGCCGCTTTTTCGAGAATCCGGCTCACGCGCCAGCGCTTCGTCCGGCTGAGCGGCCGCGACTCGGTGATCTGCACGCGATCGCCGATGCTGCAGGCGTTGTTCTCGTCGTGCGCGGCGAACTTGGCCCGCCGCCGGATGTACTTGTGATAGGTCGGATGTTTCACCAGGCGCTCGACCGAGACGATGACGGTCTTGTCCATCCGGTTGCTGACCACGACCCCCACCACCTGCCGTTTCATTCCTCGTGTTTTCATGGCCTGCCGTTCACGCTTTCGCCGACTCCGGCTTGCGGGTCGTTTCCTTCAGGACGGTCTCCAGGCGGGCGATTTCACGCCGCGCCTGCCGGAGCCGGGCCTTGTTTTCGAGCTGCCCGATGGCGTGCTGGAAGCGGAGGTTGAAGAGCTCCTGCTTCGTCTCCTCGAGCTTGCGGCGCATTTCCTCGGGCGTGAGATTGCGGATCTCCCGGGCTTTCATCGCGCCTGGCTCCTTTCCACGAACTTGGTCTTCACGGAGAGCTTGTGCGCCGCCAGGCGCAGCGCCTCCAGGGCGAGATCCCGCGGCACCCCCTGGATCTCGTAGAGGATGCGGCCGGGCCGCACCACGGCGACCCAGCCCTCGGGGGCGCCCTTGCCCTTGCCCATGCGCGTCTCCGCGGGCTTCTTCGTATAGGGCTTGTCGGGGAAGACCCGGATCCAAATGCGACCGCCGCGCTTGACGTGCCGGGTCATCGCCACGCGCGCCGCCTCGATCTCCCGCGCGTTGACCCAGCCCGAGCCGACGGCCTGGAGGCCGAACTCCCCGAAGTGCAGCGTGGCCCCGCGTCGTGCGACCCCGCGCACCCGGCCCTTCTGCTGCTTGCGGTATTTCACCTTCTTGGGACTGAGCATGGTTCCCTACCCCCGGGCATCAGGCGGCGGCTTCCGCGGTCGCCTGGTCTTTGCGCAGGACCTCGCCTTTGAAGATCGTCACCTTCACCCCGACCACCCCGTAGGTGGTCTTCGCCTCGGCCTGACCGTAGTCGATGTCCGCCCGCAAGGTGTGGAGCGGCACGCGGCCTTCCCGGTACCACTCGGTCCGGGCGATTTCCGCGCCCCCCAGCCGGCCCGAGCAGATGACCTTGATGCCGAGCGCCCCGAAGCGCATCGCCGACTGCACGGCGCGCTTCATCGCCCGCCGAAACGCCACCCGACGCTCGAGCTGCATCGCCACGTTTTCGGCCACGAGCTGCGCGTCCACCTCGGGTTTGCGGATCTCCTGGATGTCGATCAGCACCTCGTGGGCGGTCAGCTTCTCGAGATCTTTCTTGAGCAGCGCGATCTCCGCGCCCTTCTTGCCGATCACGATCCCCGGCCGCGCGGTGAAGATCCGCAGGCGGATGCGCTTGGCGGAGCGCTCGATCTCGATCCGCGAAACCCCGGCGTGGTAGAGCTTCTTCTTGATGAACTGGCGCAGCCGGTAATCCTCGAGGATGTAGCGGGCGTAGTTCCGCCCCCCGAACCAACGGGATTCCCACGTCTTGACGATGCCGAGTCTCAATCCGATCGGGTTGACTTTCTGGCCCAAGCTCCCCCTCCTCATTCCTCCGTGGACGGCTCCGACAGCACCACGGTCACGTGGCAGGTCGGCTTCAGGATGCGGGTCCCCCGCCCGCGCGCTTTCGTGCCCCAGCGTTTGAGCATCGGCCCGTCGTCGGCCCGGATGGTGCTCACCACGAGGCGGTCGACATCCATTCCCGGCTTCCGGTCGGCGTTGGCGACCGCCGAGCGGATGAGCTTCTCGAGATGCTTGGCCGCCTTCTGCGGCATGAACTTCAACAGGCTCAGGGCCGTCTCGACCGGCTTGCCCTTCACGGCGGCCGAAACCTTCATCACCTTCAAAGGAGAAATCCGCATGTAGCGGGCCTGCGCTCTTGCCTCCATCGCGCCCTCATCCTTTTCGCTGTCGGGTTCGCCCGGCCCGCGATCAGGCCGCCTTCGACTTCCGGTCCCCCGAATGGCCGTGGAAGGTCCGGGTCGGGGCGAATTCCCCCAGTTTGTGCCCCACCATGTTCTCCGAGATGAACACGGGGATGAACTTGCGGCCGTTGTGCACGGCGAGCGTCAGCCCCACCATCTCCGGCACGATCGTCGAGCGGCGCGACCAGGTCTTGATCACCTTGCCGCTGCGCGCCTCCTGGGCCTGCTGAACCTTGCGCAGCAGGCTGGCATCGACGAAAGGCCCCTTTTTCAACGATCTGGACATCGGCCATCCTCTCTCGCGCCGGCGCCCCGCGGCGCGCCGGACCTCCCCCGAGCGCGCCGCCTGGACGGCCTCAGGATCTGCGTTTCACGATCAGCCGATCGCTCGGCTTGCGTTTGCGCGTCTTGTGCCCCTTGGTCGGCTTGCCCCACGGCGTGCAGGGGTGCCGTCCGCCCGAGGACTTGCCTTCGCCCCCGCCCATCGGGTGGTCGATGGGGTTCATGGCCACCCCCCGGGTATGGGGCCGGCGGCCTTTCCACCGCGCCCGGCCCGCCTTGCCGATGGAGACGTTTTCGTGCTGCAGGTTGCCCACCTGCCCTACCGTGGCCCGGCAATCGAGCAGGACCTTGCGCACCTCGTTGGAAGGCATCTTGAGCAGCGCGTAGTCCCCCTCCTTGGCCATGAGCTGGGCGTAGCTGCCTGCGCTGCGCGCGAGCTGCCCGCCGCGGCCGACGCGCAGCTCGATGTTGTGAACCTGGGTCCCGAGCGGGATGTGGCGCAGCGGCAGGCAGTTGCCGGGCCGGATGTCCGCCTCGGGACCGGAGACGACCCGGTCCTCGGGCTTCAAATCCACGGGGGCGAGGATGTAGCGCTTCTCGCCGTCGGCGTACTGCAGGAGCGCGATCCGCGCCGAGCGGTTGGGGTCGTACTCGATGCCGACCACGCGGGCCGGAACGCCGTCCTTGTCGCGCTTGAAGTCGATGCGCCGGTAGTGCCGCTTGTGGCCCCCGCCGCGCGAGCGCGCCGTCAGCCGGCCGTAGACGTTTCGCCCCCCGCTCTTGCGCAGGGGCTCGAGCAGGCTCTTTTCGGGCTCGGTGCGCGTGATCTCGGACCCGTCGTCGTAGGTCTGGAAGCGGCGCCCCGGGGAGGTGGGTTTGACCTTTTTCAGTCCCATGCTCGGCTCCTCTTCAGGCCCCTTCGAAGAAGTCGATCCGCTCGCCCGGCATCAGCCGCACGATCGCCTTTTTCCAGTCGCGGCGCTTGCCCTGAACCCGGCCGCGCCGGGTCGCCTTGCCGCGGATCTGCTGTGTGCGCACGGAAGCGACCCGCACGCGGAAGGCCTCCTCGACGGCGCGCCGGATCTCGATGCGGTTGGCATCGCGGGCGACCTCGAAGGAGACCTGGTTGTAAAGCTCCTTCTGGAGGTTGGTCTTCTCCGTGAGCAGGGGCCGGATGATGATGTCGGCGTACCTCATGCGCTCAGCCTCCCTTCGATCGCCGCGACGGCCGGCTGCAGAAGCACGAGGGTCTCGTACTTCAGGACATCGTACACGTTGAGCCCCGCCGTGGGCAGCACCTTGACGCCGGGCACGTTGCGCGCCGAACGCTCGAGCCCCTCGTCCCGCCCCTCGGTGACGATGAGCGCGTTGCGGAGCTTCAGGGCCTTGAGCGCCGAGACGAAGGCCCGCGTCTTGATCTCCGGCAACTCGAAGCGCTCGAGGACGACGAGCGCGTTCTCCTGGAGCTTGGCGGTCAGCGCCATCTTCAGCGCCGATCGCCGCACCTGTTTGGGAAGCCGCTGGACATAGCGCCGTCCGTCGGGGCCGAAGACGACGCCGCCGCCGCGCAGCAGCGGGGATTTGATGTCCCCCCGCCGGGCGCGACCGGTGCCCTTCTGCCGGTAGAGCTTGCGCGTGCTTCCGGCCACCTCGCCGCGGTGCTTCACCCGCGGGTTCGCCGAACGCCGGTTGGCGAGCTGCATCGTCACCACGTCGTGCAGCACGTGCGGCTTGACCGAGACGTTGAAGACCGAATCGGCGAGTTCGAGCCGAGCGACCGGCCGACCCTCCATGTTGCAAACGTCCACTCCTGGCATGTTTCCCCCTCGTCCCCGGGAGCCTCGTCCGTTCACCGGTTGCGCACGATCTTCGGCTTGCGGATGGCGACCAGCCCCGAGGCGGGGCCGGGGACGGCCCCCCGGAGCAGGATCAGGTTCTCCTCGGGCCGGATGTCGACGACCTCCAGGTTCTGCACCGTCTTGCGCTCGAACCCGAAATGCCCCGGCAGGCCCTTGCCCTTGATCACGCGCGAGGGCCAGGCGCTCGAGCCGATCGATCCGGGGATGCGATGGCATTTGCTGCCGTGGGTCGTCCGTCCGCCGCTGAACCCTTCCTTCTTGATCACGCCGGAGAAGCCGCGGCCCTTGCTTCGGCCGCTCACGTCCACCCGCTCCCCGACCGAGAAGACGGCATCCACCGTGAGGCGCTGGCCGACCTGGAACGCGCCCGGATCCTCGACGGCGAATTCCTGGAGGTGCCGGAATCCGGTTCCGCCGGCCTTGCGCAGGTGCCCCTGGAGCGGCCGGGTCAGGCGCCGCGGGGCGACCTCTTCGAACCCGAGCTGCAGCGCGTCGTAGCCGTCGGTTTCCTTGCGCTTGATCTGGGTCACGACACAGGGCCCGGCCTGGATGACGGTGACCGGCGTCACCCGCCCGTCCTCCGCGAACAGGCTCGTCATCCCCAGCTTTTTCCCCATCAATCCCTTGCACGTCATCGCGATTCGTCCTTCGGATCCCGCCCCCGACCCCGCCCCCGAACGCCGGGGCCGTCTTGCGGGGTACCGGGGCTCTTCCGGCTCAGAGCTTGATCTCCACGTCCACGCCCGGCGAGAGATCCAGCTTCATCAGCGCATCGACCGTCTGCTGGGTGGGCTCCAGGATATCGAGCAGCCGCTTGTGGACGCGCATCTCGAACTGTTCGCGCGACTTCTTGTCCACGTGCGGCGAACGCAGCACCGTGTACTTGCTGATGCGCGTGGGCAGCGGAATGGGCCCGACCACCTTGGCGCCCGTCTTGACCGCCGTGTCGACGATGTCGGCCGCCGACTGATCGAGCAGCTTGTGGTCGTAGGCCTTGAGCCGGATCCGGATTTTCGTGTTCATGATCATGGATGCGCCCGCCTTCAGGCCAGGATTTCGGAGACGACGCCGGCGCCGACCGTGCGGCCGCCCTCGCGGATCGCAAACCGCAGCTCCTTCTCCATCGCAATCGGGGTGATCAGCTCCGCCGTAATCGACACATTGTCCCCCGGCATCACCATCTCCACCCCCTCCGGCAAACTCAAC
>JBBFLI020000018.1:0-79019 GCA_037481615.2 Desulfobacterales bacterium
GCCCCCGGCCGGATCCGGCCCGGCCCCCTCCGAGCCCCCGCCCGACTTCCGCGCCCTCCGCCGGCTGGTTCTGGAGGCGGCGGTGGAGATCGGCCGCTTGACCGTCGCCGGCGCCCGGCTCGAGGCCCTCCAGGCCCGCATCCGCGCCCGCGACGGGCTGCTGACGGTCGATCCCTTTTCGCTTGCGGCCTATGAAGGCAAGGTCTCCGGCCGGACCGCGGCCAACGTGGCGGGGGAGACCCCCCGGATCGAGGCGCGGCTCGAGGCCTCCGGGCTGCGAATGCTCCCGCTTTTGAAAGACACGGCGGGCAAGGATTTTCTCGAAGGAACCGCCCAGGCCGAGGCGACGCTCACGATGCAGGGGGCCGATACGGCGCGGATCAAGCAGAGCCTCAGCGGCTCCGGACGGCTGCGCGTCGAGGACGGGGCGATCGTCGGCGTGGACATCGCCGATGTCGCCCGATCGGCCAAGGCCTTCCTTGCGGGGGGAGCGCCGTCCGGGCCCAAGCCGCGGACCGACTTCGCCGAGCTGACGGTCCCGTTCACCCTCGACAACGGGCTGTTCCAGACCACCCAGTCGGAGATGAAGTCGCCCCTCTTCCGGCTTCAGGCGGCCGGCCGCGCCGATCTCGTCCGCGAAAGCCTCGATTTCCGCCTGGAGCCGAAGATCGTCGGCACCCTCAAGGGCCAGGGGGACCAGAAAGAGCGCAGCGGGCTCGCGGTACCGATTCTCGTGAGCGGGACCTTCGACAACCCGCAGTTCCGGCCGGACCTGAAATCCCTGGTCGGGGAAGAGGTCCGCAAGGCGCTCGACCCGGCCGCTCCCGGAGGCGGGGCCCCTCTGCCGGAAAAGGGGCGCGATCTGCTTCGCCGGCTCTCGCCGGTGCGGCCCTGACGGAGCCCTTGCCGGCCCGGCGCGACCCCCGGCCCCGCGGGGGGCTCCGAGGAGGACCCATGGAGACGATCCTTGCCCGCGCCACCGGTTGGGCGGCCGCGCTGGCGGCCGGCCTCGCCCTGGTCGGCTGTGCCGGACTGGGCCGACCGCTCGAGTCGCCGCGGATCACGCTCGCCGATCTCCGCGTCCAGGACTCGCGGAAGCTCGAAACCGCGATCGAGGTCGTTCTGCGGGTCACCAACCCCAACGAAACCGCCCTCGACATCCGCGGCTTGCATGCCGATCTCGAGCTGAACGGCCGCAGCTTCGCGAACGGCGCATCCTCCGCCCCCGCCCTCGTGCCGCCCTTCGGCTCCGAGACCCTTTCCCTCGTGATGCACTCCTCGGTGATCGACCTCTTCCGCGCGCTCCTCGAGCTGCCGCGGAACGAAACGCTCCACTACCGGTTGAAGGGCCGCCTGCGGGCGGAGGCGGCCGGGGTGCCCGCCTTTCTTCCCTTCGAAAGCGAGGGCCGGGTCGCCCTTTCGCCGGCTTCGCCCCGCCCGAACTCGCCCTGAACCGCCCTTGCAAAGCGCCCTGCGGGCGTCTTCGTGGATTCGGGTGCGGAGCTGTTTCCGGCTCCGGGTTCCGGACGCCGGCGGCGACACCCCGACACGGCCCGTAAAGCCGCCCGGGCGACGGGGAGCGGCCTTTTCCCGGGCGCCCTCCGGGAGCTCTGCTCCTCGCGGCGGAATTCCTTTCCTGGGGGATCAGGCCGCCGGCGGTCGCCGCGGCACGTGCGGCGCGGTTGCGGACCGCCCCATGAACGCCCTCGCTTCGCCCTCGCCCCGCGGCTCGCCGCCGGCCTTCTCTTCACCGCGTTTGCGCACGGCGCAAGCCGCCGATGGGTTCGAGGCGATCGCCGTCTTCTGCTTCCTCCTCGGTCTCCTGCCGGCGCTCGCCCGGCTGCGCCTCATGGCGCACGATACGCTGCCCGCGGAAGCGGAGATCGGCGCGGGCGTCACCGGTGCGCGCGTTGTCGCCGCCTGTTCCCCCGGGCGAGGCGCGCTGCTTGCTTCGGCCGCCCCCTGCGGCGGGGGAAGAAAAGCGGGTCCGTGGCATCCCCTGGGATGCTTCTCCTTGCCGTGGTCGCCGGATGGTTGTATGGTCTCCCGGCCGTTGCGGGCGGGGGAACGAAGCGGTTCCCCACCCCCCGGCCAATCGCCGCCGGCCTTCGGCCGGCCGCGGCGACCTGGGCCACGTCACACGGCAAGGCCCCTCTGTTCCGCCGGCGACGGTCGGGCCGGGGTTTCGCTCCTTTTGCCGATCGCCCGGGTCGCGGCCTTCCTCGGCCGGGGTTGAGAAGTCCATGATTTCTTCCGGTACCGAAGCGCCTGCAAAAGACGCGGACCTCCGAGACGGGGGGGCGGGAAGGCTCGAGCGCGCCGCGCGATGGCTGATCGGCGACGTCCTCGGCATCGTCCGGGAGATGCGGCTCAGCTACCTCCCGCCGCTCATGGTCTACCTCGCCGCGGGGGTGTCCGGCTTCACGGGCATCATCGAGAGCTTTTTCGTCAAGGACCAGCTCGGGCTGTCGGCCGCCTTCCTGGCCGCTCTCGGGTTCTGGGCGGGGCTCCCCTGGGCCCTCAAGATGCCCTTCGGCCACCTCGTGGACCTCTTCTGGCGGTGGAAGTCGGCCTTCGTCTACCTCGGGGCCTTGCTCATGGCGGCCTCGCTGCTCATCATGGTGGGGCTGACCGGCTACCGCGAGGCCATGGCGGCGTTTCTGCCGGTCGAGGTCTGGTATGTGATCTCGGTCCTCCTCTCCCCCCTCGGGTTCGTCTTCCAGGACGTGGTCGCCGACGCGATGACCGTGGAGGCCGTGCCGCGCTACACCGAGGCCGGCGAGCCCATCGCCGAGGCCGAGCTCAAGCGCATGCACATCACCATGCAGACGCTGGGCCGCATCGCGATCGTCGGCGGCTCGGCGCTGGTGGCCGGCCTCGGGGGATGGCTCGCCCACGTGCTTTCCTATTTCGTCATGTACTGCCTGTCGCTCGTCATCCCGTTGATCTCGGTCCTGGGGGTGACGCTCGGGGACCTCCAGCGCGTTCTCCGCCGCCGGCGCTACCGCCGCCGGGGCTTCTCGGAGGCGGACATCCGGCGCATGCTGCACGGCGAAATGTCCGCCCTCTCCCCCAACTGGGGCATCCTGGGCGGCAGCGCCGCTTTCCTCGCGGCGAGCCTGGGTCTGGGGCTTTCGGATCTCCCGGCGAAGATGGAGGTCATCTTTTTCACCTCGCTCGCCATCATCGCCTATCTCATGCGCCAGCTGCTGCTGCCGATGAGCCCGGAGAAGCGCCGCGAGATCGTGGGGATCGCGATCATCGTCTTCGTGTTCCGCGCGATGCCCGGGACCGGTGCGGGGAGCGGCTGGTGGCAGATCGACGTCCTCGGCTTCGATGAGGCCTTTTTCGGGACCCTGCGCCAGATCTCCTCGATCCTCGCCATCCTCGGCATGTTCGCGCTGCGCGGCTGGATGAGCCGCCGGCCCATCCCCTACCTCGTCGTCTTCCTCTCGGTCTACGGGACCGCGATGAACGCCCCCTTCATCGGCATGTATTACGGGCTCCACGAGTGGACGGAGAGGGTCTTCGGTTTCGGAGCGCGGACCATCGCGCTGATCGACACGATGGCCGACTCGCCGCTCGGCCAGGTGGCCATGGTGCCGATGCTCGCCTGGATCGCCCGCGAGGCGCCCGAAAACCAGAAGGCCACCTACTTCGCGGTCATGGCCGCCTTCACGAACCTCGCCCTTTCCGGGGCGCAGCTCGGAACGCGCTACCTCAACCTGCTCTTCGTCGTCGAGCGCGGACGCTACGAGGAACTGGGCGGCCTGATGATCACGGCGAGCCTGATCGGCCTGGTCATCCCCGTCGCCGCCGTCTTTCTCGTCAACCGCTGGGTGGGTCGGGCGCGGCCGCCCGCCGCGGAGCCGACCCCATGAAGCTCGGCATCATCGGCCTTCCCGGGTCGGGTCGTGCGACCCTCTTCGAGGCCCTGACCCGCCAGGCTGCGGAAACCGCCGCGCACGGCGGCGACCGGCTGGCCGTGGTCCGCGTCCCCGACGAGCGCGTGGATCGCCTGAGCGCGATCTTCCGGCCCCGCAAGACCCTCTACGCCACGATCGCGGTCTTCCTGCCCGGGGCCGAGCGGCAGAAGAAGGAAGGGGGACCGGGACACGCCGTCAAGGATTGCGACGCCTTGCTGCACGTGGTGCGGAACCACGGCCCCGACCGCCGGCCGCTCGAGGACTTCCGCGCCCTCGACCAGGAGCTGATGCTCGCCGATCTCCTTCAGGTGGAAAAACGCCTCGAGCGTCTGGAGGCCGACCGGCGCCGCGGCCGGCCGGGGCCCGCCGAGGAATTCGAGGCCCTCGCCTCCTGCCGCGCCCTGCTCGAGGCCGAGACCCCCCTGCGGCGGGAACCCCGGCTCGCTTCCACCCGGGTGTTGCGCGGCTTCGGGCTGCTGTCGGCGAAGCCCACGCTGGTCGTCTTCAACAACGAGGACACCGACGCGGAGCTGCCGCCGCTCGGCGCGCTGGGGGAACACGAGCGGTGCCTGGCGCTCCGCGGAAAGCTCGAGCAGGAGCTCGCGCGCCTGTCCGAGGAGGAGCTGGCCGAGTTCCTCGAGGCCTACCGCATCCCCGCCTCGGCCATGGACCGCCTGATCCGTGCCGCCTACGAGGTTTTGGGCCTCATCTCCTTCTTCACCGTCGGCAGCGACGAGGTGCGCGCCTGGACGCTGCGCCGCGGCGAGACCGCCCTGGAGGCCGCCGGCACGATCCACAGCGATCTCCAGAAAGGCTTCATCCGCGCCGAGGTGATCGCGGCCCCGGAGCTGATCGCGGCCGGTTCGCTCGCCGAAGCCCGCCGACGGGGGGTTCTGCGCCTGGAGGGCAAGACCTACGTCGTCGAGGACGGGGACGTGATCACGATCCGCTTCAACGTCTGAAAGGAACCCGATGGAAGCTATGCCCTTCGTGCTCGACATCCTCGCCCACGGGGCCTGGGACGGAGGGGTGCCGATCGGCAACGACTTTTACGCCGGCCGCGGCATGGCCTTCAAGGGAGGGATCCCGGTCACGGAACAGACGGTCGAAGAGCGGATCGGCGTCCGCACGCGGATGGCTGCGCCGGAGGACGTCCGCATCGGGGAGATCGCCCTCGCGGACCTGCTCCGAAACCCCGCGATCGACCCCGCCCGCATCCGCGTGCTCATCGCCGCGACCAATATCGGCGAGGACAAGTTCGACCCCGGGCCGGCCAGCCGGGCGCTCCTCGAGCGCATCGCCCCCCGCCGGGGGGATCTGCTCGCCTTCGACGTCTATGCCGGCTGCCCCGGCTTCAACGTCGCCGTCGAGGTTCTCTTCCATCTCGCGCTCGCAGGCGAGCTCTCCCCCGGGGATCTCGCGGTCGTCGTGGGCGCCGAGAACGTCCACCGCGCGCGGGCCTTCAAGCCCCTGGACACGGCGAATCTCATTTTCGGCGACGACGCCGTGGCGACGGCGCTCGCGGTCGGTCCGGCCGCGGGGTCCGCCCCCCCCGGACGGGTCGTCGCGGAGAAAACTCTGGCGGTCACCGGCGGGTTCATCGCCGAGATCGCCCGCGCGCTCTTGCCCTGGGCGCGCGAGGCGCACCTCGACGGCATCCTCGTCGACAACCAGATGGGGCGGATCGAATGGCGCGTCCCGGCCACCGCGGCGCGCATCCAGCAGGCCCTGATGGAGGAGATCTTCCCCCGGGAGGCCGCCGCCGGGGAGTTCCGCAATTTCCGCACGGCCTTCGAGCTCTACGAACGCCACGGGGGAAGCTTCGCCTTCGATGTCATGTCCGCCGCCGCCGACCCCGGCGTGCTGCGCCGCCTCGGATGCGCCTACACCGCCTCGGGGCGCTACCGCCGCCTGGCGACGGTGTTTCTGCGCCCCGGGGAGCCCGCACGCCTGAGCCTCGTCGAGGCCGGCGGTCCCGCCCCCCCCGCACCCGCCTGCGGGGTGGTCGACACGCTCACCCGCACGCACGGCTGTTTCGCGGGTTTCATCGAAGCGCGCTTCGACGAGGAGGGGGTCTTCGGCTTCCTGGACGGCAAGGGCGTCTTTCTCTATGCCACGCGCGGCGCAAAGCCTCATCTCCTGGCCTTGCTTTCCCCGTGGGGCCTCGGCCTCGAAGACATCGACCTCCTGATCGAGCACCAGGCGAACTTCGCCATGCTGCCCCTCACGCTGGAGCAGCTCTTCGCCGACGGGCGGCCGTCCCCGGCGGATGCCGTGGCGCGCTACCTCGCCGAGCGCATGGTGGTCAACATCCACGAGCGAGGCAACTGCTCGGTGGTCTGCATGCAGCGGCTGCCCTACGACCTCGAGCGCGGCGCACTCCGGCCGGACACGATCCAGGGCTTCGCCGTCAACCGCAACCTCGAAACGCTGCGCGGCGCGCGATCGATTCTCTACGACTCGGTCGGCGCCGGCATGACCCGCAGTTCCTTCCTGTACCTGCGCCGCCCGACGGCGGGAATCGTCGGAAAGAGGCCCTGACGGCCGTGGAGCCTTACCCCCTGCTCGCGTTCGCCGCCGGCCTGGGCCTGCTCGCCCTCGGGGCGATGCTGCTCGTCGGGGCTGCGTCCCGGATCGCCGCGGGCTGGGGGATCTCGCCGCTCGTGGTCGGCCTCACCGTCGTCGCCTGGGGGACGAGCGCCCCCGAATTCGCCGTCAGCGTCCTTGCCGCGGCCGCCGGCAACGCCGACATCGCCCTCGCCAACGTGATCGGCAGCAACCTGTTCAACGTGCTTTTCGTGCTCGGCGCCTGCGCGGCGATCTCGCCCCTCCTCGTTGAAGTCCGCCTCGTCCGGCGCGAGGCGCCTCTGCTGTTCCTGCTCTCCGCCGCCTTCTGGCTGCTCGCCCTCGACGGGCGGATCTCGCGGCTCGAGGGGGCCGCGCTCGCGGCCGGGATGACCCTCTACACGGCCTGGACCATCCGCCTGGCCCGCCGGGAGGTGGGGGAAGGCGACCGCGGGGAGGCTGCCGTGCCGCCCCCTTCCCCCGTTCGACCGTCGCTCTCCCGCCTGGGATTTCTCCTGCTGCAGGGGGCGGCGGGGGTTTTCCTGCTTGCCGCCGGGGCCCGCACCTTGGTTTCCGCCGCCACGGCGATCGCCCGCGGGCTCGGCGTGAGCGACGCCGTGATCGGTCTCACCCTGGTCGCGGCCGGCACCTCGCTCCCCGAGGCGTTCACGTCGCTTGCGGCCCTGCTGCGCGGCGAGCGCTCGATCGCCGTGGGCAACGCGTTGGGGAGCAACCTCTTCAATCTGCTCGGCATCGCCGGGCCTGCGGCCTTGGTGAGTCCGCAGGGGCTTTCCGTCTCCGGCGCACTGCTCTCCTTCGACCTGCCGCTCATGGTTTCCGCCGCGGCGGCCTGCCTGCCCGTCTTCTTCACGGGTTTTCGCATCGCCCGCTGGGAAGGCGTTCTCTTTCTCGCCACCTACGGCGCCTACCTCGCCTTTGCGATGCTGGATGCCGCGGGGCACGACGCCCTGCCCCCGTTCAGCGGGGCCCTGCTCGCCTTCGCCTTGCCCCTGATCGCGACGACGGGGGCCGGGATCACCCGCCGGTGGCTGGCGCGAAAAGAAACGGATCCGCCCCCCCCGGCGCCTCCGGAGTCCGTGTGCCGCCAAGGGGACGGGCGCGGGGAAATGATCAATTCCGGGGAGGGGGGACCGCGGGTTTGAGGAGCGGCTCGCAGACCTTGCGGAAGTGGTAGCCCTGGATGGCCAGCGTCATCGCGAGGGGGAAAAGCCGCGGCCGGCGCAGGACCGTCCAGACGAGAAGCCGCCAGTAGTGCAACCGCTCGCGGCCGAGCACGCCGAGGCGCAACAGTGCGCGGAAGAAGGCAAGGAAGCGCTGCCGGTCGAGGGGCGTCTCGATCCCGGCGTCGCGGTATTCCCGCAGGAAGGTGAGCACCCTGCGGTAGTAGCCGCGGGGCGAGTAGATCTGCCGCAGAATGGCGCGGTAGCCCTCGAGCAGCGTCTCCAGCCCCATCCGCGGCAGGATGTTCGTGCTGCCGTCGGTGTTGTCCCCCGAGAGCCGCCCGATCAGCCGGTTTTCGCGCTTGAGCCGCTCGAAGAGCTTCGTCCCGGGGGGGGCCTGAAGCAGCCCCACCATCGCGGTCACGATGCCGCTTCTCTGGATGAAGTCGATCTGCCGCTGGAAGATGGAGAGGGGATCGCTGTCGAAGCCCACGATGAACCCGCCCTGGACCTGGAGCCCCGCGCGCTGCATGCGCTTCACGCTGGCCAACAGATCGCGGCGGTTCTGGGTCTTGCGGCACTCCCGCAGACTCTCGTCGGCCGGGGTCTCGATGCCGACGAAGACCGTGTTGAAGCCGGCGCGCACCATGAGCGCCATCAGCTCCGGGTCGTCGGCGAGATCGATGGAGACCTCGGTGTTGAACGGCAGCCCTTTCTTGCCCCGACGCCAGGCGATGAGGGCGGGAAGCAGCTCGGAGCGAAGGGAGGCGCGGTTCCCGATGAGGTTGTCGTCCACGAAGAAGACCGGGCCCCGCCATCCCCGGCGGACGAGCTCGTCCAGCTCGGAGAGGATCCGGGCGGCGCGCTTCTGCCGCGGCCGGTGGCCGAAGAGCGCGGTCACGTTGCAGAATTCGCAGGAAAAGGGGCAGCCCCGGGAAAACTGGATGCTCAGGGTCGCATAGCGCCGCAGATCGATCAGGTCCCAGGCCGGGACCGGCGTCCGCTCGAGGGAGGGAAAGCCCTCCGGCGGAAGGTAGACCCGTCGGGCGGCCCCGCGCGCGAGATCCTCGAGAAAGGGGGGCAGCGTCGCCTCGGCCTCCCCCAGGACGAGGTGGTCCGCCTGGGGGAAGGACTCCGGTTCGACCGTGAAGAGCGGCCCGCCGCAGACCACGCGCTTCCCGGCCCGACGGCAGCGCTCGATGATCTCCTCGGCCGAGCGGCGTTGCACGGCCATGGCGCCGAGGAAGACGAGATCGGCCCAGGCGAGGTCTTCATCGCCCAGCGGCTCCACGTTCAGGTCGACGAGCTTCTTCGGCCAGGAGGCGGGCAGCATGGCCGCCACCGTGAGCAGCCCGAGGGGCGGCAGGGCCGCCTTCTTGCGCACGAAGGGCAGCGCGTAGGCGAAACTCCAGAACGTGGGGGGGAACGTGGGGTAGACGAGCAGCGCGTTCATCGGCGGATGCTTCCTTGCCTGTAAAGGGGGAGGGGTCGAGCCGTCCATCCGAGGCGGTCGTCATGCGGCAACGCGGCGGCTCCCGGGCAGAGAACGTTTTGATCATACCCCTTCTGCATGCCTTCGGTCAAGAACGGCCTTGACATTCGTCGGCGTTCGGCTATGCTGCCGCGATTTTCCAACCCCGGAGGAGGTCCCCACCGATGAATCGATCCTGGCTATCCGCCCTCGGCGTCCTCGCCGCGGTGGCGCCCGCCGTCGCGGGTGACGCCCCCCGCGTCGCCCTCGAGACCGACAAGGGCCGCATCGTGATCGAGCTCTACCCCGACAAGGCCCCGCGCACCGTGCAGAACTTCCTCGACTACGTCGACGCCGGCCACTACAACGGCACGATCTTTCACCGCGTGATCCCCGACTTCATGATCCAGGGCGGCGGGCTCACCGTCTCCATGAAGGAAAAGCCGACCCGGCCGCCGATCAAGAACGAGGCCGACAACGGCCTGAAAAACCGCCGCGGGGCGGTCGCCATGGCGCGAACGCAGGTCCCCGACAGCGCGACGGCCCAGTTCTTCATCAACACCGTGGACAACGACTTTCTCGACTTCAAGAGCAAGACCGTCCAGGGCTGGGGCTACGCGGTGTTCGGCCAGGTCGTGGAAGGCATGGAAGTCGTCGAGGCGATCGCCCGCGTGAAGACGGCCACCCGCGGCGGCCACCAGGACGTCCCCGTCGACCCGGTGATGATCCTCAAGGCCGAGCGGCTGCCCACCCCGTGAAGCCCGGGGGGAATCGCGGATTCGGGAGGTTGCGACCGGCGATGATCTACAACGAGGAATTCGAGACCCTGCCGCGCGAGGCGCTCGAGGCGATCCAGCTGCGGCGCCTGCAGGCGACCGTCGCCCGGGTCTACCACGCCGTCCCCTTCTACCGCCGCCGTTTCGACGAGGCCGGCGTGAAGCCCGAGGACATCCGCTCGCTCGCCGATCTCGCGCGGCTGCCCTTCACCACGAAGGCCGACCTGCGCGACAACTACCCCTACGGCCTGTTTGCCGTGCCGCTCGACAACGTGACGCGCATCCACGCCTCCTCGGGGACGACCGGCAAGCCGACCGTCGTCGGCTACACCGCCCGCGACGTCCAGACCTGGGCCGAGCTCATGGCCCGCTCGCTCACCGCGGCCGGCGCGCGCAAGGAGGACATCGTCCACAACGCCTACGGCTACGGGCTCTTCACCGGCGGGCTCGGGGTGCACTACGGCGCCGAGAAGCTCGGCGCCTCGGTCATCCCCGTCTCCGGCGGGAACACGAGACGGCAGATCCTGATCATGAGGGACTTCGGGCCGACCGTCCTCACCTGCACGCCGAGCTACGCGCTCCATCTCGCCGAGGTCGCCGAGGACATGGGCGTGAGCTTCCGGGACCTCAAGTTCAAATCCGGCCTCTTCGGGGCCGAGCCCTGGTCCGAGCAGATGCGGTCGGAGATCGAGGCGCGGCTCCACCTCAAGGCCATGGACATCTACGGCCTGAGCGAAATCATGGGGCCGGGGGTGGCGGTCGAATGCCTCGAGGCCCAGAACGGCCTGCACATCTTCGAGGACCACTTCATCCCCGAGGTCGTCCACCCCGAGACCGGCGAGCCCCTGCCCTGGGGCACCCCGGGGGAACTCGTCTTCACGACGATCACCAAGGAAGCCTTCCCCCTGATCCGCTACCGCACGCGCGACCTCTCCTCGCTCCATCCCGAGCCCTGCCGCTGCGGGCGGACGCTCGTGCGCATGTCCCGCGTGCAGGGTAGAAGCGACGACATGCTGATCATCCGCGGGGTGAACGTCTTTCCCTCGCAGATCGAGAGCGTGATCCTGGAAACACGGCGGTTCACGCCCCATTACCAGCTCGTGGTCGAGCGTGTCGAAAACCTCGACCAGCTCACGGTCCTGGTGGAGATGCACCCCGAGCTCTTCTCCGATGCGATCAAGAACCTGCAGGCCGTCGAGCGCGAGCTTGAGGGCGCCATCCGCGAGACGCTCGGGGTCACGGTGCGCGTGCGCCTGGTCGAGCCGAAGAGTCTCCAGCGCAGCGAGGGCAAGGCCGCGCGGGTGATCGACAAGCGCCGGCTGTGAGCCGGTCCGCCGCAGGGAGGGGCCCATGAACGTGGAGCAAATCTCGATCTTCCTCGAAAACCAGCCCGGACGCCTGGCCGAGGTGACCCGCATCTTCGAAGAGGGGGGGATCAACATCCGGGCGCTAGCGCTCGCCGACACCTCCGAGTTCGGCATCCTGCGGCTGATCGTGAACGACAACGAGAAGGCCCGGGAGCTGCTCAAGGACCACGGCTATGCCGTGGGCGTGACCGAAGTGGTGGCGGTCGAGGTCGAGGACCGACCCGGGGGGCTGCACCGCATCCTGACCGTGCTCGCCCGCCGCGGGATCAACGTGGAATACATGTACGCCTTCGTGCGCCAGAGCGGCCGCAACGCCGTCATGATCTTCCGCTTCGACGACATCCCGGCGGCTCTGGAGGCGCTCGCCGAAGCCGGCATCCGGGTCATCGAGGGGGCCGAGCTCTACGCGATGTGAGCGCGGGGGGATGAACCCCCCGCGCCCCGCCTTTCTCCCTCCCCGCTTCAGAAGAACCGGTCCTGCAGCCCGAAGGGGTCCTTGAACTCGAGGGCGGGATCGAAGCGCAACTTCTTCTCGCCGCGCTGGTCCACGTATTTGAGGATCTCGAGATCCACCTTGAGGGGCACCTCCACCCCCGCCTGGGCGAGCGCCTGGCGCAGGTAGGCCTCGGCGCGGGTGCCGAAGGCGATCGCATCGCCCAGGATCCGCAGACCCTCGGGAGGGTTGTGAAAGCCGACCGAGTTTTCGGCCCCCATGAAGACCGCCCGGTAGAAGGCCTCTTCGTAGAATTCCTTGGCCTTGTCGTAAAGGGCGCGGTCGATCGCCTTGCCTTCCGCCTGGGCGCGGTGGGTCATCTCGAAGAGCTTCGCCACCGTCGCGCACTGGTATCCGGCGCGGATCATGATCGAGACCGTGCGGTCCTGGATCGAAAAAACCCGGTCCCGCAGCCATTGCGGGCTCTGGGCGTGGCATTGCTTGCAGGCCTTCATGTCCGCCTGGACGGGGCTCATCACCCGGTGGTCGGAGACCTTGTGCACACCGACCACGGTGTAGGGCATGTGGCAGTCCGCGCAAGAAGCCCCCGCCCGGTAATGGGTGCTGTTGTTCGTCCAGAACTCGTACTCCGGATGTCGGATGAACGCCATGCGGAAGCCGGTGACGGTCTGCTTCCACTCGAGCACCCGCGGATCGCTGCGGATCTGCTCGATGATCGCCTCGATCGTGATCGCGCCGTATTTTCCCTTCTGCCAGGGGAAGTAGAGCCCGATCGACTTGCCCGCGGCGTCCTTGGGGATGTTGTAGGTCACGTGGCATTGCGCGCAGACCGCCGAGCGCATCTCCTGCCGGGTCAGCCGCGCGGGATCCACCCCCACCGCGCGAAAAGCCTCGAGCAGGGTGAAGCCCCGGGAGATGCGCAGGCTCATGTCGCGGTTGTCGTGGCAGTCGATGCAGGCCACCCCGAGGTCGCGGTTCTTCTCGGGGATCATCGCCAGCACTTCCTTGAACGGCTTGCGGTAATAGTCGATCCCCAGCTCCTTTTGCAGGGCCGGCGCATACGGGCTCTTGCAGCTCAGGCAGACGCCGCCGGCCCCCAGGCGGGAGGAGTCGATCTCGAGCTGGTCGCGGACCATGTAGGCGTGCCCGCGGGGCTCGTTGTATTCGACGCCGAATCCCCAGCCGTTGAAGAGGAGCGCCATGTAGGGGAAGTGCGACAGCTTGTCCATGGTCACCGGCCCGCTGTCCATGCCGGTCTTGTACTTGCTGCGGCGGGCGGAGACCGGCTCCTCGGTCTTCTTCCAGAGCTCGTATTCCTCCGGGTAGGCCCGGCCCCAGATCGCGGGGTCGATCTCGTTGTCGGGGATGGTCACCACCTGCCGGGGCTGGGGCGGGGGGGGCGCACAGGCGGCCAGGGCCAGCACGAGGATTCCGGCGAGGCACAGCGCCGCGCCGCGGGCACAGGGCGAACTCATGGGTCTTACCTCCTCGGCGGTTTCAGTTCGTCAGCCGCACGCCGGCCAGGTGATGCTGCAGAAAGCGGTGGCATTCCCAGCAGTCCCGGCTGCGGTCGATGCGTGCGACCCGCTCGCCGTGGCAGCGGATGCAATTGGTCTGCACGAAACGGCGGCCGCGCTCGGAAAGGCGGATCGTCTCCGGGGTTCTCCCGGAGTAGAACACGACGACGTCCTTCAGGCCGTCCAGGGATTTCCAGAGATAGTACATCGGCAAGGTCTCGTGGGGCAGGTGACAGTCGACGCAACGAATCGTGCGGTGCGCCCCCACATTGAACCAGGCCTCGAACTGGGATTCCATGACGTGGCAGGAGCCGCAGAAGAGCGGCGTCTCCGTGCGGGCCATGAGCCGGGGGGGGCCGAAGGCGAGAAAGAGCCCCACGCCGGCGGAAACGGCGAGCAGGAAGGCCGGCTTCCAGAAGCCTCGCACCCGGCGCAGGACCATCGTCGGCTTTCCTTTTCCCCTACCCCCCGGCGCGGACCGGAAAGGGAGCGGCGAGAAGGGCAAGGCGAAAGCACTCGGGATGCTCGACCTTTAGCGGAAATCGAGTCTTGGAAAATTGACCCAAGTCAAAAGAAGTCGGGGCGGGCCGATTTTTTTCCGGTCGTCGGCCTAACGGATCACGTAGCGGGGGGGCTCGATGCGCGAGCGCCGGCAGCGCGGGCAGCGGCCGGGGCGGGTGAGCCGCCGGCGCTCCTCGAAGACGAAGCCGCAGAGCAGGCAGCGGCTGGGGACGAGCGTCAAGCGTTCGCCGAGGCCCGCCGCCGTACGCGCGACGTGCCCGAGATGGGCGAGGACTTCGGCCTCGCGGATGCCGAGCGCCCGGGAGAGCTCCCGCGCATCCATTTCCCGCTCGCGGAGCATCCCGAGGATCCGGCGCCGAAGGGTCAGCGGTTCCATGGCCGGTCCCCTTCCCGCTCCCCGCACGGGGGGATCTCCTCCTTGATCAGGCAGCAGCCGATGCGATAGGCGGGCCTGCCCTCCGGCGTGTAGCGCAGCGTGTCGGGCTGCACCAGTCGGTTCATCACGCAGCCCTCGGGGATCTCGAGCGCAAAAAGCTCCCGTTCGGTCAGCGGCGGCCGCTCGCGCAGCTCCTGCGCCGCGAAGGCGAGGCTGTGGAGGGGGTGGTCTTCACAGAGGGGGCAGCGGTAGACGCGCCCGTTGGGGAAGACGAAGTAGTTGTCGGCCGTGCGGCCGGCGCAGACGAAGGGTTCCCCCGGCTCGAGGAAAACCCGCGGGGCGATCACGCGGATGCCGCGCGCGGCGACGGCCGCGGCCGCGGGGGGGACCCTCGCCCGCCACGCTTCCGGCGATAGCCGCAGGCCCGCCCCGCCGGCCGCGGCGGCCCGGCCGCGCAGCCCCAGCACCTGGAGGAAGAGGCGGCCGACCCCGAGCTCGCTCAACAGCGGTCCCAGCCGCTCGAGTTCGTCGGCGTTCGCGGCGGAAACGGTGAAGATGAGGCTCACGGCGAAGCCGCGCCTCCGGGCCCGGCGGATCCCCTCGAGGCAGGCGGCGTAAGAGCCCTCTCCCCGCAGCCGGTCGTTGGTCTCCGCGGTGGCCCCGTCCAGGCTGAAGCTGAAAGCGTCCACCTCGCCGGGGTCCACCCGGTCAAGGATGTCATGGAACAGGTAGCCGTTCGTGTCGATCGTGACGCTCGCGTAGCCCAGCCGGCGCGCGGCGCGGACGGCCTGCGGCAGGTCCGGGTGGAGGGTGGGCTCGCCTCCCAGGAGCACGAGGTTCGCCCCCGGGGAGCGCCGGGCCAGGACGGCGAGCCAGCGCTCGATCACTTCGATCGGCAGGCGCCTTCGCCCGTGGGCGGCGGGGTTGATGTAGCAGTAGCGGCAGCGCAGGTTGCAGCGCGTGAGCACGTGGAAAAAGACGTTGGCGGCGCGCGCCGAGAAGTCAACCGTCGAGACGGGCATGGAGTTCGCGGATCCGTTTTTTCGCCTCGGCGAGCTCGCGGTTGGTGACCCGCAGGCGCATGGCGAGGTACTCGGCGAAAATGCGGTGGAGCAGGAGCAAAAAATCGAGCCGCTCCTCCTTGCTTCCCTCCCCGTCGAGGCGCTCCCGGGCCGCCGTGTTGACCGCCAGGCAGACCGTGCGACCGAGCGCCACGGCCGACGCCGAGCGCCGGCCGGCGTCGATCAGGCGCATCTCGCCGAAGAGCTCGCCCTTCGTTTCCACCCGACCGATCTCCTGGCCGCCCTGAAGGATGCGGACCCGGCCGGAGAGGAGCACGTAGAGCCAGGGGTCGCGGTCGCCCTCGCGGATGATCGTCTCGCCGTCGGCGTACTCGCGGATGCGGCTGAGCTTGAGGAGTCTGCCGAGGCTGCGCGTCTCGAAACGGCGCAACGTCGGCAGCTCGAGCAGACGGCGGATGTTCTCGATGTTGTCCTGGAGGTATTTCGATTCGATCATGGCCGACCCTTCCG
The DNA here is from genome assembly GCA_037481615.2 of Desulfobacterales bacterium. Classification (GTDB taxonomy): domain Bacteria; phylum Desulfobacterota; class Desulfobacteria; order Desulfobacterales; family SpSt-501; genus SpSt-501. The sequence continues at coordinate 15,688 of JBBFLI020000018.1, forward strand.
CGCCCTGCGGCCTTCCGCTTTCATTCTACCGCGGCTTCCGCGGACCGGCAAGGCGGTCTCAGGGCCCTTCGAGACATCCTTTGGACAGGGCGGCCTCATAGGGGACGGGGTAGCGGCCGTCGAAGCAGGCCTTGCAGAAGCGCTCCTCCGCCCGGGGGTCGCCGGTCGCGGCGAGCAGGCCCTCGATCGTGAGATAGTGCAGGCTGTCGAGGCCGAGCATTCGCCGCAGCTCCTCCTCGCTGCGGCCGGCGGCGACGAGCTCGCCGCGGGTCGAGAAGTCGATCCCGTAGGGACAGGGAAAACGGTGCGGCGGCCCGGAGATGCGCATGTGCACGCGCCGGACGCCGAGCTCGCGCAGCGCCCGCACCCGCGTTTTCACGGTGGTGCCGCGGATGATCGAGTCGTCGACGATCACGATCTCCTTGCCCTGGAGCAGCTCCTTGACCGGGTTCAGCTTCACGCGCGAGCCGAAGTCGCGCATGCTCTGGGTGGGCTGGATGAAGGTGCGTCCGACGTAGTGGTTGCGGATCATGCCGAGCTCGAAGGGAAGTCCCGCCGCCTGGGCGTAGCCGATGGCGGCGTAGGTCCCCGAGTCCGGAAAGGGCATGACGAAATCGGCCGCGGCCGGGGCCTCCTCGGCGAGCTTGCGGCCGAAGGCTTTGCGCACGAGGTAGACGGTGCGCCCGTCGAGCAGGCTGTCGGGCCGGGCGAAATAGATGAATTCGAAGATGCAGAGCGCCCGGCGGGGGGCGGGCGGGACGCGCAGGCTGCGGATCCCGTCCCCGTCGAGGATCACGATCTCGCCGGGCTCGACCTCGCGCACGAATTCGGCCTGCACGAGGTCGAGGGCGCAGGACTCGCTGGCAAGCACGAATTGACCGTTCAGCCGCCCCAGGCAGAGCGGCCGGAACCCGAACGGGTCGCGGATGCCGACGAGCTCGCCGCGGCTGGTGAGCATGACGAAGCAGAAGGCCCCTTCCAGCCGCTGCACGGTGCGGACCAGCGCCTCCTCGAAGCCGTACCGGAGGTTCTTCACGAAGAGGTGGAGCATGATCTCGCTGTCCATGGTGGACTGGAAGATCGAGCCCGCCTGCTCGAGTTCCTCCTTCAGGGCGGGGGCGTTGGTGATGTTGCCGTTGTGGGCGACGGCGTAGGCCTTGCGGCGGTGCCGGACCACGAAGGGCTGGGCGTTCATGAGGATCGAGCTGCCCGTCGTGGAATAACGCACGTGGCCGATGGCGCAGGGCCCCTCGAGCTCCTCCAGGTGGTCGACGTCGAAGACCTCGTGGACGAGCCCCATGCCGCGGTGGGCCGCGAGGCAGCCCTCGTTCACGGCGGCGATCCCGGCGCTCTCCTGGCCCCGGTGCTGCAGCGCATAGAGGCCGAAATAGGTGAGGGCGGCGGCGTCGGGGTGCCCGCAGATGCCGAAGATCCCGCAGGACTCGCGCGGCCGGTCTTCCTCCCCGGACGCCCCCGCGGCCATGAAGTCGCCCCCGGCTTCAGGCGAGCGGATCGTTTTCCCGCAAGGTCCACACCCCGCAGGGGCAGGCGCCGGCGCAAAAACCGCAGCCGATGCAGAGCGCGTCGTCGACCTCGTAGGCATAGCGGTCCCCCTCGAGATTTCTTTTCCGGATCGCCCCCCGCGGGCAGACGGCGACGCAGGTTCCGCAGTCCCGGCAGGCGCCGCAGGAAAGGCACTGGCTGCTGCACTGGTTCACGTCGGCGAATTCCACGATCCGCGGGTCGAAATACTCGGCCGTGACCCGCCGCCGGTCGATCATTGCCCGCCGCCCCGTCTCCGGCGGGATCCCCGCAATCGCGGCCGCAATCGCCTCCGCCGCCTTCTTTCCGGCGCCGATCGCCTCGGTCAGGAGCCCCGGCCGGACGGCGTCGCCGATCGCGTAGACCTTGGGGTCGCTCGTGCGGAAGTCCTCGTCCACGCGGACGAAGCCCCGCTCCACGGCGACCGTCTCGGGCAGGAAGCCGAGCTCCGGCTGATCGCCGACGGCGACGATCACCGTGTCCGCGGGGATCTCCCCGCCCTCCTCCAGACGCACCCCGGAGGCGGTGATCTCCCGGATCCGGACCGGCCAGCGGAATCGCGCCCCGGCCGCCTCGGCCGCCCGGCGTTCCTTGCCGAAGGCGGCCGGCCGCTGGATGTCGAGCAGGGTGACCTCTTCGGCCCCCAGGCGGAAGGCCTCGGTGGCGGCGTCGCAGCCGACGTTCCCGGCCCCGACCACGGCGACCCGTCGCCCGACTGTGGCCTGTCCGGTCTTCGCCGCCTCGAGAAAGAAGAGCGCCGGGACCGCCCGCTCGATCCCCGGCAGCGGCAGGCTCCGCGGCTTGCGCGCGCCGACGGCGACGACGACGGCGTCGAACTCCTCGCGCAGGCGCAGAAACTCCTCGCGACCGAGGGGTTGCCGGAGCGCGACCAGGGGGAGAACCCGGCGCACGCGCTCGAGTTCGGTTTCGATCACTTCGCGCGGGATGCGGCTTTCGGGGATGACCCGCGTGAACTTGCCCCCGAGCCTTCCCTCGAGCTCGTAGAGGACGGCCTCGAGGCCGCGGCGGCGGAGCTGCCAGGCGGCCGAGATCCCGGCCGGCCCCCCGCCGACGACGGCGACGCGCCCTCCCCCGAGGGGCGGGAGCTCCGGCAGGCGCGCCCGCAGGCTCGCGCGACCGAGCTTCGTCGTGTCGACCGGCGCCAGGCCGAAGGTCCCCCGCGTGCAGGATTGCATGCAGAGGTTGGGGCAGAGGTAGCCGCAGACCGCGGCCGGGAAGGGCGTGTAGGCGAGCGCGAGGTCCACGGCCTCGTCGATCCGGCCCTCGCGGATCAGCTGCCAGCGCCGCTGCACGGGAATGCCCGTCGGGCAGCTGGCCTCGCAGGGGGCGGCGTAGAGCCGGTGCTCCCAGACGGGAACGAAGCGCCGGAGTTCTCCCGTCGTGATCACCGGAATGCGGCTGCGGTCGGCCGGGCTCAAATCCCCGATCAGCCCTCCCGGCCCGAGCTCGGCCTCCCAGCGCTCGCGGTGGAACGCGCGGATGCTGCGCACGGGAAGCGGCTGTTTTTCGCCGGGCCGACGGGCGACGAGGAGCTGCCAGTCCTCGCGTACGGCGAGCCGACGCAGGAGTTCGGTCCGGCCCACGGCGTGCAGAAAGCGCGCCAGCCCCCCCTCGAGCCACCGCCAGTCGGCATCGTCGATCGGCGCCGGCCGGGCGTCGGCCGTGCTGTAGCCGCCGTGCGGTCCGCGGAAGAAGACCTTGCCGCCCACCATCCCGACGAGCGGTCGGTGGCCGAGGACGTTGTCGGGCCGCTGGGGCTCGTGGCCGCAGACGACGGCGATCCCGCCCGCCATGAACTCGCCGAAGTAATCCCCGACCGAGCCGAGGACCCAGAGTTCCGGCGGCTCGAAGCGCGGGTTGTGCTTGGTCATGGTCATGGCGCGCGCGCCGAGGTTCCCGCCGATGTAGATCCGCCCCTGGGCCATGGCGTTGGCGACCCCGTTGCCGGCGTTGCCGCGCACGACGATCTCGGCGCCGGCGTTCAACCAGCCGACGTCATCCGAGGCCGGGCCGTCCACCTCGATCGCGGTGCCCGGGAACCCCATGCCGCCCAGGCGCTGGCCGGGGTTCCCGGTCACCTGCACGAGCAGCGGGGCGCCGTCGGGGCTGCGCAGCCGCCCGCCGATGCCGTGCTGGCCGAAGGCCTCGACGAGCAGCCGGCGGTGCCCGTCGGCCACGGCGCGCTGGATCGCCTCCTCGAGGAGACGCGAAGAGATCCGCTCCCCCTGCACGCGGCCGGGGATGCGGTGAAACTCCGGGGGTCCGGGTTGCGGGATGTCGCTCATGGGTTGCCGTCCTTGCCTTCCCCGGGGGAGAGCCCCCGGGCGGCCGGGGATGCGCCGGGATCACACGACATAGGCGATCTTGAGCCTTTCGGCGATGCGGGGGTCATCGACGCCGAGAGCGTCGGACATGCCGATCGGGAGCGAGGTGGAACGGCCCAGCGGGGCGACGATCTTCTTGAGCTCGGTGTCGAAGGCGACGAAGCAATCGACCAGCCGCTGGGCGACGTCGTCCACGTCCAGGCGGCGGTAGAGGCGCGGATCCTGCGAGGTGATCCCTTTCGGGCAGAGCCCGATGTTGCAGATGTTGCAGCGGTCGGACTCGGATCCCAGACAGCCGGCGGCGGCCTGCATGATGTACTTTCCGACCTGGACCCCGCTCGCGCCGAGCATGATGAGGGCGGCGGCGTTGGCGGCGAGGTTCCCGGTCTTGCCCACCCCGCCGCCGGCGAAGAGCGGCAGCTCGTTCTGCATGCCCAACCGCACGAGCGTGAGGTAGGCGTCGCGGATGTTCGAAGCGATCGGGTGCCCCATGTGGTTCATGGAGACGTTGTAGGCCGCCCCCGTGCCGCCGTCCTCGCCGTCGATCGCCAGGGCCGCGGCGTAGGGGTTGCGCGTGAGGTTGTTCAGGACCGCGAGCGCGGTCGAGGTGCCGGAGATCTTCGGGTAGACCGGCACGCGGAACCCCCAGGCCATGCTCATCGACTGGATCATCTTCGCCACCGACTCCTCGATCGAGTACTGCGTCTGGTGGGTCGGCGGGCTGGGCAGACTCACCCCCGGGGGGACGCCCCGGATCGCGGCGATCAGTCGGTTCACCTTGTGCGCCATGAGCAGGCCCCCGTCGCCGGGCTTGGCGCCCTGGCCGTACTTGATCTCGATCGCGCAGGGGTCGGCCTTCATCTCCGGGATGGCATGCAGGATCTCGTCCCAGCCGAAGTAGCCGCTCGCGATCTGCAGGATGACGTACTCGAGGAAGCGCGAGCGCAGCAGCCGCGGCGGGCAGCCCCCCTCGCCGGTCGAGACGCGCACGGGCATCCCCAGCTCCTCGTTCAGGTAGGCGACCCCGAGCTGCAGCCCTTCCCACATGTTCGGGGAGAGGGCGCCGAAGGACATCCCCCCGATCACCAGGGGGTAGATCTCGCGCACCGGCGGCACCCAGCCGTGCTCGCGCTCGTGCCGCAGCGCCGCCTCGGGCGGCAGCACCCGCCCGAGGAGCGTGCGCAGCTCGAACTCGTGCCGGCCGGCGTCGAGCGCCGGGTCCGTCAGCATGGAAATGCGGATGAATTTGATGCGGTCGAGCACCGTGCCGGGCACGTTGCGGCGGCCGCCGCGGCGCCGCGGCTGCCCCCCGCGGTCGACGTGGAAGCGCAACTTGTCCGCCTCGTCGGTCCGCATCGGCCGGATCGCGTGGTTCGGGCAGACGAGATTGCACATGGCGCAGCCGACGCAGGCGTAGGCCGGGTCGGTCCGCTGGCGGATCCCGTAGTAGGAGCGGGTCTCCCCGGCGGTGACCGCCCCGAGATCGGCCGGCGGCTCGAGCAGCCGCTTGCGAAAGACGGCCAGCTCGATCGCGTGCACGGGGCACACGGCCGTGCAGCGTCCGCACAGGGTGCAGGCCTCGCGGCTCCATTCGACCTGCCAGGGAAGGTCCTTGACGCTCAGTGTGGAAGGGGCAAGGGGTCTTTCTGACTGCATACGCGGACCTCGCGCCGCTCGGGATCGACCACGGCGGTCTCCAGGTTCATCGGTTGCACATCGCGGCTCTTGTCGCGGAGCGGAATCGCCGCGTCCAGGCCGCAGATTTCGGAGGAAAAGGCGAAGAGACCGGGTTTGCCGCCGACGACTCCGGGGCGGAGCTTCTTGCGGTCCTGGACGAGGAAGAGGCTCCCGTCGGGGAGGCAGCCGATCACGCAGTTCGGGCCGTCGATGATCAGGGACCGGCAGCACTGCTTGAGCCGTCGCAGCCACGGCCCGTTCGGGTGCTCGGCGAGTTCCTCGTCGGGCAGCGGGGTGATCACGTGCTTGTACGCCTCGATGCCGAGACCGAGCACCCGCCGGGTGTAGTGCAGGATGTGGGTGAAGACCTCGGAATCCGAGCGATACCCCGTGTAGCCCGGAAAGCCGCGCGACTCGAGAAACGTGCGGATGGGGACGAAGGCGGTGTTCTCGCCGTTGGTCATGGTCGCAAAGCCCTGGAGGAAGAAGGGGTGGCAAGCGTAGAGGTCGATGCTGTAGTTGGTGTTCTGTCTGCCCTGGGCGAGGAGGATGCGCGCGTGGAGCTCCTTGCGGTCGAGCTGCAAGTGGCGGGCGACCGACAACGGGTCCCCGATCTCCTTGATCAGGATCACGTCGGGCCAGAAGGAAAAGACGATCATGTCCTGCGCCTCCTCCCCCATGGCCCGCAACCGCAGCCGGACCATCATCAGCCGGTGCTCGATCTCCTGCCGCGGCAGCCCGTCCCACTCTTCGGGCAGCTCATAGGCGCGGATGAGATAGATGTCGCGCCGCGGCACGCCCGGGGGCGGGGTCTTGGGGACCTTGATCGAGATCTTGTACTTCGTCATGAAGCCCAGATCCATCATCGTGGCATCAAGGCGCTTCAAGCCCGCTTCGCTGAAGATCCCCGAGAGAATGGGGGCGTCCTTCAACTCCTCGAAGGGGCCGCTCAGATCGCGCAGAAGCAGCCCGACGCCCGAGCCGTCATGCCCCTCGCGCATGACCTCCAGCGCCTGGATCGCCATCATGGGGGAGACGGGCTCCCGGCTGGTGACGGCAAACAGTCGGCACATCGCTTCAGACTCCTTTCCGCGGCCTCCTTCCGCCCGACGGAAGGAGGCCGGAGGGCCGCATGACGGATCAGCGGGATTCGGCGGACGCAATCGGTTTCGAAGAACGCGGGGCCCGTCGGAGGAAAACGCGATCGCTGCGGCGCCGGTGCCGCAAGCCGCCACTGCCCGACCCGACGGAGTGAGCAAAAGGCATGCCGGGAAAACCCTCGTCCTGGACGGCCGCATCGGGTCGCCCGGCCGCATCGGGTCGAAAGCACGGCCGCCGGAGGCGGCACCGTCATCCCCCCTATGGAGGAAAAAAATCCGCAGGTCAAGCCTGTCCCACAAGGTCGTAACGCCCCGGACCCCGCCCGCTTACAAAAATGCAAGAAAAGACGATGTCCCCCCACCGCCCCCGGAGGGGGAGGCGGCGTTTGACAGGCTCGGGGCCTTTTCTTTATGCTTGCTCCCCCCGGGGGGGGATCCGCCCCGCCTTCCACCCCCTTTTCAGGAGCAGAGCATGGTTATGTCTCCCCTATGGGTCGATTCCGGCGGGGGTTGGACCCGTCGCCGCTTCCTCCGCGTGAGCGGCCTCACCGCAGCCGGCTTCCTCGTCGGCTGCGCGACCAACCCCGTCACCGGTCGAAGCCAGTTCATGACGGTTTCTGAAGACGAGGAGATCCGGATCGACCGGCAATTTGCACCGCGCCAGTTCTCGGAGGATTTCGGCACGACCCAGGACGCCGGTCTGAACGCCTACGTGGAGCGCGTCGGCCGCGCGCTCGCCGCCCGCAGCCACCGGCCGCAGATGCCCTTCTCCTTCCGCGTGGTGAATGCGACCTACATCAACGCCTACGCCTTCCCCGGCGGAAGCATCGCCTGCACCCGCGGCATCCTGCTCAAGCTCCACAACGAGGCCGAGCTCGCCGCCCTGCTCGGCCACGAGATCGGCCACGTCTCCGCCCGCCACACCGCCCAGCAACTCTCCCAGGGGCAGCTCTCCAACATCCTGGTCGGCGGCCTTTCGATCCTGGCCGACCTGACCGCCCCCGGTCTCGGCCAGGTGACCTCGACGCTGGGCGGCCTCGGGGCGGGCGCCTTTCTGGCGAGCTACAGCCGCGACAACGAGCGCGAGGCCGACGCCCTGGGGACCGCCTACAGCGTGCGCGCCGGATACAGCCCCGAGGGCATGGTCGGGCTGATGGAGATCCTGAACGGCCTGAACAAGTCGCGGCCCAACGCGATCGAGCTCATGTTCTCCACGCACCCGATGAGCGAGGAGCGCTACCGCACCGCCGTGCAGACGGCCCGCGGCGAGTACGCCGGCGCGCGGGGCAACCCGCTGCACCGCGAGCGGTTCCTGGACGAAACCGCCCGGTTGCGGGCCATCGCCGGCGCGGTCGAGGAGATGCAAAAGGGCGATGCCGCGCTCGGCAAGAAGAACTACGACCAGGCGGAGACCCATTTCCGCGCCGCCCTCCGCCAGGCCCCCGGGGATTACGCCGGCCTGCTTTCCATGGCCCGGTGCATGCTGCTGCAGAAAAAATACGCCGAAGGCGAACGCTACGCCCGCGAGGCGATCTCCGCCTACCCCCAGGAAGCCCAGGGCCACTTCCTGAGCGGGGTCGCCGCGCTGCAGCTCAGGCGCTTCGACGCCGCGCTCGCGGACTTTCAGGCCTACCGGCGCATCCTGCCTGGAAACCCGACGAGCGTCTTCTTCACCGGCTACGCCTTCGAGGGCCTGAACCGCAGAAGCGAGGCCGCCCAGGAATACCGCCGCTACCTGCAGCAGGTCCGCCAGGGGCCCTACGCCCAGCACGCCGCCCAGCGGCTGCGCGAATGGGGCTACCTGCGCTGAGCGCGCGTTTCCCCCGGCGGGCCGGTCCCGCCGCAGGAGGAGGCCGTTTCGCATCGTGCATCCCCTGGACTCCCTGCCCGCCGATCTCGCCGCGACGGCCGAGGAGCGCTGCCGGGCGCTCCGCCGGGCCATGGAAGAGGCGGGGGCGGGCTGGCCGCTCGATCCCGCACGCGAAGGCGGGCTCGCCCGCGCGGCGCTGCTGAGCGATTTTCTCTACGAATCCCTGCGGGCCGACCCCCCGGCGCTCGCGGCGCTCCTGCGCGAGGGGGAGGCCGATCGCCCCCGCGCGGCGGAGCAAACCGCGGTTCGGGTCGCGGAGGCGCTCGCGTCCGCCGCCGACGAGGAAGAGGCCGGCTGCCGCCTTCGTCGGCTCCGTCGCCGCGAGCTCTGCCGCATCGCCTGGCGCGACCTCGCCGGGCTGGCGGATCTCGAGGAGACGGTCCGCGAACTCTCCGATCTCGCCGATGCCTGCCTGCACCACGGCCTCGCCTGGCTCCACGAACGGCTCTGCCGCGAGGCGGGCGTCCCCGAAGGGCCGGGGGGAGCCCCCCTGGGTCTCACCGTCATCGCGCTCGGCAAGCTCGGGGGCCGGGAACTCAACTTCTCCTCCGACGTCGATTTGCTCTTCGCCTACGCCGCCGACGGCGAGACGCGGGGCGGGCCCACGGCCGTCCCGCACGGGGAGTTCTTCACCCGACTCGCCCGCCGGCTGGTCCGGCTGCTCGACCTCCCCACCGCCGAGGGGATCGTCTTCCGCGTGGATCTCCGGCTACGCCCCTTCGGCGAATCGGGGCCGCTCGTCATGAGCTTCGACGCCCTCGAGCAGTATTACCAGGAACAGGGCCGCGAGTGGGAGCGCTATGCCTGGATCAAGGCCCGCCCGGCGGCCGGGGACCGGGCGGCGGGCGAGGAGCTGCTGCGGCGCCTGCAGCCCTTCGTCTACCGACGCTACCTGGACTACGGCGCCTTCGAGGCGCTGCGCGAGATGAAGGGCCTGATCACCCGGGAAGTCGCCCGCCGCGGGCTCGAGGGCAACATCAAGCTCGGCCGCGGGGGGATCCGCGAAATCGAGTTCTTCGGCCAATCCTTCCAGCTGCTGCGCGGCGGCCTGGAGCCGGCCCTGCGCGAGCGCGCGATCCGCAGGGTCCTCGCCGCCCTGGTTGCGCTCGGGCTGATCGACGAGGCGACCCGCCGGCTGCTCGACGAGGCTTATGTCTTTCTGCGCACCCTCGAGCACCGGTTGCAGCAGCGCTTCGACCGCCAGACCCACGAGATCCCCCGGGACCCCCGGGAATTGCGCCTCGTCGCCGCGGGGATGGGGCATGCCGACCCCGAGGGCCTGCTCGCGGAGTTCAGCCGCCACCGCGAAGCGGTGCACGGACAGTTCCGCCTGCTCCTCGGGCCGGCCGAAGGGGACGGGGAGGCGGCCGGCTCGCTGGAAGCGGAACTCGCCGCCCTCTGGGAGATGCGCCTGGCGCCGCCGGAGGCCGAGGCGCTCCTGCGGCGCGCGGGCCATGCAGCCGCCGCGGAGGCCCTGGAGGTGCTCCAGACCCTGCAGGAGGACCCGGAAACGCGGGCACTCAGCGCCGCCGGCCGCCGCCGCCTCGACCGGCTCGTCCCGCGGATCGTGCTCGCCTCGGCGCGTGCGGCGAATCCCTTGGAGGCCCTGCGTCGCAGCTGCGACATCCTGCGGGCGATCGAGCGCCGCACGACCTACCTCGCCCTGCTCCTCGAATCCCCCGCGGCGCTCGAGCGACTCGTCACCCTCGCCGGGGCGAGCCCGTTTCTCGCCTCCTTCATCGCCCGGCACCCGGTCGTGCTGGACGAGCTGCTCGTCCCCGAAGGGCGCTACCGGCCGGTCGGCCGCGAGGCGCTGCTCTCCGAGCTGCGCGGGCGGCTCGCGCGGACCGACCCCGAGGACCTGGAAGCCCAGATCGAGGTGTTGTGCGTCTTCCAGCAGACCCAGGTGCTCAAGGCGGCCGCGGCCGACGTAAGCGGGCAGCTCGCCCTGATGCGGGTGAGCGATGTCCTCTCCGATATCGCCGAGGCGGTGCTCGCGGCCGTGGTCGACCTCGCCTGGGGGCATCTGGTCGCCCGCCACGGCGAACCCGAGGCGCGCCTGGACGGCGTGCCCTGCCGCCCGGGCTTCGCCGCCATCGCCTACGGGAAGCTGGGCGGTCTCGAGCTCGGCTACGGCTCCGATCTCGATCTGGTCTTCCTGCACGCGGGCGCCGGGGAGTCGACGCGCGGCGGCCCGCGGCCGATCGACCCGGCGCAATTCTACAACCGCCTGGGCCAGCGGGTGATCCACATCCTGACCGCCCACACCCGCGCAGGGCGCCTCTACGAGATCGATACCCGCCTGCGGGCGAGCGGGATCGCGGGCATCCTCGTCCAGCACGTGGACGCCTTCGGCGACTACCTGCGGCGGGAGGCCTGGACCTGGGAGCACCAGGCGCTGATCAAGGCCCGGCCGGTGGCGGGGGATCCCGCCGTCGCCGCCCGCTTCCAGGGCGTGCGCCGGGCGGTGCTCGGCCTGCCGCGCCCGCCGGAGGAGCTGCGCCGGGAGGTGTTCGCGATGCGCGAGCGCATGCGGCGCAGCGCGCCGGCGGGTTCCGCGGCGGAATTCGATCTCAAGCAGGACCCGGGCGGCATCGTGGACATCGAGTTTCTGGTGCAGCTGCTCACCCTGCGCCACGCCCGGCGCGTCCCGGAACTCTGCGCCTGGACCGATACCGTGCGGCTGATCCAGACGCTCAGCACCTTTCGGATCCTCGGCGAAATCGAGGCCCACGTGCTCAAGCACGCCTACCTGATCTACCGCGCGGCCGCCCACCGCCTCGCCCTCCTGGAAAAGCCCCCCCGGGTGCCGGCGGAACGTTTCGCGCTCCTGCGCTCCCGGGTGCGGCAGATCTGGGCGTGCGTCTTCCCCCCGCGGCTTTCATAAAAAAACAATTTTGTATTTTCAAAAAGTATCAAGAATACATTGTTGTCATTTTTGGGGGCGGGCGGGCTTTTCCCGGAAGCCCGCAACCCCCGGATCCTTCAGGCTTTCAACGCCTCGGGCCCCGATGGCACCCTCCTTGCTCTACCGCTTCCCGGAGGATTTCGTCGCCCGTGAGCGCCGCCCCCATACCCGATGCCGCCGACGGCCGCCGGAACGCCGCCGCCACCCTGAGGAAGAGGCTGGGGGAGATCCACGCCGCGATCCGCAAGCGCCGGCCGGGGGAGGGGCTTTCGCCGATCAGCCGGGCGGTGGACGACTACTTCGAGGAGGCCTTTACGGCCAGCCCGAGCGGCCCTTTCCTGGAAATCAACCGCAACCCCTACGCCATCATCGCCCTGGGAGGCTACGGCCGCGAGGAGCTCAACCTGCGCTCGGACATCGATCTGTTGTTTCTTTTCCGCCGCGAGGTCCCCGCGGGTGCGGAGTCCCTCATCCGCGAGATGATCTACCCCCTGTGGGACCTGGGTCTCGAGGTCGGCTACGCCCTGCGATCGCTCGGGGATTGCCTTTCGCTCGCCGGAAGCGATTTCCAGATCCTCACCCCCCTCCTCGACGCCCGCTTCGTCTGCGGGGTCTCGGTGCTCTACTCCGAGCTGCTCGAACGCCTGCGCGCCGAGCTGCGCCGCCGCCGCGGTTGGGTGGTCGAGAAGCTCGTCGAGCACACCCGCCTGCGGCATGAGCGCTTCGGCGACTCCGCGCACCTCCTCGAGCCGCACCTCAAGGAGGGCCAGGGGGGGCTGCGCGACTACCACAGCCTGCGCTGGGCCGCGCGGCTCGACCACGAGGTGCTGCAGCCGCGGGACCTCGAGTACACCGGGCTCCTCTCCCACGGCGAATTCACGGAACTCTGGGACGCCCTGCAGTTCATCTGGGCGGTGCGCGACCACCTGCACGAGATCTGCCGCCGCCGGGTCGATCGGCTCCACTTCGAGCACCAGCTCGCCATCGCCGACCGGCTGGGATACCCCGCCGCAGGCGGGCAGCAGCCGGTCGAGCGTTTCCTCGGCGAACTGCACCGCCACATGGAGGGGATCAAGCGGCTGCATCTCGCCTGCATGCGCGAGCTCGCCGCCCCGAAAAAGAGGCGGCGGATGCCGGCGGCTTCCCTGCCCGAGGGGATCGTCGCCGCCCCCGGCGGCTTTCTCGGCTTCGAGAGCGCCGAGGCGATCCTGAAACGCCCCGAGCTGCTGATCCGCATCTTCACCGAGAGCGCCCGCTCGGGGTTGCCGCTCGCCGGCGAAGCCCGGCGGCTGCTCCGCGAATTTCTGCATCTCGTCGACGCCCCGCTGCGCACGGCGCCCGCCGTCGTGCGCGCCCTCGAGTCGCTGCTCGTCCACCCGCAGAGGAGCGAAGCCCTCCTCGACGAGCTCCTCGCCTCGGGGCTGCTCGAGGCCCTGATCCCCGAACTCCACGGCGTCGCCCACCGCATCCAGTACGACGAGTACCATGTCTACCCCGTCGACCGGCACCTGCTGCACACGGTGATCGCCCTGCAGCAGCTCGCCCTGCGCCCGGCGACGGGCGTCGACGATCTGCCCGCGCGGATCTACCGGGAACTGCCGCGCAAGGCGCTGCTCCACTGGGCGGCGCTGCTGCACGACATCGGCAAGGCCGACCCCGCGCCCGGCCACGCCGCGCGCGGCGCCGAGCTCGTGCGCCGGCTGCTCGCCGAGCGGGGGTTTTCCCCGGAGGACCGGGAAACGGCGGCCTTCCTCGTGCGCGAGCACCTGCTGCTCATCCAGACCGCCACCCGACGCGACATCCACGACGAGGAGACCGCGCTCGCCTGCGCGCGGCGCATCCCCGGGCCGGAGGCGCTGAAGATGCTCTACCTCCTCACCGTCGCCGACGCCCGGGCGACCGGGCCGGCGGCCTGGTCCGACTGGACCGCGCACCTCCTGCAGGAGTTCTTCCTGAAGGTCTTGCACGTCATCGAGGAGGGCGATCTCGCCAGCCGCCGCACCGTGGAGGCGATCGAACGCAAGCGCCAGGAGCTGCTCGCCGGCGCGGCGTCCGGGACCGAGCGCCGGCGGTTCGCGGAGCTCTTTCCTTTCCTCAGCCCCCGCTATCTCCTCGCCATGGATCCCTCCGAGATCGCCGCGCACATCGCCCTCGCCTCCCGGCTGGGCGAGCGGCCCTTCGTGTGGGACATTCAGCCCGCCGCCGGCGGCAAGGCCCGACGGCTCACGGTCTGCGCCAAGGACCGCCCCGGACTGATGGCGAGCCTCGCGGGGGTCTTCACCCTGAACGGGATCAACATCCTCGACGTCCTCGTCTTCACGTGGCGAAACGGGCTCGCCCTCGACCGCTTCGAGTTGAGCCCCCCGCCCGACCCGATTTTCGAGGAGGAGCGCTGGCAGCGCGCCGCCGACCACCTCGAGGCGGTGCTCGCGGGAAAGCTCGATCTCGCGGCCGTGCTCGCCCCGCGGCTCGAAGCCGCCCGAGCCGCGGTCCGACCCCGCGCCGGCAGGAAGCCGCACCGCGTGCAGATCGACAACGCGAGCTCGAGCTTTTTCACGATCCTCGAGGTCTTCACCCAGGACTTCCCCGGCTTGCTCTACTGCATCGCCGATGCGCTCCACCGCCACGGCCTCGACATCCGCGTGGCGAAGATCGCCACGCAGGTCGACCAGGTGGTGGACGTCTTCTACGTCCGCGATCTCGCGGGAGGAAAACTTCTCGAACCCGCACGGATCGCCGCCCTCGAGCGCGAGATCCTCGAGCGGCTGGCGCCGTCGGAACCCCCTCGGAAAGGAGCATCGAACCCATGACCCGCAGCCGGATCCTTCGAACCTCAGGAACCGCCCTTCTCTTCCTCGCGGCCTCCTCCGCCTCGGCCGCCGAGCCGGAGCTGAACGCCGGGGACACGGCCTGGATGATCATGGCGACCGCCCTCGTGATGGTGATGACCCCCGCCGGGCTGGCCTTGTTTTACGGCGGGATGTCGCGTTACAAGAACTTGCTGAACACCGTGGCCATGACCTTCGCCGCCTACTGCCTGGCGAGCCTGGTCTGGGTCGCCTGGGGGTACAGCCTCGCCTTCGGCCCGGATGCCGGCGGCGTGATCGGCGGACCGACGGCCCTCTTTCTCTCCGGGATCACCCCCGGCAGCCTGGAAGGGACGATCCCCGCCAACGTCTTCGCCCTCTTCCAGATGACCTTCGCCGCGATCACCGTCGCGCTCGTCCTCGGCTCCGTCGTGGACCGCATGAAATTCTCGGCTTGGCTCGTCTTCTGCGTTCTGTGGGTGAGCCTCGTCTACTGCCCGGTCGCGCACTGGGTGTGGGGCAAGGGCTGGATGGCCGGCCTGGGGGCGCTCGACTTCGCGGGCGGGACCGTCGTGCACATCAACGCCGGGGTCGCCGGGCTCGTGCTCGCCCTCCGGCTCGGGCCCCGGGTCGGCTACCGTCGGGAGGCGATGTTCCCTTCGAGCATCGCGCTCACGGCCCTCGGCGCCGCCCTTCTCTGGTTCGGCTGGTTCGGCTTCAACGCCGGCAGCGCGCTCGTCGCCGACGGCCTGGCGGGATCGGCTTTCCTCGTGACCAATACCTCGGCGGCGGCCGCCGCGCTCGCCTGGATGTTCGCCGAGTGGGCCGTCAACCGCAAGCCGACGGTGCTGGGGATCGCCTCGGGCGCCGTGGCCGGGCTGGTCGCCATCACGCCCGCGGCGGGCTTCGTCGGCCTGGGGTCGGCGATCGGGATCGGGGCGGCCGCGGGGGTGCTCGGCTTTTACGCCGTCGCCCGGCTCAAGCCCCGGATGGGCTACGACGACGCCCTGGATGCCTTCGGCGTGCACGGCCTCTGCGGCGCGTTGGGCGCACTCGCCACCGGCCTTTTCGCCGACCCCGCGGTGAACCCCACGGGGGCCGGGCTCTTCTTCGGCAACCCCGGCCAGCTCGGGATCCAGGCGCTCTCCGTCGCCGCCACGGCGTTTTACACCGCCGCCGCGACCCTCCTCCTCGCATGGCTCACGGGCCTGCTGACCGGGGGGCTGCGGGTGGAGGAGGAAAACGAACGCATCGGTCTGGACAGCGCCCTTCACGGGGAGCGGGCCTTTGAAATCGAATGAGCCGGGAGACCGGTCGTGAAGGAGGAGGTCATGATCAAGAAAATCGAAGCCATCATCAAGCCGTTCAAGCTCGACGACGTCAAGGAGGCCCTGAACGCCATCGGGATCCAGGGCATGACGGTCTCCGAGGTCAAGGGCTACGGCCGGCAGAAGGGCCACAAGGAAGTCTATCGCGGCGCCGAATACGTCGTCGACTTCATCCCCAAGCTGAAGCTCGAGATCGTCGTCGCCGCCGAGCTCGTCGACCAGGCGGTCGCCCGCATCCGCGAGGCGGCCCTGACCGGCAAGATCGGCGACGGGAAAATTTTCGTCACCCCGGTCGAGCAGGCGATCCGCGTGCGTACCGGGGAAACAGGAACCGATGCCATCTGAACCCCGGTCCCCGGGAAACCCCTTCACCGCCATTCAAGGAGGATCTGTGATGAAACCCAAGGAAGTTCTCTCTTTCGCCCAGGAACACGGCGCCCGCATGCTCGATCTGCGCTTCATGGACTTTCCCGGCCTCTGGCAGCACTTCTCCGTGCCCATTCACCAGCTCGACGAGGGCAGCTTCGAGGACGGGTTCGGCTTCGACGGCTCGAGCATCCGCGGCTGGCAGCCGATCAACGCGAGCGACATGCTCGTGATCCCGGACCCGGCGACCGCACGCATGGACCCCTTCACCCGGGAACCCACGCTGGTCATGATCTGCGACATCGTCGACCCGGTCACCCGCGCCCCGTACACACGGGACCCGCGCAACATCGCCAAGAAGGCCGAGGCCTATCTCAAGAGCACGGGGATCGCCGAGATCGCCTACCTGGGGCCGGAGGCCGAGTTTTTCATCTTCGACGACATCCGCTACGAGTCGAACGTCTACGGCGCTTTCTACGAGATCGACTCGATCGAGGGGACCTGGAACACGGGACGCGACGAGGGCCCGAACCTGGGCTACAAGCCGCGGCCCAAGGAAGGCTATTTCCCCGTGCCGCCGATGGACAAGTTCCAGGATCTGCGCACGGAGATGGTGCTCGAGCTCGAACGGCTCGGCATCGAGGTCGAGGCCCAGCACCACGAGGTCGCCACCGCCGGCCAGGCCGAGATCGACATGAAATTCAAACCGCTGCTCCAGATGGCCGATCAGCTCATGTGGTTCAAGTACGTGCTGAAGAACGTGGCCTGCCGCCACAACCACACCGTGACCTTCATGCCCAAGCCGCTCTTCGGCGACAACGGCTCGGGCATGCACACCCATGTGAGCCTCTGGAAGGACGGGAAGAACCTCTTCGCCGGCGACAGGTACGCCGGGGTCTCCCCGATCGCCCTCCACGCCATCGGCGGGATTCTCAAGCACTGCCGGGCGCTCTGCGCGATCACCAACCCCACGACCAACTCCTACAAGCGGCTCGTCCCGGGCTACGAGGCCCCCGTCAACCTCGCCTACTCCAGCCGCAACCGCAGCGCGGCGATCCGCATCCCGATGTACTCGACCTCGCCCAAGGCGAAGCGCATCGAGTTCCGCACCCCCGACCCCTCTTGCAACGGCTACCTCGCCTTCGCCGCGATCCTGATGGCCGTGATCGACGGGATCCAGAACAAGATCGACCCCGGGGACCCCTTGGACAAGAACATCTACGACCTGCCGCCGGAGGAGCTCGCCCAGGTGCCCTCGGCCCCGGGGTCCCTCGACGAGGCGCTCGCCTGCCTGCGGGCCGACCACGATTTCTTGCTCAAGGGCGACGTCTTCACGCGGGATGCGCTCGAGATGTGGATCGACTACAAGACCAAGGCCGAGGTGGACGCCGTGCGCCTGCGGCCGCACCCTCACGAGTTCTTCCTCTATTTCGACATCTGAAGCCGGCAAGCCGCATTGCCCCGACCCGAGCGGGGCGGCCGGGCGAAAAACCCGCCCGGCCGCCCCGGCTTTCCGGGGGGCGGCCGGCACCCTCCCCCTCCCCCCCCCCGGGCGGATCGGACCCGAGGGGTGCGGGGGACCCCGCGGGTCAGGGCCGGTAGGTGCGGTAGTCGATCCCGTAGCGGCGCGCCTTGTAGGCGAACTTGCGCACCGTCGTGCGCAAAAGCGCCGCGGCGGCGGTGATGTTGCCGCGGGTGTTCTTGAGGGCGTCGATCAGCATCTCGCGCTCGAGCTTGGCGACCGCCTCCTCGAGCGAGACCGCGGGGAGGGTTCCGGACTCGGCCCCGGTCTGCAGCGTGGGGGGCAGGTGGTAGCCGTGGATCACGCCCTCCTCGCACAAGAGCACGGCGCGCTCGATGCAGTTTTCGAGCTCGCGGACGTTCCCCGGCCAGTGGTACTGCATGAGCATGTCGATCGCCGGGGTCGAAAAGCGGCGGATGTCTTTTCCGTTCTCGCGCGCGTACTTTTCGAGAAAGTAGTCGGCCAGGAGCAGGATGTCCGTCTTGCGTTCGCGCAGCGGCGGCATGTAGATCGGGAAGACGTTCAGCCGATAGTAGAGATCGCCGCGGAAGTCCCCCTTTTCCACCGCCTGCTCGAGGTTCGAGTTCGTCGCCGCGATCACGCGCACGTCGACCCGGATCGTGCGCTGGCCGCCCACGCGGTCGAACTCCTTTTCCTGCAGGATCCGCAGGAGGTTCGCCTGCACGTCGAGGTTGAGGGAGCCGATCTCGTCGAGAAAGATCGTGCCGCGGTGGGCGAGCTCGAATTTGCCGATCTTCTGGCGGATCGCGCCCGTGAAGGCGCCCTTCTCGTGCCCGAAGAGCTCGCTTTCGATCAGGTTCTGGGGCAGCGCCGCGCAGTTCACCTTGATGAAAGGGCCGTTCGCCCGCGGGCTGTTGTAGTGGATGGAGTTCGCGACGAGCTCCTTTCCCGTGCCGCTCTCCCCGCGGATGAGGACGGTCGCGTTGCTGCGGCAGACGCGCGAGATCATCTGGAAGACTTCGCGCATGCGGTTCGAGCTCCCGATGATATGGCCGAAGCTGTACTTGCTCTGGAGCTCGGACTGCAGCCGGCGGTTCTCCTCGCGCAGCCGCTCGTGCTCGAGGCGGATGGTCTCGAGCTTGCTCACGTGGCTGGCGAGCATCGTGGCGATGACCGAGAGCAGCCGTTTGCCTTCCTCGAGGGGGTAATCGGGGTCGAAGGGCCGATCGACGCTCAGGGCGCCGATCACCTGGTTGCCCTTCTTGATGGGGACGCAGAAGAAGGAGAGTTCGGCCGTCTTCTTGCCGCGGCGGCTCGCCGTGCGATCCAGGAAACGCGGCTCCTCGCTGATCCGCGCCACCGCGATCGCCTTGCCCGTCTGGATCACCTGGCCCGTCACCCCTTCGCCCAGCTTGTAGCGCACGCGCTCGATCGCCGCCGGGGCGATGCCGTGGGCGACCTCGATGTGGATCTCCTCCTTGAGCGGGTCGAGGAGCGTGATCGTCCCGCGCACCATGTGCATGGAGGCCGAGAGGATGTCGAGGACCTTATAGAGCGAGCGGCGCAGGTCGAGGTGCTCGTTCAAGGCTTTCGAGATCTCGTAGAGCAGGGCGACGTTTTCGACACGGTCGATCTTCATGACCGATTTGGATCCTGTTTGATTGTTTTTGACAATTTTGTTCTATATTAGCCGAGCGGCGCTTGCGGGGCAAGGCCCCCCGGGAGGACAGGGCGACGGTGATCCTGCATGTCGACATGGACGCCTTCTACGCCGCGGTCGAGCAGCGCGACCGGCCGGAGCTTCGCGGCCTCCCGGTCGTGGTCGGCGGCACCGGGGGCCGCGGGGTGGTGGCCGCGGCGAGCTACGAGGCCCGCGCCTTCGGGGTACGCTCGGCGATGCCCATGGCCGAGGCGCGAAGGCTTTGCCCGCAAGCGGTCTTTCTCCCCCCCCGGGGCGAGCGCTACCGCGAGGTCGCCCGCCGCATCCGCGAGGTGCTCGCCTCCTTCAGCCCGGTCGTCGAGCCCGTCTCGATCGACGAGGCCTTTCTCGACCTCGCCGGGACCGAGCGTCTCCACGGCCCGCCCGAAGCCGCGGGAAGGCGGCTCAAGGAACGGATCCTCGCCGCGGTCGGGCTCACCTGTTCGGTCGGCATCGCCCCCAACCGCTTTCTCGCCAAGGCGGCCTCGGATTTCCGCAAACCCGACGGCCTGACCGTGGTCGCCCCGGGGGAGGTCGAGTCCTTCCTCGCCGCCCTGCCGCTCGAAAAGGCCCCCGGCGTCGGCCCCCGGACGCGGGAGCGGCTTTCGCGCTTCGGGGTGCGCTTCATGGGGGAGATCGCCCGCATCCCCGGGGTCGAGCTCGTCGCCCTCCTCGGCCGGGCCGGAGAGCGGCTCTCCGCGCTCGCCCGCGGCATCGACGCGACCCCCGTCACCCCCGTTTCGCCCGCGCGCTCGTTCGGCAGCGAGTGCACCCTTGCCCGCGACACGCGGGACCGGGATCTTCTCCGCCGGCTCCTGCTCGAGCACGCGCAGGCCGTGGCGGGGGATCTACGCGCGGCGGGGATGCGCGCCCGCACGGTGGTCTTGAAGATCCGGCAGGCGGACTTCTCGCTCAACACGCGGCGGCGCACGTGGGGGGAACCCGCCGCCTCTTCGCACGAGATCTACCGCCGGGCGCTCGCTCTGCTCGAAGGGTTCCGGATCGGGAAGCCGGTGCGCCTGATCGGGATCGCCGCTACCGGCCTGGTCCCCGCAGGGCTTCCCTGCCAGCGGGCGCTTTTCGACGAACAGGGAAGAGGGTCCGCGGAATGGGAACGGATCGACCGGGCGGTCGCCGCGATCGAGGGGCGGTTCGGGGAGGGGGCGGTGCGCCGCGCGAGCCTCAGGGGGGAGACGAAGCCGTCCCCAGGGCCGCCAGGACGCGGGAGACGACCTGGTCGGGGGTGAGGCCGTCGGTGGCGACCACGAGGTCGGCCGCGCGGCGGTAGAGGGGGTCGCGCTCGGCGTAGAGATCCTCGAGCCTCCGGCCGGGGGCGATCACGACCCCGCGGGCGTCGAGATCGGCGAGTCGCTCGCGGAGACGGCCGAGGGCCAGCGCGAGATAGACGGCGATCCCGCCTTCCTTGAGGTGACGCATCGCCGCCTCGCGGTAGATCACGGATCCGCCGGGGGCGACCACGCAGCCCGCGAAGGAAAGCGAGAGGACATGGCGCTCTTCCAGCCGGCAGAAGCCCTCGAGGCCGTGCGCGCGGATCAGCTCCTGGAGGCTTTTCCCCTCACGGCGCTGGATCACGAGGTCGGTGTCCAGGAAGGAGAAGTTGAGCCGCTTGGCGAGGAGGACGCCGACGGTGCTCTTGCCTGCGGCGGGCATGCCGATCAGCACGACGTGGTCGAAGGGGGGCATGGGTTAGAAGCGGAAAGCCGCGGCCTCGGGCCGCGGCTTTCCGGGAAGCTCGGCGCGAGGCTTCGGGATCACGGGATGCGCCGCCGCAGCGCCGCCAGAACGGCGAGACCGGCCGCCGCCAAGACGGCCGTTGCCGGCTCCGGGACCGGTTTCACCGGCAGAAAACCCGCGAAGAGTTCGTTGTGGGCTTCGCCGGTTCCGAACAGCGAGCGCGCGATCAGCCCGCCCTCGATGTGGCCGTCGAAGAAGCTCACTTTCGCCCCGGGGGCGAGGACCGTCCCGTGCACCTCGATCCCGGCGATCTTGAGCGCGGTCGCCTCGTAGAAGTTGTAGAGGATGCGGTCGTCGGGGAAGAGGCCCTCCCTGTCCTGGTCGCCGTAGAGCCCGTTGAAGTAGAAGCCGAAGCGCTCGAGGCGGCCGATCTTCCCCGAGAGGTTGACGAGCACCGTCGACCCCTCGGGCACCTCGATCCGGAAATCCCCGATGCGCACGAGATCCCAGGCCGAAAGGGTGAAGATGTTGAGCCGGGCGTCCGAACCCCTGAGGAAGAGGTTGGAATGGAGCTTTTCGACCGTGCCGTTGGCGTTGAGGCTGCCCCAGTAGGCAGACAACTCCTCAAGGGCGGTGCGCTCCTTTGCGAAATCGATCGGCGAAGGGGTCCTTTCCTGGAGACTGCCGTAGGTGAAGGTCTCGTAGCCGCCCGCGTCCTTGCCGATGAAGGCCCGGCCGCCGACGACGATGTCGCCTTTCTTGAATGCCGGGTCGCCGGAATTCTCGGCGGGGAAATAGCCCACGCTGCCGCGGCGGGCGAAGAGGTTGCCGCCCACGATGAGCTCGGGGTCGGAGTCGTCCCCGTTCTGCTCGCGGATCCGGCGCGCAACCGACATGTCCGAGTAGAAGACGTTGCCTCCGGCCGCCACCCGGCCCTCGGTGTCGGTCTTCCACTGCACGAGATCCTCGAAGACGAAGACGTTGAACCGCGAAGCGACCCCCAGGGGCGAAGCCGGGGCAAGCAGCGGAAAAGCGGACAGGAAGAAGGCGAGCAGAAAGGCGGCGGCGGGTCGTTTCATCGATCCCCCTTACTCAAGGGTTCGGGGCGGCACCAGAAATTAATTTCGCTTAAACTATCAGCGATTCCTCCCCTTGTCAACCGGGGCCTTCTCAACTTGCCGAATTCCAACCAGATACGATCGGGCAACGGCCTTTCGACGCGGCTTCTCGAGCCACCACCCTAACATATTGATCGAAATGAAGGTTGACACACAACATATGGTATGACAGATTACCAAAATTCGGATCCACCGGCCGCCGGTCGTACGCCCTGCAACCGCCCTCCGCGCGGCATTTCTTTTCGGAACCGACTCCCCGTGATTATGTTGGCAGAAAAGGACATCGGATCGCGGCGAAGCCCCGCCGCCTGAACCCCGAAACCGCTGACCCGTCAACCGGACGAGGACCCCGATCATGGAAGAAGCCCTCATCGCGCCCGCGGCGGTTGCGCCGCAGAAGCAGCCCCCCGCCAAGCCGCGGCTTGCGCTCTCCGAGAACGCGCTCACGGTGCTGCGCAAGCGCTACCTGAAAAAAGACCCCCAGGGCAAGCCGATCGAAACCCCGGAGAAAATGTTCCGCCGGGTCGCCCACCACATCGCGCGCGCCGAGAGGAACTACGGCGCCGACGAGAGCCGGACGGCCGAAATCGAGGAGATCTTCTACGATCTCATGACCACGTTCCGCTTTCTGCCGAACTCCCCGACGCTCATGAACGCCGGGCGGCGCCTCGGCCAGCTCGCCGCCTGCTTCGTGCTGCCCGTGGAAGACAGCATGGAGGGGATCTTCGACGCCCTGCGCAACGCGGCGCTCATCCACAAGTCCGGCGGCGGGACGGGCTTTTCCTTCTCGCGGCTCCGGCCCAAGAACAGCAACGTCGGCTCGACGGGGGGGGTCGCCTCCGGGCCGGTCTCCTTCATGAAGATCTTCAACACCGCCACCGAGCAGGTGAAGCAGGGCGGCACGCGGCGCGGAGCCAACATGGCGATCCTGCGCGTCGACCACCCCGACATCCTGGAGTTCATCCATTGCAAGTCGAGCGGCCGCGACCTGAACAACTTCAACATCTCGGTCGCCGTGACCGACGCCTTCATGCGCGCGGCCGCCGCCGGCGAGGACTACGACCTCCTCGACCCCCGGGACAAGCGCCCCGTCGCACGACTCAACGCGGCCGAGGTCTACGCCGCCCTCGTCTCGCAGGCCTGGAAGACGGGCGACCCGGGCATCATCTTCCTCGACCGCATGAACGCGGCGAACCCCACCCCCGAGCTCGGCGAAATCGAGTCCACGAACCCCTGCGGCGAGCAGCCGCTGCTCCCGATGGAGGCCTGCAACCTGGGCTCGATCAACCTCGCCCGTTTCGTGCGCCCGGCCGCGGGAATCGACTGGGAGGCCCTGCGCGAGACGGTGAACTGGTCGGTGCGCTTCCTCGACGACACGATCGACATGTCCCGCTATCCTCTCCCCGAGATCACGGCCATGGTGCAGGGAAACCGCAAGGTGGGCCTGGGGGTCATGGGTTTCGCCGATCTGCTCTTCGAGCTCGGCATCCCCTACGACTCCGAGGAGGCCCTGCAGACGGCCGAGTCGGTCATGGCCTTCATCCAGCAGACCGCGCATGCCGCCTCGGAGGCGCTCGCCCACGAACGCGGCGTCTTCCCCAACTGGGAAAAGAGCATTTACGGCAAACAGGGGCTCAAGCGCCGCAACGCGACCCTGACGACGATCGCGCCCACCGGCACGTTGAGCATCATCGCCGGCTGCTCGAGCGGCATCGAGCCCCTCTTCGCCCTGAGCTTCGTCCGCCGCGTCATGGACAACGACCGGCTGCTCGAGGTGAACCCGGTCTTCGAGCGGGTGGCGCGCGAGCGCGGCTTCTACAGCGCGGAACTCATGGACCGGATCGCCCGCGAGGGCTCGATCCGGCACCTCGAGGAGATCCCCGAGGACGTGCGCCGCGTCTTCGTGACCGCCCACGACATTTCGCCCGACTGGCACGTGCGCATGCAAGCCGCCTTCCAGAAGCACACCGACAACGCGGTTTCGAAAACCGTGAACCTCCCGCGGCAGGCGACGGTCGACGACGTCCGCCGCGTCTACGATCTCGCCTTCGAGCTCGGCTGCAAGGGGGTGACCATCTACCGCGACGGCAGCAAGGAGAACCAGGTGCTCTCCGTCGGGGGCGCCGCCGGGATGCCGCCGGGCGGGGTGCTCGAGCGGCCCGAGACCCTCTTCGGCTTCACGACCAAGATCAAGACCGGCTACGGCCACCTCTACGTCACCGTCACCGAGCTCGACGGGCGGCCCTTCGAGGTCTTCGCGACGATCGGCAAATCGGGCCGTTCGACCACGGCCAAGACCGAGGCGATCGGCAGGCTCGTCTCGCTCGCCCTGCGCTCGGGCGTCACCGTGGACAAGATCGTCGATCAGCTGAAGGGGATCTGCGGCGAGCACCCGATCTTCCAGAACGGCGGGCTCGTGCTCTCCATCCCGGATGCGATCGCCCGCGTGCTCGAGAAGCGCTACCTCACCCGGGAAGGCCAGCCCCGGACCGGCAAGACCGAGCCGAGCCTCTCGGGGGAGAAATGCCCGGAGTGCGGGCAGAAGGTCGCCTTCGAGGAGGGCTGCCTCATCTGCCACTTCTGCGGCTACAACAAGTGCAGCTGAGGCGCCCCTCAGGGCCGCCTCAGGCAGTTGACGCAGAGCCCCTCCGCCCGGACCTCGACGCGGCGGATCTCGCCCGCGAACACGCGGCGCACGCCGGCGAGATCCACGCGCACCCCCCCCGGCGGCAGGCACTGCACGGCGCCGCAGCGCGCGCAGCGGAAATGGGGGTGCGCCGGGTGTTGCTCGCTCGGCGCCATGCCGAAGAGCCGGCCGCGGCCCCCGAGCGAGAGCTCCTCGAGGATCCCCTTCGCCACCAGGCGGTCGAGGATGCGGTAGACCGTGACGCGGTCGAGGCTCCCCGTGCGGCTGACCGTGCGGTGGATCTCCGCCGCGCTCAGGGGCGCGGGGTGGCTGCCGACGACCTCGAGCACGCGCAGCCGGCCCGCCGTCGCCTCCAGGCCGGCCCGCTCGAGGATTTCCCGGTAGTTGCAGCGCGAGCACATGGCGGATTCCGCGATCTTCGCCGACCGCAGGTTCAGCCGGCACCCCCTGCGCGCGCCGGATGGAGGCGCCGCCACAGGAGTGCGGCCCCGAAGCCCGCGGCCGCCACGAGGATGATCGTCGCCCCCGAGGTGAGATCGAGCCCGTAGGAGACGAAGAGCCCGACCACGGTGAAGAGGGCGCTCAAAGCGGTCGCCCGCGCCATCATCCCTTTCAGCGAGCCGCTGAAGGACTCGGCGATGAAGGGCGGGATGGTGAGCAGCGCGATCACGAGGATCAACCCCACCACCCGGATCACGATCACGACACTCGCCGCGATCAGCGCGAGCATGAGGCTGTAGAGGGCCGCCACGGGCACGCGTCGGATGCGTGCGAACTCGGGGTCGTAGGACATGGCGAGAAAATGGGGGTAGAACCACGCGACGACCCCCACGACGAGAGCGGCGATGACCGCCATCTCGCCCAGTTCGGAGGCGGGCACGGCCAGAATGCTCCCGAAGAGGTAGCTCATGAGATCGCTGCGGTAGCCGGGGGTGAGATCGATCAGGACGATCCCCGCCGCCATCCCGACCGCCCAGATCACCCCGACCACCGCGTCCGCGCGGTGCCGCGCGCGAAGCGTCACCGCGGCCATCGCCGCGGCGGCGGCGAGCGCGACGCCCAGAGTCCCCGCGAGAAACGGCCAGCCGAGGAAGATCGCCAGTCCGATCCCGCCGTAGGCCGCATGGGCGATCCCCCCGGCGAGAAAGACGATCCGGTTCACCACGACGAGCGTCCCGATGACGCCGCAGACGAGGCTCACGAGCAGCCCGGCGGCGAGCGCGTGGCGCATGAACTCCATGTGCAGGATCTCGGACATCTCAACCTTCCCGATGGACTTCGAAGACGCGATGCGGGACCCCGTGGGCCACGAGATCGACCGGGCAGCGGTAGGCGGCCTCGAGCAGCTCGGGGGTGATTTCGCCCCCCGCGTGGTGGTGCAGGCGGCGGTTCACACAGGCGACCGATTTCACCCGCGGCGAGAGCATCATCGTGTCGTGGGTCACGGCGACGATCGTGACGCTGCGGTTCAGTTCGGCCAGGAGATCATAGAACTCCGCGCGCCCCTGGGCGTCGATGCTGGCCATGGCCTCGTCGAGGAGCAGGATCTCGGGCCGGGAGACGAGGGCGCGGGCGATGAAGGCGCGCTGCAGTTGCCCCCCGGAGAGCTGCCCGACGCGGCGGCGTCGAAGCTCCCAGACGCCCATCTCCTCCATCGCCCGGCGCACGGCGGCCTCCTCCTCGCGGCGGGCCCCCGGCCGCATCCGCCCCCCGCCCGCCCCGAGCCTCCCCATGCGCACGACGTCGTGGACGCAGATCGGGAAGCTCTTGTTCACATGGACGTTCTGCGGCACGTACCCCACGCGGTGGGCCGCCCGGGGCGGGGAGGTCCCGAGAACGGCGATCTCCCCGCGCCGGGGGGCGAGCAGCCCCAGGATGAGCTTGAGAAGCGTCGTCTTGCCCCCGCCGTTCGGCCCGATCAGGACGAGGAAATCGCCTCGCGGGACGACGAGATTCACCCCTTCGAGCACGGACTGGCCGTTATAGGAGAACCAGACCCCGCGGATGTCGATCACCGGCTCGGGCCGGTTGCGATTCCTTTCCATGTCGCCTCACGGCAGGGCCTCGCGCAGCCGCCCGGCCGCCCGGCGCAGGTTCTCCGCCCAGTCCGCGGCGAGCGGATCGACCGGGATCACCTTCCCCCCGATCCCGCGCGCCACGGCCTCGGCGCTGCGGGTCGAGAACTGGGGCTGCACGAAGACCGCCCGGATGCCTTCCTGGCGCGCGAAGCGGATCACTTCCTCGAGCCGGGCGGGCTTGGGCTCCTTGCCCTCGACTTCGATCGCCCGCTGCTCGAGCCCGTAGTCGCGGGCGAAATAGCCCCACGAGGGGTGAAAGACGAGAAACCGGGCCCCTTCCCTCCCGGCGAACAGCGCGCGCAACTCGGCGTCCAGCCTTTCGATTTCCTCGAGAAACGAAGCGTACCCCGCTTCATACCGCGCACGGTGATCCGGATCAACCGCGATCAGCCCGTCCCGGATGTGCGCCGCCTGGATGCGGACGAGCGCGGGGGAGAGCCAGATATGCGGGTCGAGCCCGTCGTCATGAACGTGCCCATGGCCGCCGTCGGCTCCGTGGGTGTGAAGCCTGCCGCGGGAAGAGGTCTTCGCCGCCGTCCTGTGGCGGTGGCCGTCGGCGTGAACGTGGGCCGGGAGCGCGATCTTCTCGACTCCCCGGTCGGTGGCGACGATCGGCATCCGGGGGTTCGCGGTCGCGATCTTCTCCATCCAGGCCTTTTCGAAGTCGATCCCGATCGCGAAGTAGACCGCCGCACGGGAGAGCTCGGCCATCTGGCGCGGCCGGGGTTCATACGAATGCGGGTCCGCCCCCGGCGGCACGAACACCGACACCCGGACCCGCTCGCCGCCGATCCGCTCGACGAAATACCGCTGCGGCTCGATGCTCACGAACACCGGAACGGGGGAGCCCGCAACCGCCCCCGACCCCCACATCGAAACGATCAGGGCCCACAGTACCAGCCGACGCGAGTTCATGAATGTCCTCCTCGGATGCAATCTGTTTGCATATCACATCTCAGCAGATTTTCCCTTTAACACTAATACAGCGAACGTTCACGTTTTGCAACAATGTTGCATCCAGGCCGCGCCGTCAACCCCCGAAGGGCGACGGCGGGGGGGGAACAAGGGGCGACGGCGGTCAGGACTTGAGGATCCGCATCCCCTCGCGGGTGTCCTTGACGGTGTAGCCGAGCTTCTGGATCTCGGCGCGCAGCCGGTCGGACTCGGCCCAGTCCTTCGCCTCCCGCGCGGCTTTCCGCAACGCGGCGAGGCGGCGCACCTCCTCGGGCAGTTCCTCGGGCAGGTGGAGGCGGTCGAGGTCGAGGCCCAGCACGCGGTCGAAATCGATCACCGTCGCCCGCTTCACGGGGGGAGGCAGATCGCTCTTCAGCAGCTCCTGCACCACGGCCATGGCCCGCGGCAGGTTGAGGTCGTCGTTCACCTCCGCGAGGAACCGCTCGCGGAAGGAAGGCTCGGGGGACGCCTCGGCCCCCGGGGCCCCGAGGTCGCGCACCTGGTTGTAGAGGTGCTCGAGTCCGGCGCGGGCGGCCTCGATCGAGGCTTCGCTGTACTCCATCGGCTTGCGGTAGTGGGAGAGAAAGCAGGCGAAGCGGAAGGCGAGCGGCGGGATGCCTCGGCGGAGCAGGGCGTTTTCCAGGGTCAGGAAGTTCTCCTCGCTCTTCGCCATCTTCTTTCCGCCCTGGACCTGGAGGAAGGCCCCGTGCATCCAGAAGCGGAAGAAGGGCTTGCCCGTCGCCGCCTCGGACTGAGCGATCTCGTTCGTGTGGTGGATGTCGATGTGGTCGATCCCGCCGCAGTGGATGTCGAGCCGCTCCCCCAGGTATTTGAGGCTCATCGCCGAACACTCGATGTGCCAGCCCGGGAAGCCCACCCCCCAGGGGGAGTCCCATTCCATCTGCCGCTTCACCCCCGGCGGCGAGAATTTCCAGAGCGCGAAATCGGTCGGGTTGCGCTTCTCGGGGTTCCTCTCGACGCGGGCCCCCTCGCGCAGCGCCTCGAGGTTCTGGCTCGACAGCCTCCCGTACTCCGGGAACCGCGCGGTGTCGAAGTAGATCCCGTCGCTCGTGCGGTAGGTGTAGCCCTTCTCCTCGAGGAGGCGGATGAGGGCGATCTGCTCCGGGATGTTGTCGGTCGCCCGGCACCAGACGGTCGGCTCGAGGATGTTCAGCCGCGCCATGTCCTCGCGGAAGGCCTGCGTGTAGAATTCGGCGATCTCCCAGGCGGTCTTGCCCTCGCGGCGCGATCCGGCCTCGATCTTGTCCTCGCCCAGGTCGCGGTCCCCGGTCAGATGCCCCACATCGGTGATGTTCATCACATGGCGCACGCGGAATCCGTTGTAGAGGAGCACGCGCTTGAGCACGTCCTCGAAGAGGAAGGTGCGCAGGTTGCCGAGATGGGCGTAGTTGTAAACCGTCGGCCCGCAGGTGTAGAGGCCGACCTCGTCCGGGAACAGGGGAACGAAGACCTCTTTGCGGCGCGAGCGGGTGTTGTAGAGAACCAGCGGCATGCCGGCGTCGGAGACGGTCTTCAGGAGTCGCTCTTCTTCCGCGCGCGGGGGCGGGCCGGGGCGGGCTTCCGGGAGGGGGAGGCCGGCCGTGCCGTCTGGAGCTGTTTTTTCAGCTGCTGGATCTCGCGCTTCAGGCCCTTCAGGTCCTCGCGCGTGGCGACGTCGGCCTTGTGCAGGATCTCCTTCACCAGGTGGTTCACGCGGGACTCGAAGCCTTTCTGCGCCTTCTCGTAGCTCTCCCGCAGGCTCTGCAAAAACTGTCCGGCCTCCCGTTCCGAGAGCCGGGACTTGCGGGCGATCTCGCGGCCGGCGGCCTCGACCTCGCGCCAGGTCTGCAGCGCAAGGCCGACCCCGGTGTTCAAGGCCTTCTTGAGCGATTCGATCATCGGGCTCTTTCCTTTCCCCCCGCGGGGGGATCACTTGAGCTTGCCGAGCACGGCGCTTGCGATCGTGTTCTTCTGAATTTCCTTGGTGCCCTCGTAGATCTCGGTGATCTTGGCGTCCCGGTAGAAGCGCTCGACCTCGTATTCGGTCATGTAGCCGTAGCCGCCGAGGAGCTGGATCGCCTCGTCGGCGACCTCGACGGCCGTCCGCGCGGCGTACATCTTGGCCATCGAGGTGAGCTTGGGGTCGATGCGGCCCTGGTCGAAGTTCCAGGCGGCCTTGTAGGTCATCAGGCGCGCAAGCTCGATCTTCGTCGCCATCTCGGCCAGCTTGTGCTGGGTCACCTGGAAGTCGGCGATCCGCCGTCCGAACTGCTGGCGCTCCTTCACATAGGCAAGCGCACGGTCGAAGGCGCCCTGGGCGATGCCCAGGGCCTGGGCGGCGACGAGGATGCGGCTCTCGTCGAAGAACTCGAGCACCTGGTAGAAGCCGCGGCCCTCCTTGCCGATCAGGTTCGTCGCCGGCACGCGCACGTCGCGGAAGTTCAGCTCCGCGGTCGCCATCATGTGGATGCCCATCTTCTCGCCGACATCGGCGGTCGTGAGCCCCGGGCGGTCGGCCTCGACGAGGATCATGCTGATCCCGCGGTAGGGGGGGGTGACGCCGACCTCGGTCTGGCAGAGGGTGCAGTAGAATCCGGCCAGGCCGCCGTTGGTGATGAAGGTCTTGGTGCCGTTGATGATCCACTCGTCGCCGTGGCGGACGGCGGTCGTGTCGAGGGAGGTGATGTCGGAGCCGTGGCCGGGCTCGGTGAAGGCCCCGCCCGAGAGCATGCGCCCCTCGGCGACGGGGGGGAGAAACCGTTTCTTCTGCTCTTCCGAGCCGAAGCGCAGGATGCATTCGGAGGCGAAGCTCGCCAGCACGACCGCGCTGCCGATCCCCGAGTCGCGGGCGCAGAATTCCTCGGCGATCAGGATGTTCTCGACCACCCCGAGCCCCTGGCCGCCGTATTCCTCGGGAAAGTGGACCCCGACGAAGCCGAGTTCGGCCGCCTTGCGCCAGATCGCGCGCGGGAACTCGTGCTTGCGGTCGAGTTCGAGGGCGAGCTCCTTGTCGAACTCCCCGCGGGCGAACTCCCGCGCCGCTTTCTGGATTTCCTTCTGCGGTTTGGTCAGCTCGAAATCCATGGCGTTCCTCCCGTTCGGGGCGGCGGCCCGGAGCGTCCTTGGGGGGTCCGGAAGATGCGGACGGTGCGCGGATGCCGCCCGCCGTCCGCGAAGCGCTTACCACAGGCCCGAAGGCTTTGCAAGGCGGGCGAGGGAAACGGGATCCCGCCGCGGCGGAAGGGGAGGCCGCCTTGACTGGGACGCGGATCTGCCCTAAAGCGAAGATCCGGTCGCGGCCGGCGGGCCGCACCGAAATCCAGCGTGCGGGATTCCTCCGATGGGCTTCCACATCGCCATGGCCGGCAAGGGCGGAACCGGCAAGACGACGCTCGCCGGTCTGCTCGTCCGTTACCTGATCTCCCACGGCCGCAAGCCGGTGCTCGCCGTCGACGCCGACAGCAACGCCAACCTGAACGAGGTCCTGGGCGTTCCCCTCGCGGAAACCGTGGGCGAGGCCCGCGAGGACATGAAACGCGGCCAGGTCCCGAGCGGGATGACCAAGGACCTCTTCCTCGAGATGAAGCTCGGCCAGGCCGTGGTCGAGGCCGGGGACTTCGACCTGATCGCCATGGGGCGGCCGGAAGGCCCCGGCTGTTACTGCGCCGCCAACTCGATCCTCGTCACCTGCCTCGAGAAGCTCGTCGCGAACTACCCCTGGGTGGTCATGGACAACGAGGCCGGCATGGAGCACATCAGCCGGCTGACCACCAAGAACGTCGACGTGTTGATCATCGTCTCGGATGCCTCGCGGCGCGGCCTCGAGGCGGCGCTGCGCATCGAGCGGCTCGCGCGCGAGCTGAACATCGGCGTCGGGGCGAGCCACCTGATCGTCAACCGCGCCTCGGCTCCCCCCGCCCCGGAGGCGCTGCGGCCGTTGCTCGAGGCGGGGCTGCCCCTCGCCGGGATCGTCCCGGAGGACCGCCGGGTCTACGAGTTCGACGCCGCCGGTCGGCCGATCATCGAGCTCCCCGAGGATTCCGAATGCCTGCGGGCGGCGTATGGGATCTTTGCGCGAATCCTGCCCTGAACCCGAGGCCGGCACCGTGTTTCCCGGAGCCGGGGGATTCTTTTCCCTTGCGAGGAAGGCATCATGAGACGCACCGGCCTGGTCTACGACGAGCGCTTCTTGCGGCACCGGACCGGCCCGTATCACCCCGAGGTCCCCGAGCGGCTCACCGCCGTGATGCAGGGCCTCCGGGAAGGCGGGCTCCTCGAGCGGGTGGTCCCCCTCCCCGCCGAGCCCGCCGAGCTCACCTGGGTCCACGCCGTCCACAGCGCCGAATACGTCCGGCGGTTCGAGGCCGCCTGCCGCAAGGGGGAGACCGTCTTCGACTCGCCCGACAACCAGATGTGCCGCGAAACCTACGAGGTCGCCCTCCTCGCCGTGGGCGGGGTGCTCGCGGCCTGCCGCGAAGTGCTCGAGGGCAGGCTCGACAACGCCTTCTGCGCCGTCCGCCCCCCCGGGCACCACGCCGAGGCGAACCGCGCCATGGGCTTCTGCTACTTCAACAACGTCGCCATCGCCGCCCGCTACATCCAGCGGCGCTTCGGCATCGAGCGCATCGGCATCATCGACTTCGACGTCCACCACGGAAACGGCACCCAGCACATCTTCGAGGAAGACTCGCGGGTCTTCTACTACAGCATCCACCAGCACCCCTCCTTCGCCTACCCGGGGACGGGACGCGAGTTCGAATACGGCCGGGGCGTCGGCTACGGGTTCACCAAGAACTCGCCCGCCCTGCCCGGGCAGGGGGACGAAGAGTACCGGCGGCTGCTCGAACGCGATCTCCTGCCGGCCTTCGAAGAATTCCGGCCCGAGGTCATTCTCGTCTCGGCCGGCTTCGACGCGCACCGCGACGACGACATGTCCGACATCGCCCTCTCCACGGAGGGCTACGACTGGATCATGGAGCAGATCCTCGCCCTGGCTGCGGCGCACAGCCGGCACCGCCTGATCTCGGTGCTCGAGGGCGGCTATTGCCTCACGCGCCTGCCCGAGCTCGCCCGCAACCATGTGCAGGCCCTGCTGGACGGCTGATGGGGTGAATTCTATCGCATCGAGGGGGAAACCATGTTCGTCAGCAGATCCATGACCCGCGGGGTCATCACCGCCACCCCGGAAACCTCCCTGTTCGACCTCCAGGAGCTCATGAGCGCGCACCGCATCCGCCACATCCCCATCGTGGACGCCGAGCGCAAGGTGATCGGGATCGTGAGCGACCGCGACATCCGCAGCGCGCTGCCCTTCCGCTTCTTCAAGGAGGGGCTGAGCGAGGAGGAACGGGCGAAATTCCAGGACATCCGCGCCCGCGACATCATGACCTCGCCGGTGATCACCATCTCGCCCGGCTACACGATCCAGGACGCGCTGCTCATGATCCAGAACGCCAAGGTGGGGGCTCTGCCGGTCGTCGACGAGGAGGGCCGGCTCCGCGGGATCCTCTCCGTGCGCGACCTCCTGCGGGCCTTCATCAACGTGCTCGGCATCGGCGAGCCGGGAACCCTGCTCTGCATCCTGGTCGAGGAGAAGGTCGGGCAGCTCAAGAAGATCGTCGACGCCATTACGGAGATGGGCATCTCCTTCGGCAGCGTGCTCGTCGCCCGCTACTGGGAAGAGGACAAGCGCGCGGTCTTCCCCTACCTCCTCACCCAGAACGTGGCGCCGGTGAAGAAAAAGCTGACCGAGATGGGCTACACCCTGATCGACCCCATGCAATGGTACCTTGACCAGCTCCCGGAAAAGGAGAAAGAGCCGCCGCCCCGGTCATGAACCGCCGAACCGCCCTCTCCAGCGCCGAGCTCCACATCTACGAGTGCGCCGGCCGGCCGCCGGCCTTCGCCGAGCCCGAGGCGGAGGCCTTCCTCGGCGCCTGGTGCGAGGAGGGAAGCTGCTTTCTGTTCTTCTCCGCCCCGGCCGACCGCGCGGTCGCGGATTTTCTCGCCCGGCACCCCGGCCTCGCGCTGCGCGACACCCACCGCATGGCCTACGCCGACTGGCAGGGAAGCCTCCCGGAGGAGGTCCGCGTCGGGCGCTTCCGATTCCTGTGCCGCGGGCGGGCGCAGGGTGCGGCGGCACCGCCTTCGCCGCCGGCCCTGGTTCTCGACCCGGGCCTGGTCTTCGGCAACGGCCTCCACCCCACGACCCGCGACTGCCTCCGGGCCCTCGAGCATGCGGTCCGGGATCGCCCCCCCGGCCGGGTGCTCGACCTCGGCACCGGCACGGGGATCTTGGCGCTCGCCGCAGCGTCCCTCGGCGGCCGCGTGCTCGCCGTCGATGTGAACCCGCTCGCCGCGCGCACGGCGCGCCGCAACGTGCTGGCCAACGGGCTGGCGGAGCGGGTCCTGGTCGTCTCCGGCCGGGCCGAGGACTTCGCCGGGACCGCCGCCGACCTCGCGCTCGCCAACCTGCACGGAAGCGTGCTGCTCGGGCTGCTCGCCGCCGGCGCCTTCCGCCGGACGCCGCGCTGGGTCCTTTCCGGTCTGCTCCGCGGCGAGGTGGGCGAAGCCCGGCGGCGGCTCCGCCTGGCGGGCTACGAAGTCCGGCGGGAGTGGGCCCACGAGGGGGTCTGGCACACCCTTTTCGCCTGCGACCGCCGCCTCTCCGGGGGAGCGGGGTCATGCAGGAGCTGATCGCCCGCGCCGCCGCGCGGCTTCACCGGACCCGGCGCGCGGTCGCCCTGACCGGTGCCGGCATCTCGATCGCGAGCGGGATCCCCCCCTTCCGCGGCAAGGGGGGCCTCTGGGAAAAATACGACCCGATGGAGATCGCGAGCATCGATGCGCTGCTCGCCGACCCCGCCCGCGTCTGGAAGGTGCTCGTCAAGGACCTGAAGGCGGTCATCGACCGGGCGCGGCCCAACGCCGGCCACCTGGGGCTCGCCCGCCTCGAGGCCCTGGGGATCCTCGAGACCGTGATCACCCAGAACATCGACGGCCTCCATCAGCGGGCCGGCAACACGGATGTGATCGAGTTCCACGGGACCTTCGCCTGGCAGCGCTGCATGGGCTGCGGGGCGCGGGTCGAAACCCGCCTCGTGGACGACTCCGTCCTCCCCCCCCGCTGCGCCTGCGGCGGGATCCTGCGCCCCGATGCCGTCTTCTTCGGCGAGATGATCCCCTTCGAGGCCCTCGTTCGCGCCCGCGAGGCGGCCGAGCGCTGCGAGGTCATGCTCGTCGTCGGCACCTCGGCCGTCGTCCAGCCCGCGGCGGGCATCCCCGCGATCGCCCGCGAATGCGGCGCCACGGTGATCGAGATCAACCCCGAGCCGACCCCCCTCACGGGGGCGGTGAGCGATTTTCTCATCCCCGCCGGCGCGGACGAGGTCCTGCCCCTCATCCTGGCGGAGCTGGAAGCCCGACGGTGAACGCCCCCTCCTGGGTCTTCCCTTTGCGTCTGACGCCGCCCAGCCTGCGCGACAACACGGCGGACGCCGACCGTCTGGCCGCCGCCCTGCGCCGGGAAACCGGCGCCGAGGTCCTCCTCCCGCTCGAGCTCCTGCGCGATCTGCCGGCGGTGCTGCGCGCGGCCGACTGGCGCGTGCGCTGCGCCCTCTTCCGCGAGGGGGAGCGCTGGATCGCAACGGGGGTCTTTCCGGGGGAGGAGGGGCCCTCGCCGCTCGGCGCCGCCGTGGACCTGGGGACGACCCGGGTCGCCGTGCGGCTCCTGGAGCTTTCCCCCGGCCGCATCCTGGCCGAGAGCGGCTTCGACAACCCCCAGACGGCGATCGGCCCCGACGTTCTGACCCGCATCCACCATGCGGCGACCCCGGGGGGGCTCGAGGCGCTCGCCTCCGGCGTGCGCCGGGCCCTGAGCGAGGCGCTCTCCGGTCTGCTCGCGGCCCACGGCCGGGACCCCCGAGGGTTGACCCATCTCGCGGTCGCGGGCAACACCGCCATGACGCACCTCTTGCTCGGCCTCGACCCCGGGCGCATGATCCGCGAGCCCTACATCCCCGTGGTGAACCGCCCGGGGCTGATCGCCGCGCGGGATCTCGATCTCGCCGTCGCGCCGGCGGCCCGGGTGTTCGTCTTCCCCAACATCGGCAGCTACTTCGGGGGGGATCTCGTCGCCGGGATCCTCTTCTCCGGGCTGCACCGCCGGGCCGAGCCGGCGATCCTCGTCGACGTGGGGACGAACGCCGAGGTCGTGCTCGGCTGCCGCGACTGGATGATCGGTTGCGCCGGCGCGGCCGGCCCGGCGCTGGAGGGCGGGATGAGCCGTATCGGGATGACCGCCGCCCCCGGCGCGGTCGACCGCGTGGCGGTAGACCCGGCGACCGGCGAACTCGTCTTCCACACGATCGGCGGGGCCCCCCCCCGGGGCATCTGCGGCTCGGGGATGATCGACCTCGCCGCCTGCCTCTTCCGCGCCGGGCTGATCGACGCCCGCGGCCGCTTCGTCCCGGCGGCCTGCGGCGGGCGGCTCCTCGGCGAGGGGGGCGACCGCCTGCTCCTCGTCCCGGCCGACCGCTCGGGGACCGGCGAGGACCTCACGATCGGCCAGGCGGAGATCGACAGCCTCATCCGCTCCAAGGCCGCCATGTACACGATCCTCGAGACCCTCTGCCTGAGCGTCGGGCTCCGCCTCGAGGAGATCGACACCTTCTTCGTCGCCGGCACCTTCGGCTGCTTCATCGACCCGCGCTCGGCGGCGACGATCGGCATGCTTCCCGCCCTTCCCGCCGAGCGCTTCCTCCCCCTGGGCAACAGCTCGCTCGAGGGGGCGAGCCTCCTGCTCGCCTGTCCGGGGTGCCTCGAGGAGATTCCGCGCATCCGCGACCGCATCACCTACCTCGAACTGAACGTGAACGCCGACTTCATGAACCGCTTCAGCGCGGCCAAGTTCCTTCCCCACACCGACGCCGCGCGCTTTGCCGGATCCCCCGGCGGAGGGTCCCGATGAGTCGACCGATCTATCTCGACTACAACGCCACCACCCCCCACCACCCCGAGGTCATCGCCGCGATGCGGCCCTTCCTCGAGGAGGAGTTCGGCAACCCCGCGAGCGGCCACCTCTACGCCGTCCGCCCGCGGCAGGCGATCGGGCGGGCGCGCCGTCAGGTCGCGGCCCTCCTCGGCTGCGCGCCGGAGGAGGTCTTCTTCACGAGCGGCGGAACGGAAGCGAACAACTGGGCGATCCTTTCGACCGCCCTCGCCCTCGCCGGCCGCGGCCGGCACATCGTGACCAGCCGCATCGAGCACCCGGCGGTGCTCCACGTCTGCCGCTTTCTCGAGGAGCGCTTCGGCTTCGAGGTGACGCGGGTCGCGGTCGACGGCCACGGCCGGGTCGATCCCGAAGCGGTGGCGGCGGCGCTGCGGCCGGAAACGGTGCTGGTGAGCATCATGCACGCAAACAACGAGGTGGGCACGATCCAGCCGATCGCCGCGATCGCGCGGCTGGCGCGGGCGCGCGGCATCCGCGTGCACACCGACGCCGCCCAGTCGCTCGGCAAGATCCCCGTGCGGGTCGAGGAGCTCGGCGTCGATCTGCTGTCCGTCGCCGGCCACAAGCTCTACGCGCCCAAGGGCGTGGGGGCGCTCTATGTGCGGCGGGGAACCGCGCTCGGCCCGCTCCTCCACGGGGCGGGCCAAGAGGGGGGGATGCGCGCCGGGACCGAAAACGTCCTCGAAATCGTGGGCCTCGGCCAGGCCTGCGAGATCGCCGCCCGCGACCTCCCGGAGACCCGGGCGCGCCTGCAGTCCCTTCGGGACCGGCTGCAAACCGCGCTCGCCGCGGCGGTCCCGGAGATGCGGGTGAACGGCCATCCCGTGGAGCGCCTGCCCAACACGCTCAGCGTCTCCTTCCGCGGCCTGGCCGCCAACCGGATCCTCGAGGCGATCGGCCTCGAGGTGGCCGCCTCGGCGGGAGCCGCCTGTCACGCGGACCGCACGGAAATCTCGCACGTGCTCGCGGCGATGGGGATTCCCGAGGAGTGGGCGGCCGGGACGCTGCGGCTCACGACCGGCCGCATGACCACGACGGCGGAAATCGATGCCGCCGCGGCCGTGATCGCCCGCGCGGTCGGCTCGCTCAGCCGCCTCTGAAACCCCGAGGCGGGGCCCCGGCGCCCGTCCGGCCCCGGGGGCGCCTTGAAATTTTCCCCGCGCGGGTTATGGTTTAGCCTCGTTCCGGTTGCGGGCGGCTGCCCTCGGCCGTCTCGTGTCGGCGGCGTCCCGCCGACCCGGCCGGAACCTTCCGCAGACAACCCGACCCTCATTCAGCGAAGCCACGCGGAGGCGGAGGCGATGAATCCTTCCCTCGAGGCAGAACCGGCGCTCGACCCGCTCGCCGCACCGCTCAAGGCCTGCAGGCGCCCGGCGGCCGAGCTCGTCCAGCGCGCCGACCGCGTCGCGCGCTCCTGCGGGGTCGCCGCCGGCGACGCCGCGCGCCGGGCCGCGGCCCGGATTCTCGAGCACGCCGGCGACCCCGTGGCGGCCGCCGCGGCCCTGCTGGGGGCGGCCCGCTCCCGAGGCGACGCCCCGGCGAGCGTCGAGACCCTGCGGCGGGAATTCGGGCCCGTCGTCGCCGGGCTCGCCGAGGCCGATCCCAGTCGCTTCCGCCTGGAATCGCCCGGGGACGGGGAACGCCGGGCGCGCTTCGAGGAGCTGCTCGCGGCCTTCGCCGAGCGCCCCCGCCTGGCCCTGCTCCGGCTCGCCTTCCGGCTGGTCGAGCTCGAGGACGCCCTCTACGGCCGCCGCCACGACGGCGAGGCGCTCGCCCGGGAGACGCTCGCTCTCTGGGTGCCGATCGCCGACCGGCTGAGCCTCGGCGGCCTGCGCCGCAGGCTCGAGGATCTCTCGTTCCGGCTGCTCGATCCCGCCGGCTACGAGGCCCTGCGCGAAAAGATCGCCCCCATCCAGGAGGGCGACGAGCGCTACCTCGCCGCGCTCCGCCGCCATGTCCAGGAGCTGCTCGAGAGCAACGGCATCCGCGCCGAGATCCAGACGCGCACGAAGAGCCTGCATGCCATCCGGCGCAAGATGCTCCGCACCGGCAAGAACCCCGAGGAGATCATGGACCGTCTGGGCGTGCGGATCATCGTCGAGACCGTCCCCGAGTGCTACCAGGTCCTCGGCCTCATCCACACGGCCTTCACCCCGGTGCCGGGGACCTTCGACGACTACATCGGCCGGCCCAAGGACAACGGCTACCAGTCGCTGCACACGGTGGTGATCCCCGTGCGCGAGCTCTCCCACAAGCCGGTCGAGTTCCAGATCCGCACGCGGCGCATGCACCTCGTCGCCGAGTTCGGCCCGGCCGCCCACTGGCTCTACAAGAACGAGGAGGCCCCGGCGGAAGAGGACCCCGCCGCCCGTCGACGCCTGGGGGCGCTGCTCGACGAGGAGCGGCACGCCGAGAGTCTGGAGGCCTTCCTCGAGCGGCTCGCGCGCCGCGTGCCCGAAGGAGGAGACCGCCCATGATGAACTCGATGGCTCCCTGGTCCCACGCCCCCCAGGTCGTTCTCATCGGCACCTATCTCCCGCGCCAGTGCGGCATCGCCACCTTCACGACCGATCTCCTCCGGGCGCTCGGTCAGGAAATGCCCGAGGGGCGTTTCTGGGCGGTGGCGATGAACGACATGACCGGCGGCCCGACCTACCCGCCGGAGGTGCGTTTCGAGATCAACCAGCGGGTGCTCGCCGAGTACCGCCTGGCCGCCGACTTCCTGAACATGAAGCGGGTCGACGCGGTCTGCCTGCAGCACGAGTACGGCATCTTCGGCGGCGAGTACGGCCACTACATCCTCGATCTCCTGAACGCGCTGCGCATGCCGCTCGTCACCACGCTCCACACGGTGCTCGAGCGGCCGGAGCCGGGTCAGCTCACGGTGCTCAAGCGGATCGCCCGCATCTCCGACCGGCTCGTCGTCATGAGCCGCAGGAGCGTCGAGGTCCTCGAGCGCGTCTACGACGTGCCCGGCCGCAAGATCGCCTTCATCCCCCACGGCATCCCCGACGTGCCCTTCGTGGACCCCAACTATTACAAGGACCAGTACGGGGTCGAGGGCCGCAAGGTCATCCTCACCTTCGGGCTGCTCTCGCCGGGGAAGGGCATCGAAATCATGATCGAGGCGCTGCCGGCCGTGGTCCGGCGCCACCCCGAGGTGGTCTACCTGGTCCTCGGGGCGACCCACCCCCATGTGCTCCGCGAGCAGGGGGAATCCTACCGCCTCGGCCTGCAGCGCCGCGCGCGCGAGCTCGGCGTGGGCGACCACGTGATCTTCCACAACCGCTTCGTCGAGCTGGAAGAGCTCTGCCAGGTGCTGGGCGCGGCCGACATCTACGTGACCCCCTACCTCAACCCCGAGCAGTCCACCTCGGGCACCCTCGCCTACGCCCTCGGCTGCGGCAAGGCCGTCGTCTCGACCCCCTACGGGTATGCCGAGGAGATGCTGGCGGAAGGCCGCGGTCGGCTGGTGCCCTTCCGCGACCCCGCGGCCCTCGCCGCGGCGATCCTCGAGCTTCTCGACCACGAGAAGGAACGCCACGCCATGCGCAAGCTCGCCTACACCTCCTGCCGGAACATGGTCTGGCGCGAGGTCGCCCGCAGCTACCTCGAGCTCTTCGCCGCGGTGTGCGGGGAACGCGAGCGTTTTCCGCGGCCCGTCTTCCGCGCCCGTACGGCGGAGGAGTTTCCGCGCGAGGCGCCCCAGCCGCGGCTCGATCACATCCTGCGCCTGACCGACGACGTGGGCATCCTGCAGCACGCCCGCTACGGCATCCCCGACCGCCGCCACGGCTACTGCACGGACGACAACGCCCGCGCCCTGATCGCCGTCCTCAAGGCGCGCGAGATGATCGCCGACGGCGCCCCCCTCGACGATCTCGCCGTGCGCTACTTGAGTTTCCTGCAGCACGCCTTCAACCCCGAAATCGGCCGCTTCCGCAATTTCATGGGCTACGACCGCAGCTGGGCCGAGGAGGTGGGCTCCGAGGAAAGCCACGGCCGGGCCGTCTGGGGCCTGGGCGAGGCGATCGCGCTCGCCCCCGCGGAAGACTTCGCCGCCGCGGCGCGGACCCTCTTCGAGGCGGCCCTGCCGGCCCTCGAGCGCTTCACCTCGCCGCGCGCCTGGGCCTACGCCGCCGCCGGGCTGGAGAGTTACCTCAAGCTCTTCCCGGGGGCGAGCGAGGTGCGGCGCCTGCGGGAAGCCTTGGCCCTCAAGCTCTTCGAGCTCTACCGCGCCGTCTCCGCCCCCGACTGGCCCTGGATCGAACCGTTGCTCGCCTACGCCAACGGCCGCATCGCCCAGGCGCTCATCCTCGGCGGCCGCCGCCTCGGCCACGCGGAGATGCTGGCCGCCGGACTGGAGTGCCTGCGCTGGCTCTTCGCCGTCCAGACCGACCCCCGGGGCCATCTCGTCCCGGTCGGCAACAAGGGCTGGTACCCCCGCGGCGGGGAGCGCGCCCGCTTCGACCAGCAGCCGATCGAGGCGGCCGAGCTGATCGAGGCGGCGCTCGAGGCCTGGGAGGCGACCCGCGCGTCGGAGTGGCTCCAGGCGGCGCAGCGCTGCCTGGAGTGGTTCCTGGGCGGAAACGATCTCAACACGCCCCTCTACGACCACCGCACCGGCGGCTGCTACGACGGGCTGACCCCCACCGGCCCCAACCGCAACCAGGGGGCGGAGTCGACGCTCGTCTGCTTTCTGTCGCTGCTCAACCTGAACCAACTCCGCGGCCGGGAGATCGCCGACGGGGAGAAGGAGCCGGAAGCCCGCCGCGCGCAGCCGGGGACGGAGCGGAGCCATGGCTAACCGTCCGATCGTTCTCGTGAGCTCCTACCCCCCGCGGCTCTGCGGGATCGCCACCTTCTGCGAGGAGGCGCGCGAGTTCATCCAGAAGGCGAACCCCGACCGCGACGTGCTGGTCATCTGCCACACCGACGGCCGCGGCGAGGGCGTCTTTCCCCTGATCGACCTCGCCCGCCGCGACTGGTGGGTGCCGGTGGCGCGGCGGATCGAAAAACTCGACCCGTATGTCGTGCACCTCGAGCACGAGTACGGGCTCTACGAGTACCGCGACTCCCGGGGGATCGGCGACGGAAACGAGGGCTTTCTCGATCTCCTCGAGGCGATCGGCGCGGTCCCGCTCGTGGTCGAGCCCCACACCGTGCACGGCCGCCTGAGCGACTTCGAGGCCGACTTCATCTTCCGCCTCTGCCAGCGCAGCCACGTCGTCCTCCTCAAGTGCCACTACCAGAAGTGGCGTCTCGAGTGGACCTTCCAGGGGCGCAACTGGAGCGTGCCGCGCAACGTCATGGTCGTCCCCCACGGCGCACGACCCGACAAGCGCTGGGGCATCCACGAGATCCCCCGCATCCGCCGCGAACTCGGCCTCGACCGCGCGGGGCTCGCCGATCACGTCGTGGGCATGATCGGCTGGATCCAGAGCAACAAGCGCTGGGACATCCTGCTGTCGATGTGGGAGGAGCTCCACGAGGAGATCCTCCGGCGCACGGGGCAGCCGTGGGACCTGCTCGCCGCCGGGGCGATGCGCGACCCCCACCACCGGCGCGACTTCGAGGAGTGGAAATCCGAGGTGCTCACGCTCGAGCGCAAGGGGATCGCCCATTACCGGGAGTTCATCCCGCGCGGCGACGATTACTACAAGATGATGGCCGTCTGCGACTTCATCGTGCTGCCGACGATCGACGAGACCCAGTCGGGGACCCTGGCGCGCGTGATCGCGCTGAACAAGCCCTACGTCACGACCGCCCCCATGGAGGGGCTGACCGCGCAGACCCTCGAGAGCGAGGGCGGGCTGCTGTTCACGACCAAGGCCATGCTGCGCCAGAAGGTGCTCAAGCTCGCCTGCGACGAGCGGCTGCGCCTGGAACTCGGCGAAAACCTCCGGCGCTACCTCGACGAAGTCGTCTCCTGGGAGCGGATCGCGCGGCAGTACAACGAAGCCTACCGGCTCGCGCGCCGGGCCGCCCGCACCGGGGAGCCGGTCGCGCTGGAGCCGGAATTCTGACCCGCCAGGAGGAAGCCTTCGGCACCATGAGCGACACCCGTTTTCGCGAACTCTTCCGGCGGCACCCCGCCAACCCCATCCTGCAGACCCGGGATCTCCCCTACCGGGCGAACTCGGTCTTCAACGCCGGGGCGACGCGCTTCGGGGAAGAGACGCTGCTTCTGCTGCGCGTCGAGGACCGCCGCGGCATGTCGCACCTCACCGTCGCGCGCAGCCCGAACGGCATCGACGGCTGGGTCATCGACCCCCGGCCGACCCTTCTTCCCGACCCCGAGCGCCACCCCGAGGAACTCTGGGGGATCGAAGACCCCCGGCTGACCCGCATCGAGGAGCTCGACCTCTGGGCGGTCCTCTATACCTCCTACTCGCGCGGCGGCCCGCTCGTGTCGCTCGCCACCACGCGGGATTTCCGCACCTTCGAGCGCAAGGGGGTCGTCATGCCCCCCGAGGACAAGGATGCGGCCCTCTTCCCCGTGCGCTTCCGCGGGCGCTGGGCCATGCTCCACCGGCCCGTCACGGCCTTCGCCGGGGTCGGCGCCCACATCTGGATCTCCTTCAGCCCGGACATGAAGCACTGGGGCGACCACCAGATCCTCATCCCCGCGCGGCAGGGCGGCTGGTGGGACGCGAACAAGATCGGCCTCTCCCCGCCGCCCCTGCCGACCGCACGCGGCTGGCTGA
This sequence comes from Desulfobacterales bacterium, assembly GCA_037481615.2. Classification (GTDB taxonomy): domain Bacteria; phylum Desulfobacterota; class Desulfobacteria; order Desulfobacterales; family SpSt-501; genus SpSt-501. The sequence goes on from JBBFLI020000018.1 coordinate 59,022, forward strand.
TCCTGTACCACGGGGTCCGGCAGACCGCGGGGGGTTGCATCTACCGGCTGGGGCTCGCGCTGCTCGACCTCGAAGACCCCACGCGCGTCAAGGCCCGCGCCGACGAGTGGGTCTTCGCCCCCGAGGAGCCCTACGAGGTCACGGGCGACGTGGACAAGGTCGTCTTCCCCTGCGGCTGGGTGGCCGAGGGCGACGAGGTGCGGCTCTACTACGGCGGGGCCGACAAGTGCATCGCGCTGGCGACCGCGAGCGTCACCGAGCTCCTCGACTGGGTCGAGGCCCACAAGCAGTGGGACCGCCGGGTCTGCTGAGGGAGGCCGCCATGCGCGTGGCGATGCTCTCGCCGATCGCCTGGCGCACCCCGCCGCGCCATTACGGCCCCTGGGAGACGGTGGTGTCGCTGTTGACCGAGGGGCTCGTCGCCCGGGGGGTCGAGGTCACCCTCTTTGCGACCGCGGACTCGATCACCCGCGCACGGCTCGCCGCGGTCTGCCCGCGGGGCTACGAGGAAGACCCCGCCCTCATCCCCAAGGTCTGGGAGTGCCTGCACATCGCCTCGCTCTTCGAGCGGGGCGACGAGTTCGACCTGATCCACAACCACTTCGACTTCCTGCCGCTCACTTACTCGGCGATGACGCGCACCCCGGTCCTGACCACGATCCACGGGTTTTCCTCGCCCGGGATCCTCCCCGTGTACCGGGCCTACAACGGCCGTGTGTTCTACGTGGCGATCAGCGCGGCCGACCGCCGCCCGGAACTCGACTACCTCGGGGTCATCCACCACGGGATCGACCTCGGCGGCTTCACCTTCCGGGAAGCCCCGGGCGGATACCTCCTCTTCTTCGGCCGCATCCACCCCGAAAAGGGGACCCGCGAGTGCATCGAGGTCGCCCGGAGAACGGGCCTGCCGCTCGTGATCGCGGGCATCGTCCAGGACCCGGCCTACTTCGAGTCGGCCGTGCGCCCGCACCTGGACGGCGAGCGGATCCGCTACGTGGGCAGCGTCGGGCCCGCGCGGCGCGACGAGCTCCTCGGGCGGGCGCGCGCGCTGCTCCACCCCATCGGCTTCGAGGAGCCCTTCGGGCTCTCCGTGGTCGAGGCCCTGGCCTGCGGAACCCCGGTCATCGCCTTCCGACGCGGCAGCATGCCCGAGATCGTCGCCGACGGCCGGACGGGGTTCCTCGTGGGAAACCTGGAAGAGATGATCGCCGCCGTCGGGGCCCTTGACCGGATCGACCGCCGCGCCTGCCGACAGCACGTGGAGGCGCATTTCACGGCCGGCCGCATGGTCGAGGACTACCTGCGCGTCTACGAGGAGATCCTCCGCCGCCGCGGCCGCAAGGCCGTGCGGCATTCCCCCCAAGCCCCGGGAGGTGTGGGATGAACGCCTCGGCCGCGCCGCTCGTGCGGCGCCACCCGAAAAACCCCATTCTCACCCGCGACGACGTCCCCTACCCCGTCGTCACCGTGCACAACGCGGGCGCGGTGCGCTTCCGCGACCGCTACCTTCTCGTCTTCCGCTCGCACCTGCGAAACGGCCGTTCCATTCTCGGGATCGCCGAAAGCGAAGACGGCTTCTCCTTCCGCGTTCGCCCCGAGCCCTTCCTCACCCCGTCCGCGGAGGGGCCGTTCGCCCCCTACGAGGAGTTCGGCGTGGAGGATCCGCGCATCTGCGCGCTCGAGGGCGCCTTCTGGATCACCTACAGCGCCTATTCGCGCCACGGGGTGCGCATCGGGCTCGCCCGCACCGAAGATTTCGTGCGCGTCGAGCGGATCGCCCTGATCACCCAGGCCGACCACCGCAACGTGGTCCTCTTCCCCGAGCGCTTCGGCGGCCGCTACGCGCGTCTCGACCGCCCGCACTCGCACATCGCCCCCTGGTCCATCTGGATCTCCTGGTCCCCGGACCTCGTCCACTGGGGCGACTCGCAGATTCTCATCCGGCCGGCGGCCTATCACTGGGACGAGATGAAGGTCGGCCCCGGGGCGCCCCCCCTGCGCACCCCCCGCGGCTGGCTGAACCTCTTCCACGGCGTCTTCCAGACCATGGACGGCGCGATCTACCGCCTGGGCGCGGCCCTCCATGCCCTCGAGGACCCCGGCCGCCTGCTGGGCGTGGCCGACGAGTGGATCCTCCAGCCCGAGGACCCCTGGGAGGTCGCAGGCTATGTCCACAACGTCGTCTTCAGCTGCGGGGCGATCCCCGAGGAGGACGGGACCGTGAAGATCTACTGGGGCGGGGCGGACACGGTGCTCTGCGCAGGCGTGGCCCGGATCGACGAGTTGGTGGATCTGTGCCTCGAGCGGCCGCGACCGCCGCTGTGAGGCGGCTTCCGCCTTCGGGCCGTTTCTGATAGCCTGCGGGCGCCCCCCTCCGGGGTTCGGGAAGAAGCCATGCCGCCCTTCCGTCTCATCGCCGCCGGCCTCCTCGTTCTTTGCGCCGCGGGCTGCCTTCATCCCCCCGCGCCCTTCGAAACCGGAGCTCCGGCCTGGCGCGCGGCCCCCCTCTTCGCCGCGCCGCCCGTAGACGGGCGGGCGCGCTTTCGGGAGATCCTCTGCCGTCTCGCGGACGCGCGCCTCGCGGCGGGGGAGGCGCGGCGGGTCTGCTCGGATCTCCTGTGGCGTCTGGCCGACGAGGCCCCTTCGCCTGCGCCGCCCGCTTCCCCTCCCCCCCACGATCCGCGCCTGCGCCTGCTGATCGTCCCCGGGGCCTTCACCGAGTGTTTCCCGGGCTTCGGGCGGCCCTTCGAGGATGCGGCGCCGTCGCTTGCCGCCCGGGGCTACCGGATCGACTGGGTGCCCGTCGCCGGCCGTTCGGGGAGCGGAGAAAACGCCGCCCGCATCGCCGCCTTCCTTCGCGATCTCCCGCCGCAGGTGGACGAAAGGCTCGTCCTCATCGGCCACTCCAAGGGGGCGGTCGACATCCTCGAGTTTCTCGACGCTTTCCGCCCGGAGGCGCGCCGCGTAAGCGCTGCCGTCGCCGTCGCCGGCCCCGTCGCGGGCTCGCGCCTCGCCGAGCGCTTCGCGCGCCTCTACGAGCGGCTGCTTTCCCGCGTTGCCCTCGGCCCCTGCCCCCCCGGGGACGGCAAGGTCCTCGAAAGCCTCGGCCGGAACCACCGGCTCGAGCGCCTGGCCGGGAACCCGGCCCCCGAGGGGGTCCTTCTTTTCTCGCTCGGCGCCTTCACCCGCCGCGAGGCGACCCACCCCCTGCTTTTGTTTTCCCATGACCTGATTTCCCCGTGGGATCCCCGCAACGACGGCCTCGTCGCCCACGCGGAGCAGGTCATCCCCGGCTCGGTGCTTCTCGGCTGGGCGAACCTCGACCACTGGGACGTCGCCTTGCCGGTGCGCGAGCGGCTGAACTTCGGCGGCGCCGGCAGCCGCGCCGCCGAGCGCCGCCTGCTCTTCGAGGCGCTCGTTCTCGCCGTAGGGGAAGCCCTGGGGAAAGGCGGCGGTTAGCGGCGTCCGGGGGGGGAAAGGGGGGGAGGCCGGGCGCAGATCGCCTCGCGGCGGCGGCCGCCCTCCGGCCCGGGACTTCCGGACGCGGCCGAAAGAAAGCAGCTCATGTAGAAGGTGGTTCCGTCCTGGCCGTCCTCACGGCAATCGAAGATCGCGTCGCCGACGCGGACGCAGGTCTCGTCGTAGAGGGCGCTTTTCGTGCCCCCGGCGTAGAGGGCGGAGACGGCGAACCGGTAGGTCGCACCCGAGGAGAGGCCGGTCACGAGGAAGGCGGGTTGCGCGGGGTCCTCGAAGACCGAGAGGGGCAGCTCCTCGATTTTCGCCCAGTCGGCGTCGCCCGTGCGGCCGAAGACGGCGTAGCCGACGAGGCCGGGGTCCGGGTCGGCCCGCCAGGAGAAGAGGAAATCGAGCGCCGCGGCCGCCTGCGGGAGCAGCAGGGCGAGCAGCAGGGCGGCGAAAGCGGGGAGGCGGCCTCTCATCCGGCCCTCAGCAGGAAGAGGAGCACAAAGCGAGGATCGAGGTTCTGGGGGGCGACCCGGCCGTATTCCGCCTCGAGCTCGGCGAAGAGCTCCTCGAAAACCGCCCCGGCCGCGTCGCGGATCTCCTCCTCGCCGATCCCCGTTTCCGCGGCGAGGAAGGAGACGAAGTCGGACCGCCTCGCCGCGGGGATGCGCCGGGGGGACTCCGGGGCGGCGCCGGGCCCCGGCGCGAAGAGCGCGGCGAAAAAGGGCCGGAAGGCCGAAAGCGGAAGCGGCGTGAGCGGCTCCCGGGGCAGACCGAGCCGCGTCGCGGCCCACTCGGTGAGCAACAGGTTCTTCCAGGTGAGAAAGCGGTAGCCCCCCGCGGGGTCGAGCCGCGGGGCGAGCCGACCGAGCAGCCGGTCGACTTCGCGGATGCGATCGAGGGTCTTCGCCGTCGCGGCGATGTCGTCGCGCGAGGCGAACTCGCGGTAGAGAAGGCCCGTGCGGTAGTTGTCGTAGAAGAGGGGTTTTTTGAGAAGGATCCCCCCCAGCACCCCCATCCAGCGCTCGCCCCAGAAACTCAACTTCAGCCCCTGCCGGGCGAACCAGCTCGCGGCGAGCCACTTCTCGGTCTGCCACTTGAGCCGCAACGCCTCCCCGAAGCCCAGGCGGAAGAGGTCGACCAGCGGGTGGCGCAACAGGAGGGCGGCGGAGCGCGCGGGGTCCGCGGCGGCCTCGCCCCCCCCCTCGAGCGTCTCGAGGGCGATCCCGAGATACCCGCAGGCCTTGGCGACCACCTCGCGCAGATCCTCGCGGCTTTTGACCGCACGGCGGTCGGCGGCGATGATGCGGTTGCAGAGGTTCGCAAACTCCCACTGCAGGAAGAGCAGCCGCTCGCCGGGCTCGATCCGCGCGAGCGCCCGGCGCAACGGGGTCGCCTCCGGCAGCTCGCGCAGGGGGAGGGCCGGGACCGGGAGCAGTCCTTCCCCCTCCTCCGCCGTGGCGCGCGGATAACGCTTCGGCCGGCTCCGGGCGAGCTGCCCGGCGGTCAGCGGCTGGTAGATCCCGACCGCCTCGTCGAAGGGGACGAAGCCCTTTTCGGCCAGACGCACGTTGCGCCAGCGGTACTCCTCCTCCTCGGTCTCGGCCGGGATCACGTGGGCCGCCTCGAGGAGCACGCTCTGGAAGACGAGGTGGTCCTCGGCGGCGATCCGTTCGAGGAGCCGGGTGAGGAAGCGGCGGCGGCGGTCCTCGTCGATCCCCGATCCCCCCGCCACCCGCGGCAGGTCGAGGATGCGCACGTAGTAGACCTGGTCGAGGGTGAAGAAACCCTCGCCGAATTCCGAGGGGTCCTGGTCGTGCTCGCGGACGCGCACCTCGAGGTTATGGAAGAGGTAGAGTTCGCCGAAGGTGAGCCGCTCCCCGAGAAACCAACGCACGAAGCGCGGCGGGTCGGCCTCGAGCAGCAAGTCCATCCAGCGCGTCGCGCGGTGCACCTCGAGGCGGTCCCCGGCCCAGACCTCGACGTCGAGCAGGTGGTCCCACTGGCGGTTCGAGGCGAGCTTGAGCAGCGGCAGCGCATCTTCGGGACCGATGTCCTGGACGAGGAGGTGGAAATCGGTCTCCGGGATCGCATGCACGAGGGCGGCCGGCTGCGGGGCGGCGAGGATGCGCTCGAGCGCCTGCTCGGCGGGCAGCGAGAGGATCTCGGCCCGCCGGCGCGCGAGTTCTTTCAGCCGCTCGCCGGGTGCGGCCGCGGACTCGGGAGACGGCGAAGGGGGACGGTCAGCCATGGCGATCGGGTCCGAATCTACCAAGGCTGCGGTCTGCTGGCAAATCGGCCCCCTGCATCGCCGCCGTCCGCGGGCAGGCGGCGCAGCAGCCACAGGCCCGGCGCCGCGGCGAGCGTGCAAGCGAGGAAAAAGGCCGGCCACCCCAGGAGCGACGCCGCCCAGCCGGTCGGGGCCGCGGCGAGAACGCGCGGGATGCCCATCAGCCCGGTCAGGAGGGCGTACTGGGTGGCGGTGAAGGCCCGCCGGGTCCGGCTCGCCATGAAGGCGACGAAGGCGCTCGTCCCCATGCCGCCCGTCAGGTTCTCGAAGGCGATCACGGCGGCGAGAACGGGCAGACGGTTTCCGGCGAACGCCAGAAGAACGAAGCCCGCGGTGGAGGCGGCCTGGAGGAGACCGAAGACCCAGAGGCTCCGGCGGATCCCCTGGCGCAGGATCCACAGGCCGCCGAGAAGACCGCCGGCGATCGTCGCCCCGGAACCGAAGAGCTTGACGACGGCCCCGATCTCGGATTTCGAGAACCCGATCTCCAGGTAAAACGGCGTCGTGATCGCGGCGGCGAGCGTGTCGCCGATCTTGTAGAGCAGAACGAAGGCGAGCAGGCGGAGGGCGCCCTCCCGGCGCAGGAAGTCGGCGAGCGGCCCCCAGACCGCCTCGCGGAGCGTTTCCGGCGGAGCGGGCGTCCCTTCGGGTTCGGGGGCGAGCAGCGTGGTCAGGATCCCCGGGATCATGCCTGCCGCGAGCAGAAGGTAGACCTGCGAAAAGGGGAGCAGGTCGGCGAGGATCAGCCCGCCCCCGCCCGATCCCCACATGCCGATGCGGTAGCCGTAGACGTAGAGCGAGGAGCCGAGCCCGAGCTCCCGCTCGGGGAGGTCCTCGCGGCGGTAGGCGTCGACCACGGTGTCCTGGGTGGCGCTGAAGAAGGCGACGACGAAAGCCGCGAGCGCCAGCCCGAGCGCCTGCCGGCCGGGGTCGAAGAGGGCCATGGCGGCGATCGCGAGCGCAAGCCCCGCCTGCGCGACCAGCATCCAGCCGCGGCGCCTGCCGAGGAAGGGCGGCGTGAAACGGTCGAGAACCGGGGCCCAGAGGACCTTCCAGGCGTAGGGCGCCTGGACGAGGCTCACCATCCCCAGGAGCGCGAGATCGACCCCGCCCTCCTTCATCCAGGCCTGGAGCAGTCCCATCGTCAACGGAAGGGGAAGCCCGCAGGAGACGCCCATGAGGAAGGCGACCGCCATGCGGCGGCGGAAGGCGACCCCGGCGGGGATCCCGCCTCGGGCGGGTCCGGGGGCGGGTTCCGGCTTCACGGGTTCCAGGGGTCGCCGGGCGGCATGTGCCGGCGGATCCAGCCCATCACTTTGTCGAACTCGCCGCGCAGCTCGGCCATGGCGCGGCCGCGGTGGCTGACGCGATGCTTTTCCGCCGGGGTGAGCTGGGCGAAGGTCTTGCCGAGCGGGGGGTAGTAGAAGATGGGGTCGTAGCCGAAGCCGCTCTCGCCCGCCGGCTCCTCGGCGATCCAGCCCTCGCAGCGGCCCTCGTAGGTGAGCGCCGGCCCCGAGGGAACCGCCAGCGAGATCACGCATTCGAAGGCCGCGCGGCGGTCGCTTCGCCCGCTCATTTCCGCGAGCAACCGCGCGACCCGCTCGGCGTCGGAAAGACCCGGCCCGCCGTAGCGCGCCGAGTGCACCCCGGGGGCCCCCCCGAGGGCGGCGACGCAGAGCCCCGAGTCGTCGGCGAGCGCGGGAACCCCGAGGATGCGCGCCGTGAAACTCGCCTTCTTGTAGGCGTTCTCCTCGAAGGTCGCCCCGTCCTCCTCGACCTCGGGGAGCGGTCCGAAGGCGGTGAGGTCGCGCACGTCGACCGGAAAGCCCGAGAGCAGCCCCTGCAGCTCGCGGGTCTTGCCGGGGTTGCGTGTGGCGATGACGAGCAGGGGGGGACGCACGCTCACGGTCCGGGGGTCTCCTTTCGGGGGATCGCGCCCCTTCTACGCGCTCCGCGGCGCGGTTGCAAGGCCGACGCCGCCGCTTTACCCCGGAAGTCCCCCCGTGTATAATTTCCGCCGCGGTCGGGGATCCCCCCCGCATTTCCCCTCCGGTGAGGCCGTCCCGCGATGCTCCGAGAGCTCGCCATCCGCAACTTCGCGATCATCGACGATCTCCGCGTGCGTTTCGAACCGGGCCTCACGGTGATCACGGGGGAAACCGGCGTCGGCAAATCGATCCTCGTGAACGCCCTGAACCTCGTTCTGGGCGGCCGCGCCTCGGCGGAAATGGTCCGCACCGGGGCCGAGGCGGCCGAAGTGGAGGCCTTCTTCGAGGTCGGCCCCGGCTCCCCGGCCGCCCAGGCGGCCGCGCAGGCGGGCTACGAGGCCGACGGCGGCATCCTCGTGCGGCGCGTCGTCTCGCGCGCCGAGGGAAACCGCGTCTACCTGAACGGGAGGCTCGCCACCCTGCAGGTGCTCTCGGCCGTGGTCGAGCCGCTGGCCAGCATCTCCGGCCAGCACGCCCACCAGGCGCTGCTCAAGGAAGAGCGACATCTCTTCCTCCTCGACCAGTTCGCGGGGCTTCTCGCCGAGCGCGCCGCCGTGGCCGCGCGCGTGCGCGAGCTCTCCCCGCTTCTCGAGCGCCTGCGGGAGCTCGGCGCGCGGGTCGCCCGGCGCGCCGAGCGGGAGGAGCTTCTTTCCTTTCAGCTCCGCGAGATCGACGAGGCCGCCCCGCGCGAAGGCGAGGACGCGGAGCTCGAAGCCGAGCGGCTGCGGCTCAAAAACGCGGGCGCGCTCGTTTCGACCGTGGAGGCCGCCCTCGAGTCGTTGCACGGCGGAGAGGGGTCGGCCACGGAGCGGATCGGCGCGGTCCGCCGCAGCCTGGAAAAAATGGGGCGGATCGACCCCGCGCTCGCCGCCGAGGCCGAGGCCGCGGCCGATCTGCTCTTCCGCCTCGAGGAACGCTGCGAGGCGCTGCGGCGCTACCGGAAGACCATCGCGTTCGAGGCGGGGCGCCTCGAGGAGATCGAGGCGCGCCTCGACCGGCTGAACCGGCTCAAGCGCAAATACGGCGGAAGCCTCGCCGCCGTGCTCGAAGAGAGGACGCGCGCCGCCGCCGAGCTGGCCGCCGTCGAGCGCCTCGACGAGGAGATCCGCGAAACCGAGGCGGCGATCGGCCGGCTCGGGGAGACGCTGCGGCGCGAGGCGCTCGCCCTCTCCGCGCGGCGGCGCCAGGCGGCGCAGGCGCTCGAGGAGGCGGTCGCCCGCGAGCTCGCCTCCCTCAAGATGAAGGGCACCCGCTTCGGGGTGGAGTGGCTTCCGCCCCCGGCCGAGACGGCGGCCGACGGGCTCCTCCCCCGCGTCGACGGCCACCCCGTCGGCGAAAGCGGCATCGACCGCATCCGCTTCACGATCGCCCCCAACGTGGGCGAGGCGTTGAAGCCGCTCGCCGCGATCGCCTCGGGCGGCGAGCTCTCGCGCGTCGTGCTCGCCCTCAAGTCCATCCTCGCCCGGAACGAGGCGCTCGCCACGATCGTCTTCGACGAAGTCGACGCCGGGATCGGGGGCGCGGTCGCCGAAGGGGTGGGGCGCAAGCTCGCCCGATTGGCGCGGCACCACCAGGTGATCTGCATCACGCATCTGCCGCAGATCGCGCGCTTCGGAACGCACCACCTGCGTATCACCAAGGAGGTCCGGGAAGGCCGCACCCGCAGCCGGATCGAGCCTCTCGACCCCGAAGAGCGCACCCGGGAGATCGCCCGCATGCTCGGCGGGGAGAAGATCACGAAGCTCACGCTCGAGCACGCGCGCGAGCTGCTCGGCAAGGCATGAAAAAAGCCCCCGCGGACGGGGGCTTTTTTCTTCGGGCATCGCGGGCCCCCCGGCGACGGGGGTCCCGGCGGGCGGCGGGTCAGACGAGTTTTTCCACTTCCGAGGCCGCGGGGCCCTTGGCGCCCTGCTGGATCTCGAAGCGCACCTTGTCTCCCTCCACGAGCGAGCGGAACCCCTTGCCCTTGATGGCGGAATAATGGACGAAAATGTCCTGCCCGTCGTCTTTCTTGATGAATCCGTAGCCCTTCTTCTCGTTAAACCACTTCACGACTCCTTCCGGCATGACCTCTTCTCCTCCCCTGTGGTGTGTTATCCGACGACCTTCTCGACATTGACGGCGGACGGGCCTTTTTCGCCCTGCTCGACATCAAAACGAACGCGGTCGCCCTCGGCCAGCGATTTGTAGCCTTCGCCGCGGATGGCGGAGTAATGGACGAAGATGTCCTTGCCGCCCTCCTGCTGAATGAAGCCCCAGCCCTTCTTGTTGTTGAACCACTTGACGATGCCTTCCTGCATGCCGCTCAGCAACCTCCCTGCCTGAGATCCCGGCCGGCCGGGACCCGTTTCCGCCCGCCGCGGCGGTCGAGGACGCGGGATCGGCGGCGGCCGTTTGTGAACAAAAAAAGGCAGAGCCCGAAAGAGCTCTGCCTGGATCGATCAAGCCACAAAACACCAGAACATTCGGTACACGCTGCCGCTCGAACCGGAGCCCGCGCCGCAATGCACCGCACCCGCGGCGCGATGGAAGCCATCATCCCGAAAAGCCCTCTGCATGTCAACAAAAAAAACTCCTTCGCCCGCCCTTGCGGGGGCGCCGCCGAAGGCCCCCACATCTTGTGGCCGGAGCCTCCTTGTCTCCCTACCGGCAGCGGCGCTTGCGGGCCGCCGATGCCGTGGTATTTTAGGAGAGGTGAAGATGAAGCCCTCCCCCCTTGTCGGCGAAGCGGCGGATTCCGCTCTCCCCTCGCGCCGGAACCCCGATCGGCCGGCGATTCGACGCGAGCTCAGGCTCTGCGCGGCGGTGTCCGCTCTGGCCGTGCTCTCGTTCACGGGCCTCCTGCTCGCGCGTCTGGATTTCCCGGCACGCCTGCGGGGCGTCCCCCTGGCGCCGCCCCCGCCGCAAAACGCGGCCGGATTCGTGCAGGAGTCCCGGATGACGGTCCACCAGGAAGACCGGAGGATCGGCCATGCGGCAAGCCGCATCACGGCGCGGCCGGGCGGCTGGGAGCTCGAAGAGACGATCCTGCTGCGCATCCGCGCCCTGGGCCTCGTGCAGTCGCTGCGGCTGCGGACCCGGGCCGAGCTCGACGGCGATCTCGCACTGCACCGCTTTCGCTACGAGGCCGATTCCGGGGGACTGCGCTTTCGGGTCGAGGGCGAAAGGCAGGGCGAACGATTGCGCGCCGCGCTCGATTCCGGGGCGGGCCTGCAGCACGTGGAAATCGGCCTCCCCCCGCGGGCGACACTCCCCGCGGCGGTGCTCCCCGCGCTCGGCGCGCGCCCCCTGCGGGCGGGGGAACGGTTCCGCTTCGACTGGCTCGACCCCGCCGCCCTCGCCGTCGCCCCCGCGGAGGCCGAGGTGCTCGCGCGGGAGGAGGTCGCGGGGGCGCAGGGGACGATTCCGGCCTGGCGCATCCGGCTCGTCTTCCGCGGCGTCTCGCAGACGCTCTGGCTGGACGATGCGGGCCGGCTGCTCAAGGCGCGCGGCTTTCTCGGCCTCCGCCTCGAGCGCGCCGCGCCCGAGGCGGCCCGCGACGGGGCCGACGCTCTGGAGGGGGGGGACTGGGCCGAGCTCGCCTCGATCCCCGCCGGCCGGGAGATCGCCGACCCCGCCGCCCTGCCGCGCCTGCGGGTCCGCCTCACCGGCCTCCCCGGGGGGAGCCTGAACGTCCACGGCGGTCGCCAGCGCCTCGAGGGGGAGATCCTCACGATCGAGAAGGAAATCCTCACGGAGTCCCCCGCGGCGCTTTCGCCCGCGGCGCGGGGGGCGCTCGAGCAGGCCTTCCTCCGGCCCGAGCCCTTCATCCAGTCCGACCACCCGCGCATCCGCGAGACGGCGGCGGAAATCCTCCGGGGGGCCGAGGGCGAAGGCGATCTGGAGCGGGCGCGGCGGCTTCTGCGCTGGGTGTACGAGGCGATCGAAAAGCGCCCCGTGCTCGCCTTCCCCGACGCCCTCACCACCCTCGAGCACCGCCGCGGCGATTGCAACGAGCACGCCGTGCTGCTGACGGCGCTCGCCCGCGCGGCCGGCATTCCGGCGCGCGTCGAGGTCGGTCTCGTCTACCTGCGGGGCCGCTTCTCCTACCACGCCTGGACGCTGCTCCACGTGGGGCGCTGGGTCACGGCCGACGCCGCCTTCGGGCAGCTGCCGGCGGACGCGACCCACATCCGCCTCGCAAGCGGAAGCCTCGCCCGCCAGGCGGACGTCGCCGCGGCGATCGGCGCGCTCGAGGTCGAGATCCTCGACGGAGAAGCTCCGGAAAGGGGCCGGCGATGATCGAACTGGACCGTGTGAGCAAGCGCTTCGGCCGGCGTCCCGCCGTGGACCGCCTGAGCCTGACCGTGGGCCGCGGCGAGATCTTCGGCTTCATCGGCCCGAACGGCGCCGGCAAAACGACCACCCTGCGCATGCTGGGCGGGATCCTCGCCCCCGACGAGGGCGAGATCCGCATCGCGGGGATCCCGCTCGCGCGGTTCCCCGAGGAGGCGAAGCGACGCCTGGGTTTCATCCCCGACCGCCCTTTCCTCTACGAGAAGCTCTCCGCCTGGGAATTCCTCGAGTTCGTCGCCCGCCTGCGCGGCGTCCCCCCCGCCGCCTTCGGGGGGCGGGCGCAGGCGCTGCTCGCCGAATTTTCGCTCAGCGCCCACGCCGACGAGCCGATCGCCTCCTTCTCGCACGGGATGAAACAGCGCCTGGCGACGGCGGCCGCCTTGATCCACGAGCCCGAGGCGCTGATCGTGGATGAGCCCCTCGTGGGGCTCGATCCCCGCGGCGTGCTGCGGCTGAAGGATCTCTTCCGGCGGCTCGCGGCGGGGGGGATGACGATCTTTCTTTCGACCCACAGCCTGCAGGTCGCCGAGGAGCTCTGCCCGCGGATCGGGGTCATCCACCGCGGCCGGCTGATCGCGACCGGAAGCCCCCCCGAGCTGCGGCGCCGCGCGGGCGAAGACTTGGCCGGGCTCGAGGCGGCCTTTCTCGCCCTCACCGCCGAGGAGGACGGCGGGGGGAGCGCGGCGGAGGAGCGCCGATGAACGGCTGGGCGGCGCAGACGCTCGCGCTGCTCGCCCCGCGCCGGGCGGCGCTCTTCCGGCACGGCCCGGCGGGCGGCGGGGTGCGGCCGCTCGTCGCGGCGGCGGCCGGGGGCGGCTTCGCCGCGGGCCTTTTCTGGGCGAGCCGCCGAGTGCTGCTCCACTTCCTGGGCGTCGCGGACATCGGCGATCTGCTCGCCTGCCGGCTGCTCGCGATGGTCTTTGCCGTCTGCTTCGCGCTCCTTCTCTTCAGCGCCGTGCTCACCGCGCTCGGCCGTCTCTACCTCGCCGGCGACCTGCCCCTGCTCCATGCGCTGCCCGTACCGCGCCACCGGCTCTTCGGCGCGCGCTTTCTCGACACCGTCCTCGAGAGCTCCTGGATGGTCGTCGCCTTCACGCTCCCGGTCTTCGCCGCCTACGGAGTCGTCTTCCGCGCCGGCTGGGGCTACGCCCTCGTCACCGCCGCCGCAATCGCTCTGCTTTCCCTCATCGCCTGCGCCCTGGGCGCGTTCGCCGTCCTCGCGGGGGTCTATCTGCTTCCCGCCGCACGCCTGCGCAGCGCGGTGCTCGCGGCAGGGGGCCTCCTCTTCGTTTCCCTCTACATCGCCGTGCGGCTGCTGCGGCCCGAGCAGCTGGTCGACCCCGAGGCCTTCGAGACGCTCTTCGCCTATGTCGAAACCCTCCGCGCCCCCTCCGCCCCGGCCTTGCCCAGCTCCTGGGCCGCCGAGGCCGTGGAGGCGTCCCTGCGCGGCAAACCGCAGGCGGCGGCCCTCCCCCTGGGCCTGCTCGCCAGCCTCGCCGCCGCCCTCGTTGCGCTTCTCTTCCCGGCCGCCGACCGCTTCTATTTCGACGGCTTCTCCCGCTCCCAGACCGCCCGGGAACGGCGGATCCGCCGCCGGCGCAACCTTCCCCTGCCGGGTTTCCTCCCCGGCCCGGCCGCGGCGCTGGCGGCCAAGGAAATCCGCAGCTTTCTCCGCGACCCGGGCCAGTGGACGCAGCTCTTTCTCATCGCCGGCCTGCTCGTCATCTACCTCTACAACTTCGGGGTGCTCCCCCTCGAGCGCTCCCCCATCCAAACCGGGCTCCTGCAGAACCTCTTCTGCTTTCTCAACCTGGGGCTCGCCCTCTTCGTCCTCACCGCCGTCACCGCGCGCTTCGCCTACCCCGCGGTCAGCCTCGAGCGCGAGGCCTTCTGGATCGTGAGGAGCGCCCCGCTTTCGATCGCCTCCTTCCTGCGCATCAAGTTTGCGATCTACTGCCTGCCGCTTCTCGTCCTGACCGAGATCCTGATCGTGGGCACAAACCTCCTGCTGCGGGTCGGCCCGTTCATGATGGCCCTCTCGACCCTCACGGTCCTCTGCGCCGTGCCCGGAATCGTCGCCCTGGGCGTCGGCCTCGGGGCCGCCTACCCCGACTTCAAGGCGGAAAACCCCGGCCAGGCGGTGACGGGCTTCGGCGGGCTGCTCTTCATGACCCTCGCCGCGGCCTTCATCGCCGCCGTCCTCGCGCTGCTCGCCGGACCGGTCCACCGCATCGTGCTCGCCGGGCTCCACGGGGCGCCCCTCTCCCCCGGCGTGCGCCTCTGGGCGGCCGCCGCCTGCGGCGGGGTCCTGCTCCTCGGGGGGCTGGCCGTCGTCCTGCCCCTCTCTTTCGGCGCCCGCCGCCTCGCCCGGGCCCCCCTCTGAAGAAGACGCCGAAGTTTACATTTGGATTTACATTGACATTTACATTCGGACGGCTATACTGGAGCCGACCCGGAAAGGCGGCTCCCGGCGGCGAGCCGCCGGGAACCTCGAGGGCAGGAGAGACCCCATGGCCGTCCCGCTGACCCCCGTCCAGGAACGACTGCTCGACTACTTGCGCCGCCGCATCGCGGAGGAGGGGCGCACCCCCAGCCTGCGCGAGACCGCCTCCGAGCTGGGGGTAAGCCATGCCGCGGTCGCCCGCACCCTGCGCGCGCTCGCCGCGAAGGGCTGGATCCGGCGCGAGGGCCGCTACGGGCGCACGATCGCGCTGCTGCGCGCCGCCCCCCCGGGCGCGGGGCGCGGCCGCGAAGTCCCGGTCGTGGGCCGCATCGCCGCCGGTCTGCCCCTCTACGCCCAACCCGCGTGGGAGGGCTGCCTCGTGGTCGACGCCGGCCTCTTCCGCGGCGAACGGCTCTTCGCCCTGCGGGTGCGCGGGGACTCGATGCGCGGGGCGGGGATCCTGGACGGCGATTTCGTCGTCTGCGAGCCGCGCCAGTACGCCGAAAACGGCGAGATCGTGGCCGCCCTCGTGCGCGGCGAGGAGGCGACCGTGAAGCGCTTCTTCCTGCGTCCCGACCACATCGAACTGCGGCCCGAAAACCCCGCCCACCCGGTCCAGCGCCACGGCTTCGGCGAGGTGCTCATCCAGGGCCGGGTGATCGGGGTCGTGCGCCCGCCCGCCGCCGCGGCGGGCGGGCCGCGGGAGGGGAAACGGTGAGCGCGGCGTGCGAGATCCGGGTCGGCACCTGCGGCTACTCGTATCCCGAGTGGGTCGAGGCGGGCTTCTACCCGCCGGGAACGCGGGCGGCGGACATGCTCCCCCTCTACGCGCGGCACTTCCCGGTGACCGAGCTCAACTTCACCTGGTACCAGATGCCCAAGGCGCCGGCCCTGGAGCGCATGCTGCGCCTGGCGCCGCCGGGTTTCGCCTTCACGGCCAAGCTCACGCGGACGCTCACCCACGAGGTCGACCCCGGGCAGTGGCGCGGCCAGGCGGCGCTCTTCCGCGAGGGGATCTCCCCGCTCCTCGAGGAGCGGCGGCTGCTCGCCGTCCTCCTCCAGTTCCCGGCCTCCTTCGTCCGCGACCCGGCCTCGCGGCTCTACCTCGCGCGGCTGATCGAGGAACTCGAGGGCCTGCCGCTCGCCGTCGAGTTCCGCCACGCCTCCTGGGCCGAGGAGCGCGTCTTCCGCGAGCTCGAACGCCGCCGCGTGACCCTCGCCGTCCTCGACGTCCCCCCGCTTCCCGGCCTGTTCCCCACCGTCGAGGCGGTGACCCACCCCGGGCTCTTCTACGTCCGTCTCCACGGCCGAAACGCCCGCGGCTGGCGCTCGGGAAACCTCCAGCAGCAGTTCGACTACGACTACGCCGAGCCCGAGCTCCGCGCCTGGGCCGAGGGGCCGATCCCCCGGCTCGCCGCGCGCGCCGCCCGCGGGGTGGTCGTCTTCAACAACCACGTCCGCGCCCAGGCCGCGCGCAACGCGCTCGGCCTGCAGCGGCTGCTCGCCGCCTCCGGTCTGCTGCCGGCCCCGCCGCCATGGAGCGCAGCATCATCCACCTGAACGTCGCCGACTTCGCGGCGGCCGTGGAGCGCACCCTCGACCCGCGGCTCGCGGGACGGCCGCTCGTGATCGCCCGGCCGGCGGCGGCGCGGGCGACGGTCTTCGACATGAGCGAGGAGGCCTTCCGCGAAGGCGTGCGCAAGGGGATGCCGCTCGCCCGGGCCCTGCGTCTGTGCCCGCAGGCGCGCCTGCTGCCGCCGCGGCCCGAGCGCTACGCCCGCGCCATGCGCCTTCTCCTGGAGGCGGCGCTCCCTTACGCGCCGCGGGTCGAGAGCGGCCGGGCGGACGGCCACCTCTTCCTCGACGCGACCGGGACGCGGCGGTTGCTCGGCCCCCCGATGGACGTCGCCTGGCGGCTGCGCCGCGAGGTGCGCGACCGGCTGGGGCTCTCTCCGATCTGGACGCTCGCCCCCAACAAGCTCGTCGCCAAGGCCGCCTCGCGCCTGGTGAAGCCCGAGGGCGAGTACATCGTCGCCGAAGGCGAAGAGGAGTCCTTTCTCGCCCCTCTCCCGCTCGAGCTCATCCCCGGCCTCGAGCGCCGCGATCTCGCCGCCCTCGGCGCCTTCCGCCTCCGCCGCGCGGGCGAGGTGGCCGCGCTCGCCCTCGAGGAGCTGCGCATCCTCTGCGGCGAGCGCGCGGCCTTCCTCCACGAGGCGGTGCGCGGGATCGACCCCTCGCCCGTCCGGGCCGCGGGCGACCCCGCCCCCGAAGTCGGCGGCGAGGAGCGCTTCGACGGGGAAACCGCGGACGAGGGGGAGCTCTTCGCCGCCGCCGCCCGGCTGGCCGAGCGCGCGGGCGCCGAGCTCCGCCGCCTGCGGCTGGCGGCCCGCCGCCTGCGGGTCTCGCTGCGCTACGCCGACGGCGGAAGCGCCCACCGCCGGGTTCCGCTCCTTTCGCCCACGGCGGACGACTTTCTGCTGCGCGACGCCGTACGCCGCGCGGCGGCCGCGGCCTGGCGGCGCCGCGTGCGCCTGCGGGGCCTTGCCCTCGCCTGCGAGGGGCTCGTCTTTCCGCCGGCCCAGCTCACGCTCTTCCCCGATGCCGGGGCGCCCGGAAAAGGCCGCCCCCGCCTGATGGCGGCGGTCGACCGCGTGCGGCGCCGCTTCGGGGAGGAGGCGCTGCGGGTGGCGGCCGCGCTCCCGCCGAGAGCGGCATGATCGCCCTCGGGGTCCACTCGCACTACTCGCTTCGGCGCGGCACGGCCTCGCCCGCGGCGCTCTGCCGCGCTGCACGCCGCCTGGGCTACCGCGCCCTGGCGCTCACGGACACGGACAACCTCTACGGGCTCTGGCCCTTCCTGGCCGCCTGTCGGAGCGAGGGGATCGAGCCCGTCGTGGGCGCCGAGCTGACCGATCCCCGCGGGGGAGAAGGCGTCGCCCTCTGCCTGGCCGCGACCGACGAGGGCTACCGCAGCCTCTGCCGCCTCCTCAGCCGCCGCCGCTTCCTGGGGGCCGGGTTCGACCCCGCCTCCGAGACCGCCCGCTTCGCCTCCGGCCTGCTCGTGCTCGCCGGAAACGCAACCCTGCTCGAGCGGCTGCACGAGGCCGGGGTTCCGGCCGCGGCGGCCGTCACCCCGCAGGCGATCCCCCGCTCCCACCCCCTGCGCCAGGCGGCGCGGCGTCTTCGCGCCCCCGAAGTCGCCGTCCATCCCGCTTTTTTCCTCGCCCCCGACGACCACCGCCTGCACCGGCTGCTCCGGGCGATCGACCGCCGCACGTTGCTCGCGCGCCTGCCCGCGGAGGAGGCCGCGCCGGCCGCGGCCCGCCTGCTCTCCCCCGCGGAGCTCGCCCGGGCCTTCGCCCCCGAGCCCGCCCTCCTCGCCGCCGCCGAGGCGCTCGGCGCATCGGTCTCCTTCCGCGGGCCGCGCTTCGGGGTCGTCCTGCCGCCGCGTCCCGGGGAGACGGCCGCCGAGAGCCTGGATGCGCTTCGCCGCGCGGCCTACGACGGGGCGCACCGCCGTTACGGCACGGAACTCCCCGAGGCCGTCGTCGAGCGGCTCGAGCACGAGCTCGCCCTCATCGGCCGCATGGGCTACGCCGCCTATTTCCTCATCGTGCGCGACATCGTGGCCCTGAGCCCCCGGACCTGCGGCCGGGGCTCGGCCGCCGCCTCGCTGGTCGCCTACTGCCTGGGGATCACGAACGTCTGCCCCCTGAAGCACAACCTCTACTTCGAGCGCTTCCTCCACCCCGGCCGCACGGACCCGCCCGACATCGACGTCGACTTCGCCTGGGACGAGCGCCACACCGTGATCGCCGCCGTGCTCGCCCGTCACCGCGGCTGCGCCGCCCGCGTCGCCAACCACGTCCTCTTCCGTCCGCGGCTCGCCCTGCGCGAAACCGCCCGCGCCTGGGGGATCGGCGAGGCGGAGACCGCGCGCCTCTCCCGGCGCCTGCCCGACTTCTGGCAGGAAGACGGGGACGAAGAGACGCCGCAGACCGAGGAAGCCCTCACGGCGGGCCTCCCCGCCCCCTGGCCCGCGATCCTCGGGCTCGCGCGCCGCCTGGTCGGGATCCCGCGCCACCTCTCGCTCCACCCCGGCGGGGTGGTGATCACGCCCGGGCCGATCACGGACTACGCTCCGGTCGAGCCCACGGCCGAGGGCGAGCCGCTTCTGCCGTGGGACAAGGACGGGGTCGAGGAGGCGGGGCTGGTCAAGATCGACCTCCTCGGCAACCGCAGCCTGGCCGTGATCCGCGACACGCTCGCTTCGCTGGGGGAACAGGCCCCTTTCCGGGAGCCCTTCGCGCAGCCGCCCGAGGAGGATTTCGCCACCCAGCAGACCGTCGCCGAGGGGCGCACCCTCGGCTGCTTCTACATCGAGAGCCCGGCCATGCGGCTTCTGCTGCGCAAGTGCCGCGTCGGCGACTTCGACCACCTGGTGATCCTGAGCAGCATCATCCGCCCCGCGGCCGGCGCCTACATCCGCGAGTTCCTCCGGCGTCTGCACGGCGGCCCCTGGGAGCCGATCCACCCGCTGCTCGCCGATCTCCTCTCCGAGACCTTCGGGCTGCTCGTCTACCAGGAGGACGTCGCGCGCACGGCGGTCGCGCTGGCGGGCTTCAGCCCGGCCGAGGCGGACGGGCTGCGCAAGGTCCTCTCCAAGAAGGACCGCGCCCGCGCGCTCGCCGACTTCGCCCGGCGCTTCCGCGAGGGGGCGCGCGCGCGGGGGCTCTCCGAGGGGCAGATCGCCGCCGTCTGGGACATGATGATGAGCTTCGACGGCTACTCCTTCTGCAAGCCGCACAGCGCCTCCTACGCCCGGGTCTCCTTCCAGGCGGCCTACCTGAAGACCCACCACCCCGCGGAGTTCATGGCCGCGGTGCTCGGCAACGGGGGGGGCTTCTACCGCCCGCTCGCCTATGTCTCCGAGGCGCGGCGCCTGGGCCTGCGCGTGCTCCCCCCCGACGTGACCGCCAGCGACGTGCGCTGGAGCGGAAGCGGCGGAACCCTCCGGGCGGGGCTCGCCGCCGTACGCGATCTCAGCGCGGAGCTCCCCGCCCGCATCGTCGCCTGCCGGGCGGAGCGCCCCTTCGCGGACCTCGAGGACTTCCTCCTCCGCACCCGCCCCGGGGCCGAGGAGTTCCGTGCCCTGCTCGACGCCGGCGCCCTGGACGGCCTGGGCGGCGGGGAGGACCGCGCCCTCTGGTGCCCCTTGGTGGAGGATAACCTCATCGAGCGCTGCGGTTGGCATTGCGTCGAACGGATTTACGAGAACGCGGGCATCAAGCTGCACCTGGTGCGCGATGGCCTGGTGCGCCGCAACATCGTGCGCGATACGGGGTATGGGCCAGGGATCTGGCTGGATTTCAACAACATCAACGCCCGCATCACCCAGAACGTGGTGCTGAATGTGAAGAGCGCCCTCTTTGGCGGGATCTTTGTGGAGGCCTCGCACCGGGCCAACCAGGTGGACCACA
>JBBFLI020000019.1:0-73014 GCA_037481615.2 Desulfobacterales bacterium
GGTGTTCTATTTGCCAGCCTACTGTCCGGAACTCAATCCGGATGAATCCCTCAACAATGATCTGAAAAGTGGTGTTTACGGAACCCAAGCCGTCCGCACCCGGCCTGAGCTAACCAAGAAGGCAGTATCTCATTTGAGAGCACTGCAAAAGCAACCTCAACAAGTAAAAAAGTTCTTCAAACACCCAAAAGTGGCTTATGCGGCCTAGTTGCCCTATTTGATTGCCGGTTTAATAATATCTGTTGGCGGGATAGCTAAAATTTGACTTGCCCACCTGAAATAGCGAGGAGCCTAAATTATTCAAATAGTCGCGGCACGTCGTAAAACGGCAATCCCCGAACCCTTCGATCATTTTCCTCAGCCTCCCCTCGGTTTTCGTGAGATTCGTGTAGTGCTTGAAGCGGGCGGCCGCCGAAGCCTGCCGGAGGCGGGGCTGGCCGGGGTCGATCTCCCAGGGGTGCACGTAGAACAGGTAGGCGCCGTCGCGTTTGAGGATGGACCGCACGCCCTTGCGGAAAACCCCGAACGGCATGAGGCGGAAGTAGGCGCCGCCGGACCACGGCAAAACGAACCCGGCTGTGGCGGTTTTCGTTGCCCGGCTTGAGGCTTGAGGCTTCAAGCCGGGAAGGTCGACGCAAATATTGCTTAGGGGCAGTTCGAAAAAATTTTCGAAGATCTCGTAGGCGATGCCGGCTCTGGGCCGGCCGTTGAGGGTGATCCTGCCGTAGCGGCCGTGCAGGCCGAAGGAGTTGTAGCTGGAATCGTACCGGTAGCCGGCCTCCCGGGCGAGGGCGAGCACGCGGTCGTCCACCGAGAAGTTCGGCGCCCGGAAGCCCGCGACCTCGGAGCCGGTAATGTCCTCCAGCAGCCGCTTGCTGCCGGCAAGATCCTCTCTCAGCTCCGCGTCCGAAAGCGCTCCGCACATCCGGTGGCTGCTGCCGTGGGAAGCCACCTCGTGGCCCCGGGCGGCGATTTCGCGCACGAGGCGGGGCAGCCGCCGGGCGACCCAGCCGAGCACAAAGAAGGTGCATGAAAAGGGTGAACGGGCCCGGGGGGTGGAGGCCGGGGAGCCGAAAGGCTTGAAGGAATCAAACAGGTCCAGCAGGCGGTTGACGTTGGCCTCCACGCGCGGCTCGAGGCGGTCCCAAACCGCAGCCGGGGCCCAGGGCCGCAGGTTCTCCACCTGGAACCAGTCTTCGACATCGACGGTGATGAGAAAACAATTCACGGGTTTCGAGGGGAGGACCGAAAACACGGCCGGCGGGGAAAAGCAGGCACAGGGCTTCTTCAGCCTGGGGCGGTCGCGTGCGGCCGAGCGCCGGCGCCCGCTTTCTTCCCGGCCCGGCTTAAAACGGTTTGGACCAGGAGCAGCAGGGCGATGCCGGCGACGAAGACGACCCAGCCCGAGAAGTCGTGCAGGAAGCCGCGGGCCACCTCGCCGCCCCAGAGACTGGCGAGAACGGCCGTGGCGGTCAGCCGCACGATGTTGACGGCGACGGCGATCGGGAAGGCCGCGAAAAAGAGCGCCCAGCGCTTCCACCCCTCCTTGTTCATCAGGAACCCCAGGCCGACCGCCAGCCCCAGGATGTTGACCAGCGAGCGCAGCCCCGAGCAGGCGTCCACAACCTCGAGGGAGGTATCCGCCAGGTGCAGCACGTTGCCCTCGCGCAGGATCGAGATGCCGAGGAGCCGGACCAGATTCTCGGTGAGCGCCGAGGCGAAGAGCTGCATCGGGAAGGCGATGCGGTTCCAGATGATCGCCGGCAGGGGGATCATGAAGATCAGGTACACAAACGGCAGCCAGAGGATGCGGGTCCAGCGTCTGCCAAAGAGAAAGAGCGAGATGCCGAAGAGCACCACGATCATCGAGGTGCGCTGCAGGAAGTACTCCGAGCCCACCTTGGCGATGAAGAGCTGCAAGAGCCCCAGGACGATGAGGAGCAGCCCCCCGTTGGAAGGCTGGGGGGCCGCCGCGGCGAGTTCGTCCCGCACCCACCAGATCATGAACGCGGCCACGAAGGGGATGAAGTAGCCCTGGGAGTAGTTCGGGTTCTTCTCCCAATCCTCGGCCAGGGTCAGGAGGAAGGGGTAGTACAGTCCGAGAAAAGCGAGAAGAAGAACCCCGAGCTGAACATGGACCGCCTGGAATTTCATTCTGGATGTCATGGCAGGAGAGCCCCGATTCGTTTCCGGCGGGGTCCAGGGGACAGGGCCTGCAGGCTCCAGCGGGACCCAGGCCGCGGCGCGGGCGCCGTCGCGGAACCCAGCCGGGCCATCGTCTCCCTGTCCCATTCTCCCCGACCGGGGTCCCCGGAGGCAGGGTGCGCCGTCGTCATGCCCCCGGGATGAAATCAGCGGCCAGGCCCATCACCCGGGCGGCAAAATCGACCATCTCCTGGGCGAATTTCTCTGGGTCGGCGCCCTTCGGCGGCTGACCGATGATGCGGATGAAGGAGCCGTCGCGGCGCTGTTTCAAGACGGCGTCCGTGACAAGGTAGATCTTCTCCCAGTACTCCGAGGCGATGACCCGGCCCCGGTTCTGAAACCAGTACAGGACCAGCTGCTGCTCGCCGCCCTTCTGCACGACGACCCGCTTGATCGCGCTGCCCCGGAAAGGCTCGGGAACGCCGCTCGGCTGCACGTCCTCCACCGAGGCGATGTTCCAGCCGCCCCCGGGAAGGCAGTTCTGGGGCGAGTGGTAGCCGCCCGTCACCCCCACGGCGGTGAAGTAGCTGATGTAGAGGTTGACGAGGCCCCCGTGGCGATCGGCATAGTCGTAGCTGATGTAGTCGGCGACCCCCAGCATCTCGATCACCGGCGCGGAGAAGAAGTTCTTGCCTACGAATTTCCAATCCCCGATCTCGAGGGGGAAACCGCTGAGCGGCTTCTTGAGCGGCGTCTCCCTCACGGTTTGGGAAAACTGCAGCCCGGCGAAGGTGAGGGCGAACAGGGCAAGGACGACGACGATGCGGCGGGTGGAGATCGTCATAAGGGCGTGTGCCTGATGCGCTTGGGGTTAAAAAACGGCATGCCGTTCACGGCGCAACGCAACGGGGGGCGGGAAACATCCGGTTTGCCCCGGGGAGCCGTTCCCCGCATATAGCTCCGCCTTCTCGATTCCACGGGGAGAAGACGGTTATCTGATTGAAACAAAAAGAAATTTATTTGCAGCCGCGCTGCGCTCCGTTTTCCTCGGCCGGGGTTTTCATCTCACCCCGTAGCCGAAGATGAGGATCTTGATGGTCCGCAGCATGACCAGCAGGTCCATGAGGAGCGACATGTTCTTGATATAGAAAAGATCGTAGTTCAGCTTTTCGACCGCGTCCCTCACCGAGGCGCCGTAGCCGTAGTTCACCTGCGCCCAGCCGCTGATCCCGGGCTTGACGACGAAGCGCTCACGGTAGAAAGGAACGATCCCCTCCAACTTTTGCACGAACTCCTCGCGCTCCGGCCGCGGGCCCACGAAGCTCATCTCGCCCTTGAGCACGTTCCAGAGCTGCGGCAGCTCGTCGATCCGGAACCGGCGCAGCACGCGGCCCACCCGGGTGACGCGCGGGTCATCCGCCTCGGCCCAGACCGGGCCGCTCAGCTTTTCGGCGTCCCGGACCATGGAGCGGAACTTGTGCATCCGAAAGATCCGGCGCCGCTCCCCCACCCGCGGCTGGGAGTAGAAGACCGGCCCGGGGGAGTCGAGACGGACGGCGAGGGCCGTGAGGAGAAAGAGGGGGGCAAGAAGGACGAGCAGCGCCGCCGCCAAAAGCAGATCGACCGAGCGCTTGACGAAACGCCGCGCCCGGGATTTCTCGAACCCTTTCGAAAAGATGAGCCAGCTCGGCCTGATGTTCTCGACGAGGAGCTTTCCCGTGAGCATCTCGTAAAAGCTGTTGCCGTCGAGAACCTCGATCCCCTCCACGCGGCAGCGCAGCAGCTCCCGGGTGGGCAGCGCGCTGCGGTTTTCACGGAAGCCCACCACGATCTTTTCGACCCCGAGCCCCCGGCTCATCTCGCAGAGCCCTTCGAAATTGTGACGGCAGATGCGGGAGAGGGCCGACGGGCTCTCGGGTCGCAGGTCGTCGACGGTCTCGGGCACCTCCATGGCCACGGTGTAGCCGCAGTCGCTTCGTGCGTCGATCTCCCGGCGGATCTTGCCGATGAGATCGCCGGAGCCGAGCAACAGGATCTGCTGGTTGAAGAGCCCGCGGCTGAGCGCGATTGAATACCCGAAGCGCCAGCAGGCGATCAGGACGATGACGATCCCGGTGCCGGCCATGAAGACCGTGGAGCCGATGACGGTGGCGGGGAAGACGAAATAGATCACGGCCAGGAGGATCGCCGCCGTACCCAGGGACTGGAGCAGCCGCACGCCGAGTTCCTTCAGGCTGTCGGCGACGGTCATGTCGTAGAGCTCGTTGTAGTAGAGGCACACCTGGCAGACGGCGGTGATCAGCAAGAGCTTGGCGTAGAAGGCCGGCTCGGCCGAGAGGGCGGCCGGGCCCTGGGTGGAAAGGGCCGCCGCCCAGACCGAGAGGTAGATGAAGAAACCCTCCCCCAGGACGAAGAAGATGTTGCGGATGGGATAGTATTGTCGGAAAAGGCGAAGCATCGAAACCAGATTCCCTCGCTGAAGAGGGGTTCATGCTGTCCGGTTCACGGCTTCGGCAAGCTCCCCCTGCCGGCTTGCAGACGGGGCAAATCGGCCGGAGGCCGCTTCCGCCCCCCCGGGGGGCTCGCAGCGACAATCCCCGCAAGCGATCATGCGTTGACCCTCCCGCGGGGCTTTGGGCTCAACCCCGCCCCCCTTGCGGGCGCCGGCGCAGGCGAAACCATCCCCCGGCCTCGATCCCGCCGCCATCCCAGCGAGGAAGTTTCATGGCTCCCCCGGACTCCCAAGCCTCCCAGCCTTCCATAGCCCCGCGTGGGTTGTTCCCTGCCGGGGAAGGATCAAGCCCGGTAGTAGCGATCGGCGTCGTAGTATTTGCGGTACGCGTAGCGGCGGAACTCGCGCGGGTTGAACTTGTTGATGACCGTGCCGATCAGCTTGTCGCGGTCCAGGTGAGCCAGGAGTTCCTCGACCAGGTCCATGGGGGTCCCGTATTTCACGACCACCAGGATGCCGTCCACCCACTGTGCGATGGCGCTGGTTTCGGGGGCCACGATCGGCGGCGGGGAGTCGAGGATGATGTAGCGGTCCTGATAGCGCAGCTTGAGCTCTTCGAGCAGGGCCGCCATCCGGGACGAGCTGATGAGCTCGGAGGGGTTGGGCGGCGGCGTCCCCGAAGGCAAGAGGGTGAGCTTTTGCACCTCGGTTTTGAGAAGCAGGGGCGCAAGCTCGACCCCGCGCGACAGGTAATCGCTCAGCCCCTTCGCCCCCGCGAAGCCGAAGCGGTTGCAGATGGAAGGCTTGCGCAGGTCGCAATCCACCAGCAGCACGTGCTCGTCAACGTTCTGGGCGATGGTGATCGCGAGGTTCGCCGCCATGAAGGACTTGCCCTCCCCGGCGAGGGCGCTGGTCACCAGGATCGTCCGCGGCGGGCGCTTGCCGTTCTGGGGGAAGAGAATCCGCGTGCGCAGGGCCCGGAAGAGCTCCGCCTCCGGCCCCGTCGGGTTGAGCAGGGATACCAGGTCGGCGTGGACCCGGCCGGAGCCCGGCCGGGCGCTTCGCGAGGGCTTCCGGCCCGGCGGCGTGGACGGCTTCGGCTGCGGCGGGCCTTCCGAGGGCCGCACCGGCGGGGTGGCGGGTGAGGCCTCCGGCGGTTTGGAGCCGCCGGCATCGATCGGCGAAGCCCCCGGCGGCCGAGCCGCAGGCGCCGGACGCACGCGGGCCGGGATTGACGGCCCGGGGGCGGGGCCCGGCCGGGTTCCGCCCTTGCGCGCCCCGCCGGCGGGGACACCCGCGGCGGGAGACCCGGCGCCGTTTTTCGCCTTGCGCAATGCCTTGACTACGATACCCATGATCTTTCCGTCTTTAACCTGTTCTCGAGCGTTGCGTGGGCCGGGCCGAAGCAGGGAGCGGCCGGCGCCGCATCGTCCTACACGGCCGACTTCAGCAACTCTTTGACCCGTTCGACGGCCGAGGCATCGAGCAGCGTCACGGCCGCCAGACCGGCCAAAAGCGCCAGGCAGGCCAGGGCGCCGGCCGCGCTCAGCGCGTGGTTCAGCCAAACCAGCACCCGGCGGCGGCGCGGCTGCAGGTGCTCCACCTCCGGCATCACCAGGAGGACCGGCAGCGAGAAGCGCATCTGGAGCGCCTCGGGCTTGCGCACCGAGCGGTCGAAGAATTCGAACAGGAACACGACCCCCGCCCCACCCCCCAGCCCGGCGACGAGGCAGGCGAGGAAGATCATCCGGAGGTCGGGGGAGATCGGCTTTTCCGCCATGCGCGGCGGGTCGAGAATCCGGAACTGCTCGCCCTTCTGCGTTTTTTCCATGTTGAGGGCGATGTCCGCCTCGAGCTTGCGGTTGAGGACCGAGCTGTAGGTGGCCTTGATGTTGTCGTAGTCGCGCTTGAGCAGGAGCAGCTCCTGTTCGCGCTTGGGGGTGTTCTCGACCCGTTTCTGATAGTATTCGATCTGCTCCTGAATCTTGAGGGCCTCGCCCTCGAGCGCCTTGATGTTGCGCAGGATCGCCTGCTGCTGTCCCAGCAACTCGGCCGCCAGCGGCGGACGGCCGCCCGGTGCGACGGGCGGCGCTGCGGCCGGCGGCGGTTGGGGCGGCGCGCCCCCTTCGGCCATCTCCTTCTCGAGCGCCTCGATTTTCTTCTTCAACGCGACCACATCGGGATGGCTCTCGGTATACTTGGCCAGGAGCGCGGCGAGCTGCTGCCGCAGGGCCTCCAGGCCGGCCGGGCCCGTCTCCGGCGGGGCCGGCACCCCCGAGGCGGACGACGGCGGCATCTGCTGGGCGAACTTGAGCTGGGTTTCGACGATGAGCAGCCGGTTCTTCTCGTCCCGCAGGTTCTGGTGGACCTGCCTCAGCTGCTGCTCCAGGCGATCGAGGACGGCGAGGTTGCTCGGCAGCTGCTCCGGCAGCTCCCCCATGTTCACCCGGCGGTACTCCTCGAGCGCCTTTTCGACCTCCTCGAGCCGTGCGCGCATCCGGTTGAGTTCGGCGGACAAAAACTCGCTGGTGCCGGTGGCGACCGTCTGGCGCATCTTGAGGTTCTGGTCGATCACGAAGGTGGCTATGGCGTTGACCACCTGGTAGGCCTTCCGCGGGTCCGGATCCTCGTAGGAGATCATGAATGCGCTCGCGCGGCTCCCCCCCCGCCGGTTCTTGGTGAACTCCTCGTCGGCGATCTTCACGTGGAGGCGGCGGCGCATCTTTTCCACTTTTTCCTCGATGAAAAGATTGCGCTCGGGGCCGTCGGCGAAGAGCTTGAAGCGCTCGATCAGATCCATGAGATTGCTGACACTCAGGATCTGCTGGGCGAGAGAGGCGATGCGGGCGTCGATTTCGATCGGCACGGTGGAGTGCACGTACTTGTCCGGGACGCTTTGGGGCTCGACCAGGATGGTGGATTCGGAGCGGTAGGTGCGCGGCAGGGTCGCGGCCAGGTAAATCCCCGTCAGCATGGCAAGGCAGAAGACGCCGATCAGCAGCCAGCGGAGCTGCAGCACCCGGCTCAGGATACGGCCGGCGTCGAGCCGAGCGGCTCGGCCGGATCCCTGGGGCGGCCCCATGTCCAGAAGATACGAGAAGTCGGCCGTGGGGTCGGGGGTGTTCATCGAATGCCGCTCACTCCGTTTCGAGGTCGAACCGGCACACGGGCGGCCGGCCCGTGGGCCCGAGGCAGCCCGCGGCCCGGCCCGCCGGGTGTAGTTTTATGAAAATACTCTCAATTTTATCATTCCTGCCCCAACGAGGCAACGGCGACACCGACCCGTTACTTCAGCTCGGCCAGGATCTTCTTGGCGCTGTCCGCGCCCGCGAACGAGCCGTCCAGGCCGAGCGCCCGCGTCAGCTCGGCCCTGGCCTTTTCGGTCTCGCCCTTTTTGAGGTAGGCCAACCCGAGGTGGTAGGCCACCGTGGGGTTGTCGGGCGCCTTCGCGAGGCTCGCCTGGAACTCGCCGACGGCCGAGTCGTAGAGCCCCTTCTTGTAGTAGACCCAGCCGAGGGTGTCCATGACGCTCGGATCCTCGGGCAGGAGGCGCCTGGCGTCCTGGGCGAGCTTCAGGGCCTCGTTCATGTCACGGTCGGCCTCGGCCAGAAGATAGGCCAGGTTGTTCGCCGCGGGTGCGAAGCCGGGGTCGATCTCCAGACAGGCACGGTAATGCTTCTCCGCGAGATCGACCTTTTTCTGGGAATCGTAAATCACCGCGAGCATCATGTGCGGCCCCGCCTGCCGGGGATCGACCGCCAGCAGCTTCTGGAACTGGGCGACGGCCTGGTCGGCCTTCCGACCGCGCAGGTAAATGCCGGCCAGCGCGTAATAGGAGGAGAGCAGCCTCGGGTTCTTTTCGATCGCGGCCTGGAAGGCCGCCTCCGCGGCGGCGGTATCGTTGCGTGACAGGTGCAGCCCGCCGGCCAGTTGGTGAACCACTCCGGCCGCTTCCGGCTTTGCCTCCAGCTCCTTGAGCTTGCGCTCGCACAGCGCGAGGGCCTGGTCGAATTTCTTCTGCTCGGCGAGAACCTGGACGACGCCGCTGAAGGCATCGAGCAGGTTCGGGTTGATGGCGAGCGCCCGCTCGTAGCTCGCCAGGGCCGGCTCGTACTGCTTGCGGGCGAGGTGCAGGGCACCCAGCCGGAAATGACCGGCGGGGTTTTCGGGTTCGGCCTTGATCAGGGCCTCGAAGGCCGCCTGCGCCTCGGCGAATTTCTGCTGGCCGAGGTAGATGTTGCCGAGCATCATGCGCGCCGGGTAGCTGTGCGGGTCGATCGCAAGCGCCGCCTCGGCCGCCCGCCGGGCCCGCTCGGGGTCACGCTCCTGCAGATGGATCTCGGCGAGGATGAGGTGGGCGCGAAGGTTTCCGGGATCCAGCTCGAGGGCCTTGGCCAGCGCGGGCTGGGCCAGCCGGAGATCCCGCAACCCGAAGTGCGCCAGGCCTTTCAGGTAGTGTGCACGGGCCGACTTGGGCTCCTCCTGGATCAGCTGGCCCAGCAGCTCGACGGCCGGCTCGAACTGTCTCTTGGCGATCAGGATCTCGCTTGCCAGCATCCGCGCGGGGAAATACTTGGGCCGCTTCTTCAGAACGGCGGCGTTCTCCTGCTCCGCCGCGGCGATATCGCCCTGCGAGAGGTGGTGGCGCACGATGGACAGGGAAATGTCGAGGTTTTCAGGCTCGACTTCGCGGGCCTTCCGGTACATTTCAAAGGCCTTGTCCTTTCGGCCGGTCGCCTCGTAGAAACCGGCCAGCACCAGGCAGGGTTTGGCGCTCCCGGGTTCCAGCGCGAGCGCTTTTTTGAACGCCGCCTCGGCCTCGTCGGGACGCTGGCGGCTCAGCAGGAAGTTGCCCAGCGTGATGAGCAGGTCCGCGTCGCCGGGGTGGTCGGCGACGGCCTGCCGGATCTGTTCCTCGGCCTTGTCCGGCCGGCGCTGGCTCAGGTAGAAGCCGAAAAGGGCCATGCGGTTCTTGGCCGACTTCGGGTCGATCGCGAGCGCCTGCAGCAGCGCCCGCTCGGCCTCGCTCACCTGCCCCTGCCGCGCCAGCACCCGCGCGAGCCCGATGTAGGCCCGCTCCTGGCGGTTGTCGATTTCGATCACGCGGCGAAACACCTTGCCCGCCTCCGCGGGCTTCTGGTCCTGGTCGTGCAGAGAGGCCAGGAGCAGCAGGGCCTCGATGTGATCAGGCTCGCGGGCGAGAATTCCTTCCACCCTCTTGCGTGCTTCCTCGAAATTCCGGCCCAGCACCAGGAACCCCGCCAGTTTGAGCTGGGCCTCCGTGTTGTCCGGATCCAGCTCCGTCACGGCGGAGTAAGCCCGAAAAGCCTCCTGGACATCGCCCAGCTTCAGGCTGGTTTCGGCCAGCAGAAGCTGGGCGGGCGCAAACCTCGGGTCGATCTGGAGAGCGTTTTTCAGCTCGATCCTTGCCGCCTTGAACTCGCCCCGCTCGAAGTACTGCCTGCCCTTGGCGAGGTGGGACTGCTTTTTCTCGTCCTTGGAGGCGCAGCCGCCGAACACCAGGGCCGCGGTCAACAGGATCACCGTCATTCGTGTGAAACGATCCATTCTCTCGCCTCCTGAAGGGGACTGGGATCTCGTCGGCCCGCCGCCTCACTCAACCGGCCGAAATTCCGCAGCCGCTGAAGCCCCGCGGCGAAGAGCCTCGCTGCGTCTTCCCATCCGGCGCGTTCTCCACCGCGGGAAAAACGACGAACGCCGCCACGAGGGGCCTCCGGCGGCCGGGCAGTTATATATGCATTGTGCGTGCCAGTGTTTTCTGCGGAGGTGTTTTTTATCGAATCTGACCCCAAATTCCGCCGGATTCGTTCAGGCGGCCGGTGGGATGCCCATTCACGGGGGTAAAGACCAGGCATAAAATTATCCAGGATTGGCGACTTTTTTTCATACACATATCTCTTTATGTTCTCAGGCGGGCGATCCCGGGTTCATCCCCGTGACCAACCCGGCGGCGAGCGCAGGGCGACGACGATTGCCTTTTCTGCGTATTGCGATTATGCTTCAAATACATCTCAAGTCTTCTCCGACCTGCCGTTACCGAGAACGAACTCCGCCCCCGAGGCGTACTCGTCATGTACAACGAATTTTATGGTTTTTCGCGGGATCCTTTTGTGATCGTCCCGGACCCGAATTATCTCTACATGAGCCCCAAGCACGAAGAGGCCCTGGCCCGACTCGTGCTCGGCATCAAAGAGCGGCGCGCCGTCATCTTGCTCACCGGCGAGGTGGGAGTCGGAAAAACGACGCTGATCCGCTTCCTCACCTCGCGCCTGCCGGCGCAGATCCGGCCTGCCACCATCTCCAACTCGAACCTCGACGCCGAGGCGCTGCTGCGGATGATCCTGGCCGAGTTCGGCCTGCCGGCCCCCGCCGAGGCCGACAAGTCGGCCCTCATCAAGGGACTTCAAAACCACCTTGAGAGCCTGGCCGCCCAAAGGCACCGCGGGCTCCTGATCATCGACGAGGCCCAGAACCTGCCTCTGGACGCACTCGAGGAAGTCCGCATGCTGGGCAACCTGCAACACGGCAATTACAGCCTGTTGCAGATTCTTTTGGTGGGCCAGCCCGAGTTGCGCGCCCGAATGCGGGACCCGCGCTACACCCAGATCGCGCAGCGGATCGCCCTCAGCTACCATATCGACGCCTTGAACCTGGAGGAGACCCGGGCCTACATCGTTTACCGGCTGAAGCGCAGCGGCGGCAGCCCCGAAATCTTTACCGGCGATGCGGTGGAAAAGGTCTACCAGTTGTCCCGGGGGATCCCCCGTTTGATCAACCTGGTCTGCGACAGCGCCCTGATCTACGGGTTCAGCGAGGAACAGCGCCTGATCCACGAAGCCGTGGTGGTCAAAGCGGCCCGGCAGCTGGACCTGATGGGCCTGTTGAGTGCGAAGGACGGCGCCGGCCCCGAGGCGGAGCGGCCGCTTGCGCCTCAGCGGGGAGACGGCGGCTCCGCCGCCCAGGCGGACGGCCTTGAGAAAACCCTCGCCCGGTTCCTGGACGAGTTCAGGGAGGAGGTACGAAAAATCGCGGAACAGGTCGGCAAAGCGAACAGCGCCGCGCTGAACCTCACGCTCGCGATGGAGAAACTCTTGGAGCAGGAGCGCACCCGCTGCATCAAACTCCCCCCCGACCGGGCTACGCTGGATTTCCTGCGAAGAATCCTCACCGGGGAGATGAAACAATGACCTCGGCGGCCGCCCGCGGCGCAGCGGTTGAAGCCGCGGGAAGCCGCTTCATCGGCCCCGCCGGCCCGGCCCGGCGTGCAGGCTCGCCGGCGGGCGCCTTCGCGGGGCATCGCGCGACGAAGAGGCGAACCAAAGGCAACCTCCGGGGGGGGGTCCTACCGCAGGATCACGGGGCCGGGCAAGCCGCGGAAGCGGTCAACGGGGTGAGCCTTCCCGCGCGCCAGGCGGCCTCGAAGGCGGCGACGACCGCCGGGTCGAACTGGCCGCCCGCCTCCCCGTGGATGATTTCGAGGATCGTCCCCTCCTCCATCCTCCGCCGGTAGGCCCGGTCCGAGGCCATGGCGTCGTAGGCGTCGGCGATGGCGAGCAGGCGCGCGAGAAGGGGGATCTCCTCCCCGCGCAGGCCCGCGGGGTAGCCGCGGCCGTCGAAGCGCTCGTGGTGGCAGCGGATGATGCGGCGCTCCTCCTCCCAGAGCCCGAGCTGGCTCAGCATGTTCGCGCCGAGCACGGGGTGCTCCTTGATCTTCTCGAATTCCTCGCTCGTCAGCCGGCCCGGCTTGAGGAGGATTTCGTCGCGGATGCCGATCTTGCCGATGTCGTGGAGCGGTCCGGCGAACTGGAGCACGTTCAGCTCGTCGCGGCTTAAGCCCATCGCCTCGCCCACGACCATGGCGATGCGCGTGACCCGGCTCGAGTGCTGCCGCGTGTAGAGATCGCGCGCTTCGAGCGCATGGACGAAGCCGTAGAGGGTCGCAAAGAGGTTTTCCTGCAGGTTCTCGTAGAGGGCGAGGTTTTCGATCGCCCCGGCCGCGGTGCGCGCGGTGAAGCCCAGGTACTCGAGATCCTTTCGGCCGAAGGGCCGCCCCCCCGGCCGGACCCCCGCCGCAAGGGCCCCGAAGAGGGTGCCGCGGATGAAGACCGGGGTCGCCGCGCGGCAGGAAAAAGGTTGCGGGGGGTCGCCGCCGCCTTCCGCGGCCGCGTGCAGCACCGCCCGGCCTCCCCCGACCGCCTCGCCGGCCGCCTGGCAAAGCCCGGCGGGGATCGCCTCCTCGCACCCCTCGAGCGGCGGCGAGGCGGCGAGCGCGACCGGCTCCTCGCCACCCCCCGGGAGCACGTAAAAGACCGCCTGGTCGGCCCCGACCGCCTCGCGGGCGATCTCCGCCGTGCGCTGGAAGACCCCGCCCGGCGAGACCTCGGCCGTGAGCCCGGTCAGGATGCGGTTCAGCGTGTTCAGCTCCTCGACCTTGGAGAGCAGCTCGCGGTTCACGGCCTCGAGGCGCTCCTTGGCGCGCACCTCCTCCTGGAGCAGGAGGTTTTCCGTGTAGAGCGCGCGCTCGCGCAGCACCCGCCGCAGGCTGAGCTCCATCTGTTTCAGGTCGAAGGGCTTGACGAGAAAATCGAGGACCCCGCTGCGGACGGTGCGGATCGAGGCCTCGAGCGACGGGTAGGCGGTCATGACGATCACGGGGAGGGTGTTGTCGCGCGCGTGGATGCGCTCGGCGAGCTCGAGGCCGCTCATTTCCGGCATGTGGATGTCGGTCAGGCAGCAGTCGACCGGCTCCCGCTCGAGGAGCGACAGCGCCTCCCGCCCGCCCGCCGCGGTGCGCACGGAATAGCCGCGGCGGCGCAAGTACTCGCCCACGGCGTCAAGGATGCTCTCCTCGTCGTCGACGATCAGGATGCGCTCGCCGGCTGCGGGCGAAGCGGGCTCGGGTGCGGAAACGTCCCGGTCGAACGGCATGGCGTCGGCGTGACCCCCCCGCGGGGCGTCGCCCCGGGCGACCCCCGCCACATCGAGGCTATCGGCACATGCGCCGGAAATCTTTACCCCCCCCCCGCCCCGCTTGCAGAAAGGGCGGAACTCGGGCAAGAGAGGCGCACGCGCAAATCTCCCCCGGAGAGCCGCGAAAGCCAAAAACCCCATGACCCCCGGAGACCCGGAGCGCGCCCTCCACATCGGGCTCTTGAGCTACCGCACCAACCCTTACAGCGGCGGCCAGGGGGTCTACGTCCGCCACCTCGCCTCCCACCTGCGGGATCTCGGCCACCGCGTGACGGTGATCTCGGGTCCGCCGCGGCCCGAGCTCCCCGCGGGGGTGGGCCTCGTTTACCTGCCGGGGCTCGATCTCTACAACCCGGCGAACCCCTTCCGCCTGCCGCGGCCCGCGGAGCTCGCCGACCCGGTCAACCTCCTCGAGTGGCTCGGGGTCGCCACCGGGGGCTTCCCCGAGCCCCTCACCTTCGGGCTGCGCGTCCTGAGACACCTGAACGGCGGAGCCGGCGGCGGCTTCGACGTTTTCCACGACAACCAGAGCCTCTCCTACGGGCTGCTCCGGCTTTCCCGGAGGGTCCCGCTCGTGGCGACCATCCATCACCCGCTCACGCTCGACCGGCGCTGGGCGGTGCGCGCCGCAAGGGGCCCGTTCCAAAAGCTGCAGCGCTAGCGCTGGTACTCCCCGATCGGGATGCAGAAGCGCGTCGCCCGCCGCCTGCCGCACCTCATCACCGTCTCGGAGGCCGCGCGGCGCGACTTCGCGCGCGACTACCGCATCCCCGCGGCGCGGATGCGCGTGATCGCAAACGGGATCGACACGCAGGCCTTCCGGCCGCTTGCGGGCGTCCCCCGCGAGCCGGGCCGCATCCTCGTCACCCACAGCGCGGACGTGCCCCTCAAAGGCCTTGCCGTGCTGCTTGAGGCGCTCGCCGGGATCGACCGCCCCTTGCGGCTGGTCGTGGTGGGGGAACTCAAGCGCGACGGCGAGACCGCGCGCACGGCCGCCGCCCTCGGCCTGAACGGCCGGATCGAGGTCACGGGCCGCATCCCGGAAGGGGAACTCGTCCGCCAGTACGCGCGCGCCTGGGCGGCGGTCGTCCCCTCGCTCTACGAGGGCTTCGGCTTCCCGGCCGGGGAGGCCATGGCCTGCGGGGTCCCGGTCGTCGCCACCACGGCGGGGGCGCTGCCCGAGGTCGTGGGCGAAGCGGGGCTTCTCGTCCCGCCCGGCGACGCGGCGGCCCTGCGGGGGGCGCTCGCGCGCCTGATCGATGAGCCCGCGACCGCGCGCCGGCTGGGGGCGGCGGGGCGCGAGCGGGTGCTCCGGCTCTTCTCCTGGCGGCGCGCGGCCCGGGAAACGGTTTCCGTCTACCGCGAGGCGATCCGTGATCACCGTCGATTTCGCGCGCCTTGAGCCCGCGCCGGGCTGGCGCGTCCTCGACGTCGGCTGCGGGAGCGGGCGGCACACGGCGGCGGCAAAACGCCTTCCCGCGGCCCGCGTCGTGGGGGTGGACCGCGCGGCGGCCGAGCTCTCCGCGGCGCGCGAGCGGCTTTCCCTGCACGAAAAGCTCGAGGGGCCGGGCGAGGGGCGGGCCTTTCTCCTCGCGGGCGACGTCCTCGATCTGCCCTTCGCCGCGGCGAGCTTCGATCTCGTGCTCTGCTGCGAGGTCCTCGAGCACGTGCCCGACGACCGCCGCGCGGCCGCGGAGCTCGCCCGGGTGCTCCGGCCCGGGGGCACGCTCGTCGTGAGCGTGCCGCGCTTCTTCCCGGAGCGCCTCTGCTGGGCGCTCTCGCGCGCCTATGCGCGCGAGCCCGGCGGCCATGTGCGCATCTACCGCAAAGCCGGCCTGCTTGCCTTGCTGCGCGGGGCGGGCCTCGAAGCCTTTTCGGCGCATCACGCCCACGGTTTCCACAGCCCCTACTGGTGGCTCCGATGCCTCTGCGGTCTCGACCGCCCGGAGGCCCCTCCCGTGCGGCTCTACCGGCGCTTTCTCCATCGCCGGCTCTTCTCGCGGCACCGCGGGGTCGACCGCCTCGAGCGCCTGCTCGACCCCTTGCTCGGCAAGAGCTTGGTCGTCTATTTCCGGAAAACGGCGGGGTCGGCGGGGGGGGGGCCGCAACGCCGCAGGACGGCGAGGCTCTCGACACGGGAGTGGGGCTCGAAGAGCCCCGAGGCGAGCGCGAGCTTCAGGACCTCGTAAGGGGCCCGGCCGCCTTGCGCGGGGTCCTCGAAGACGTCGTGGAAGAGGAGAAAGCCGCCCGGAACGAGGTGCGGGGACCAGCCCGCGTAGTCGGCGAGCACGGTCTCCAGGGCGTGCCCGCCGTCGATGAAGACGAGCGCAAGCGGCGTCCGCCAGGCGCGCGCGGCAAGCGCCGAGGCGCAGACGATCGGCACCACCGTCTCCTCGAGGCGGGCGCGGCGGAGCGTCTCGCGGAACCCCGGCAGGGTGTCGACCCCGCCGCGGCGCGGGTCGAAGAGGGCGGGGTCGAAATAGGCCTCGCCCGGCTGCTGTTCCTCGGAGCCGCGGTGGTGGTCGACCGAGAAGAGCACCTGGCCGCGCTCGGCGCAGGCCGTCCCCAGGCAGACCGCCGACCTGCCGCAGTAGCTGCCGATCTCGAGGCAGGGCCCGAGCGGGGCGGCCTCCCGGCCGACCCGGTAGAGGTGCTCCGCCTCGGCCGCGGCGAGAAAGCCCTTGACCGAGAGGACGAGCGCGAGATCGAGGCCGCCTGCCCGCCCGGCGGGTGCCGACACCCCCCGCTCGCTCACGCGGGACGCCCCCCGGGCGGGGACTTGGCGGCGCGCGCGGCGGGGTCGCGCCCCTCGAGGCTCTGGGCGATCACCTCGCGCGGTTTCACGCCGTCCGAGGGGCCGATCACGCCTTCGCGCTCCATGCGCTCGATGATCCGGGCGGCGCGGTTGTAGCCGATCCGGAGGTGCCGCTGGACCATGGAGATCGAGGCCTGGCGCGTGCGCACGACGAGCTCGAGGGCCTCGTCGTAGCGCTCGTCGTAGTCCTCGCCGTCGGCGGGGCCGTGGGACTCGGCCGGCCGGTCCTCGGTCACCTGCTGGTCGTAGTCCGGCTTCTCCTGCTGCTTGACGAACTCGACGATCCGCGTGAGCTCGCCCTCGGAGAGGAAGGCCCCGTGGATGCGCTGGAGCTTTCCCGTGCCGGGCGGCAGAAAGAGCATGTCGCCCGCGCCGAGCAGGCTTTCGGCGCCGTTGGTGTCGATGATCGTCCGCGAGTCGGTCTTCGAGGAGACCTGGAAGGTGAGCCGGGTGGGGAAATTCGCCTTGATGATGCCGGTCAGGACGTCGACCGAGGGCCGCTGGGTGGCGAGGATCAGGTGGATCCCGGCCGCGCGCGCCATCTGGGCGAGCCGGGTGAGCGCGACCTCGACGTCGCGCGAGGCGACCATCATCAGGTCGGCGAGCTCGTCGATCACGATCACGATGTAGGGCAGCCGCTCGCGTTTTTCCCCCTCGGCCGCCGGCTCGCTCTCCACCTTCTGGTTGTACTGGCGGATGTTGCGCGCGCGCAGCCCCGAGAGCCGCTCGTAGCGCCGCTCCATCTCGCGCACGGCCCAGAAGAGGGCGTTCGTCGCCTTGCGCGCGTCGGTCACGACCGGGGTGATCAGGTGCGGAATCCCGTCGTAGCTCGAGAGCTCGATCCGCTTCGGGTCGACCATGATCAGCTTCACCTCGTCGGGCCGCGCCTTGTAGAGCAGGCTGCAGATCATCGCGTTCAGGGCGACACTCTTCCCCGTGCCCGTCGCCCCGGCGATCAGCAGGTGCGGCATCTTGTCGAGCTCGGCCGTGACCGGGTTGCCGACGATGTCCTTGCCGAGGCAGATCGTGAGCCGCGAGCGCGATTTCTCGAAAGCCGCCGAAGCGACGACTTCCTTGAACTTGACGATCTCGCGCACGGGGTTGGGGACCTCGATCCCGATCGCCGCCTTGCCGGGGATGGGGGCGACGATGCGGATGCTCGCCGCGCGCAGGGCGAGCGCCAGATCGTCGCTCAGGTTGGCGACCTTGTTGATCTTGACCCCGGGGGCGGGCTCGTACTCGAAGGTCGTGACCACGGGGCCGGGGGAGACGGCGACGACCCGTCCGTTCACGCCGAAATCCTCGAGCTTCTTCTCGAGCAGCGCCGACTGCATACGCAGGCTTTCGGGGTCCTGGGAGACCGGGTGCGGGTCGGGGTCCTCGAGGAGCGCAACCGGCGGCAGCCGGTACCCCTTGCCGCCGTGCATGAATTCGAAGACTTCCTGGCGCGGCGCCGGCGCGATCTTCGGCGGCTTGGGCGCAGGCGGGGCGACCCGGACCTCTTTCGCCCGCTGCCGGCGTTTTTCGGCCTCGGCCTGCAGCCCGCGCCTCGCACGCTCCCGGCGCTCCCGGCGTTTCAGATACAGCGTGAGCAGCCGGTCGGAGGCGGCCGCCCACCCCGCGCGCAGGCGCTGGAAGAAGGCGAGCAGGGAGAAGCCCGTGGCGAGGATGAACCCCACGATCAGCAGGAGCCCCAGAAGAACGGCCGCGCCGGCGGTGTTGAAGTAGCGCACGAGCAGCGCCTGGAGGGGATGCCCCACCAGGCCGCCCGCCGGGTAGCTCTTGCGGAAGATCACGACGGGGTCCTCGCCCATCGCGAACAGCCCCGCCGTGGCGAGGATCATGAGCAGGCCCCCGGCCGCGGTGCAGGCGATCGAGCGCGCGGATTGGCTGCCGAAGACCTGGAGGCTGACGAGCAGCAGCAGCACCGGGACCCAGAAGGCCGAAAGCCCCGCCGTCCCGACGAGGAACCCCGACCAGTGGGCGCCGGCCAGGCCGAAGAGGTTCTGCACCCGCCCGCCGGAACCCGCGGTGTGGATGGAGGGGTCCCCGGGGTGCCAGGTCAGCAGGCTGATCAGGGTGAAGACCAGCACGAAGAAGACGAAGATGCCGAGCAGTTCGCGGCGCATGGCGCGTTCACATCTCCATGACGAAGGGCAGGATCACGGGCCGCCGACCGATCGTGAAGTAGAAATACTCCCGCAGGGCCCCCTGGATGCGCTGGCGCAGCCGCTCGACGCGGTGCGGCGTGCCCGGCGGGATCTCCTCGACCAGCTCGAGGACGACGCACTGGGCGTCCTGCAGGAGGTGTCCCGTCTCGGTCTCGAAGACCACCCCGCGCGAGACGATCTCCGGGCCGTAGGTGACGATGCCGGTTTCCTCGTCGAGGGCCATGGTGACGGCCACGACCCCTTCCTCGGAGAGAAGCCGCCTTTCCTTGAGCACCGCACGCCCCACGTCGCCCACCCCCTTGCCGTCGACGAGCAGCCGCCCGGTCGGCACACGGCCGGAGAGCCGGCCGGTTCCGCCCGCGAACTCGATCACCTGGCCGTCCTCGGCCAGCAGGATGCGCTCCGGGGCGACCCCCGCCTCGCGGGCGAGCCGGGCGTGGAGCACGAGGTGCCGGTACTCGCCGTGGATGGGCACGAAATGGGCCGGCCGGGTGAGGCGGATCATCTCCCGCAGCTCGTCGCGGTAGGCGTGGCCCGAAGCGTGGATCTCGGAGATCTTCTCGTAGATGACCTCGGCCCCGCGGCGGTAGAGGTTGTCGATGATCTTCGCGATCGCCCGCTCGTTGCCGGGGATGAACTTCGAGGAGAGGACCACCGTGTCGCCCGGGTGGATGCGCAGCTGCTTGTGGGTGCCCGCCGCCATGCGGGCGATCGCCGACATGGGCTCGCCCTGGCTGCCCGTGGTGATGACGACGAGCTCGCGGTCGTCCCAGTCGGGGACGAGATCGAGGCTCAACTCGGCCCCGCGCGGGATGTCGAGGTAACCGAGCGCCCGGGCGACCTCGGCGCTCGCCTCGATGTTGCGGCCGCTGATCACCACCTTGCGGCCCGCGCGCTGCGCGAGATCGACGATCATCTGGATGCGGGCGATGTTCGAGGCGAAGAGGGCGACGATGATCCGGCCGGGGCTGTCGCGGAAGATCCCCTCGAGGGTCTCCCGGATCCGGCTGTCGGGCAGGCTCGATCCTTCGCGTTCGACGTTGGTCGAGTCCGACAGCAGGGCGAGCACGCCGCGCTCCCCCAGACGGGCGAAGGCTTGCGTGTCGGTGCCGCCGCCTTCGGCGACGGGGCTCAGCTTGAAGTCGCCCGTGTGCACGACGAGCCCCTCGGGCGTGTCGATCGCAAGCGCCACCCCGTCGATCACGCTGTGCCCCACGCGCAGGAAATCGATGCGGAAGGGGCCGAGGGCGAGCGGCGTCCCCGGGGCGATGCGGTGCAGCCCGGCTTGGGCGGCGACGTCGAACTCGGCGAGCCGCTGGGCGGCCATGCCGAGGGTGAAGGCGGTGCCGAAGACGGGGACGGAAATTTCGCGCAGGAGAAAGGGGAGCGCGCCGATGTGGTCCTCGTGGGCGTGGGTGAGGAGCACGCCGAGCAGCCGCCCGCCCCCGCCCCGCAGGTAGGAGGGGTCGGGGATCGCAAAATCCACCCCCAGCATGTAATCCTCGGGGAACATGAGGCCGGCGTCCACGACGATGCGGTCTTCACCGCATTCGACGACCATCATGTTCAGGCCGATCTCCCCCAGGCCGCCGAGTGGAATCAGTCGCAGCATGGATCACCCGCGCCGCAGGCGGCGGTCGCCTCGAGAATGGCCCGGCGCACCGCCTCCATGAGCTCCTCCCGGGTCTGGACGACCCCGGATACGAGATCGATCGGGCGGCCGATCGTCACCGTCACCCGCCCGGGACGGATCCAGAGGCTCCCCTTGGGCATCACCTCGCGGGTGCCGCGGATGCCGATCGGCACGACCGGGGCGCGCGCCTGCAGCGCGAGCACGAAGCCGCCCTTCTTGAAAGGCTTGAGCTCGCCGTCCGGGCTGCGCGTACCCTCGGGGAAGATCACGATCGAGGCGCCGGCGCGGATCTTTTCGGCCGCCTCGCGCAGGCTGTGGAACGCCGACGCACGGTCCTTGCGGTCGATCGGGATGTAGCCCGCCCCGCGCATCGCCCGGCCGAAGAGCGGGATGCGGAAGAGCTCCGCCTTGGCCAGCCAGCGGAACTGCACCGGCAGGTGGCCGAGCAGCACGGGGATGTCGTAATTGCTCTGGTGGTTCGCCATGAAAATGCAGGGCCGCCGCGGATCGAGGCGCTCCCGGCCGCAGACGGCGACGCGCACTCCGCTGACCCACAGAATCGACTTCCCCCAGAGGCGGGCGATGCGGTGGACGAAATTCCCCGAACGCGAGAACACCGAAACCGCGACGGCGACCAGCCCCAGGACGAAGGTCGCGCTGACCGTCCAGACCATGATCAGGGCGAGGTGCAGGGCGGCGATCGGGCGGGTTCGGAAAAGGTTCGCGGGCACGGGGTCTTCTTCCCTCTCCGCGGCCGTCATACGGAAATGGTGAGTTCTTCGAGCATGGCATCCACCTGGCCGATCAGCCAGTCGCGCTGGGCCTGCGAGGCATAGGCGATGCAGGCGCAGCGCAGGCGCTGCCGGCTGCGGATGAGCAGCTCGAGCGAGAGCCTGCCCCCCTCGAGCTCGATTGCGGCGCAGTGCGGCCGGCAATCGCGGTGCGCGCTCTGAAGGGGGCTGAGGAGATTTTCTTCCAGGGGGACCCAGAAGATCGACCCGAGATCGGGGGGGCCGTAGCGCCGCTCGAGAAACTCGCGCACGCGGAGCTCGTCGGCGAGCCGGAGCTGGTCGACGACGTACTGCTTCATAACCGTTTGATGTAGCACATCATTTGCTTTCCGCGCAAGCCGCTCACGATCGCCTCCGCCATCCCTCCCCCTCCCCCCCCCAAAAAAAAACCGGCGCCGCCACGGGGCGCCGGTTTTTTTTGCCGTCGCTTGCTTCAGCTTTCCTCGACCGTGATCGCGCCCTCGGAGCAGACCTCGACGCAGCTTTCGCAGCCCAGGCATTCATCGGCGTTCACCGGCTTGGACTTGCCGTCCTGCATCTCGAAGACCTCGACCGGGCAGACATCCACGCACTCTTCACAACCGACGCATTTCTCTTCATCAACCGTGGGGGTGAAAGCCATTCGCAGCTCTCCTTTCGTATTTGGATCCCGGCGGCCCGCAGGCCGGATCGCTCACGGGGATGAAAAAATCTGCGAGTCCATAAACCACCTCCGGCGGGCCTGTCAAGACTCGCGCCGGGCCTCCAAAAAGCCGGTCTCGAGGGGAAGCCGGAGAACGACCGTCACGCCCTCTCCCTGCGGGGGGATCCCGGTTTCCGAAGGCGCCCGAAGGCGCGGATCGAGAAGGGTGGAGAAGAGCCGCACCGGGCGGATCCCCGGCCAGGCAAGCAGCCGGACCGGAGCGGCGGGGTCCCCGGCGGGCGAAAGAAACGGGGATCCCGGCCGGGAAAGAGGCCGGCGGCCGTGGGACACATCGTCCAGCAGGCCCCGGATGCGGGAAGCGAAGGCCTCGCTGCCGCAATCCCCCGGCGTCTCCCAGGCGTCCGCCCCGGGCAGGCGTTCCTCCAAGAGATCGAGGGCGGCCCGGCTGGGGGTGACCAGGACCGCCCCCTCCGTCGGCTGCGCGAGAAAAAGCCGCGCCCAGGCGAAAAGCCGCGGCGCGATCGCCTCTTCGGTCTCCGTTTCCGGCCGGCCGGCGCCGTTCCCTCCCGCCGGCGGCGGCTCGCCCGCGATTTCAGCGACCAGGCGCCGGAAGCCTTCCTCGCCGCGGGCGAGCAGGCGCCTTGCCTCGCGGCGCTCCCGGTCGGCCCGCTCGGCGAGCAGAAGGAGGGCGCGCGCGGTGAGAAGCGCCCCATCCCCGGTCTCTTCCGCGGCCTGTCGCCCGCCGCGCAGCCGGGCGGCGAGCGCGGGGAGCGCTTCGTCTTCCGCCTCGTTGCGGCGCAGGGCCTCCCAGGCGGCGGCGATCCCCGCCCCGCCGTGGTGGAGCTCCGCCCAGGAGGAAAGGGCGCGCACCGTTTCCTCGAGCCGCGAGACGTCACCGCCCCCGGGCGCAACCCAGGAAAAGGGGACGACCGCCCCCTCTAGTTCGGCCGGCGGCCGGCCGAGCGGGCGGTAGACGAGGACCTCCTCGAAGATTTCGCGCAGGATCGACCCCCACTGCCGCGGGGGATCGGTGTGGGGCAGGAGGATCGCTCTCACGGGGCCCCGCCCCCCCCGGGCGGCCCGCCTTTGCCGAGGGGGCCGTCCTGGACCCGCACACCCAGCCGCAGGATCTCCTCCCGCAGGCGGTCGGCGGTGGCGAAGTCCCCTTCGGCGCGGGCGCGGGCGCGGCGTTCGAGGAGGGACTGCAGCTCCGCGGGGAGAGCCTCGGAGGCGCCGAAATCGAAGAGATGCAAGACCTCCTGCAGCTCGCGGAAGGCCTCGAGCAGCCGGCGCGCCCCCCGGCCGGCCGGCGCCCCCGCCGAGAGGAGCGCGTTCACCCGGCGGACGGCCTTGAAGATCGCCGCGAAGGCCGCGGGCAGGTCGAGGTCGCTGTCGATCGCCGTGCGCACGCCCTGGCGCAGGTCGAAGGCGAGCTGGTCGGCCTCCGGCGAAGGGTCGCCGGCGGCCCCCACCGCCTGCAGGGCGGAAAGACAGGAGTCGACCCGGGAGAGCGCCCGCTCGGTCGCCGCGAGCTTCTCCGGGGAGAAGGCGAGCGGCCGGCGGTAGTGGAGCGAGAGCAGAAAGCCGCGGAGGCTCCGCCCGGAAACCCCGGCCGCAAGCAGCTCCTCCACCGCGGGGGCCTCCCCGGTCACGGGGGCGACCGCGATCCACGTGCGCGCAAGCGGCGCCCCGGTCAGGGCCTCGGCGATCGCGTTCTCGTTTTCGTGGTGGGGAAAGAGGAGCTCCTGGGCCCCGACGTAAAGATCGAAGCCGAAGCCGAGCGCGGCCGAGGCCGCGGCCGCCGTCTGCAGGTGCCAGGCCGGCCGCACGTTGCCCCAGGGGCTCTTGACGAAGGCCCCGCGCTTCAGGTCCGACAGCCGGCAGCGCCGCAGCAGGGCGAAATCGCGCGGGTTCAGCTTCTCGTAGTCGCTCAGGTCGACGCTCGCCCCCACGCGCACCTTGGCCGCGTCGATCCCCGACAGCCGGCCGTAGCCCGGGGCGCGCGAGAGATCGAAGTAGACCGAACGGAGCTTCTCGTAAGCCATCCCTTGTCGAGCAGCCGCCGCGAGAGGGCGATCATCGTCTCCACCTGCTCGCTCGCCCGGGCGTAGACCTCGGCGGGACGCACCCCCAGGGCCTCGAGGAGGCCGCGGAAACGCTCGGCGGCCCCCTCGGGTGCGGGGTCGAGATCGGGGAGATCGACCGCCTGCTTCACCGAGAGCCCCCGCGCCCGGAGCGCCCGGCAGAGGAGATCGGCGACCACGAAGCGCCGCGCCTCGGAAAGCGAAAGCGGCCGTTGCAGGTTGGGGCCGCTCGTGTAGACGGAAACCCGGCCGGGGACCGCCGGCGAGAGCGTCTCGACGGTGCGGGTGAGGCTGTTGTGCAGACGGAGGGCGACCGCCTCCGGGGCGGCGAAGAGGGGGGTGCTGAGGTAGCGCTCCCCGCCGTCGGCCAGGATGACGACCACGAGGCCCGCTTCGAGGGCGGCCGCCACGCGCAGGGCCCCGGCCATCGCCGCCCCGCTGCTCATGCCGACGAAGAGCCCCTCCTCGCGGGCGAGCCGCCGCGCGGTCTCGAAGGCCTCCTCGTCCTCGATGTTGATCTTTTCGTCCAGCCGCTCCTTTTCGTAGATCCCCGGGGTGTAGGCCTCGCGCAGGTTCTTCAGCCCCTGGATGGCATGCCCGAGGAAGGGCTCGACCCCCACGATGCGCACCGCGGGGTTGAGTTCCTTCAGCCGCCGCGACACCCCCATCAAGGTGCCCGTCGTGCCCATGGCGGCGACGACGGCCGCCACCCGCCCCCCGGTCTGGCGCCAGATCTCCTCGGC
Organism: Desulfobacterales bacterium; assembly: GCA_037481615.2. Taxonomy (GTDB): domain Bacteria; phylum Desulfobacterota; class Desulfobacteria; order Desulfobacterales; family SpSt-501; genus SpSt-501. Next base: position 24,469 of record JBBFLI020000019.1, read on the forward strand.
CGTCCCGAAGTAATGGGACTTCCAGTTCGCCTCGTTGTTGTACTGGTCGACGGCGACGAAGCGGCCGGGGTTCTCGCGCACCAGGCGGTAGACCTCCTCGATCGCCCCGTCGGTGCCGAGGTGGCCGGGGGTGAGCAGGATCTCGGCGCCGCGCGCCTGCAGGATGCGCCGCCGCTCGAGGCTCACGGCCTCGGACATGGCGAGCATCAGCCGGTAGCCTTTCACCGCGCAGACGAGCGCAAGGCCGATGCCGGTGTTGCCGCTCGTCGCCTCGATCACGATCTTCTCGCGGGTGAGCTCGCCGGAGCGCTCGGCCGCCTCGATCATGGCCAGGGCCGGCCGGTCCTTGATCGACCCGCCGGGGTTCAGGTACTCGAGCTTGGCGAAGAGCCGCACCCGCGGGTTCGGGTTGAGGCGCCGGATCTCGACGAGCGGCGTGTTGCCGATCGCATCGAGAATGCTTCCGGTGCGCACCGGGGATTCCCCCTTCACCGCCCCCCCTCCCCCGGCGGGCGGGCCAGGAAACCCGAGACCGCCTGCAGCAGATCCTCCTTCACCTCCGCCTCGCCGCGGGCGGCGTCGATCACGCGGAAGCGCCCCGGCCGGCGGCGCGCGAGCTCGAGGTAGCCTTCGCGCACGCGGCGGTGGAAGGAGAGATCCTCGTTTTCGAATCGCCCCTCGCGCGCCGCGCGTCCCCCCTTCTCCATCTGGCGCCGCGCGCGCGAAAGCCCCACCTCGGGCGGGAGATCGAGGAGAAGGGTCAGATCCGGCCGCACCCCGGGGAAGACGGTCTCGTGCAGGCTCTCGGCCCACTCCATGGAGAGACCGCGGGCCGCCCCCTGGTAGACCACGGTCGCATCGAAGAAGCGGTCGCAGAGCACGGTCCGGCCTTGGGCGAGCGCGGGCCGGATGACGCGCTCGATGTGCTCGGCGCGGTCGGCCATGTAGAGCAGCAACTCGGTCAGGGGGGCCATCGCCGCGTGATCAGGGTCGAGCAGGAGCGCCCGGATCTTCTTTCCGATTTCGGTCCCGCCGGGCTCGCGGGTGAGCAGGCAGCTCCGCCCGCGGGCGTTCAGGAACGCGGCGACATGGAGGATCTGGGTCGTCTTGCCGGCCCCCTCCCCGCCCTCGAAGGTGATGAAAAGCGGCCTCTCCTCCGCCATGCGGCCCGCCTACAGGTCCGTCGGGCGTCCGAGATCCCAGGAGCTGAGCTCGGAGAGCACCCGGTAGTCGGTCGCGTCGCAGGAAATCGGCGTCACCACGATGAAGCGGCGGCCGAGCGCGGCGCCGTCGGCCTCGGGGTCGTCCTCGAAGGACTGGGTGTCGGCGCCCTGCCAGTAGTAGGGCTGCTGCCGGGGGTCGAGCCGTTTTTCGACGTACTCGGGGAAGAGCGCAAGCCCCTGGCGGCTCGGCTGCACGCCGGCGATCTCCTCCCAGGGGACCGCGGGGAAATTGACATTGAGCAGGGTGCGCGGCGGAAGCGGCCGGCGGGCAAGGAGCGCCAGCAGGCGCGCGACGAACGCCGCGGCCCGCTCGGGCGGGTAGGGCGCACCCAGGGCGATCGAGGCCGCGATCGCCGGGATCCCCCGCAGCGCCGCCTCGCGCGCCGCGGCGACCGTGCCGGAGTAGAGGATGTTCACCCCGACATTCGCCCCCCGGTTCAGGCCCGAAATCACGAGGTCCGGCTTGCGGCCGAGCAGGTCGAGGAGCGCGAGCTTGACGCAGTCGGCCGGGGTCCCGTTCACGGCGTAGGCCGGGGGGCCGCCGTTTTCGGCGACCCGCTCCGCCCGGAGGGGCTGGTGCAGCGTGATCGCGTGGCTCACGGCGGTCCGCTCGCGGTCGGGGGCGACCAGGGTGACCCGGTGGCCGGGGGCGAGCACGGTGCAGAGGGCGCGCAGCCCGGGGGCGTGGATCCCGTCGTCGTTGGTCAGCAGAATATCCATGCGAAACAATATCTTGACATTTGACTATGCCTTCGCTTTATAGCGAAGTTCCCGTCGACGCGCAAGGGCGCGGGAGCCGAGGCGTTGCGCTCTTGCCGGAAAGCACCCTCTCCGAAGGAAGACCCGTCCATGGGCCGATCGCCGCGAGCAGGCCGAAGGGCCCCTGCCCGGGAAACAAGCGCGATCAGAGGACCGTCGCCCGCGGGGCTCGCCCTGCTTGCGGCCCTCCTCCTCTTTCTTCCGCGCGCGGGCCCGGCTCAGGGACCTTCCCTTTCCGGAGCCCCCGACCCGGCGCTCCCCTGGGAGATCGAGGCCGAACGGCTGCGCGAAGACCGGGAGGCGGGCCTCCTCGAGGCCGAGGGGGAAGTGGTCCTCTGGCGCCTGGACCGCGCGATCGAGGCCGAGCGCATCCGCTACCACCGCAAGACCGGCCTCCTCGAGGCCGAGGGCCACGTCGTCTTGCGTGCGGGCGGGGACGAGGCCCGCGGCGAGCGGCTCGCCTTCGATCTCGCAAAAGAGACGGGCTGGCTCGACCAGGCCGAAGTCTTCATCCGCGAAAACGACTACCGCATCCGCGGCGAGCGGATCGAGAAGACGGGCCCCAATCTCTACCGCATTCCCGCGGGCGAGATCACGACCTGCGAGGGGTCCCCGCCCGACTGGAAGATCTCCGGCCGCGACATCCGCGTGGGCGAGGACGGCGCCGGGACGGCGTGGCATGCGCTCCTCCACGTGCGCGACCTCCCCTTGTTCTACACGCCGTTTGTCTCCTTCCCGGCGCGAAACAAGCGCCAAAGCGGCTTTCTCTTCCCGGAGACGGGCTACAGCCGCCGCAAGGGGGCCTTCTACGGCCAGCCCTACTTCTGGGCGATCGACGACCAGAAGGATTTGACCCTTTTCGTCGAGGGGATGACCGAGCGCGGCCTCCGGCCGGGGGCCGAGTTCCGCTACTACCTCGACCGCGACACGAAAGGGGCCGTCCTCTTCGACTTCCTCCACGACGACAAGGTCGACGACGGCTCGGGCCGCTCGAGCTCCGACTGGGGCCACACCGACCCCTCGGGCGATTACCTGCGGCCCAACCGCGACCGCTACTGGCTGCGGGCAAGCCACGTCGGGCCCCTCGGCGCGGGCGCCTCGGCCCGGCTCGACCTCGATCTGCTGAGCGACCAGGACTACCTGCGGCTCATCAAGTCGGGGCCGATGGGCTGGAGGGAGTCGGATGCCCTCTTCCGGGAGTTCCTGGGCCGCACGCTCGACGACTTCGACGACCCCGTGCGCGTGAACCGGCTGTGGGTGAGCCGCGGTTTTGCGAGCACCAGCCTGGGCGCGGGGGCGATCCTCTATGACGATGTGAGAAAAGGGCAGAACCGCAAGGAGACCACCCAGCGGCTGCCCGTCGTCGTCTTCGCCGCCCCGAAACAGCAGGCGCTCGACAGCCCGCTTCATTTCAGCCTGAGCTCGGAGTACGATCATTTCTACCGCCGGCGCGGCTTCGGCGTGCAGCGGGCCGACCTCTGGCCGCGGCTGTTTCTCCCGTGGTCCTTTTACCCTTACCTCACGGTCGAGCCCTCGGTCGGCTTCCGCCAAACCCTCTGGCAGCAGTATGCAACCCAGGAGGGCGCCTCGTGGTCCGAGGACGAGTATTTCCACCGCGAACTCTACGACACGCGTCTCGTGCTGGGGACCGAGGTCTACCGCGTCTACGACACGGGCGGGGAGCGCATCGAGCGCCTGCGGCACCGCGTGGCCCCCGAGATCGCCCACACCTACGTCCCCGAGGCCGCCCAGGAGCGTCTCCCGAACATCGACTCCCGCGACCGGATCGAGAACCGAAACCGCGTGAGCTACGCCCTCACCCAGACCTTCACCGCGCGGGTGCGCCCCGAGAGGGCGGACGCGGCGGAGGCGGATGCCCCGCCTTCGCCGGAAGGTGCGCTCTACCTCGACCTCCTGCGCTGGCGGATACGCCAGTACTACGATTTCGCCCGCCACCGGGAGCCCTTTTCGGCCGTGACCAGCCGGGTGGATCTCCTGCTCCTCGCCCCCGTGCGGCTCGAGCAGGAAATCGCCTGGAACCCGCACACGCAGGGGATCGACCGCGGCTCGCTCGGTCTGCGGGCGGGCGAGCGCCGCGGGGAGCACCTCTTTCTTTCCTACCGCTGGGACCGGGACACCTCGGAGGATGAGAAATACGACGAGTACGAGTACGGGCAGATCCTCGAGCCGCAGAAGACGACGGAGGTGCGCCGGATCCACAGCCTCCGGCTCGAGGGGCGCGTTTCCGTGAGCGAGCGCTGGAGCCTGCTGGGAAGCTACGAGCGGGACATCGAAAGCGGCCGCTCGCCGGCCTACGGGGTGGGCTTCGTCTACGACGCCCCCTGCTGGGCGATCGAGGCCCTCTTCGGCCTCGAGGAGGAAGACCTCGGGGCCCGCATCCGCATCCGCCTCAAGGGGATCGGGGAATTCGGGTTCTGAGCCAAAACGGGTTGAACGATGGACGACAAGCGATTGACGCCGCAATGGTACGTGCTGCACACGAAGAGCCGCCACGAGCAGGTGGTGCTCGAGGGGCTGCTCAAGAAGCAGCGGGAGGTCTTCCTGCCGCGGGTCAAGGTGAAGAGCGCCCGGCGCGACCGGCGGCTGATGATCGAGGTGCCCCTCTTTCCCGGCTACCTCTTCATCCACACCGACCTTCACCCCCACACGCACCTCGAGATCGTCAAGACCGCCGGGGTCGTGAAACTGGTGGGGACGCGCGCGGGACCGGTCCCCGTGGCCGAGGAGACGATCGCCTCGCTCAGGATCATGGTCGCCTCGGAGCTGCCGATCGCCACCGGCTTCCGGCTCAAGCGCGGCGACCGCGTCATGGTCGTGCGCGGCCCGCTCGCCGGGGTCACGGGCTCGTTTGTCCGCTACCGCGGCCGGGGCCGGGTGGTGGTGCACGTCGAGGCCCTCGGCCAGTTCGCCGCGGTCGAGGTGGGCGAGGAGGATCTCGAGCTCCTGCCGCCGGTTCTCGGTTGACGGCTTGACAGGGAGTAGGCATCGGGAATATAAGCAAAACTCGATCGGAGGGCCGTCCGGTCGGGAGGAGGGTGCATGAACAAGCTGGAGCTCATCTCCGCGCTGAAGACGGAAGCGAACATCTCAAAGGCCGAGGCCGCCCAGGTGGTCCAGATCTTCTTCGATCACATGGCCGATGCGCTCGCCCGCGGGGAACGGGTTGAGATCCGCGGCCTGTGCAGCTTTTTCGTGAAGGAATACAAGAGCTACGTGGGAAGGAACCCGAAGACCGGCGACAAGGTGACCATCCGCCCCAAGAAACTTCCGTTCTTCAAGTCGGGAAAAGAGCTCAAGGAACGGGTCGACTCCCCGAAGGAAGCCTGAACTGCCCGGTTTCGACGCCATCATCGACCAGGACCGCGTCGTCCGGGCCCTCCTCTCCTTTCTCCGCCGGGGCACTCTCCCGCACGCGCTGCTCTTCACCGGGATCGAGGGTGTGGGCAAACGGACGGCGGCCCGCGCCTTCGCCATGGCCCTGAACTGTGCGGTGCAGGAGGGGCCGGCCGGGGGGGGGGCCTGCGGCGCCTGCGCCTCCTGCCGAAGGATCGCCGCGGGTCTGCACCCCGATGTCCGGGTCCTCGAGCCGGCGGGCAAAGAGTTCCGGATCGAACAGGTGCGCGAACTGTGCCGGGAACTCGCCCTCAAGCCTTACGAGGGGCGCTATCGGGTGGCGCTGCTTGTCGGCGCGGAACGCTTGAACCCCCACGCGGCGAACGCGCTCCTCAAAGTGCTCGAGGAGCCGCCCGAGCGGACGGTGATCGTGCTCACGGCCCCGCAGGGGGCGGATCTCCTGCCGACGATCGTCTCGCGCTGCCGGCAGCTGCGCTTCAAGCCGATCGCCGCCCGCCACATCGCCGCCATTCTCGAGCGGGCCCACGGCGTGCCTGCGGAAGAGGCGGAGCTCGTCGCCGCCATGGCGGGGGGCAGCGTCACGCGGGCGCTCGCCATGCGGCGCGCGGGGTGGATGGAAAGAAGGCGCCGCCTTCTCGCGGCGCTGGCCGGGCTCCCCGGGAGCCCGCCGGTGCGTGCGCTTCTGCTCGCGGAGGAGTTCTCCCGCGGCCCTGCGGGGATCGAGGACACCCTGGCGCTCACGGCTTCCTGGGTGCGGGATCTCGCGGTGGCCGCGGTCGACCCGGGGCGCGTCCTGAACCGCGATCTCGGCGCCGCGCTCGAGGCTGCGGCCGCCAGGCTCCCCGAGGGGTTTGCGGGGCGGGCCTGGGAAGCGATCCGGCAGGCGGAGCGCCGGCTTGCCGGCAACGTGAACCCGCGGGTGATCCTCGAGACCCTCTTTCTCGGCCTTGCCGCTGCGGGGGGTCACCGGGCGTCCGCCGCCTGAGGCCGAAGGGCCGGAGAAAGGGCGCGAAAAGGAACCTATGGCCAAGGTCGTCGGCATCCGCTTCAAACCCGCCGGGAAGGTCTACGATTTCGACGCCGGCGCCTTCGTGCTCGCCCCCGGGGACGCGGTGATCGTCGAGACCGAGCAGGGCCTGAGCCTGGCCACCGTGGCCTCCGCGCCGCGCTGGGTCGAGGACTGGCCGGCCGACAAGCCGCTCAAAAAAGTCTACCGGCTCGCGACCCCCCGCGATTTCGAGCAGCGCGAGAAGAACGCCGCCGAGGAGCGTTCCGCCTTCCAGCTCTGCCGCCGATTCATCCGCGAGCTGTCGCTCCCCATGAACCTCTTCGCCGTCGAGAAGGCCTTCGACGGCTCGAAGATCACCTTCTTCTTCACCTCCGAGGGCCGGGTCGACTTCCGGCAGCTCCTCAAGATGCTCGTCCGCGAGCTCGGCACGCGGATCGAGATGCGCCAGGTCGGCATCCGCAACCAGACCAAGATGTGCGGCGGGATCGGCCGTTGCGGCCGCGAGCTCTGCTGCGCCACCCACCTCGAGAAATTCGACCCCGTCTCGATCCGCATGGCCAAGGAGCAGGGGCTGTCGCTCAACCCGACGAAGATCTCCGGGCAATGCGGCCGCCTGATGTGCTGCCTCGTCTACGAGTACGAGACCTACAAGGAGCTGAAGAAGGATCTCCCCAGGGTCGGCTCCTGGGTGGACACGCCGAAGGGCCCGGGGAAGATCGTGCGCCATAACCCGATCGGGGGCCGGATCGCGGTGAAGATGGAAAACGGCGTCGAGGTCGAGGTCCCGGCCGAGAGCGCCCGGCCGCGGCAGCCGCCGGAGAGGAAAGGATGATGGCCTTCTACATCACGACCCCCATCTACTACGTGAACGCCCGGCCGCACCTGGGCCACGCCTACACGACGCTCGTCGCCGACGCGCAAAGCCGCTTCCGGCGCATGCGCGGCGAGGAGGTCTTCTTTCTCACCGGCACCGACGAGCACGGCGACAAGATCGTGCGCGCGGCCGAAAAGGAGGGGCTCTCGCCGCGGGAGTACGTCGACCGCGTGAGCCGACTCTTCCGCGATCTCTGGCCCGAGCTCGCCATCGCCCCCGACCGTTTCATCCGCACGACCGACCCGGACCACCAGGCGGTCGTCGCCCGGGTGCTGACCCGGATCCACGAGGCGGGAGACATCTACTTCAGCGAGTACGAGGGGCTCTACTGCTTCGGCTGCGAGCGTTTCTACACCGAGCGCGAGCTCGTCGACGGCAAGTGCCCGGACCACCAGGTCGCCCCGGAGCCGCTCCGCGAGGCGAACTATTTCTTCCGCATGAGCCGCTACCAGTCCTGGCTCGTCGACCACATCCAGCGGCACCCCGACTTCATCCGCCCCGAGCGCTACCGCAACGAGGTCCTCGCCTTCCTGCGCGAGCCGCTGGAGGACCTGTGCATCTCCCGGCCGCGGTCGCGCCTCGACTGGGGGATCCCCCTGCCCTTCGACGAGCGCTACGTGACCTACGTCTGGTTCGATGCGCTGCTGAACTACGTCTCGGCCCTCGGCTGGCCGGAGGGCAGGCTCTTCGCCGCCTTCTGGCCGGCGGCCCGCCACCTGATCGCCAAGGACATCCTCAAGCCGCACGCGATCTACTGGCCCTGCATGCTGCGCGCGGCCGGCATCCCCCTCTACCGCCACCTCCACGTCCACGGCTACTGGAAGGTGGAGGAGGGCAAGATGTCGAAAAGCCTGGGCAACGTGGTCGAGCCCCTCGCCCTCAAGGACCGCTACGGCCTCGACGCCTTCCGCTATTTTCTGCTGCGCGAGATGGCCTTCGGGCTGGACGCCTCCTTCAGCGAGGAGGCCCTCGTGCAGCGGCTGAACGCGGATCTCGCCAACGACCTGGGGAACCTCTTCTCGCGCGTGCTCACCATGGCTTGGAAATACCTGGACGGCGTCGTCCCGGCCGTCGACCCCGAAACGGCGCGGCAATACGGCCTGGGACTCGGCCCCGAGGCCCTGCGCACGGTTGCGGAGTTCGAGCGCGCGATGGAGGCCTTCGAATTCCACCGCGCGCTTGCCGCCGTCTGGGAGTTCATCGGCCGGCTGAACAAGGCCGTGGATCTGAGCGCCCCCTGGGAACTCGCCAAGAAAAAGAGCACGCGGCCGCAGCTCGAGGCCGTGCTCGCCAGCCTCCTCAAGGGCTTGCGGCTCGTCGCGGGGCTGCTCTACCCGGCCATGCCGCAGACGGCGGCGCGCATGCGGGCCCAGCTGGGTCTGGAGCCGGACGCCCCCTTTTATGACCTGGAAGAGCTCAAATTGTGGAAACCGTTTCCCCCCGGGACCCGCCTGGGCAAGGCGGTCGCCCTGTTCCCGCGCGTCGAGCGCGGGGAGGCGCAGGGGGAAGAACCGAAGGCCCCCGCCGGGCCGGCGGCCGCCCCGGGGCGGCCGCCCATCAAGCCGGAGATCGGGATCGAGGATTTCCTCAAGCTCGACCTGCGCGCGGCCACGGTCCTCCACGCCGAGCTCCTGCCCAAGGCGAAGAAGCTCCTGCGCCTCGAAATCGACCTGGGCGAGCGGCGCACCATCGTCGCCGGGATCGCCGAACACTACCGGCCCGAAGAGCTGATCGGCCGACAGGTCGTCGTCATCGCCAACCTCAAGCCCGCGAAACTGATGGGGGTCGTCTCGCAGGGGATGCTGCTCGCGGCCGGCGGGGAGACCGGGCCGGTCATCGTCTGCCCCGAGAAACCCGTACCGCCGGGGAGCATCCTCAAATAACCCGGCACGGATCGTGCAGCAGCGATTTCCATCGCGCCAGCCGGCGCGTTTTCGGAGTTCGGCCCGTAACCGATTGCCCCGCGGGGCAACCTGTAAACCCAAACCGTTTCCCGGATGCAACAGACCATGTCCTGCCGCCCTCTCATGCGCCCCGTGATCCTCGTACTGAAAAAAGGCCTCTCGGCGATCGCCCGCACCCTGCGGGCGCCCGTCTACTTCGGCCGCCACCCCTCCTCCGTGCCCGCCGGCGCGATCGTCCTCTTTCCCCTTGCGCTCAACCGCTTCGGCTGCGGCATCGCGGGCATCGTCGCCGTGCGCCGAGCGGATCCCGCCCCTGAACGGCCCGACCTCGAGCGGATCGCCGCCCTCGCGCAGCGCGTGCTCGCACGGGACGCCCGCGCCGGCCTGACTGCCGGCGGGGCCCCGGCATCCGACGACCTGGGCGGCGCGGAGGAGATGGAGGCGCTGTCCGGGGAGGTCTTGCGGCTCCGTCGCCGACAGGCGTTTCTCGCGCTCTTCTCCGACCCTGCGGCCGGCGCGCGGCTTGCCGACCTCGCCTCCCGCCTCGGCGAGGCGGCCGAGCGCGAAGGCCACGCCTTTCGCGAGAACGCGGGCCGCCTTTCCGCCGCCGAGGCCGAGCGCATGGCCGAGCGGATCGAGCGGCTGCGAGACATCGCCTGGTGGCTGAAGGCCGAGACCCTCAAAAACCTGGAACGGGTCGGAGCCCTCGCCGCCGGCCTCGAGGCCCCCCCGCCGGCGGAGGGGCTCCTTGCGCTCCGGGACCTGAACGCCGTCCTGAACAGCATCGACCGCCTGGAAGTCCGCGGCCGGGACTCGGCGGGGGTCTCGCTTCTGTTCACGCTGGCGGCGGACGAGTTCGCGCGCTTCGAGGAAGCCCTCGCCCGGCGCGGCCTCACCCGCGCCTTCGCCGAACGGAACGCCCGCGAGCCCCTGCTCCACGGCGGGATCCGCACCCACCGCGTCGGCGACGCGGTTTCCGCCGCCCTCACCTACAAGGTCGCCCGCGAGATCGGCAGCCTGGGCGAAAACATCGACTTCCTGCGTCGCGAAATCGCCACCGACCGCGTGCTGCACACGCTGCTTGCACACCCCGCCCGATTTTTCACGCTGCAGGCGCACACGCGCTGGGCCTCCGTGGGGGCGATCACCGAGGCGAACTGTCACCCGGTCGACAACGGCACGCTCGCCGGTCGCGGCGACGCGGGGGCGGCGGTGATCCACGCCTGCCTGAACGGCGACATCGACAACTTCGAGGAGCTGAAGGCCGCCCTCGAGCGCGAGGGGGTCCTCATCCCCCCCGAGGTCACCACCGACACGAAGATCATCCCGCTGTGGATCGAGCGCCACCTGCGCGCCGGCCTGGGCATCGAGGAGGCTTTCCGCCGCGCGGTGAGCGACTTCCGCGGCTCGCACGCGATCGCCGTGCACACGAGCCTCGCCCCGGGCAAGCTCTTCCTCGCCCAGCGGGGAAGCGGCCAGGCGATGTTCGTGGGGATCGCCCCCGACCATTTCATGCCCACCTCCGAGGTCTACGGCTTCATCGAGGAGACGAGCGACTACATCCGCCTCGAGGGCGAAAAGGCCGTTTCCGGCCCCGGCGGGCCCCTCCAGGGCGAGATCGCAATCCTCGACCAGGCCTCTCCCGGCGGCCCCCAGGGGCTGCGTCTCCTGCGCTACGACGGGACCCCGATCGCCCTCGAGGGGCGGCGGTTGCTCCGCTCGCAGCTCACCTCGCGCGACATCGACCGCCAGGGCTACCCCCACTATTTTCTCAAGGAGATTTCCGAGTCGCCGCTCTCGGTCGAGCGCACCCTCCAGAACCGCTGGAAGCTGGCCGACGCCGCGGGCGGGCGCCTGGAAGTCACCCTCGACGAGCGCGCCGTCCCGGAGGGCATCCGCCGCCGGCTCGCGGCGGGCGAGATCCGCCGCATCTTCTTCATCGGCCAGGGGACGGCCGGGGTCGCGGCCCAGGCCTGCGCGAACCTGCTCGCCCATTACCTGCGGGACCCGGCGGTCGCCGTGCAGGCGATGAAGTCCTCGGAGCTGAGCGGTTTCGTGGTCGGCGCGGCGTCCTCCGCCCCGGGGGCGCTCGCCGACGCCCTCGTGGTCGCCATCAGCCAGTCCGGCACCACGACCGACACCAACCGCGCCGTCGACCTCGCCCGGGAGCGGGGGGCGGCCACGATCGCGATCGTCAACCGCCGCGAGTCCGACCTCACCTTCAAGACCCAGGGGGTCCTCTACACGAGCAGCGGCCGCGACATCGAGATGTCGGTCGCCTCGACCAAGGCCTTCTACGCCCAGATCGTGGCCGGGGCGCTGCTCGGGCTCTTCTTCGCCCGCCTCACCGGCCGCCGCGACGAGCGCTTCGTCTCCGAGGAACTCGAGCGGCTGCGGGCGCTTCCCCACCAGATGCGGCGCGTGCTCGCGCTCGAGGGGCGCATCCGGAGCTCCGCGGCACGGCTCGCGGCGACCAAGACCTACTGGGCGGTCGTCGGCAGCGGGCCGAACAAGGCCTCGGCCGACGAGATCCGGATCAAGCTGAGCGAGCTCTGCTACAAGACCATCTCCTCGGACTTCGTCGAAGACAAGAAGCACATCGATCTCTCCTCGGAGCCCCTGATCCTCGTCTGCGCGGCGGGCGCGCACCCCGCGGTCCTGGGCGACCTCGTCAAGGACACGGCCATCTTCCGCGCCCACCGCGCCACCCCGGTCGTCATCTGCGACGAGGGGGAGGAGCGCTTCGCCCCCTTCGCCGAGGACGTGATCCCGGTGCCGGCGGTGGAGGAGCACTTGGCCCCCGTCCTGAACACGCTCGCGGGCCATCTCTGGGGCTACCACGCCGCGCTCGCGATCCACGAGGGCTCGCGCTTCCTCTACCGCTTCCAGGAGGAAATCCAAGAGGCGATCGCCGCCGCCGGCCGCGCGGGCCGCGACGCCAACGAGCTCGTTCTCGACCGCGGCTTCCGGGAGCGGGTCGCCGCCTTCTACCGCGAGTTCCGCGAGCGGCGTGCCCGGCGCGAGCTTCCGCTGGCGCTCGGCTACGACGCGGCAACCGATCTCACGCTGCTCCTCAAGTACCTGACCGGCCGGCTGCCGATCGCGGACTTCGAGATCGACTTCGGCGAACAGGGGACGGCCGCAAACCTGCTCCGGGTCTTCCTCGAACGGCTCTCCGAGGCCGTGGGGCTGCTCGCACGCCCGGTCGACGCGATCAAGCACCAGGCGAAGACCGTGACCGTGGGGACGAGCCGGCTCGAGGAGGCGCCCCGGGGGCTGCTCTTCGACGCCCTCGCCCGGGAGGGCATCCCCTCCTCCCGGCTGACCCCGGCGAACGTGATCGTGCTCAAAAACCTCCAGGCGGTGGTCGCGGCGATCGAGGGCTCGATCCTCTACCGCATCGAGGGGTTGAATCTGCTCGGCGACCCGGACGAGAAGACGAAAATCTTCGTCGAGGCCAAGCGCGGGGCGACGGCGAAGATCCCCTCGCGCGTCGAATCCGACCCCGAGCTCAAGGGCACCAAGCGCATCATCGTGCGCCAGGGAAACGTCTACATCGGCAAGGGGCGCAAGGACGACCGCAGCATCCTCGTGATCCCCGTGCTGGGGGCCGAGCCCGCCGCCGCGGGCCGGATCGAGCGGCTGCTTCTCCTGCACATCCGCTTCCGCGAAGCGGTACCCCTCTCCCAGAGGATCCGCGCCCTCGGCGGCAAGTTCGAGAACATCAAGAACATCGTCCAGGAAAACTCCTTTGCCTGGCGCGACGAGCACCTCGAGCTCGTCCCGATCGAGGAGCTCTTCGGCCGCTCGGCGGAGAAGATCGCCGAGGCGATCGTCGCCCGCCTCGCCCACGCCTCCTGAGACCGACAAGCGCGGTCCCCCCTCTTGGCGAGGGCCGATTTTCGTGGTATCATTGCCCCTTGAGTCGCAGCCTGCCGGTTGCGGCCGTCTTTCCCCGGGCTCTTCCTTCGCGGAGGCAAACCCCATGTCCCAGCACCTGGCGCCGGAGGTCCCCTACGACCTGCTGCTCGTCGACGACGACCCCTTCATCCTCGAGGGGATCGGCGAGGATCTGGAGCGGCGCGGCTACCGCGTGACCCGCGTGAACAGCGGGGAAAAGGCCCTTGAGCTCCTCGAACGCCGCAACTTCGACCTCGTGATCACCGATCTCGTCATGGAACACATCGACGGGATCCAGGTGCTCAAGAAAAGCAAGGAAAAGAACGCGACCACGATGGTCATCCTGCTCACGGGGTTCGGCGACATGCTCTCGGCGATCGAGGCCCTGCGCAACCAGGCCGACGACTACATGCTCAAGCCCTGCGAATCCTCCGAGATCCAGTTCCGCGTGGAGCGCTGCCTCGAGAAGCTCGAGCTCACGCGCAAGATCCACCTCTACCAGAAGATCCTCCCCATGTGCTGCGTGTGCAAGAAGATCCGGGACGACACGGGCAAGGTCCCCGGCCAGGGTCCCTGGGTCCCCGTGGAGCAGTTCATCCACGAGCGCGCGAAGCTCGACATCACCTCGAGCTACTGCCCGGAGTGCGCGCAAAAAACCCTCCAGCAGATCCTGAAGAAATAGCAGCGGATCCACCTCGAGCCCCGAACGCGTGCGATAGAAAAAGAACGGCAGAGGGTCGTCTTGCCCGTCTGACGCGCACCGGCGAGAAGCACGAGAGGGCTCGAGGTGGAAAGGGGCAATGGCGTTTCGAGGGTGCGTTTTACCCGTCGCTTGCCGCTTCCGCTCGTTGGGATGACGGCCTGTCTTCGCACGATCAAGCTTGGGGCCCTGACCGGGGGAGCAGCGCCAGGCGAAAGGGGATGCCTTACTCAGCGGCGGCGGCCGAGGCCATATTCGAGGGCCGCGCGGATGAAGTCGCGGAAGAGCGGGTGCGGGTCCATGGGCTTGGACTTGAACTCGGGGTGAAACTGGCATCCCAGAAACCAGGGGTGGTCGGGCAGCTCGACGATCTCGACCAGGTCCCCCGAAGGGGAAAGCCCGCTGAAGGAGAGCCCGCAGGCGGAGAGCTTCTCGAGGTAGGCGTTGTTGAACTCGTAGCGGTGGCGGTGGCGCTCGGAAATCTCGCCCCGGCCGTAGATGCGCCGGGCGAGGCTCCCCTCAACCAGGCGGCAGGGGTAGGCCCCCAGCCTCATCGTCGCCCCCTTGTCCGAGGTGTCGTCCCGGCGCTGCACGGTCTTCGTCCGCTCGTCGAACCACTCGGTCATCAGGTAGATGACGGGGTCGGGGGTGAGCGGGTCGAACTCGGTGCTGTTCGCGCGCGCCAGCCCGGCGACGTGGCGCGCGAACTCGATCACCGCGATCTGCATCCCGAGGCAGATCCCGAAATAGGGGACGCGGTTTTCGCGCGCCCAGCGGGCGGATGCGATCTTGCCCTCGATGCCGCGGCTGCCGAAGCCGCCGGGGACGAGCACTCCGTCCGCGTCCGCAAGCATGTCGCCGCAATTGTCGGGCGTGAGCTGCTCGGAGTCGACGAAGAAGAGCCGCACGCGGCTGCGGTTCGCCACCCCGCCGTGGTGCAAGGCCTCGTTCAGGCTCTTGTAGGACTCGGTCAGGTTCACGTATTTCCCGACGATGGCGATCGTCACCTCGTGCTCGGGGTTGCGGAAGCGCCGGACGAGTTCCTCCCAGTCGTCCAGGCGCGGCGCGCGCGTCCAGATGTTCAACAGCTCCACGATCTTGTGGTCCAGCCCCTCGGCGTGGAAGACGAGCGGCACCTCGTAGATGCACTCGACGTCCTTCGCCGTGATCACGGCGTCCACGCCCACGTTGCAGAAGAGGGCGATCTTCGCCTTGATCTCTTTCGAGAGCAGCCGCTCGGTGCGGCAGAGCAGGATGTCGGGCTGGATGCCGATGCTGCGCAGTTCCTTCACACTGTGCTGGGTGGGCTTGGTCTTCACCTCGCCCGAGGTGCGGATGTAGGGAACGAGCGTCAGGTGGATGTAGAGGACGTTGTCTTTCCCGACGTCGGCCCGGAACTGGCGGATCGCCTCGAGGAAGGGCAGGCTCTCGATGTCGCCGACCGTCCCCCCGATCTCGACGATCACGACATCGACGCCGTCGGCAAGATCGCGGATCGAGCGCTTGATCTCATCGGTGATGTGAGGGATCACCTGGACCGTCCCCCCCAGGTAATCCCCGCGGCGCTCCTTGGTGATCACCGAGTGGTAGATCTTCCCCGTGGTGTAGTTGTTCCGCCGGCCCATCACGGCGTGGGTGAAGCGCTCGTAGTGGCCGAGGTCGAGGTCGGTCTCCGTGCCGTCGTCGGTGACGTAGACCTCGCCGTGCTGGAAGGGGTTCATCGTGCCGGGGTCGACGTTGATGTAGGGGTCGAGCTTCTGCAGCGAAACCGTCAGCCCGCGGCTTTCGAGGAGAGCCCCGATCGAGGCCGAGGCGAGCCCCTTGCCGAGCGAGGAGAGCACCCCGCCGGTGACGAAGATGAATTTCGTGGAAAACGGCATGCGGCACCCCCTTCGCGCCGGCGGGGCGGCTTCAAAAACGGAGGCGGCGCCCGCGGGCGCCGCCTCTTTTCAGAAGATCGAGCGGCAGTAGCGTGCCGCTTCGCCCAGTTCCTCCTCGATGCGCAAGAGCTGGTTGTACTTGGCGATGCGCTCGCCGCGGGAGAGCGACCCCGTCTTGATCTGCCCCGCCTCGGCACCCACGGCGAGGTCGGCGATGAAGGCATCCTCGGTCTCCCCCGAGCGGTGGGAGATCACGGTCGTGTAACCCGCCTCGCGGGCGAGCTCGATCGCCTCCAGGGTCTCCGTCAGTGTTCCGATCTGGTTCAGCTTGATCAGGACGGAGTTCCCGATCCCCTTTTCGATCCCCTTGCGGATGACCGCCGGGTTGGTGACGAAGATGTCGTCGGCGACGAGCTGCACGGCGCCCCCCAGCCGCTCGGTCAAGAGCCGCCAGCCCTCCCAGTCGCCCTCGGCGAGCCCGTCCTCGATCGAGACGATCGGGTAGCGCTCGAGGAGCTTCTCGTAGAGGTCGACCATCTCCTTCGCCGAAAGCCGCTTGTTTTCCGCACGGAGGCGGTAGCGGCCGCCTTCGAAGAATTCGCTCGCCGCGGCATCGAGGCCGAGGGCGATCTCCCTTCCCGGCCGGTAGCCCGCCGCACGGATCGCCTCGAGGATGAGCCCGAGCGCCGCCTCGTTGTCGGGGAGATCCGGCGCGAAGCCGCCCTCGTCGCCCACGCCGGTCGCATAGCCTTTCTTGCGCAGGATCGCCTTCAGGGCATGAAAGGTCTCCGCCCCCATGCGCAGGGCCTCGGCGAAGCTCTCGGCGCCGACGGGGAGGATCATGTATTCCTGGAAGTCGAGCGTGTTCGCGGCGTGCGCCCCCCCGTTCACGATGTTCATCAGCGGGATGGGCAGCATCCGCGCGCGCAATCCGCCCAGGTGGCGGTAGAGCGGCAGGCCGCAGGCCGCCGCCGCGGCCCGCGCGGCGGCGAGCGACACCCCCAGGATCGCATTCGCCCCCAGCCGGGACTTGTTCGCCGTGCCGTCGAGCTCGATCAGGCGCCGGTCGAGCGCCTCCTGCTGCATCGCGTCCATGCCGCAGACGGCGGGGGCGATCTTCTCGACGACGTTTTTCACGGCGGTGAGCACGCCCTTGCCGCCGTAGCGCTTCGCCCGCTTGTCGCGGAGCTCGAGCGCCTCGCGGCTTCCGGTCGAGGCCCCCGAGGGCACGGCCGCCCGGCCCTGCGCCCCGCAGGCGAGCTCGAGCTCGACCTCGACGGTCGGGTTGCCCCGCGAGTCGAGGATTTCCCTGGCCCTCACTTCCACGATCTCCGTCATCGGCTTCCTCCTGTTCGCGGGCCCCGCCCGGTTGTGGATCACCTTGACAAATCAACGAAAAATGTTAGTCTGGGCGCCTTCCGAAGTCAAGCCGCCGCGAGGGGTTGGCCATGAAAAACCGGGAGCTCGATCTCTACACCGAAGCCCACCTCCTCGTCGCCGCACTCCGCATCCACGAGCACCGCTCCGCCCAGCCCGCCACCCTGGAAGACCTCTGCCGCCTGCTCGATTTTTCGGCCGAGCGCGGCGGGATCGTCCTGCGCCGTCTTGCGGACCTGGGGGCGGTCGAGGTCGTGCAGGGCTCCTTCGGGGACCGCATCTTTCTGCGGGACCACCTGCGGATCGAGGAGATCCCCCGCGGGGAGACGGGCAAACGCATCGAGGAGGAACTGCGCCGCTTCCGCGAAAGCCAGCGCCAGATCGAGCGCAAGGTCGAGGCGATCCAGGCCGAGCAGGCGGGAAAGAAGAAGTCCCTCTTCGCGGAGATGGAAAGGAAGCTCCGCGAGGAACTCGAAAAGAAGGGCCGAAGCTGACCAGCGCGGAGATGGATCTCACCTCCACCAGCGCGGCGGGGATCCGCCTCCGCAAGACGATCCGGGCCGGAGCCGAAGGGGTCACCCTCGATGCGGACATGATCCGCCTGCTGCTCTCGCTCGAGGAGGAAAAGAGCCTCTACCAGCTCGCCGCCGAAGTGGACCTGGACGCCGCCTCCTTCAAGCGCGCGCTGAAAAACCTTCTCGAACAGGGCCTGGTCGAGGCCGTCCGCACGGGTCGCCCTCTTCTCGGCAAGGCCTTCTTCGAGCGCCTGCAGATCGAGCTCGCCTGCGCCGTCGGCCCGATCGCCTCCCTGCTCCTCGAGGAGCAGCTCGCCCGCACGCCGGGAGCCGAAAGGGGGATCCCCCCCGAGCGCGCCGCCGCGCTCGTCGAATCGCTGGCCCGCGAAATCCCCGATGAACGAAAACGGATCGCCTTCCAGAAGGCGATCCTCCCCCTGCTCCACCCGCAACCGCCGAAACCGGGAGCCCCACGATGATCGAGGTCCTCTGTGAAGCCTGCGGCAAGCGCTACCGCGTGGACGAGACCCGCATGAAGGGCGATGTGGCGCGGGTCGCCTGCAAGGCCTGCGGGAAGATGCTCACCGTGCGCAAACCCCGCCCCGCCGAGGAGGCGCCGCCGCCCCCCCCTCCTCCGCCGGCCGAAGCCGTCGCTGAAGTCGGAACCGAGTCCCCCGGCGCCGGATCCGAACCGGAGGCCGCGGCCGCCGCCTGGGAGGAGCCCTTTTCCGAGTCCGCCTACCCGCGGACCCGGCCCCGTTTCGGGATCTTCGGCAAGACGCTCGCCTTCATGCTGGTCGTGGGGATCGTCCCCCTCGTGCTTTTCTGGTTCGTCACCTTCCGCGAGTCCTCGGCCCGCATGCGCGCCGACGCCGAGGCGATTCTCGTCGAAGCGGGAAAGGGCCTCTCCGACCGGCTGGACGCCTGGACGCAGTCGAACTTCGCCGTCCTGCGCATGGCGGCGGCCATGCCCGAGATCCGCTCGATGAACCGCGAGCGGCAGGAGCCGCTCTTGCGCGCCATCGCCCGCGAGTACCCCTGGATGTACCTCGTCTTCACCGTGGGGCCGGACGGGATGAACGTGGGCCGGAGCGACCGCGAGCCGCTCGTGAGCTACGCCGACCGGCAGTATGTCAAGGACGCCCTGGCCGGGAGGCAGATGGCCTGGCAGACGGTGATCGGCCGCACCTCGAACGTGCCGGCCCTCGTGATCGCGGTGCCGGTCCGCGAAGGCGAACGCGTGACGGGGGTGATGGCCGCGGCGATCACCGTCGAGGAGATCTCGCGCCACATCACGGCCTGGAAACGGGGCGGGACGGGAAGCGCCTTTCTCCTGGACGAGCAGGGATTCGTCATCGCCCACCCCGCCAGGCACCGCGTGCAGCGGCGCGAAAACCTCGAAAGCCATCCCCTCATCGCCGAGTTCCGCAAAAAAGGCTGGACGACGCTCACCGCCTCCTTCACGGACGAAACCGGACGGCCGCAGCTCGGGCACGCACGCAAGACCGGCCTCGGCTGGGTGCTCGCGCTCGCGCAGGAGGAGGCCGAGGTCTTCGAGGCCCTGAGCCTGCTGCGGCATTTCGCCTACGCGCTGCTCGCCATCACCGCGCTTCTCGCCGCGGTGGTCGCCTGGTTCGCCGCGCGCGGTCTGATCCGGCCGATCCTCCAGCTGACCCAGGCGGCCGAGCGGATGAGTCTCGGCGATCTCGACGTGAAGATCGACGTGCGCTCCGCGGACGAGATCGGGATCCTCGCCCTGGCGATCGAGCGGCTGCAGACGAGCCTGGCGCTCGCGATCCAACGGCTGAAGAAGAAACGCTGAAACCTCACGGCCAGGAGCCGTCCCAGTTGAAGCGCCCGGGACGGCTCTTCAGGCGCACCCCCGGCGGGACGGGCTCCGCAAGCTCGACGAACAGGCAATAGCCCGCGCGCCGAAGCCCTTCCCGCTCCGCCCGCAGATCGAGCTGCCAGTTGGGATAGACCCAGGTAAGCCCGCCCCGCCGCACGAACCAGGCCTCCTCGCCTTTCGGGCTGCGGAAGGCCCTCTCCGGCGCGAGCGCGGGGGGCGAAATGCGAGAGACGCAGAGCGGCCAGAGCCCGGCGATCACGATGCCGAGCGGAAGCGGACTGCGCCGCGGCAGAGAAAGCGCCTCGGCCTTGGGCAGTTCCGGGGAGACGATCGCGCCCGAAAAACCGAGCCCGGCGGCCACCTCGAGCGCCAGGGGGTTGGCGAGGTTGCAGAAGGGTCCGGCCCAGAGGGAAAGCCCCAAGCCCTCTGGCGGGAACAGCGCGACCTGCCAGGGGGCGTTCAAGACGAAGCTGCGGAAGCCGCGGTCGAGAAGAACTTCCAGCGCCCCCCGCAGACCCGCCTCCTCATCGGGGAAGAGAACCGGCGGCAGCCAGGGCCGGAATCGTGCGGGGTCGACCCCTTCCCAGAGGCCGAGATCGGCGTCATCGAGCCAGGCCCCGCCGCCCTTCCCGCGACCGGCGGGGCGCGGGGTGCGGGAGACGATCTCCTCCCGGGCCTTTCCCGGCTTCAGGTTTCCCGGAGCCTGCGGCAGCCTGACCCGGAAATCGGAAGCAGGCAGGGGAGCGCTTTCCCCGGGGAGCTTCTCCTCCAGAGCGGCGATCGCCTGCCTCAACCCTTCCTCGCGGCGGTCGATCAGGAAAACGGGGGTCCCCCGCGCCGCAGCCGGCCCATCGCCTGCCGGCAAGACGAGCCTTCCGCCTGCGGGAAGGGTGCGGCCGACACGCTCGAGGCGGTGGCCCGCCGTGTCCTCGAAGCCGATGCGCAGCAGATCACCGGGAAGGAGCGCGATCCGCGGGTTGAAATAGAGCCTTCCGGGTGGGCCCTTGAGCACTCCCAGAAACAGGCCCGACCCCGTGCGGCCGTCGGCGGGCACGGGGTTTTGCGGCCGCTGGGGGAGAAAGAAGAAATGCGTCCCCGGCCGCCCGAGCGCAAGCGAAAGAAGCCCGCGCGCCTCGCGCTGGGCGAGACGGTCGCCCGCGTGGTCGCGGATCAACCGGTAGGCCGAGACCGTTGCGTGCACGTAGTGCGGGCCTTTTTTCCTCCCCTCGATCTTCCAGGCGCGGACCTGCGGCAGGGTGAGCAGCACCTTGGCGAGGACCTCGAGCTCGAGATCGAGGCAGGAGAAATGCCGCGCCGCAGCCCCCCGCCCCTGCCGGTAAAGGCGGCGGCAGGGCTGTACGCAGCGGCCCCGCAGGCCGCTCTTCCCGCCGAGGTAACTGCTCCAGTAACAGCGCCCCGAGACCCCGTAGCAGAGGGCCCCCTGGACGAAGACCTCGAGCCCGAGGCGCGGCGGGCAGGCCGCCGCCGCAAGCCGGATTTCGTCGATCGTGAGCTCGCGCGGCAGGACGACCGCGTCCGCGGGAAGCCTGCGGGCGAGAAAGGAGAGCGCCGCGGCGAAGCTCACGTTGGCGAGCGTGGACCAGTGGACCTCGCCCTGGAAGCCCGCCTGCCGCAGAAGCGGGGCGAGCGCGAGGTCCTGGACGATCACCCCGTCGGGCCGGACGAAGCGGCCCAGCCGCTCGAGGACACTGCCGACGGGCCCGAGCTCGGAGGACGCAAGCAGCGTGTTCAGGGTGACGAAAACACGCGCCCCCTCGCCGCGGGCCAGGGCGACGAGATCCCGGAGCTCCCCCAGGCCGAAGTTTCGCGCCTCCATGCGCGCCGAGAAGGCTTTGAGCCCGCAGTAGATCCCGTCCGCGCCCGCGGCGAGCGCGGCAAGAAACGCCTCCCGGCTCCCCGCCGGGGCGAGAATCAGGGGTCTGAGGGCGGGAGGGGTCATCGGGGAGCCGTTTTCCCGCGGCGGCCGGCGAATGTCAAATCGGCGTTTTGACCGCCGACCCGGCTGTGGTATGCTTACGGATTCCAGGAAACCCCTTGACCGAGGATCGAAGACGCCCATGGCGGCAACCGAAAGCCCATCCCGCGACCCCATGCCGAGCGCCGGCTTGCTTGCGACCCCCGAGCGCGCGGCGCTCTTGAAGCAGATCGCGACCCGCTTGCCGGACATCACCCTGAACGACCGCCAGCTCTGCGATCTGGAACTCCTGGCGACCGGGGCCTTCGGCCCGCTTCGCGGCTTCATGACCCGCGCCGACTACGAGCCGGTCCTCGACCGCATGCGCCTGAAGGACGGGACCCTCTGGCCGATCCCGATCTGCCTCGACGTCCCCGAGGTGCTCGCGCGCAAGCTCGAGGCCGGCCAGTCGGCGGCGCTGCGCGACCCCGAGGGGGTGCTGCTGGCGATCCTGCACATCGAGGATCTTTGGCCGGTCGACCGCCGCCGCGAGGCCGTCCTCGTCTACGGCACCGAGGACACCTCCCACCCGGGGGCCGAGTACCTGCTCCACCGCACGGGGGATTTCTACGTCGGCGGGAGCCTCGAGGTGGCCAGCCTGCCCGTTCATTACGACTTCCGCTCGCTCCGGCTCACCCCGGCCGAGGTGCGCGCGGCCGCGCGGAAGCTCAACTGGAAACGCATGGCGGGCTTCGTCACCGAAAACCCGATCCACCGGCCGCAGTTCGAGATGACGATCCGCGCCATGCGCGAGGCGCGGGCGAATCTGCTGCTCCTTCCGGTCGCAGGCATGACCAAGCCCGGCGACTTCGACCATTACACGCGGGTGCGCTGCTACCGCCAGGTCGCCCGTCACTACCCCCCGGATGCCTACCTCCTGAACCTCCTGCCGCTCGCGATGCGCCTCTCGGGGCCGCGCGAGGCGATTCTCCACGCCATCGTCTGCCGCAATTTCGGCTGCACGCATTTCATCGCCGGCCGCGACCACGCCGGCCCCGGCTGCGACCCGAACGGAAAGCCCTACTACGGAAGCGACGATGCCTGCCGCGTGCTCGAGGCCCATGCCGCCGACATCGGAATCGAGATCGTCTCCTTCCCGGAGATGGTCTACCTCCCCTTCGAGGACGAGTTCCGGCCCGTGGACCAGGTGCCGCCCGGAGTGCAGAGCATCTCGCTCTCCGGCACCGACATCCGCCGCCGCGTGCGCGAAGGCAGGCGCATCCCGGACTGGGCGACCTTCCCCGAGGTCGTCTCCGAGCTCGAAAAGGCCTACCCGCCTCCCGGCAGGCAGGGCTTCACGATCTTCATGACCGGGCTCTCCGGGGCCGGCAAATCGACGATCGCGCGCATTCTCTATGCGAAGTTCCTCGAGCGCGGCGACCGGCCGGTGACCCTCCTCGACGGCGACATCGTGCGCCAGCACCTCTCGAGCGAGCTTTCCTTTTCGAAGGAGCACCGCGACGTGAACGTGCGCCGCATCGGCTTCGTCGCCTCCGAGATCACCAAGAACCGGGGCATCGCCATCTGCGCGCCGATCGCCCCCTACGCGAAGACCCGCCTCGAGGTGCGCCGCATGGTCGAGGCCTACGGCGGCTTCGTCGAGGTCCACGTCGCCACCCCTCTTTCCGTCTGCGAAAGCCGCGACAGAAAGGGGATGTACGCCAAGGCGCGGGCGGGCCTGATCAAGGGCTACACCGGGATCGACGACCCCTACGAGGAACCCGAGTCCCCCGAGGTGCGGGTCGACACGAGCGCCATCACCCCGGACGAGGCCGCCCAGGAGATCCTCCTCTACCTCGGCCAGCGGGGCTTCATCTGACCGGGATCCTTCAAGAAATCGGCGCTCCCGGGCGATAAGGGAAAAGAGCGGGCGGCCGCCCCGGGGACCCGGCGGCTGCAACAGACGATCCGGACGGGATATGGACGTTCTGGTCACGGGGGGAGCGGGCTACATCGGCGCCCACACCTGCAAGCGGCTCTGCGAACGCCGCCATCGGCCGGTCGTCTTCGACAACCTCTCCTCGGGCCGGCGGGATTTCGTGCGCTGGGGTGAGCTCATCCGCGGCGACACCCGAAGCCCGGAGGATCTCGCCGCCTGCTTCGCCGGCCGGCGTTTCGAGGCGGTGATGCACTTCGCGGCCTTGATCGAGGTCGGCGAATCGGTCGCCGCCCCTTTGAAATACTTTGAAAACAACGTCGGGGGGACGGTTGCGCTGCTGCAGGCGGCGCTGGCCCACGGCGTGAGGATCTTCGTCTTTTCTTCCTCGGCCGCGGTCTACGGCGACCCGGAAAAGATCCCCATCCCCGAGGGGCACCCCACCCGGCCGAAGAGCCCTTACGGACGGAGCAAGGCCATGGTCGAGGAAATCCTCGCCGACTGCGGCCGGGCGCACGGGCTCCGCTGGGCGGCGCTGCGCTACTTCAACGCCGCCGGCGCCGACCCGGGGGGAGCGATCGGGGAGCAGCACGAACCCGAATCGCACCTCATCCCGCGGCTCCTCGAGGCGGCGGACGCCGGCGCGGCCGTCTCCGTTTACGGCACGGATTACCCCACGGCGGACGGCACCTGCATCCGCGACTACATCCACGTGAACGACCTGGCCGAGGCCCACGTGCTCGCCCTCGAGCACCTGGCGGCAGGCGGGGAAAGCGCGGCCTTCAACCTGGGGCTCGGGCGCGGCTGGTCGGTGCGCGAAGTCGCCGCCGCCGTGGAAAAGGTGACCGGGAGAAAACTCGATCTCCGCGAGGCGCCGCGGCGGCCCGGGGACCCGGCGGTGCTGGTCGCCGACACCGGCCGGGCCGGGGAGAGGCTCGGCTGGAGGGCGGAAGTGACCGAACTCGAGGCGATCGTGAAAACGGCCTGGGGCTGGCACCGAAACCGCCCGCGGGCCGCGGGCGGATCGGGGAGTTGACGCCGATGCCCCGCCGCATCCTCATCGTCGGCGACCTCGCAGGGGCAGAGAGCGCCTTTGCCGATGCGCTCGCCCGCGGGTTCACCGTGAGCTTCGCCGCAAACCTCCTCGACGCCGAAAAACGCCTGGCGAAGGAGGAGGCGGCGCTCCTCATCCTCGACCTGCCGCCCGCGGGAGAGCCGGTCGAGGACCTGCTGCACCGCGCCCGGCAGATCGCCCCCGGCATCCCCGTCTTTGCGACCGCCCCCGGCGCCGACCCCGAATGGATCGTGCGCGCGGTCAAGGCCGGCGCGGCGGACTTCGTCAGCCGCCCCATCGCCGCGGAGAAGCTTCTGCTTTCGGTCGAGCGCGCGCTCGAGAACCGCTCGCTCAAAAACGAGATCGACTACCTTCGCCGCGAGCAGGACGTGGTCTACGACACCGACCGCATCATCGCCGTGAGCCCGGCGATGCAGAAGGTGACGGCCGAGATCCGCAGACTCGCCCGGACCGAGTCCACGATCCTGATCACCGGCGAGACCGGCACGGGCAAGAGCTTCGTCTCCGGGAACATCCACTTCAACAGCCCGCGCCGCAGCCGCCCCTTCGTCAAGGTGAACTGCGCGAACATCCCGGAGACGCTCCTCGAAAGCGAGCTCTTCGGCCATGAAAAAGGCGCCTTCACCGGCGCCGACAAGACCCGCATCGGCCGCTTCGAACAGGCCCACGGGGGGACGATCTTTCTGGACGAGTTCTGCGAGCTCGGCCCGGGCCTGCAGGCGAAGCTCCTTCGCGTGCTCGAGGACCGGAGCTTCGAGCGCCTGGGCGGGAACCGCACGATCGAGGCCGATGTGCGCGTGATCGCGGCGACCAACCGCGACATCGAGGCGCTCGTAGGCGAGGGGCGCTTCCGGGAGGATCTCTACTACCGGATCAACGTCCTGCGCATCCACATCCCGCCGCTTCGCGAGCGAAGGGAAGACATCGAGCCCCTCGCGCGGTATCTTCTGGGGAAAATCGGGCGCCAGCTCAAGAAAACGGCCGCAGGTTTCTCCGAGGAGGCGATGGCGAGATTGAAAGAGTACGACTGGCCGGGGAACATCCGCCAGCTCGCCAACACGATCGAGCGCGCGCTGCTCGTCGCCGAAGGGCCGCGGATCGAGGTCGAGCACCTCGCCCTGCCCGAGATCCCGCGGCCCGCGGCGCGGGCGACCGCGCCCACGGCCGCGCTCCCCACGCTCCGGCTCACCGCCGAGCAGGAGCGGGCGATGATCATCCGTGCGCTCGAGGAGTCGCTCTGGATCCAGAAGGACGCGGCAAAAAAACTCGGGATCTCCCCGCGCGCGCTCAACTACCGCGTGCGCCGCCTGGGGATCGCCCACCCCCGCTGGCGCAAGAACCGCTGAACCCCGGCCGCCGCGCAAAGTGCAAGGAGAGGCCCTCGCCGCAGTGCACTTCCCCCGGCGAGGACCGCAAGGATCAGGGATAGAACCGTCAAGGCGGATGCCTGCAGGCCCTTCGCGGCCGGGTTTGCGGCTTCGCCGATGAAGCATCCCCCCCCTCCGCCCGCCGCGGCCGCCCCTGAAAGGCCTTCTTCTTCCACTTCGACGATGCCCGCCGGGTCTACGATCACGCCGTTTGCAACCCCGTCGGCATCGCCCACTCCCCCGTCCCGCAGGCCCAGGGTCATCGTGCGGCGGTCGGCGGAAAACTGCGTGTAAGCCGAAAAATCGACCCAGCGCCCGTCGATCGGGTTGTACTTGTACCAGCGGCCGCGCTTCGGCACCGGAGCGGAAAAATGGAGCTTCACGGCCACGGCGTCCCCGGGGCCGGCGACCGCGATGCGGAAATTGATCAGCCCGAAGGGCATCCGCCGCGGTTTGTCCGGCGCGTAGCCGTCCTCGCGTCCGGGGTCCTCGGATTCGATCGCCTCGATGGCGATGGCGGAGGCGCTGTCGCGGATGCTCACCCCGATCAGGACGCTTGAGCCCTCCATCCGCACCGTGCGGATGGCGCTTTCCTGCAGGTCGGGGACGCCGTTTCGATCGAGGTCGGTGGAAGCGGGCGGTTCCTGGTCGTCGGGGATGCCGTCGGCGTTCGCATCGCGCCCGCTTGCGACGGTGGAAAAGGCCGTGCAGGGCGACCAGGCCGATGCGCGGTTTCCCGTGTCGACGAACTGCGCGCGCCAGCAATACGGGGTCCCTCCCTCCAAGATGAGCTTGGGCAGGCGGATCGCGGTGAGCGCGGTTTCGCTGGTGAAGTCGAAGACGATTTGCTCGTCCTCCTCGCGGAAGACCTGCCAGCGGGTGCGCCGGTGGGGGCTCCCGTCGGCACCGGGCCGGTAGGGGGCGGTGGTCAGCTCGGGCTGGGTGTCGACCTCTTCCCCTTCCTCCGGGTAGAGCGGCACGGGGGCGGGCGGGAAAAGAGCGGCATCTCGAGCGTCGGCGTTGTCGCCGGTCCCGTTCCCGTCGGCATCGGACCACTCGGCCGGGTCATCGGGGAAGGCGTCCTCGGCATCGGGGACCCCGTCCCCGTCGCGGTCGAGGGGCGGCGGGGCGGGGAGAACGTTGAGCGGGGTGCAGCCCGACCAGGAGGAAAGCGCCTCCTTCGCATCCTTGGCCTGCACGCGCACGCAAAAGGACCCCGCCACGGCGAAGACGTGGGACTGACCCGGTCCGCCCCAGGTGGAAACCGTCCCGTTTCCCCAATCGAAGCGGAACTGCAGCGCATCGCCGTCCGGGTCGATTGCCGCGGCGCTGAAGGATGCCTGCGTCCCGACCGGTATTTCGGATGGCCCCGCGGGCGGCTGCGGCGTGGAGGGGGCGCGGTTTGCCGCCGGGACGGTGTGGCTCACCTCGTTCGAGTAGCCGCTCTCCGCGCCGGTGGCCGAGTAGGCCGTGGCCGCGAAATAATACGTTTCCCCTTCCGCCAGGCCGGTCACCCGGAAGGTGGTGACTTTGCCCACGTCGAGGCGGACGGAGTAGGCGCCGCTCGCCGTGCCGTAGTGGATGCGGTAGCCCGCAAGGTCCGCCTCCGTGTTTGCATCCCAGGCGAGCGTCACCTCGGCCGCGTGCGTCCAGAGAGCGACCAGAAGCGAAACGAGCAGAAACGAAAAGAAGAGCAGATTGCGGAAAATCTTCCCGGAACGGGCATCGGCAGATCTCATGGCACAGGCACCTCGCAAGCAAGCCGGCCGAGGGCCGGCACGCCTTCGAAGTGCCGCCTCTGCCCGGCAGCCCCGCCGCCTTGTCCCGCCGGCGCGCGGGAGGTAGGCCGGTGGCTTTGCGTCCCAGCCTTTCGACTGGTTTGCCTTTTACAGGCGGTTCAAGACTTCTGCCCTAATCGAGAGAGCAAAACAAATGCCAAGTTGCGACATTTTTTGAGGCTCACATCCCGCTGTTTTTTTTATAATTTTTCTTATTTCTCCCGGAGGCGGTCAGCTCTTCCGCATGTGCGTGGTTCTTTGAATTACAACATTGCATTACCTCATGGGTGCCACATCCGTGCCTGTCGGCAGGTCGGCCTGTAGAACAAATGATCATCCGGGTGGTAATGATTTTCCTAGAATTATGGTTTCGTTGCCACAGGCTCCGGCAACTGGACGAACGAACAATTGAGATGGTTTTCTAAGCTGCTGTTTTTATTTTGATATATTTTATTCATCGGCAATGGTTCCCTGGCATGCTTCTTGTTTTGCAACCTGGCGTCCGGTTAAGCCGGCTTATTGAACGCCATCTTAAGGAGGAAATAGCGGACATGAGAAGGAAAACCACCGGGAGTATTTTTCTCGGTACAATTTTATTGATCTTTGCCCTGTTGCCGCCCGCCCAGGGCGCACCCCTCTCCGTCGGGGACGGGATCAAGTTTTTCGATATCTTTACCCGACCTTACGGTTATCTCGGTGGGCCCTACACGGCTGATGCGAAGGGCGCCTCTTTTGCCACGTTTTGCGTGGAATTGGACGAAACCATTTCTTTCGGAACGGCCTACACCATCGGCGGGATTGGAAATACGACCGTGGCCTCGGGGAAAACCCTCTCCCCTGAGGTCAAATACCTGTACTACAACTACAGGATCGGCAATCTGGATGCCCTATACCCATCGTTTTCCTACGACGATGCCGCGGATCAACGAACCCTTCAGGGCGCGATCTGGCGGTGGATGGGCTGGTCCGTGCCCATCGGCCAAACCGGGTTTTTCGACTCGGATCTTTATGCCCAGTTGACCGGCGATTCGGTGAAAGGCCGTGGTTCGGATATCGATCATGTCGTCATCCTGAACATCATCGATGTCAGTCAAAAGAACCGCCAGGATGTCTTGGCGATGGTCCCCGAGCCGGCGACTTTCCTCCTTCTCGGTTTCGGTCTCTTCGGCCTCTCTTTCCTCGGCCGCCGCAAAATTCGCAGCTGAGACTGCACCGGTTCCTTCACACAAGCGGAAAGGGCCGCGTTTCCGCGGCCCTTTCCGCTTTCGGCCCTTTCGGATGGCGGTGGGCCCGAAATGATGGATAGTGTGCTAAGCTATGATTCGGACCGCAAAGGGGGATCAGAGATATCCAAGAAACGTAAAAATCGCCGTGCCCGCTTCAAGGCGAAATTGTCCCCGGCCTCCCCGGCCAACGAGGAGCCCGTTGCCCAACCGGCCAGTGGCATCGATGTCCAGCCCACCATGATCTCGGCCTGGAAACGTCGGCTGCTCGACATTGGCGCCGGGCCCTGCGAATAAAAAACAAGCCCCGTAAACGAATCGAAGGCCAGGTTGATGAGCTCTACCGGCAGATCGGCCGGTTGAAGCTGGAAAACGATTTTTTAAGCATGAAAGCTCGGCTCATGAGCGTATGGCAGCGCAATCAGAGCGTAGAGCCTGAGCCTCCCTAAATGGTCATCTCCCGCGAATGCCCATTGCCGGGCCCTTGCCGTTCTACTTTTTAGGATGCGCCGGTTCCGATCAGCCCGGAGGTCCTGGAACTGATGCGCTTGATCGACGAGCAGTACGTGTGGGCGCCGACCTACGGCAGCCGATCGATGGCGCGGCGTTTCCGGCGACAGGCTCGCCGGGTCAACCGCAAACGCATCCAGCGGCGGATGCGACGGAGCGGCATCGAGGCGTTCTACCTTAAAAAAGGGCATGGTTTACCAGTACCGGCTACACTCGGATTCTCATAGACCACGATATCTCCATGAGCACGGGCGCCTGCGTTCGAATGCCCGGACAACATCTCGTTGAGCGGCCCTGCTGGGTCATCAAACACTAAGGCCTCTACCCCCATTCGTTGGGTACCGGCATCGGCCTGCGTCACGGCGCAAACGAGTGGATAGCCTTTTACAACCACGAGCGCGGCCAATACGATCTGAACGGCCGATCCCTGGAAACGATTGACTCCGGACGGCTTCACCTCCTCGCAGAAGCTTTCGGATGCTTTTCAAAAATAAAATTCATCGAAGCGGCTCTTATCTCACCCATCAGACTTTTCATACAATTATGCCCGCCGTCTTTTTTCTATACGTTTCAACATGACCCTTTTCCTTTAATAACAACCCAGATTGTTTTGATCATTATTTTGATTTCCATTTTGAAGCTCCAATTTTCAATGTATTGAGAATCGAGTTCAAGGATCGTTTCGAAATCTTTAATCAGGTTCCTTCCCGAAACCTGCCACATTCCGGTGATCCCTGGTTTAATTGCAATACGTTTCAGGTGTTCCAGCCTATACTTTTTTACTTCTTCCGGGGTCGGGGGACGGGTTCCGACCAAACTCATCTCACCTTTCAAAACGTTCCAAAATTGCGGAAGTTCGTCGATCGATGTTTTTCTCAGCCATTTTCCGACTTTTGTGATTCTTGGGTCATTATGGATTTTGAATATGGGCCCGTTCATTTCGTTTTTTTCTTGAATTTCATGAAGAATCTCATCAGCCTCTTTTTTCATCGTCCGGTATTTCAGAAGGGTAAATATTCTTCCATTTTTTCCGACTCGTTTTTGGCGATACAAAACCGGTCCTTCGCTATCGAATCGTATGACTGCTGCTACAATAGGATATGTCAGGATAAAAACCATGCACCCGAGAAAACCGATTAATATATCGACGGATCTTTTAAAAATGATTCCTGCTTCGGTTATCGATGAAGATTTGATGATGATGAATGGAACCCCCTGGAGTTCCTCAAGTTCGATACTTTTTTCATTGGGAGTCCAAAGGGAAGGAAGTATACGGCATACAACTCCGGCTTTTTTACACATGGCGATGTAGTAAGATATGTTGATGCTTTTATCGTTGTTCAATGTAAAAATGATTTCATCGACACAGCTTTCTCTTATAACGTTTTCTATATTTATGATTTCATCCAAATTTTCTTTAACGATATCTTCAATCGGCATGAAGCCGATAATTTTGTGACCGAAACTCACCTGCGATGTCATCATGTCAAGAACATATTTTCCTCGTTCATAATTTCCTACGATCAAGAATCTCCTTGAATAAGGCATTTTTCCTAAATAATTGTGAAGCATCCAAAAAACAAGAAGTTTTTGCCCGGCCGTGATGATCAGGGTCGATAGAGAAAAGGATGCGAAAAAAATTCTTGAGTAGGTTTTTTCTTGCAATATGAATATGAGGATTGCCAAAACACTAAAGCTGATAAAGATCCCCTTTCCAATATTTAGAATGAATTTCTTTTTTGAAAGCGGATGTTTTTCATCATAAATTCTGAGCAATTTGAAGATTATCAGATTAATAAAACAGATCAAAGCGATTGAACCATTATAGGTAAATTGCTCAATAGCCCATGTTTCTTCGCTTGATTTCCACTTAATAAAGTAGGCGATGTGCGCAGAAAGCACCACGGAGAATATATCTAAAAGAACCATCAATGATTTAATTATTTTTACTTCTTCTTTGATCATATCTCAATGATGTTGAATTTTATCTCCGGCGATTCGGCGCAACAACGCGCAGCCGCATGCTTCGCTTAGAAGAAAATGTATCGTGCTTGAATAAATCTTTGAACCGAGTTTCGGCAATGATCAAGCTGTTTTTAAAACGTGGAACTCAAGCTATAATCTTTTGATCAAAGCTCAGTGTTCGGGCACTAAAGCTCTGCTTTTCCATATCGGGAAGCGAATCGCTGAGTTTTTTATAATTCCATCGTTTTTTCAAGGCCGATTCGAGCTGGAAGAGTCTTACCTCGATTCTAACCGGGTCAATAACCTTCGTGGTTTCGGCAGGTACACGAATAAGAGTTCTTTTAAGAATCTTCAAGCGCAGCGGCTGGGTCTATACCGAAATCGTCCTTTATTTCGACAATGCAGCGATTCTTTTCTTCACCCGTGATCGTGCCTCCCGTTATCGTGGTTCATTCCGAATCAATATGTTAGATAAGTCTAACCAATCACCTGGCTAAAGAATTTTTTCGGTTCAACCCATTCCAGGAGAAGATCTCCGCCGGCTTAAGTTTCATTTACTTTATCGAGTCTTTCTGTTTGAACATGAAAGCGATTAATCAGCTTCACCTTTGAAATCTTTATCTAGATGATCTTTCATCTTCTGTTAATCAAATCTCTCAATAGCCGTTTCATGATATAACTGTTTGCATGTAAATATCGAGGGCCAAGTCTTTTCGGTTCTTGAAGAAACCTCCAGAACCATTCCAGTCCGATATTTTGCATTAGTTTTGGGGCTCTTTTCTTATTTTCAGACAGAAAATCGAATGCCGCCCCTACCCCCATCATGACTGCTTCGACGCGCCCTCTGTTTTGAGTCATCCAGAGTTCCTGCTTTGGGAACCCTAAGCCTACAAAGACATAATGAGGTTTCACCTTCTGAATGATATTCCGATGGCTGTCAGCTTCTTCTTCGGTGAGCTCTCGATATGGGGGGGCTATGGCGCCGGCGATTTTTATGTTTTGAAATTTTTTTTTCAATATTTTTTGTATTTTTTCCAAGGTCTGCTTGTTTGCTCCATATAAAAATATTTTTTGTGAATTTTCTGAAGCTTTACGGCAAACTTGCATCATCATATCGGGCCCTGCGATCCTTCTTGCCTGCGGAAAACCATTGAGCTTGCTTCCGATCATTACAGAGAAGCCATCAGGCAATACAAGATCTGCTTCGTTGATCGCTTTTTTTATTTTATTGTTTTTATTTATTTCGTAGACGGTATGTGAGTTGCAAAAAATGACATATTTAGATTTTTTTTCGAACCCCCATTGAACAATTTGCCGAAGGGCTTGAACTTTATCAACCTTCGATAATTTTACCCCGTAGACGTTACAAAATTCTAATTGATTTTCATTCATCTTTTTCGCAGCGATCATTTCTCAGATTATTTTAAGCTTTCTTCGTAGCATAAATCAAGATTTCTTGTCATTGATTCTATGGAGAAGTATTTTTCCGCCCTATTTTTTATTTTTTCAGATATCTCTGTCATTTTCTTTCTGTTTTCGAACATATTTTTGATTACCAGTACGATTTGATCAACATCCCCTACTGGAACGGTTTTGCATTCAGGGACGAGGTCTACGATTTCGTTCATTCCACCGTATCGGGTGGTGATCACGGGGGTCCCGGATGCAAGGCTTTCAAGAAAAGAATAAGGTACCCCCTCGTAGAATTTTGTAGGAAATAAAAAAATATCCAATTCTTCCCAAAATTGTATTTTCGCGTGATCTTGGACCGTTCCCTTAAACGTCACAAAATTATTCAATTTCAAGTCATTCACCATTCTCCGCAACAATATTTCCGCAGGCCCGTATCCTGCGATGCAATACTTGAGCGGCAAATGATGTTGATTTATCAGTGCATGTATAGCAGCGATGGATTCAAAAACCCCTTTACTTTCGTCAACCCTCCCGATGTACCCAAGAATGATACCTTCATCTTTTAAAAAATTTTTTTTAATCCTTTTGTAGTGATGTATATTGATTCCGTTATAAATTTGGTATATTTTCGATGGATCAAATATTTTTTTTACTTCATTCACTTCCGATTTCAAAAGAAATATCGATTTTTCGCTTTTTCTTATCATCCAAATAAATAAATTTCTGCCTGTCTTTTTACTCAAAAATTTTTTTATATCTTCTCCTGAATGAAACTGAGCGATATACCTTTTTTTTAGTACTTCGCATAAGAAACAAAAAAAGAAATCCCTTGCTAGCGCCTTACCCGTAAGAGCGGTATTTATGTGAATCAGGTCAAAAGTTCTTGCCCTTTTGAAAAAATGAACATAATTTGATGATATTCTTTTTATTTTTCTTTTTTTGCTTTCTTTTTCCGGACCACTTCCAACAGGGAGATGTTCAAAATAATATTTGTTTCGCAATTCGGATTCGATAATATTCTTTACATGAGTGGAAATTCC
Organism: Desulfobacterales bacterium; assembly: GCA_037481615.2. Classification (GTDB taxonomy): domain Bacteria; phylum Desulfobacterota; class Desulfobacteria; order Desulfobacterales; family SpSt-501; genus SpSt-501. The sequence goes on from JBBFLI020000019.1 coordinate 58,056, forward strand.
ACTTGCATATCCGATTTTCGGTCCTGTCAAAAGTATTCTTTTTCTTTTTTTATTCATCAATTTTCATTAGAATCAAGCCGTCTTTTGGATTCAATATTATTTTCTTTTCGTCTTTACCGTTTTCGATTTTTTTCTCCGAGCAGCATGCCAATTTCATGTTTTTTTCTAATTTCAAAAGATATGGCTTCATTCCTGGGTTGACATACACAACCCCTTTTTCAAATTCTCTACGGTAAACATGTTCACGCCATGGTTTCCTTTTGGGTTCTTCTATAGGGGATCCCAAGTCAAGATCAAATTCCTCTAACCAGGCGACCGAGCTGTACTCATTCCATTTATCCGTAAAGCTAAAGTACCCGTTATTCATCAAACAAGATGTTAACGCATACCTGACAAACTTTCTGTCTTTCGGATCTCCTGTCGCATGAAAGCCTACGATTTTTGGAGGGAGGAGATTTTCAAACACGCTGTGATATCGCTCCATCATCCGTGCCCAGCCGGCCCAAGTCTCCAAAGACCAGGAATATCCCATCAAACCTTCTAGAAAAGCCCCATGAAATTGATTTCTGTATTCTTCATAATTCAACTCGCTGTCGGCATTGACGATATATAACAATTGAGGGCTCAGCTGCTTTGCTTTCTCCAGGTAAGCCATGTATCCTTTTCGATATGCTCTTTGGATTTCTTCGCTTGAGCTGCTCTCATTTTTGTGAATATTTTTCCAATCCGCTTTTTCAACTCTGGGCTTGTAAAATAAGTTGTCTATATACCAGATGTCGAAGTACGGATTGTTTTTGAAAAATACGTTATAGTTTCTTTCGGCCAGCCACTCCGGAAACCGCATTTTTCCTGAATCAACTTGAGTATATTCCGTGAAGTTAACTTCCCAAGCGTTATATCTCGGGGTCCACTGTAATTTTTTCTTTTTTTCATCCAAAAGCCACCAGTTTTCCTTGTTCAATTTTTCGATAATATCTCTTTTCGCCTGGTCAAAAATGTTGTCTGTGAACTCATTTAGAATTGTGTACTGTCCGATCATTATGTTGGGATTTAATCTTTTTAGTCTCTGAGAGACCTCCTTGATATTTGTATTCCGGGATTTTTCCCATTCTCTATAAAACCCGAGGATTACAATATCATTTCTGCTTAAATCTTTTTGATAGGATTCATCGTCATAGTGCTTTTTTCCTATATTCATTCCGAGTATTTTTGGGAAATTTTTTAACCTTTTCGTTTCGCTGTTATCTTTAATCTCCTCCGACAATGATCTGCTTACAACGAACAGGTTCATGAATATGATAATGGTAAAGATTTTTCTATTATTTCTCATAATTTTCTTAATATTTTTATCGAGAATATCAGTCCAATAACAAATGCAGGAATAGACCCCATGAATACTTTGAGAAGAAGATCAACTTTCTGATAGTTTGTTAACCAGGCATTCATTCCGTAAGCGGTCGCTGAGACGCCCGCCATGTATAAAATAATTTTTTTTGATTCCACCAGGTCACTCAATTTGATCCTCAATGTGTTTTTGGTATAGAATAATCCTGCTAAATTCCCTGCCCACAAGACCGTTGCACTTCCTACAGCCGCCCCAGAAATTCCCACCCAGGTCGCCCCAATCCAACTGAGCAGTATAGAGATCGGCAGGCAAATCAAGTTGATGATCAGCATGATATTTCCTTTTGCCATGCTGATCATCATATTGTTGGCGACAAACAATTGACTTGTCAGACCCACCAGGTAGACTTTCAAAGGCAGGTATGCATTTCTGTAGTTGTCTGTATATACAAGCACAATTAAATCTTCCGCAAAAACGAATCCACAGCTCAAAATCGGCACCAAAACGACTGCAGTCAGCCAATTTGAGCTGCGATTGAGATCCAGGGCTCTTTCCAGACTCCCTTCATAATGATTTTGATTCATTTTCGGCAAAACGGCATTTGATACGGATTGCCGGATGATGCCGACGATCGGCGCGGCAACCCCGGCAAGCGAAAAACATGCGAAATTTTCCATGCTGAATTTGATCGCGGCGATCCATTGATCTCCTTGTTCGCGCAAATTATACAAAAGCCCTGCGGTTCCAAAAGGAATTGCGTATTTTAATTGCTCGAAATAAATTTTTTTTAGCGGGTAAACAGGAAATTTTTTATAGCGCAAAAGTATATCGGTTATCAATGAAGCGCTTTTAACTAGGGCGTAAGTCAGAAGGGAAAGCCCTACGATGATAAATGATTTGGTGATCATCGCCACGATGCACACCGCCGAAAAGCGGGTGATCGACATGAAAAGAATCCATTTCGCCTGTGACCGTATACGGTTTTCCGCATTCGGCAGGATATCCAGCAAGCTCGCTACAACCCAAAGCACGATGAAAATCCCGGTGACCCAGGATGGTATTGGAATCGAGCTTACAGGTTTCGGCAGTAGCGGGTTGAGCCATATGAACAATAGGGCTACGGTCGACCCGCTCAGCAGTAAGAATAATGCAACATTTGAAACCAGATGAATCGAGTCTTCCCTTCTTCGTGCAAGAAAGTAGAAAAGACTGAACGGCATACCGATTGTGGCTATTGCATACGCACTGTTGGCAACCAGCCAAAATGCGCGATAATGACCGAAATCCTGCACTGATAAATACCTGACTAAAACTAAAGGCGCAATGAACTGGAGCACATAATCGATCGCTGAAGCCACTCCCAGTGTAAAGGCACCTCGAAGTGGTTCATTCGATTGTTTCATAAAAAAAACTCCTCAAGCGCCCACCATGTTGCAAAATGTTTTTTCATATTCATTGATCATTCTTTTCAGATCGAACATTCTAAAAATTTTTTCTTTTGCGTTTTTACCGAGTTTTTCTCTTGTATTTTCATTTCTGATTTTAGAAAGGCATTGTAATAATTCATCGGTTGATCCAGTCTTGAATATGTAACCCTCAGAACCATGTTGAATTTGTTCGCGAATCGCTCCAATATCCGATGCGATAACCGGCTTTCCCATCGACATCGCCTCCAGTACGGACAACGAGAGATTTTCGACTCTTTCAGAATTCACGATCAAGCAGTCGCAAATCGATAGATAGGGCCTTACATCCAGCACGAAGCCTGTAATCCTGACATCATTCGTAAGTCCCCAATCGTTGATAGCCCGTTCAACATGCGGACGCATCGGGCCATCACCGATCATCAAGAGCTTGAACGGCATTCCCTGATCTTTTGCGATTTTCTGAGCTTTTAAGATTTTCAGATGGCATTTCTCCGGCCGCATGGTTGCACAGAATCCAGCCAAAATGTCTATATTCCGGTTATTCAAATTGAGTTTGGTTCTTAGTTCGTTCTTCTCTTCAGAAGTCATTCGATCTGTGAAGTGCAGAGTGTCAATTCCATTATAAATTCGTATATTTTTCCTTCCGAAAAAACCTCTCGCCATCCAGAATCTCTTCTGAAAATCTGAAACATAAATGATTTGATCACTTGCATTGAAGAACCATCGATAAATCAAATGCATTTTGATCGCTTCTTTGAAATAACATGTTCCCGTATGATAAATTTCCGCGATCAGGGGCTTTGGTGAAATCAGCCTTGATGCAATGAAAGAATAAAAAAGAGGATACGCATTTACCGCAACCAAAACTCGCGGTTTGTATTCATTCAACCACTTCGATAGTCTTATCAATCCTTTTCTATCCCAGCCGCGCCCGAAGTCCGCGCACCACACCGGCCCGCGGCTTCGATCCACCTCGGAAAGCAGACTCTCATTTTTTTTTAGATAAATCAGGCCCAATTCGAATTTTTTTGGATTCAAATGGTTGAACAACGATATCGTATGCCTCTCCCCTCCACCCACGGCAAGGGAATCGACCACCAAAGCCATTCTGATTCTATTGATCATTGCTTTTTATAACTGTCAATCGCGCCTGTTCTATTGCTTTGCAATAAACTTTCACAACATCATTTTCATTCAAGTTTTCCTCAACATAGCGATATGCATTATTCGAAATATCGCCCCATCGGATTTCGTCTAAAAGCAAATTTTCTATTTCTGTTTTCATTTCCGTTATTGTTTTCACGGCGACTCCCAGTTTTTCCCGACCCATGAGATTTTCAGGGTCAAAAAACGCAATGACCGGGACACCTCTTGCCCATGACTGCAGGTAACTATTTGGGAACCCTTCGAGATCCGATGTGTTGATAAATATTTTTGCACGATCGAAATATTTTCCGATATCGCGGTAAGGGATCGCGCCTTGAAATGCCAGATTCGATATTGATGCTGCCTCCTTCTTTACTCTCTCAAAAAGATGCTTCTCCCCCACCATGCTTCCGCCAACCATGCAAAATTTACGGTGCGGAAGAAGTTTTGCGAGCTGGGGCACGAGCTCCGGCCTTTTTACCGGTTGAACGTTGCTGACCCACAACACATCGATATCTTTCTCTTTCGGCGGGTACAACCGCCCGGGGCGTTCTACAAACAGGTTTGCAATGGTGCTACGAACCCCATAGTTCAACCATAAATTTTTTTGCTGGTCTTTGTGCTGTGCAAGCACGCAATGCGCCTTGCACAACCCGTATTTGTAAAGAATCTTGTCTCTTCGATAGCGGATCATCACCTTGGCGGGATCGGCATCCCCATCCGATGCCAGGCGGAAAACGAACCCTCTTCGATAACGCATGCAAAAAAGCGCCAGCAACCCAACATGCATCCCGGCGCAACTCGTATAGTAGGCATCGGCATCGGCCCGCCGCAGCGCGGCCCAGAGCTTCACCCATCGGGGATACAAAAAGCGAAAGACAGGAATCCCCTCATCGAAGCGGAAGGCTTTGTAGGTTCGAATCCCCTCCCAGGCTGCGCCGTCACTCTGCCCATAATCGCCGACCACCATGGCCACATCGTACCCACAGCGGCGCAGCGCCCGAGCCAAAAGCGTCTGCTGTACCTGCTCTCCGCCGAAATAAAACTTCTCGTATTGTGGGGCGAGGACGGGAAGGTTCTCCAGGCCAAGCAGGCAGACTTTCGCCCGGGATCTTCCCTTTTTTCCTTCATCGATCATCACTTCATGCTTTTTGCGGGCTGCTTCGCGGGAGTGCAGAGCCCGTTCCCCAACTCAGGCCGATGGCGATCCAGAGAAAGGCCTGGGTGTAGGATGGAATGAAACGGTCATCGGTGAGTCCTTGGACCATCAACACCAGAAGCGCAACGGAAGCGCCTTCGAAGTATCCCCTCCAAAGATCATCGGTGTGGGTTTTTGATAAGTACCGGAATCGTTTCCATACCGTGTAAAAGAGAGCACCGATGATGCCTGCGCCGATGAGGCCGAAGTCCAGGAGAGTCGCAAGATAAGCACTGTGCGGATGACCGATTAAAACCATTCGGGCCTTCAGGTTCGGCTCAGCCCAGAAGGTCGAGGCCAACCCGTTGCCGTAAAGCGGGCTTTCCAGAAAAACAGGAATCAACGGCATCCAGATACGGTCGTAGCGTCCGGCGCTGATTGCGCTGATATCCATTTGAGGAAGACCTGTCGTGGCCCGGTCGAGGATTTCTTTGGGGAGCATCCATGCGATCGCCGCAAGGAGCCCAATCCCGACCGCGATTTCACGGAAACGGCGACGAGATACCAGGTAATAAGCCAAAATGACCGCCAAACCCAAGAAAGCCGCTCGAGAAAATGTAAAAAGCGAAGAAATCCCCCCCAAAGCAACGGGGGCGGACAGCAGGAGGCGCTTGGCCATGGAGCTGGTCCTTGCCGCCGAAAAAAACAAAAGGGCGATCCCGATATTGAGCATCAATCCCAACTCGTTGGCATGCATGCCGATCCACGACAAGAATTCCCTGGATCGATAATCGGCAAGAAGCCTGAGGTCGATCCCTTGCAGGGCAATGTAGGAAAGGATCACCAGGCTCAGCAAAGTCAAAGCGAGCGCCATCGCCCAGAAGATGGTATTTTCCCGTCTTTCGTTCAAAACGACCACGCCCGAGAAGAAGGCGACCACGAGGATGAGGGTCGGCTTGAAAAACTGTTCGATCAGATATTTTCCCGCCGACATGCGGGCGATCTCCCCACCCGGATTGGGGATGGGGGGGATGCGGTCGATGAAAAAGAGACCCGCGCAGGCCCCCAGGATGAGCATGAAGAGATACACCCCGAAAATGGCTGGAATTCGCGGCAAGCGGCTGGAAAGCGGGTCCTTGAGCCATCGCAGGAAAAAGGCCACCAGGCAGACGGAGATGGTGATGTTGAAAGGATTGATCCCGGTGATCCCGAACATCTGCCGGGGAATCAGATGGGTGTCTGAAAAAGGCAAAAGAAGAACGGCCAAAAATAAGGGGGCGATAAGGCCGAACAGCAGAAGACCGATCAGATTGCCGCCCAGGGTCAAAACGATGATCAGAAAATCCCCCAAAGCCTCCTCCCACAAGCATCTCGAAAGGATATCATTCGAGATATCAGGGCATAGCGGTTCAGCCTCAGTTTCTTCCGGGAACCTTCACGGGTAAGGGTTCCGCCCGCCTTTTGGCCGGCACCGCGGGGCATGGGCAGATCCTATCGACAAGTCCTGTGTTCCCCCTCGGCGAGATACCAGGCGTAAGTGCCCCGGATCCCTTCGGCCAATCCGATCGTCGGCTTCCAACCCAGACGCTCCATGCCGGATACATCCAGAAGTTTGCGAGGCGTCCCCTCGGGCCGGGAATCGTCCCAGAGGGGCTCCCGCATGTAACCGACGGCTTGCCTCACGAGTTTGGACAGCTCGCGGATGGTGATGTCCTCTCCGCTGCCGATATTCAGAAAAGAAACGCGACCATCTCGGCACGCCCTCCCGTAGTCGTCGTCCGAAAGTTTCATGACGGCGACACAGGCGGCGGCCATGTCCTCTACATGCAAAAACTCGCGCCGCGCACGGCCGGTACCCCAAAGGAGCACCTCCGGAAGCAGGCGGCGGACATCCTCGGGGATTGTACCGTAACGTTCCTCGTCCCGGCGGATTCCTTCCCGGTCGCCGTTCATGGCCAGTTTGCCGAGATGGAACTTGCGCACCATCGCCGGCAGGACATGGGAATTCATCAGGTCGAAATTGTCTCCCGGCCCGTATAGGTTGGTGGGCATCACCGCCCGGTACCGGGTCCCGTATTGGCGGTTGTAAGCTTCGCAAAGCTTGATCCCCGCGATTTTGGCGACGGCGTAGGGCTCGTTTGTGGCCTCGAGGGGTCCACTCAGCAGGTGCTCCTCTCTCATCGGCTGGGGACAATCCCGCGGGTAAATGCAGGAACTCCCCAGAAAAAGAAGACGTTCCACCCCCGCTCGCCAGGCACTGTGGATCACATTGCACTCGATCATCAGGTTTTGATAGATAAACTCTGCGGGATAGGACACGTTGGCCATGATCCCCCCGACCCGCGCGGCGGCAAGAAATACGACATCAATCTTTTCGAATCGGAAAAATTCCTCAACCGCTTTCTGGTCGGTCAGATCCAGCTCGTCACGGCTGCGGGTCAAAAGATTTTCATAACCCTCGCACGCCAGCCGACGAAGAAGCGCGGATCCGACCATTCCGCGATGTCCGGCCACGAAAATGCGGTCTTTCAAAGACAGGTTCTGCGGCGGACTCATTCGATCCCCTACTCGGCGTTTGAAAAAACACGGTAACCGCTTTTGCGGATCATCGCATCCCTTTCAGCTTCTCGAAGATCCGCTTCGACCATCTCTTCGACCAACTCTTCGAACCCGATCTGGGGATACCACCCCAGCCGCTCATGAGCCTTCCGCGGATCCCCCAGCAGGGAATCCACTTCGGCGGGCCGGAAATACCTTCTGTCCACGGCGATGATCGGCCTTCCGCTCACCGCATCGATCCCTCTCTCTTCGATGCCGCTTCCCTCCCATCGAATTTTCATCCCCAACTTCGATCCGGCGACCTCGATCAATTCACGCACGGAATGCTGCCGTCCGGTTGCGATGACATAATCGTCCGGGGCCTCCTGCTGGAGCATCAACCACATCATGCGAACGTAGTCGCGCGCATGCCCCCAGTCGCGCAGGGCGTCCAAGTTGCCGACGTAAAGCATCTTCTGGAGCCCGACCTTGATACGGGCAAGGCCCCGCGTCACTTTGCGGGTGACGAAGGTTTCCCCCCGAATGGGGGATTCGTGGTTGAAGAGAATACCGTTGCAGGCGTAAAACCCGTAGGCCTCCCGATAATTCACCGTGATCCAGTAGGAATAGAGCTTGGCCACCCCGTAAGGGGATCGGGGGTGGAACGGCGTGGTTTCTTTTTGGGGGATCTCCTTTACCTTACCGAAGAGTTCGGAGGTCGAGGCTTGATAGAATCGCGTTTTGTTCTGCAGATCGAGGATCCGGATGGCTTCCAGCAGGCGAAGCGTCCCCAGCGCATCTGCATTGGCGGTATATTCGGGGGTTTCGAAAGACACCATGACGTGGCTCTGCGCCCCCAAATTGTACAATTCGTCCGGTTGAACCTCTTGGATGATGCGGATCAGGTTTGTGGCATCGGTCAAGTCGCCATAGTGGAGGTGAAATCGCACCTCTTCCTCGTGAGGATCGACGTAAAGGTGATCGATGCGTGCGGTGTTGAAGGAGGATGCGCGTCGTTTGATGCCGTGGACTTCATACCCTTTGGCCAGAAGGAACTCCGCCAGATAGGCGCCGTCCTGGCCGGTGATCCCTGTAATCAACGCTACTTTCATGGATGGGCTTTTCTCTTTTCCGCGGGAAATGACGGCCTCCGCATGCGGGTCCGGCGTGGGGCCGGGCGGGGAGATCTTCCCATGATTTGAGTCGGCCTCCCCTGTTTCTGCTTCACAGGCCGCTGAGAGGCGCGCAGCCAGAGGCTCCTGCCGGCGAAGAGGGCGGATTCCTGCTTACGGACGCCGGATCGCCGCCTCTTCGGCCCCCGGCGAACCCGTTTTTCGGGGGCCTTCAGCCGAGGAGAGACTCGGGCTTTGGAGCTCGCGCAGGCGCTTGCGTTTTTTCCGGGGCAAACGGGTTTGCGGGAGGATTTCTTTTTCGAAAACCGCAAGTTTTTCGCTCAGCTCTTTCGTCCGCTGTCGCTCCTGGTTCCAGAGGCGCGTGATCTCCATCAAGGCCGGGGCGTCCTGACCGTCGGCAAGAAACCGTTCGATGGCTTCCCACCGCTCCAGCAGCGTCGCCTCCAGGTTTTTCAAGCGCGATTCGATCGCTTCCAGGCGCTGCCCCAACGACGGCTCCCATGGACCGGCGGAAAGGTCTTTCAGCCCTTCTGCCGTCTCCGGGGAGGACGGCTCTTTTCCTAAGCCGATATGCAGATGGTCATTCTGGATGCTGCGGATGATGTCCTGGCTGATGACCGCGGCCCCCTCGGCGAAGCCGTAGACCATGGCGGCCTCGCAGGCCAGGTTGATGGCCCGTGGAATTCCTTTTGAGATTTCGAAGACCAGGTCCACCGCGGCCTCTGTGAAGAGATCCGGTCTACCCCCGGCCTTCTGGAGGCGATGGGCGATGTAGCGTCCGGTGTCGTCGCGGTTGAGGCCCGTCAGGTGGTAGCGCACCGCGATCCGCTGGGCCAGCTGCCTCATGGAGGGCTGGGACAGTTTGATTTTCAGCTCCTGCTGTCCGACCAGCACGACCTGCAACAGGAGATGCTGCCCGTCGTGGAGGTTGGAAAGCATGCGCAATTCCTCGAGCGCGGCCGGCGAAAGATTCTGTGCTTCGTCTACCACCAGCAAAGCGCGCCGGCCTTCGGCATACAGCCGGACCAAGTGCTCGTTCAGGGTGATGAGGGCCGCCGTCTTGTCCGCCGGGGGCGCGAAGTCGAACTCCGAAAGCACCATGTTGAGGAACTGATCGGAGTCCAGGCTGGAATTGAAGATGACGGCGCTTTCCACTTTGGGGTCCAGGCGCCCCAGCAGGTATTGGATGAGCGTTGTTTTCCCGGAGCCGACTTCTCCGGTCAGGAGCACCAGCCCGACTTGCTCGTTCAGCCCATACTCCAGGTAGCTGAGAGCGTTCTCGTGCTTTTCGCTCCTGTAGAGGTAGTTGGGGTCTGGAACGATCTGGAAAGGCTTCTCCGTCAGTCCGTAGAACGTTTCGTACATCAGTAGCTGTATGCGTAGAGGGAAGGGTTGTTTTTCTGCCGGTTCAAGACAAACCCCAGGAACTTCTCCACCGGCAGGACCTCGAGGGCTTTCTTTACTTCCCGCAGGCGTGTCCGGCCCTCCTGGACCACCATCACGAAACAATCCACCTGGGGTGCGAGGGCGAGGGTGTCGGCACCCGTCAAAACGGGCGGGCTGTCGATCAGCAGGACCCGATCTTCATAACGCTCTTTCATTTCCTTCAGCAGAGACTGCATGCGCTCGGAACCCAGAATCTCCGCGCTGTTCTGGATGACGGCCCCGCCGGAAATGAGCGTGAGTTTTTCTATGCCCGGCCAGATGATGAAATCCTTCAAGGGCTTATCGTTGATCAGGTAATCGACGATCCCCCCCCCGCTTTCCAGGTCAAGAACCCGATGAATGTTTTGCTTCCTGAGGTCGCAGTCGAGCAGCAGTACGGTCTGGTTGTAAGACTGGGCGAAGGTGAGGGCGAGATTGATCGCCGTGAGCGTCTTTCCTTCGCCGGGGTTCGCGCTGGTGATCAAGAGGGTGTTCCAGGGCTTGTCCCCGATCGCCATCTGAATGCGCGTCCGAAGGACCTTGTAGGCTTCGAGTTCCGCGGCGGAGGGATCGACGCAAACGAATCCCTTCGCGATCATCCGCTCTCTGTCCAACGCGGCGGAGCGTGACTGGGTGTACTCGGGGGGCTTCCAGTCTTTTTCCGGAGATTTTCGAATGAACTGGGGTTTTCCCGAGACAAGCGGCCGTACGGTACTCTCTCCGCGCATCTGTCTTGCTTTTTCCAATGCCCTTCTCAGGTTCATAACGCCCGCCGTCCTCCTTCCGTGGTCTGTCTAACCTTCGCTGCTGCGCCGATCCGCTGCCCCTGGGCCCTGTCCTCCGCGGGTGCCGGCTCTGGCCCCAGGGGGCTGCCCGCAGGCTCTCCGAGCGGGCTCAGCGAAACGCCTTGCCGATACGCGGAATGCCGGCCAAAATCGGGAAACCGGTCGATTCGAGCTGCTCGGCGGAGTGAACGGTGTCGTCGGTGACCTCGCGCAGGGCCGCTACGCCGACCCCCAGCGCGCAGCCGCAAAAAAACGCCAGGGTCAGGATCAACAGGCGGTTGGGCTTATAGGGCCTCTCCGGAAGCCTTGGCGGCTCGATCAGGGTGAATCGCTCGCCTCGCTGTTCCTTCTCCAGACCGCGGGAGACCTGGGCGTCCATGAGCTTGCGCATCATTTCGTTCACCTTGGCCTGGGTGCTGTCCCGAATGGCGAGAAGGGCGTTGTACTCTTCTTCCACCTTGGGGGTGGCGGCGATCCTCCGCCGGTAGTCCGCCGCCTCCCCCTTCAATCTTTCGAGCTGCCTTTGAAGGCCCTGGATCTCGACGCGCACACCGGCCAGTTGCGCCGAAAGGGCGACATAGATCGGGTTGTCGGGCTCCCCGCGCGTTTTGTCGGGGGACAGCGCGGAAGCGCGCCGCTCAAGCTCCGCGATTTCCGCGCGAGCCTTTTTGACATCGGGGTGATCGTCTGAAAACCTCTGCCGCAGAGCCACGAGCTGCACGTGCAGTTCTTCCAGCCGTCTTTTGCGGAGGAGATCCTCTTCTTTTTCAGCGTAAGGCTTGACTCCGGAGAGCTGGACCTGGAGGGAGCCTTCCCGTTCGCGCTGAGCGCGCAACTGCTCGCTGACTTGTTCGATGTTGCGTTCGATCCCGGCCAACGTCTGCAGGTTCATCTGCATGAATTCCGGTAGCGACGTGAGATGGTTTTTTTTGAACGCCGAGATCTTCGCTTCGATCCCGGAGAGCTCCTGCTTGAGCCGGGCGGTTTCGGTTTCCAGAAACTCGGTCGTCTCTTCAGCCCGCCGGGTCCGGATTTTCCGGTTTTCCTCAAGGTAGAGCGCGGCGAGAAGATCGGCTACCTCCTTGACAATCCCACGATCGCTTCCCTGGTAGGACACCGTGAACGCGATGGCCCCCGTGGTGGTCCGGCCGAAGCGCGGGTCGTAGTTTTCCGCGCTGACCAGTTTGAGCTCGGTGTCTTTCCTCATGCGTTCGACGACTTCTTCGGCCGTCCCCCCCGCCCGCAAATCGGGGTAGAGGCCGTGGCGGTCGATGATTTCCATCAGGCGTGGAAACGTCATGATGCGCTGGGTGAGCTGCTGAATGCGATGTTCGGCATAGCTGCTCGCGGTGGCCACGTAATTGGCGGGGACTTCGGGTTCTTCGACCAGGATCGTGGCCGTGGAACGGTACTTCGGGGGCAGCAGAAACGCGAGGGCACCGGCGAGAAGCATGACCAGCGCAAAAGCAACCAGGAAACTGCGCCATCTCCGCCGTACCGCGGAAATCAGATGGAACGGGGTGATCGCGATTCCTTCCATGATCGGCATCCTTTACTTGAGCAACCCCAGGTCGTAGGTAAGCTCCGCGTAGATGTAGTGGCGATGGCTCTCCTCTTCGGCGGCGCGGTCTTCCCCGTAGACGAAGCTGTAGCCGATTTCTAGCAGCAAGTCCGGCACCAGCTCCCATCTCAGGTTCGGGGTGATGAACGACGTGAGGCGGTCGGTTCTCCCACCGGTGAATTCCTGGTTTTCACTTTTGTTCAGGAAGCCTGCCGCGTAAAGTCCCGCCCGCAATTTCTCGCGGATGCGGTATCCGCCGTCGAAAATGAGGGCGGTGCGCCGCAAGACCCCGCTGCCGCCTCCGCTCGGGTTCATGTCGCGATAGGCCGAGAGGTTCAGGTCGGTCCGCTCCGAGGCGTATTCCAGGGCAAGCCGACCCAGAAACCCCAATTTCGCATCGTCTTTTTCCCGCGATCCCGTCGCCTCCCGGACTTTGTACTCCGAATCCAGGTAAAGGGGCCCGGCGTTTCCCGACACCGTGACCAGTTCACTCAGCCGATGCCGGGCCCCGACCGTCGCAAAAAGATAACGCGAGTCGGAAGTCTCGTAGTCGTAGCGGCCGAAGCCGAAATCCACCAGGCCCTGGCTCATGCCCCGCCTGGCCCCCAGTTCCCGGGTGTACCCCACCCCCACGCCGTGATGTTCCCAATCCTCGGCGTCGTTTCCGAGCGTCGCCCGCCAATCCTCGCGCGCATAGACATAGGTGGACCGCCAGAGATCCAGTTCGGTGGCATTCCATGAACCGTTTGCCCCGTATCGCTGACGGATTCGACGGTCGTTGTTGAAGATGATCCCGCTCGAGGTGAGCACGCGGTCGGGTTCGTAGTCGAAGTGCAGTTCGGCATCGGCCCCGAAGGTCAGGCGCTCGGAAGCACGCCATGAAAACCGGCCTTGATAATCTTGATCGAGGGCGCTCAGGTCTGATTCTTTCCAGTAGAAATAGGGCGTGAGGAATCCCGACAAAAACAACTCCGACCGCTCCGAACGATTCAACCACTCCAGTCCCGCTTTTGTCCGGGTGATGAAATCGTCCTTTTCATCCTTGGGGGAAAAATAGATATTGCTGTTGTATTCGTGCCAGAGCGCAAATTTGGCGTTGAGCTTATTCTCATCGGCGAAAGCAGACCCCGCAGCCACGAAAAACGACACCAGCATAACGGCCGCCAGATTCCGAGCCATGATCCGTCCCCCCTCCGTCTGCGGTGCTTTTCAGGTCCCGACGTCTACGGCACAACGATCACATCCCCGCGCTGAAGCGTGATGTTCTGTCTCAGATCCGAACCCGTCGAAACCGCGTCGTAATCGAAGGGGAAGATTTTTGTTTTTCCCTCTTCCTGCCGGAAAATTTTGATCTCCCCCTTCTTGGCAAACGGGTTCAGGCCGCCGGCCATCGCAAGCGCCTGGAGGACATTGATGTCCCCGGTCAGAAGAAACCTCCCCGGCGTGGTCACGCGCCCGATGACGTATACAACCTGGCTGTTGACTTGCTGGACGATCACGCTCAGTGTGACTCCGGGCACAAAGCGCTCAAGCTTTGCCTCGAGCTCGCTTCGAAGTTGCTCGATGGTCCGGCCCGCCGCCTGAACCTCCCCCACCAGCGGGAAGGAAATCTTGCCGTCGGGGAGAACGACCACCTGACGGGTCAAGGCCTCGTCTTTCCATACGGAAACCAGGATCAAATCTCCCGTCCCGATGGTGTAATGGCTGCTTCCCGGCGACGTCTGGTCCGGACCGGCGGCATAAAGAGGTCCGCAAAAAAGAGCAGTCCCCAGCAGCAAGCACACGCGCAGCAAAGATTTCATCTCCCCCCCCCTATCGGGACCCTGAAAGTGATTTTTTAAAAATATCAATCGGAACAGGATCTTAAATCCATTCCGAAAGCCTGGTTCGCGGGGGCGGCCCATTCCTCGATCAAAGGCCAATCACCTGTGGCCCCATTTAGACTCCGTGAGGCGTGGGGAAGAAGATCTCTCTTTTCAGCCCTGGGAAATTGCCGCATCGAGAGGTCTTCAAAGATTAAACTTTTGGTGAGTGCATGGATTGTGCCGCCTGAAATCGACCGTGGCCCGCAAACCGCCTCATCATTTTAACTACCTGATATTCTTTATCATCGACACTTAGGCCCCATCGCCGACATGGGACCCGGAGCAAAATAAAGTCAATAATATCGAATAGTAAAGCCTGAAATCCACCTCCTGTCCTTTTTTTGGGGCACAGATTGAGTCCGGCCGATTTTAGGTAAAAAAATACTTATTTTTGAATAAAAAAAGAAATAGAAAATGGAAAATTTTTAGCTTGTGTTTTTGCTTTTTGCACCCGGCGGAAACATCCGGAAGTCATTCAATCTTCCGTGATGCACAGTATGTCCTGAACCCGGGGCTAAACGACAAGGCAGCTTATCGTGACGAAAATAATATGAAAATCGCAGTTCATCGCGTCAGCTGGGGGGGAGGTGGGGCTG
>JBBFLI020000020.1:0-67427 GCA_037481615.2 Desulfobacterales bacterium
GCCTCCAAACGAAACTCCTTCGTGTACTTGCTGTATGGAACTTTTTCCATTCGGACACCTCCGTGTATTGGTCATCATAGGCTTTGGTGTCCATTTTTTTTCAAATTACCTTAGAAGTGGTTTCATAACTGCCTCAGCGTAATAATCAGGCACGCCAGATGGAAAAACGCCCGGTAAACCGTAATCAGGCGATCCCAGCGAACAACCAGACGACGGAAGTTGCCCAGCCAAGCAAAGGTTCGCTCGACTTTCCACCGCCTGCGGTAACGCCGCAGTTTTCTTCCATCTTGCAGCTTGGCCTTTTTCCGATTCCGCCGATGCGGGCAGATCAACTCAATCTTTTTGGCCTTCAACCGCTTGCGCAATGGATCGCTGTCGTAGGCTTTGTCGGCGATTAGCCGCCGCATGCGCTTGCGAGGCCGGCCCCGCGCCCGACGCGGCACCTTTACCTGCTCCAGGGTCTCTTCGATCAGTCTGACTTCCGCCGGCGAGGCCGACGCCAGTGTGCTTCCAAGAGGAACACCCTGGCCGTCGACCACCACCATCCACTTCGTACCCTTGCCGCGCTTGGTTTTTCCGACGCAGGGCCCCCTTTTTTCGTCGGGGCGAAGCTGCCGTCAGCGAAGGTCTCTTCCCAGTCCAGATACTGCCTTTCGTCCAGCTCGGCCAGCAAGGCTCGCCAGATATCCAGCCAGATGCCCAACTCCTCCCAGAGCCGCAACCGTCGCCAGCAGGTGGAGGCACTGGGATATCGGCTGGGAAGATCGCGCCAGCGGGCGCCGCTTTTAAGCACCCAGAGAATACCTTCCAAGACTTGCCGGGTATCCTGCCATGGCCTGCCGCCCTTTGAGCCAACAGTGGTTTTAGGTAAAAGCGGCTCAAGCTTTTTCCACTGCTCATCTTTTAGAAACGGGGTAGCTCGCGCCATTGGATCACCTCCAACAGCTTACTACCCGAAATCATTTAAAAAGTCTAGGGCCATAACTAACTGATCATACAACATATTGCGTGCGAATTCGTGGCGAACTACAACTCAACAGGTTATGAAACCACTTCTAGGGACTGGACGGAAAAAGAATGACGAACGAAGAAATTGCCAGATTCTTCAATAGCGCGAGGCCCCACATCCAGGGCAACCCTGACCTGCGAGATCCCCAGTTCGAGGGATGGTTCCATATTGGAACAAGGTTCCATGAGGCAAGCTGAATGTCACTCTCCGCAAGATACCTGCCCCGCGCAACACCCTTGGACTCTGCAGAGATCTGTCGCCGCATCAGGTGAAGCAGGCGGAGACGCAGCGGACGGCCGCCGACGGCGTCGTCGACGCGCGCCTCCCCGAAGCCTACCAGTGGCTGCTCGTGCCCACGCAGCAGAGCCCGCAAAGCGGCCGTGCAATGGCAGGCATTCCGCCTGATGGGCCAGGACGCGCTTGCCGTGCGCGCGAGCAAGAAGCTCAAGAACGACGAGCTCCTGGTCACAAACCTCGCCGCTTCGCGCCTGCGCATGGAGCTCGACCGGGTGCCGCTCTGGCGCGGGGACCACGTGGCGATCAGGCAGCTCGTCGACGATTTCGCCCGCTACCTGTATCTCCCGCGGCTCAAGGAGCCTTCGGTCCTGGTCGAGGCGATTCGCAGCGGCCTCGCCCTCCTCACGTGGGAGGCGGATTCGTTTGCGTTCGCGGAAAGCTACGACGAGGCCGGCGCGCGGTACCGCGGGCTCCAGTTCGCGCGCCCCCCCCTCCGGGTCGAAGCGGATTCGGAGGCGCTGCTTGTCAAGCCGGAGGTTGCACGCCGGCAGCTGGAGGCCGAGGGAGCTGCCGCGCCGGCTACTTCAGCGACTCGACCGGCAGGCGGCGTCACCCCTCCCGGTTCGCCCGCGATCCAGCCGCCGGGGGGATCGCCGGGCGCCTCCCCCGTCGCGCCGCCACGTGCGCGCCCCAAACGGTTCCACGGCACCGTCACCCTCGAGGCCACAAGGGTGGGACGCGACGCTAGCAGGGTCGCCGACGAGGTGATCACGCACCTCGCCGGCCTCGTGGGCGCGAAGGTGAAGGTGACACTCGAGATCGAGGCCGAGATTCCGGCCGGCGTGCCGGAGAACGTGGTCCGCACCGTCACCGAGAACAGCCGGGCGTTGAAGTTCGACAGCCAGGGGTTCGAGAGCGAATGAGCCGGTGAGCGTGCGGGAGGTCCCCGGTAGGCGATCACGGGGATGGGGAGGAACGCCCACATCGACCTGCCGCCGGCCCTTAGGGTTTCGATTTCCTGGCCTTCATTCCACTGATCGTGGTCCTGGACCGCGTGAGCCGGCTGCCGCGCGCGAGCACGTCGCCGGATCCGGTGCGTCCCTATCGCAGCACATCGTCCTCGAGACCCAGAACGGCGCGCTGCCGCCCGGGCTGGATGCGGCCCCGCGGCGATTACGGCCGCTTGAGGTGCGGCGTTACCCGCCGTCCACGATCGGTCCAGTCGAGCCGCCGGTCGGGGTGGGTTTTCCTCGACTTTCCGCACCCGGGTGGATGACCCACACTACCCGTGCTCATCCAACCCTGGATGGGGGGGCTATCCGGATTCGAGCCCAAAAAAACCGTTGACAACGAGCGGCACTTTGTTTACCAGCGTGAAAAAGAAGTTTAATTGCATTAAACCCACGATCTCGGGCCGCCGATCATGGCTTCATCCCTGGAAGCGCAAATCGGGTGGCGCATCCGCAAGCTGCGCGAGAGCAAGCGGCTGACTCTCGCGGATCTGGCCCGTCGTACCGGCCTTTCCAAGGCCCTCCTCAGCAAAATCGAAAACGGCAAGGTCTCCTCCCCGGTTTCGACCCTCCTGCTCATCGCGGAATCGCTCAAGGTTCGGCTGAGCTACCTCGTCGACGAAAACGGCGGGCAGCCGGAAATGAAATGCGTTCTGGTTCGGGCCCGCGAGCGCCTCCGGCTGGATCGGGGAACCGAGGATTTCGGGTTCTGCTACGAAATGCTCGCCCACTCCAAACCCGACAAAAAGATGGAGCCCGCCGTCCTCATCGTGGAAAACCGCCGCCCGTACGCCGTGACGTACACCCACCCCGGCGAGGAGCTGATTTACGTGCTGGAGGGGCGGATGGAGTTCACCTACGGCAAGAAGAAATTTCTGATGGAAGCCGGCGATGCCATCTACTTTGACGGCGATGTGCCCCACGGCGGGCGGAACGTTTCCGACCGCGCCTTGAAGGTCTTGACGGTCATCTGCAACCCGTAGGCCCTGAACCATACAAAACGAGGAGGGTTTGCCATGAGAGGGAGAGCAACATCCCGCATCGTCCGGTCCATTCTTGCGTCGCTGGTCCTGCTCGCCTGTGGGTTCCAGGTGACCCATGCCGAGAATTACAAGCTGGGGCACGTGGGCCCGCCGACCCATCCTTACCAGCTCGGTGCACTCAAGTTCGCGGAGCTGGTCAAGCAGGGGACGCAGGGAAAAATCGTCATCGATGTCTTCCCGTCGAGCCAGCTCGGAAACGAACGCGATCTCATCGAAGGCCTCCAGATCGGCACGGTGGATTTCGTCCTCTCCTCGACCGGCCCCATGGCGACCTTTGACCCCAAGTTCGGCGCTCCGGACCTGCCGTTCATCTTCCGGGACCTCAAACACGCCTATGCGGTCCTGGATGGGGCCGTGGGGAAGGAATTGTTCGACTCGCTGAAGAACAAAGGCATCATCGGGCTGGCCTGGTTCGAAAACGGATTCCGCCAGGTGACCAATTCGCGGCGCCCGATCGAGAAACCCGAGGACCTCAAAGGGCTGAAGATCCGCACGATGGAAAACCCGATTCACGTGGCCTTTTTCAAGGAACTGGGGGTCGACCCCACGCCGATGGCTTTCGGCGAGGTGTTCAGCGCGCTGGAGCAAAAAGTGGTCGACGGCCAGGAAAACCCCGTGGCCGCGGTGCTTACCGCCAAATTCTTCGAAGTGCAGAAATATCTGGCGATGACGGGCCACGTGTACACGGCCGTGCCCCTGATGGTGCGTGGCGACCTGTTCCGTTCCCTGCCGCCGGAGCACCAGAAAGTCATCGTCAACGCCGCCCGCGAGGCCAGCATCTACGAGCGCCGGTTGCTCGCGGATCAGGAGAAGAGCGGCATCGAGGAACTCAAGAAGAAAGGCATGACGATCACCTACCCGGACCGGGCCAAGCTGCGTGAGGCAACGGCTCCGGTTTACCGGAAGTTCGAAAAGACGATCGGCAGGGAGCTGATCCAGAAAATTCTCGACACCCCGTAGACCGGCCGGGAACGGTCCGTCATGCTCCGGCGTATCTGCCTTCTGCTCGAGCGGCTGAGCTGCCTTCTGATGTTTGTCTTTCTCGCGGTCATGGTGGCCGTCGTTTTTGCACAGGTGGTCTGGCGCTATGTGCTGAGCGCCTCGATCTTCTGGTCGGAAGAACTCAGCCGCTACCTCATGGTGTGGGCCACGATGTTCGCCTCGGGGGTCTGCCTGAAGCGCGGGTCCCACATGGCGGTCCGCTTCGTGCACGACGGCCTGCCCCCGCTTTGCGGCGCTGGACGGCACTCGGGGTGTATGTTTTGATCCTGATCTTTCTGGCCGTGGTTTTCCGCTACGGCATCACCCTGGTGGCGCGGACCTGGATGCAGATCTCCCCCACCCTGAACCTGCCCATGGGAGCGGTCTACCTGTGCGTTCCACTGGGGGCGCTGTTCATGGCCGTCCAGGTTCTGGCCCTCCTGCAGCGGATCTGGAAGACGGGAAGCGTGGACCCCCCGGACGCGGAGGCCGCCGGGGGAGGAGGTTGAAGTGCAGATCGCCCTGTTTGGGACCCTGGTCTTGTTGTTCGTCTTGAGAATGCCGATCGCCTTCGCCCTCGGGGTCTCCTCGCTCGTCTATCTCTTGTCGCTCAAGTCGGTCTCGTTGATCGTGATCGCCCAGAAAATGTTCACCGCGATCGACTCCTTCCCGCTGACGGCGATCCCTTTCTTCATTCTGGCCGGGGAGCTGATGGAGGCCGGGGGGATCAGCCGCCGGCTGATCGATTTTGCAAACAATCTGGTCGGCTCGATCACCGGCGGACTTGCCCATGTTTCGATCGTATCCTCCATGTTTTTCGCCGGGATCTCGGGAGCGGCGGCCGCCGACACGGCGGCCGTCGGCTCGGTGCTCATCCCGGCGATGTCCCGCCGGGGCTACCACATTTCCTTCGCGGCCGCCCTCCAGGCCTGCGCGGGGACTATCGGGGTCATGATCCCGCCCAGCATCCCGCTCATTTTTTACGGCGTGCTGGCCTCGACGTCCATCAGCCGCCTGTTTCTCGGCGGGGCGATTCCCGGCGTGATCATGGGCGCCACCCTCATGGGGGTGGCCTACGGGATCGCCTGCCGGCGCGGTTACCCGAAAGAGCCGTTCCGGGGTATCGGCCAGCTGGCCGTGAGTTTTCGGCGGTCGTTTCTTGCCCTGCTGATGCCGATCGTGGTGCTGGGAGGCATCATCGGCGGCGTTGTCACCCCCACCGAGGCGGCCGTCATCGCCGTGACGTACGCCCTGGTCTTGGGGGTGTTCATCTATCGCGAGCTTCGGGTCGATCAAGTTTACAACCTTTTCGTGCGCTCCATGCTCAACGCCGCCCTGGTGCTCTTCATCATCTCGGTGGCGTCGGTCTTTTCGTGGATCATCACCCGAGAACTCATCCCCCAGCGGGTGGCCTCGCTCCTCGGTTCCGTCTCTTCCAACCCCTGGGTCATTCTGCTGATCATCAACATCATTTTGCTGCTGGTGGGAACGTTTCTGGATATCGGTTCGGCGTTGATCATCTTCGTTCCGGTGCTGATGCCTGTCATCAACGGACTGGGCATCGACCCCGTTTTTTTCGGGGTGGTCATGGTGGTGAACCTGGCCATCGGCATGGTGACGCCGCCGCTCGGAGTCTGCTTGTTCGTGGCCTGCTCGATCGCCAAAATCGATCTCGAAACCATCGCCCGAGACCTCTGGCCGTTTTTGGCCGGGATGATCGCCGTGCTGCTGCTCATCACCTACGTGCCCTC
This sequence comes from Desulfobacterales bacterium, assembly GCA_037481615.2. GTDB lineage: Bacteria > Desulfobacterota > Desulfobacteria > Desulfobacterales > SpSt-501 > SpSt-501. The sequence goes on from JBBFLI020000020.1 coordinate 6,032, forward strand.
CCTGGTGCTCTGGTTGCCGAACCTGCTGCTCAAGTGAAAACCCGAAGGAGGCTCAATGCAGAAAGTCGTCGTGAAGAAATCGGAATACCTCTACGGTGCGCCCATGGAAAGCCGCCCCGGTGTCCGCGACATCAAGGTGATTTACCCCGAGACCGGGGCGGCGGCCAAAACCCTCTGCATGGGGATCGTCGAGATCGCGCCGGGCGCCCACTCGCCCCGGCATCGCCACAACTGCGAAGAGGTCTACTATGTGCTGCAGGGGGAGGGATACATCCAGACGGAGGAGGGCAGGTATCCCTTTGAGGCCGGCGATGCCGTGTTGAACCGCGAAAACATCTACCACTCCGTTTACAACACGGGGCAGGAAACCGTCCGGCTGCTGGTCGTCGGCGGGGTGATGTTCGTCCCCCTCTGGCCGCGCTGGCCCACGGAAAGCCCCTATGAGTTGGATCCTGCAGACATCGGGTGACAGGAGACCCCGGCATGAAAATCACGAAGATCGACTTCACGCTCTACCAGTATCCGCTGGCCAAGCCGCTGCCCATGTCCTGCGGCGTTCTGACGCATCGCAACTTCGGAATCGTCCGGGTGGATACCGACGCCGGGCTCGAGGGCATCGGGGAAACGTCCATCAACTTTCCGCCCTGGATATTCCGGGAACGAAAAGCGACGATCGAGGAAGGTCTGGCGGGGCTTCTGATCGGGGAAAACCCGCTTGAGATCGGGCGGCTCTGGTGCAAGATGGCCGGGGCCGTGCGCGGGTTCACGCGCATGTGGTCCGAAGGGGCCTTGATGCAGGCGATCAGCGGCATCGACATGGCCCTCTGGGACATCGCGGGCAAGGAATACGGGAAGCCGGTCTGGATGCTCCTCGGAGGGCAACACCGGAGCAAAGCCGAGGTGTATGCAACCGGCTACAGCATGGACCAGCTCGTCTCGGGCGGCGTTTCCGAAGAGATTGCACGGAAGGGCTACCGTTCGGTCAAGGTTCGAATCGGTTTCGACGACGAGGCCGATATCGAAAACGTCCACCGCGTGCATCGCGCGATCGAGGGCCGCCTCCGCCTTCTGGTGGATGCCAACGGGGCATACCTCTACCCTCGTGCCAGAAGGATCCTGAGGCGGCTGGCCGATGTAAACCTCTTCTGGCTGGAGGAGCCCGTCCTGGCCGACGACCTGGAAGGCTATATCGCCTTGCACGACGAATTCCCCGATACTCCGCTCGCGTGGGGCGAAAACGGCTTCAGCGTGGAGATCTATCAGAAGTTCTGCGAGGCCCATGCGATCGACGTGGTGATGCCTGACCCCTCCCGTTGCGGCGGCCTGACGCAATGCGTCCGCTTGTGCGAAACGGCGGCGCGTTACGGAATTCCCTTTTCCCCGCATCACTACGGGTCGGACGTCGGGTTTGCCGCGGCCCTTCATCTGGTGGCCAGCCAGCCCGATTTCCTGATCATGCTGCGGGACGTGAGCGACTGCCCCCTGCGGGAGGAGATCGTGGAGGAACCGTTTACGGTCCAAGACGGCAAGGTGGTGGTTCCGCAGAAGCCGGGGCTTGGGGTATCGATCAATGAAAAGGTCGCTCAACGATACGAGAAAGCGATTTAGCCGGGATCGCCTCGCGGCCCGAGAAAAGCAGAACGAAAAAACCGGGGGAAAAACCAGTGCCGGTGTGCCGCCCTTCGGCACCCGCCCTGCGGGCCCCCGGCCCAACGCATTCGGGTTTCGATTTCGCTCGAGTCGCCGGGAGGGATTCGGCCGCCGGGGGCATGACGCCCGCCGGGAACGGTTGGGGATAAGGATCCTGCACGAGAAGCAACGACTGCCGATGCAGAGAAAGCAGGGCCCCCGAGGGGGAGCAAGCCGTCGGCGCTTCGAGTTCCGGTGGGTGGTGACTTAGGACGGAGCGCCCACCGGATGAACCGATTGCAACGAGGAAGACCTGACTCATCATGCAAGGTCCGCCCCTCCGCTCGTCCGCCCGGCGATGAAATACATCGGGGCCCACGTCAGCGCTGCCGGGGGGGTGGCGAAGGCCCCCCTGAATGCCGCCCGGATCGGGGCGGGCGCCTTCGCCCTGTTCACCAAGAACCAGCGGCAGTGGCGGGCCAAGGCGCTTGCCGCAGATGAGATCCGGGCTTTCAAGGAAAACTGCCGCAGGCAGGGCTTCGGCCCGCGGCAGATCCTCGCCCATGCAAGCTACCTGATCAACCTGGGGCACCCCGAGCGGGAGGGCCTCGCGAAGTCGCGCGCGGCATTGATCGACGAGATGAACCGCTGCCGTGCGCTGGGGCTCTCCGCCCTCAACATCCACCCCGGAAGCCACCTCGGCCGCATCCCCGAGGGGGAATGCCTCGCCCGCATCGCGCAGTCGATCAACCTCGCCCTGGAGGCGGTCCCGGGCGTGAAGGTCGTGGTCGAGAACACGGCCGGCCAGGGCGGCCACCTCGGCCACCGCCTCGAGCACCTCGCCGCCGTCCTCGAGCGCATCTCCGACCGCTCCCGGGTGGGGGTGTGCCTCGATACCTGCCACGGCTTCGCCGCGGGATACGATCTCGCAAGCGCCGAGGGCTATGCGGAGTTTTTTGCGCGCTTCGAGGCCGTGGTGGGCCTTTCGTGTCTTGCGGGGCTCCACCTGAACGACAGCCGGAAGCCCCTGGGCAGCCGCGTCGACCGCCATGCCGGGATCGGCCGGGGGGCGCTCGGGCTCGAGGCCTTCCGGCGCATCATGAGGGACCCGCGCTTCGATGGGATCCCTCTGATCCTCGAGACGCCGGACCCGGAGCGCTGGCCCGAGGAGATCCGGCTGCTCAAGGAAATGGCGCAGCAGGGCGGTGGGGCCCTCCGCCTCGAGCCTGCCCCGGCTGCGCGGGGGGGCCTTGTCTATCGACCGGCGCATCTTGAACCTCGGCGGCGGATGATCTAAATGGCGGCTGGGCGGCTCCTTCGGGGGACGGCGGGCCGCCGTTCGACCGGCTGAGGCGGGGAGATGATCATCAAGCGGGAAGAGATGAAGCTCGAGCGGCGCGAGCCCTTCGCCGGCGGCAAGGGCGGCGGAACGCTCCGCCACGCCATCCCCCCCGGCGCCTCCGTCCCCGGGAGCCGCTTCCGGCTGATCAGCCAGGTGGCGCTCGACCCGGGGGCGGAGATCGGCGAACACGTCCACGCCGACAACGAAGAAATCTACTGGGTGCTCTCCGGCTCCGGCGTCTTCCGCGACGACGGCCGCGAGGTGCCCGCCAACCCCGGCGACCTGATTCTCACCCGGCGGGGGCATGCGCACGGGTTGCGGAACACGGGCGCCGAACCCCTGGTTTTCCTGGCCGTGGTCGCCGGCGACCCCGCCCCGGAGTGATCGGCGGCCCGTCGATCGAAAGGAGGCATCGAATGAAGCGTCTTGTGAAGCGTCTTGGGGTTCTCGCAGGGATCGTGTGGATGGGCGTTTGCCTTTGCCTCTCCGCCGCGCAGGCGGAGACCGTGATCAAGATCGGCCACGTGCTCAACGCCGACCATGTCTGGCACACCTGCCTCACGGGGTTCGCCGACGAGGTCGCAAAGGCCACCGGCGGGCGCGTCGCGGTCCGGATCTACCCGGGCAGCCAGCTCGGCAACGAAAAAGACATGATCGAAGGAATGACGCTTCAGACCGTGGACGGCGGCCTGATCGGCGGGGGATCCTTCCAGGCGATCGAGCCCAAGTTCGGCATCGAGGCGCTGCCCTACGCCTGGCCGACCCACGAGGCGGCTTACCGCGCCCTCGACGGGGAGCTCGGCGCCCTGCTGCTCAAGGCGCTCGCCGCCAAGGGGATCGTGGGGCTCGCCTGGTGGGAGAACGGCTTCCGCCACATCACCAACAACAGGCGCCCCATCGTGAAGCCCGAGGACCTGAAAGGGTTGAAGATCCGGGTGACGCCCGACAAGATGCGCCTGGACACCTTCAAGACCCTCGGCGCCTCCCCCGTGCCGATCAACTTCGGCGAGCTCTACACGGCGCTGCAGCAGGGGGTGGTGGACGGGCAGGAGAACCCCTTCGCCATCATCTACTCGAGCGCCTTCTACGAGGTGCAGAAGTACCTCTCCCTGAGCGGCCACATCTGGGGGTCCGCGCTGCTCTGCGTGAACGCCTCCGTGTGGAAGAAGGTCTCGCCCGAGGACCAGGCGGCCGTCATGAAGCTCGCCGCCAAGTGGCGCGACGAGGAGCGCCGCCTCACCGTGGCGCAGGAGAACGACTTCCTGGAGAAGCTCAAGCAGAAAGGCATGCAGGTCAACGAGACGGACAAGGCCGCCTTCAAGAACGCGGTGAGGAGCGTCTGGGCGGACTACGAGGGGGTTTTCGGCAAGGATTTGATGAGCCTGGTCGAACGGTACGGGAAATAGGGGCCGGTGGGCGGCGGTCGCGGCAAGATGTTCCCCACCCTCCTGCGGGCGGTCGACTTCCTGATCGCGACCGCCGTCGTCTTGACCTGCATCGAGGTCCTGGTGGAGGTCGCGTTCCGGTACCTGTTTCATCTCCCCCTGCCCTGGGGGGCGGAGTTGTCCCAGACGCTGCTCGTCTGGGTCACGTTCGTCGGCGCGGCCTCGGCGCTTGCGCGCGGCGAGCACATGGCGATCGGGCTCGCCGTCCAGAAGGTGAAATCGCCCCGGCTGCGGTCGATCGTGCGGACGGCCGGGCGGCTCGCCGTCCTGGGGTTCCTCGGCCTGGGGGTCTGGGCCGGGGGGCTGGTGACCAGCAGGACCTGGGCGCTGCGGACGACGGCGCTCCAGATTCCGGCGGGCCTTCTCTACCTCGCCTTCCCCGCGGGCTGCCTGCTCATGGCGTTCATCGTCCTGCGGGAGCTTTCCCGGGGCGGAAAGGAGTGAACCCCCCGTGGCCACGCTCCTGATCGTCATGGCCGTGACCCTCCTCCTGGGGGTTCCCGTCGCCTTTGCGATCGCGATCTCGGGGGTGTTCTATCTCCTCGTCGAGTCCTCGGTGCCCGTGCTCGTCTTCGCCCAGCGGATGGTGGTCGGGGTCGACTCCTTCACGCTGCTTGCCATCCCGCTGTTTCTCCTGGCCGGGGCCGTGATGGCGGAGGGTGGGATCACGCCGCGCATCATGCGCCTGGCGGCGGCCTGCGTGGGTCACATCCCGGGCGGCATGGCGGTGGTGATGGTGCTCTCGTGCATGCTCTTCGGCGCCATCTCCGGCTCCGGCGTGGCCGATGTGGCCGCCATCGGCTCGATCATGCTGCCGGCGATGAAGAACCAGGGCTACAAGCCGGCCTTCAGCGCCGCGCTCCTCGGTTGCGCCGGCTCCCTCGGCACCATCATCCCCCCGAGCATCGTGATGGTGGTCCTGGGGGTGAGCATGGGGGTTTCGATCGGCAAGCTCTTCCTGGGGGGGATCCTGCCCGGCATCCTGGCCGGCGGGGCGCTGATGCTGATCTCCTGGGGGTTCTCCGTCCGGGAGAACTACCCTCGGCTCGAGAGGGCCTCCGGCAAAGAGATCCTTCAGGCCCTGCAGGGGGCGCTTCTTCCCCTGCTCACCCCGGCGATCATCATCGGCGGGATCGTCTACGGGGTTTTCACGGCCACGGAGGCGGGGGCGGTGGCCGTCCTCTACGCCTTCGTGCTCTCGGTGTTCGTTTACCGGAAGGTCACCCTGCGGCGGTTTTTCGAAGTTTGCCTCGAGGTGGGGCGGACCAGCGCCGTGGTTCTGTTCATCATCGCCGCGGCGAGCCTCTTCGGGTGGATCCTGACCGCGGAGGACATTCCCCAGAAGGTGGCCTCCTTTCTCCTCTCCGTCTCCCGTGAGCGCTGGGCCCTGCTGATCCTCTTCAACCTGCTGCTCGTCCTGCTGGGGATGTTCATGGAGACCATTGCGATCATCCTGATCGTGGTCCCGATCTTCTTCCCGATCATGCAGCAGGTCGGTGTGGACCCGATCCATTTCGGAGTCATGATCTGCGTGAATCTGGCGGTCGGGGCGAACACGCCGCCCCTGGGCGTCGATCTGCTGGCCGCGTGCAAGATCGCCGGAATCCCCTACGAGGACTCTTTCCGCTATATATTGCCCTTCGTCGGGGCCATGGTCGCCGCGCTCGCCCTGATCGTCGCGTTCCCGCCGCTGGTGACGGCGATCCCGAACTGGTTCATGCGCTGACGATCTTCGCCAAGGGCGCGGGCGGGGCATCCCCCGGCTTCCCTGGAAAGAAGCCGGAGCGGCGCAACTCGAGTTGCGGGGCGCTGAATTGCGAAACCTTCTGATTTCCGGCGTTCTCATCGCGGCCTGGCTGACCCCGCGGGTGGCGGCGGCCGAGGATTGCTGGACGGCGACGCTTCAGGTTGCCGTCGAGGAGAGCTACGGGACCGAGGGCCGCAAGAAAGGGGAGGTCTATCGCCGCTGGGATCGGTTGCAGGGGGAGGGCGAGGTCCGCTTCCTGGTCGGCGGGGGCAAAAAGGGGATCGTGCACCAGAGCCTTCGGGGCGGCTGGGAGGGGACGATCTTCCGGGAGACCTCCTGCGTGGTCCACGAGGGAAAAATCTCCGGGAGGTTGACCGAGGGGGTGACCCGCAAGGACGCGATCCATACGGCTTTCTGGTCCATGCGCCTGGAGGGTCACTCGGCGGCGAAGGCCGCGAAGGGCTGCCGCCAGGAGACCTTCCCCGACATCGCGGAGGAGGAAGAGCGGGCCGATCCACGGTTCCACGATATCGTTCACCCCGGCCTGGACAGGCTGGTTTCGCTCTGCAAGAAGGCCCGTTCCTTGCCGGCGCTCGGGGATTGCCGCACGACGCCCGATGAGATCTCCGGGCATCTGACGCTGACGCAGTCTTCGCCGGGGGTGGGTGAGCCGACCGTCCTGAGTCTCGGGGGGCTGGATGTTCGCTACCAGACGCGCTACAGGTGGGCGGCGCGTCGGGTCCCCTGCGGCTGCACGGCCGCCGTCGTTCGTGTGGTCGGGGAGGCGCGGCTGAACGGCCGGCCGCTCCGGGAAGGGGTCGAATTCAGCCTGAGCGGGGCGACGATCGAGACGATCGGCCGGGGGCAGGTCGTGATCGAGACCCCGGATCACCTGCAGATCCGCGTCAAATCGCGGACGCGGATGGATCTCTCCGGGCTCTGCCGGGAGATCGAAGCGGGGCGGGACGAAAGCCCGCGGTGGATCCGGGACATCTCCGGGGCCTTTTATCTCATCGCCAAAAAACTCGCCGGTGCGGACGGCAAGGGGCCCTGGGGGATCCAGGCCACCGCCGGCGCCCCGCGCGGAGGCCTGGTCCCGGAGCGGCCCCTGATCGCGGCGGTCGGATTCCGGCCGGGAACGACCCCGGCGCCCCTCTTTCTCGCCGGGGGGGGAGCCGGTGAAGAGCGAACCGACAGCGACGAGGCCGCGGCCCGGCAGGCCCCGGCGGCCGTATTCTGCCACTACCGCCCCGAGGAGGGGATTCTCCTGCTCGAGGTGTTGCGGGGGGCGCTGATGGTGCGGGAGTCGGCGGGAGGCACGAGGCTCCTGCGGGAAGGGGAGGCTTTTCAGAGGCGCTGGCCGCCCGATCTCGACCCGGCGAAGCTGCAGACGGTGGCAGCCTGGTTCGCCCCCCAATAGGGGACGTCCATTCATATATCATTTTCCCGCTCCTTTGCACTCCAAATGATCCGCGGCGAAAGCCGCCGGGAGCCCCATGGAACTCTTTCCGCCGCTGACCTTTTCGGCCGCCGGAGTGTTGGCCGTCTTGCTCGCCCTCGTCGTGCTGATCTTCCTCACGGCGCGCAGGAAAACCCTGGAGCCCGATGCCTTTGAAAAAAGACTGCGCGATCTCGAGCAGCTTCACGAGCGCACCGAACGCACCCTGCGGGAGGAGCTGGGACGGAACCGGGAGGAAGCCGCGGCCGCCCGGCAGCGGCTGAGGCAGGAGATCGCCGTCGTGATCCGGAAGTTCGGGGAAGGCCTGCAGCGGCAGCTCGAGCGGCTGACGGGCAGTCTGGGCGAGCGGCAGGATCAGCTTCGCGGCGCCGTCGAGGAGAGGCTCGCGCGGATGCTCCAGGAGGCCGCCCAGGGGCTCGATCGCCTGCAGGGGGCTCTCACGGGCGCAAGCGGCCGGATGCGCGAGGAGACGGGGCAGGCGCTCAAGTCCTTCAACGACACGGTCCTGCAGGCCCTGACGGCGATGAGCGAACTCCAGAAAACGGAGTTTGCGGCATTCGCCGCGCAGCTGGAACGGCTCTCCGAATCCCATGTACAGCGGATCGAGGCTCTCCGGCAGGCGGTCGAGGAGAACCTGAGCGCGATCCAGCAGGAAAACCGTGCCCGCCTGGAGGACATGCGCCGCACCGTGGAGGAAAAGCTCGAGGGGACGCTCGAGAAGCGCCTGGGGGAGTCTTTCCGGCAAGTGAGCGAGCGGCTGGAGCAGGTGCACCGGGGCCTGGGCGAGATGCAGGCGCTCGCCGCCGGCGTGGGCGACTTGAAGCGGATGCTGGCGAACGTCAAGACCCGGGGCACCTGGGGCGAAGTCCAGCTCGGGGCCCTCCTTTCCGAGGTGCTGGCGGCCGAGCAGTTCGCCGAGAACGTGGCGACAAAGGAAGGCGGCGAGCGGGTCGAGTTTGCGATCCGGCTGCCGGGGCGCGGGGAAGAGGAGGAGCCGGTTCTCCTTCCGATCGATGCGAAGTTCCCTCTCGAGGACTACCTCCGGCTGACCGAGGCGCAGGAGCGGGCCGACGCCGCGGCCGCCGAGGAGGCTTCGCGCGGCCTGGAGATTCGCATCCGGCAATGTGCCGCGGACATCGCGCGCAAGTACCTGAACCCGCCGCGGACGACCGATTTTGCGATCCTGTTTCTCCCCACCGAAGGCCTCTTCGCCGAGGTGGTGCGCCGCCCCGGCCTCGCCGAGACGGTCCAGCGGGAGAGCCGGGTCGTGATCGCCGGGCCCACGACGCTCTGGTCGATTCTGACGAGCCTGCAGATGGGCTTCCGCACTCTGGCGATTGAGAAGCGCTCGAGCGAGGTCTGGAAGCTGCTCGCGGCGGTCAAGACCGAGTGGGGACGCTACGGAGAGATCCTGCAGCGGGTGCAGAGGAAGCTCCAGGAAGCCTCGAGCACGATCGAGAAGGCCGAGCGGCGAAGCCGGGTGATCGGCCGCAGGCTGCGGGAGGTCGAGGAGCTCCCGCCAGGCGAGGCGCAAGGGTTGCTGGGGCTTCAACCCGCCGTTGCCGCGGGCGATGAAGATCGGCAAAGAGAGCCCGGGGCGGGCGCGGAGTGATCCAGGTCGCCCTCCGCAGTCCCCTGCCGCCCAGGCTCCGGGGGGAGATGCCCATGTTGAGCCGAAGAATGTTTTTGGCGGCCGCGGGCGCGACGCCCTCCGTGAGATGGTGCGCTACGCGACCCTGGCCCCCTCGAGCCACAATACCCAGTGCTGGCGGTTTCGGGCGGCCGAGCGATCCGTCGCCATCCTCCCGGATTTCGCACGCCGCTGCCCGCTCGTCGACCCCGACGACCACCACCTGTTCGTGAGTCTCGGCTGCGCGGCGCAGAACCTGCTCCTCGCGGCGGAGGCGATGGGCTTCCGCGGTGAGGCGGTCTACGATGACCGGGACGGAGGGGCGATCCGGGTTCAACTCGAGAAAAACACCCCCCGGCGATCGCCGCTCTTCGAGGCCATTCCGAGGCGGCAATCGACACGGGGCGAGTACGACGGGACTCCTCTTTCCAACCGGGAATTGCGTTTTTTCGAGGGGTCTGGTTGCGGCGATGGGGTCGAGGTGCGCCTGATCACCGAGCGCCGGGAGATGGAGAGGGTCCTCGAGTTCGTGGTCGAGGCGAACCGGGTGCAGATGCGCGACCCCGCCTTCGTGCGGGAGTTGAAGTCCTGGATCCGGTACGACGGGCGCGAGGCCGTGCAGCGGGGCGACGGGCTCTTTTCCGCGTCCTCCGGCAACCCGACCGTCCCCCCTTTCCTCGGCCGCCTGATGTTCGACCTTTTCCTCGACGAGGCGAGGGAGACCGCGAAATACAGCAGGCACATCCGCAGCGCGGCGGGCCTTGCCGTCTTTTTCTCCGGGGGCGATGACCGGGCCCGCTGGGTCGCGGCGGGCCGCGCCTTCCAGCGCCTCGCCCTCCAGGCCGAGGTCCTTGATGTGCGCACGGCGCACCTGAACCAGCCGCTCGAGGTCGCCCCGCTCCGCGCTTCCTTCGCGGCCGCCTTCGGCCTGGGAAAGGCCCGGCCGGACCTCCTCATCCGCTTCGGGCACGGCCCCAAACTTCCGCCTTCCCTGCGGCGGCCGATCGATCGGGTAATCGAAGCAGTATAGGGGACGTCCATTGATATATCATTATGGCTTTTTCGGCTGATGCCCCGATAAACATCCCCCGCGTGCCGCCGGGGCAAAAGGTTTCGTAAGGTGGCTCGAGAGCGAACTTTTTATGATGAGCGGCCCGATTACAGCCGGCTGCGGCTTGTCATCCCGGGTTCCTTTCGTCACCGAGCGGCGGAGAGGCTCGCCTTCCTGTACGGCGACCGGGATGCCGCGGCTTGGATGCCCGAGCTCGAGCGGGTCCTCCAGGTGCATCACGCCTGCAGGCCGCCCGCGATGCTCGCCAAGGAGCTTGCCTACGTTCCCCCGCGGCGCTTTCACCAGGGGCACATCCTGCCCGTAACATACGGCGACCTGGTGCAAGGAGCGGGGCCGACACCGCTGGCGGTCCTGAGACGTTTCGTCGAACGCTACGCGGGCGATGCGGTCAACACGATCCACCTGCTTCCCTTCTTTCCCTGTTCCTCGGACCGTGGCTTCGCCGTGATCGACGATCGCCGGGTGGACGTGCGGCTGGGTTCCTGGCAGGACATCTGTGACGCCAAGCAACGCTACGACCTCATGTTCGATGCCGTGCTGAGCCACGGCTCCTCGCGAAGCGAGCTGTTCCAAGAGTTTTTGAACGGAAACCCGCAGTTCAAGGATTTCTTCATCGCCTTCGCTCGCCCGACGAGCTCACCCCCGCTAAGCGGCGCAAGATCTTCCGCCCCCGGACTTCAGACATCCTCACGCGGTTCGAGACGATCGATGGGCCCCGGTGGGTGTGGACCACCTTTTCGCCCGATCAGGTGGACTTCAACTTTCGCAACCCGGCCGTCCTCCTGCGGATACTCGAAAGCCTGCTCTTTTACGTCCGCAAGGGCGCCGATCTGCTGCGGCTCGATGCGGTCCCCTCCATCTGGGCGGAACCCGGAACGGAGAGCGTGCATCTGCCCCAGACCCATGACATCGTGAAACTGCTGCGCGACGTGTTCGACCCGGCGGCTTCCGGGGTTGCCCTCGTCACCGAGACCAACGTGCCGCATGACCAGAACGTCGCCTACTTCGGAAACGGCCGCGACGAAGCCCACATCGTCTACAACTTCGCCCTGCCGCCGCTTGTGCTGCACGCCTTTTTCACCGGGGACGCCGGGGCCTTGTCCCGCTGTGCGACGACGATGGATCCGCCTTCCGAGGAGACGGCTTTCCTCAACATCCTCGACACCCATGACGGCATCGGGCTGCAGGGGGCGCGCGGAATCCCGCCGGGCAAGGAGCTCGACTTTCTCGTAGAACAGGCGCGCTCCCGGGGGGCCCGGGTTTCCTACAAGTCCACGCAGGAGGGTGGGCGCGAGCCTTACGAAATCAATTCCACCTGGTGGAGCGCTCTCAACCCCGACAGCGAAGGGGAGGGGATCGGGCTCCAGATCGAACGCTATCTCGCCTCCCGCGCCGTGGCCCTGGTGCTGCGGGGGGTGCCCGGAATTTCCATCCACGGGGCCCTCGGGACCGAAAATGATTACGGGGCCGCCAAGGCATCGGGCGTGAACCGCGACCTGAACCGCGGCATCATCGAAGAGGAGGAGCGTGCGGCGGAGGAGCTTCGGGACCGGGGCTCGAAGCTATCGCTTCTCTTCCGCGGCTGTTCGCCCTGCTGCGCACCGCGCCCGAAGGCGATGAATCGGTATTGACGCTGACGGGGTGGGCCCGGAGGAGACCCGGCTTCGCCTTTCGCTCGCCGAGGCGGACCTCCCGGGTGGGGAGTTCCGTGACCTCCTGAGCGGGCGCATCTTCCCGGCCTCAGGCGACACCCTGTCGCTCACCCTTCCCCCCTACGGCCGCCTTTGGCTGAAATGGAGAGGGGGACGTAGAGAGGGGGACGTCCATTTAGATATCGTTATGAGCCCAGAAAGTGATATCAGAATGGACGTCCCCTCTTTGTGTTTTGGTCTGTTGCATTTGATTTGATTCAGCGGGATTGGTAGATCTATAAATCGATCACACTCCTGTTATCCCCCCTTCCTGCAACCTCCGGTCCCGGGAGGTGCGAAATGAGACGGGTTTCAGGCCTCCACCGTCTTTTCCGATGCATCCTCTGGCTTTGCGCCATCGTTTTTTCAGGCGGCGGGGCACTCTGCGCCCAGACCAAGGCCCCTGCAGGGAGTGCGCCGCCTGCGGGCATGCGCAAGGTCGTCACGGAGAAGGCCACTTTCGTCGCCTATGTCCCAGAGGGCTGGGGGGCGGTCGAGGGTGCGGATTATGGCGCGCGGTTTATTGCCGCTTCCGACCCCGGTGGGAGATTCGAGGCGGTCCTGGCCGTTGGCACTGCGCCTTTCCCGGGGGACGCGGTCGGCGCGGCACGGGCCATCCTGGAAAAAGTCGGCCGCCATCTCCCCGATCTCGAAATCGCCAACGCCCGGGTCACCCCCGATCGGCGCAAGGTGGTCTTCGACGGCGTCTACAGCCATCCCCAGAAAGGCCGCCGTGAACTCCGCTCCTGGGTCGGGGTGGAACAGGGGATCGTGACCTGCTCGCGCATCGAGGCGCCGGCCGGCAGGCTGGAAGCCGAAAAAGCGACGCTGCTGACCGTTCTCGCCAACATCCGGGTTCTGAAAGGGGCCTTCGCCACCGGCGGTGCTCCCCAGATCCCGCCGCTCGTTTCCTACCGGCTGCGGGACGGCTCGGCTTCCTTTCAAATGCCGCAGGGCTGGAAGTGCCAGGACTTCGGCAAGGGTGCCTTCATCGCGAGCGATCCCGGAGAAACCACGAGTTTCTCGGTCGGCGGGGCCGAGGTTCTTTCCCCCCAGCTCGGGGTGCGGGTTCCGGGGGTGGTCGTGGCCCCCTACATGCCGCCCCACCAGGCGTGGCGGCTGTTGACGGAGCAGACCGGGCTGGTTTCCCGGCTGCAGTTCGAAAAGGTCATCCCGCGACAGGACATCGCCCAAGAGATGGCCCGCGGCGTCTACACGGCCGGGCCGGTGGCGGTCGAGGAGCTGATCTACACCTGTGATGTCAAGGGAAGGCGATCCAAGGGCTACACGTTCGGTTTCTCCTTCGGCAGTCGGCTGGGGCACAGCTGGAACTTCCGGCACATGACGGTGGGGGCCCCGGTCGACCGCTTCGACGGCATGGTGCCGACCTTTTCCGCCATGCTCCAGTCGTTCCGGTTCAACGAGCAGTGGATGGCGAACTACATCGCTCAGGGCAACCGGCGCCTGCAAGAGCTTCAGCAGAAGACGGCCTCGATGGCCGGCCGCAACGCCGAGGATATCCGCCGCATGATGCAGGCCGCCTACGACGAGCGGCAGCGCAGCATGGACTACATCGACTACCAGCGAACGAACACCATCCGCGGTCAGCAGGACTGGGTTTCCGACATGGAGGGCGGCACCGTTTACCGCACGGACAACTGGGGCACCAGAAACACCGCAACCGGCGAATCCTGGGAGGGACAGCCCTACGACTACGTCCACTTCAAGGGCCGGAACCCGAAATACAACGAACAGATGACGCCGATCGACAGCCGTGCCCTCTGGGAGCGCCATCGGGCAAAATAGGGGACGTCCATTGATATATCATTTTATGGGCTACGATAATGATGTAAGAATGGACGTCCCCTAAATGAGGAGGGAGTTGAAATAGCGGGGGTCTCCGGTGACCTCGGGGCCGAGCCATGGAGGCCGGGGGAAGGCCTCGCCGGGGTGGGAGAGCTCGATCTCGGCGAGGACGAGGCCGGCGTGGCGGCCGTGGAACTCGTCGATCTCCCAGCGGAAGCCCCCGAAGGGGACCTCGTGGCGGGTCTTATCCAAGACCCCCCCCTCGCAGAGCCCGAGAAGCTGCTCGGCCTCCAGGGCGGGGATCTCGTATTCGAATTCGGAGCGGACGGCCCCCCGGGTGAGGCCCTTGATCGCAAGGAAGGCCCGGCCGCCGGCGATCCGTACGCGTACGGTGCGCTCCGGGTCCCGGTTGAGATAACCCTGGCGTATCCGGACCCCGTCGCCGCCGCGCCAGCCGGCCCCCACCACCAGAAACTTGCGTTCGATTTCGATTCCCATTCAGGGAAGATCCCCTCTTCGCCGCCCGCCCCCGCCCCCCGGCGGATGAGCGGTCTTTCTCCCCCCGAAATCGGCCTCACAGGCCCCAAGGGCGGGTCGTCGCCGCGCCAGGCCCGGCGTGCGCCCCCTCAAGCCGCCGATTGCGGCTGCCGGGTTTTCCTTCCGAGAAGCATATAGGTCACCTGGGCGACGGCAACGAGTGTGCCTCCCTCGTCGAAGAGCTCGACCGCCACCGGGCAGAGGGTGCGTCCGAACTTGATCACCTGCGCCCGGGCGGTGACATCGGTCAAACAGGGAGCGAGAAAGCGGATGTTCATGTCCGTGGTCGTGAGCCGGGTGTCGGGGCCGGTGCGCGTGAGAATCGCAAAACAGGCGATGCTGTCGGCCACGGTCATGAGGAGCCCCCCATGGAAGGATTCGTAGATCCCATCCCAGGCCCTTCTCCGCGGCACGCGGGCCTCGCAGCAGCCGTCGGCGAAGTAGAGGATCTCCATCTGGAGCGTGTCCACGATGGGAATGCGCCGGATCCTCTCCAGGAGCCGATCCGCGGGAACCTGCGCCGCGGGCGCCGGACGGCATTTCGCTTCCATGGATCTCCCGCCTCCTGCTCTTTCCCCGGGGGACTTCGCGCCGGGACGCACCCATCGCCGTCCCCCCCCGCGTTGAGGTAAAGGCCCCCGCACCGTGATGTCAAGCCCTTTTCTGAAACGCCGGTTTCAACCCCGTATTCGATACCCCGTTTCGCTCTTCGCCGCTTCGGCTGTGCCTGATCGCCATAATGGGGGTTTTTTCGTTGATTGCGGCATGTATTTTGCTTGGCTATCGGGCACTTCGTGCTTGACAGGGCGGTTCTCGCAGGGTAGGTAGCGCGACTGTCCGCCGCAAGTCAGACGCCCTGCACCGAGGGGTTTGCGGCGTGCGCGCAGCGTGAGAACAACCCCCAGCTCGCAGAGGGGAGAACCGGCCCTTTCGGCGGCCGCAGCAGCATCATCAAGAAGGAGGGCGGGGCGCAGGAGGCAAGCGCCCGGTCGGTTCCAGACGAGAGGTTCGACCCGTGGTTTCACGACGAAACGTATCGCCTGACGAACACGCTTCATCCCAAACCCATCGACGGACCGGCGGCGGCCGCGCCATCCTCGCGGCGGCGGCCGCCTTTTTTCTGCTGACTCTTTTCTGCCCTGTCGTGGATGCCAGCTCGGAGCCCTCCGGGACCCCCCCCCGGGAAGGCCAACCCGTCCCCACCTTACGGCAGAAGAAACCCTCGGGCGTGGCGAATCCGGCCAAGACCGTCCCGACGGCCCGCAAGCCGAGTCCCGCCAAGAACGAATCGAGCAAACCCCCGGCCGCGGCGAAGAAGAAGCCGCAACCGGCGCCCGTCGTAAACAACAAGACCAAGGCCAAGGCCGAGACCCTGGTCGCGGAGCTTTCCCCCGTGCTGCCCACGAGCCTCGAGCAGGAGATCGGAAAGTTCTTCGGTCTGCGCTACCGGCTGGGCGGCGACGGGCGCGAGGGTTTCGATTGCTCGGGCCTGGTCAAGCGGATCTACGAGGACGCCTTCGGCATCCGCATTCCGCGAAGCTCGATCGAACTGAGCCGTTTCGATCACCTGCAGCCGGTTTCCCCCGAGGAGCTCAAGCCCGGCGATCTCGTCTTCTTCGGGCCGAACCGCAAGCGCGTGAACCATGTCGGCCTTTACCTCTCCGGGGGTCGTTTTCTGCACGCCGCCCGCTCCGAGGGGGTGACCATCAGCAGCCTCGAGGACCAGTACTGGAAATCGCGCTTCATGTTCTCACGCCGGATGCGGGGGTTGGAACTCGAAGAGGAGCGGGAGGATTTCGCAACGGTCGCCTTCGAGCGCGAGTTGAGAAAGGACGCTTACATCGCCGGTCTGGGAAAGGATGAGCTCGACGTGCGGTTTCTCGAGGCCGGCATCGAAATCAACGACACCATCGAGCTTCTCGTGAGCGGCTTCTTCCTGAGCGCGCTCGACCCCGCCGGCATCATCCCGGCCGCGATGGACGCCGCTTCCGGAGCGGAGGAAGGCAACGAGCTGAAATCCGGGGACGCCGGCTTCCGCGTGGGGGCCGCTTTCTCCCCCTTCGAGTGGATCAAGCTCATCCCCTCCATCTTCCAATCGGAGAGCGACAAGGGCGAGCGGAGCGAGAGGCAGCAGCGGATGGGGCTCGAGACGTGGATGATCCTGCCCGAATCGCGGGTCGCGGTCTTTCTCGCCGCCCACGCCCGCAACCAGGAGGATCTGCTGCAGCGGCCGCTCGAGATTAACCCGGACATGCAGACCGCGGATTTCTCTCTCGGGCTGCACTACCAGTTCTCGGATGCGCTGCGCTTCTCCCTCTGGGGGTCGCACGCCTATCGGCCCGAAACGGGTGTCGCGACGGACGACACCGGGCGCCGCGCCTCCTCGAGCCTCGACCAGCTTTCCTTCCAGTTCCGGCTGCAGTTCTGACCCCCGGCCGGCGGGGGCGCGCCTCCGGGCGTCCCGGCCCCTCAGGCCCGCGGACGGGTGTCGCCGACGATGAAGGGGGTCGAGCGCAGGCCGATGCTTCCCTTGCGTACCCAGAGGCGGAACATGGGCAGGGTCGCCCCCTCCATGTCCACGAGGCTCGGCAGCTCCTCCACGTAGGCGATGTCTTTTTTCTCGAACTCGTAGTAGACCGTGTTCGCGCTGTAGGGGTCGACCATCAGGAGGACCCGCTCGGGATCGAAGGGATGCTTGCGCGGCGTGCCGGAGAAAGCCACGCAGTCGAGCCTGAGGCTCTGGGGATCCCGCGGCCGATGCCAGGTCTGAACGGGAAAGAAATCAGCGGATGCAGAAGAAGAAGGTTTCTCGGACATCTTCGGCTCCTTTGAAGCCCCGGCGCCGCAAGACCGGGGCGGGTTCGATCCGCAGCGGGAAAAACGAAACGGTCTCGGGCCCGGCCCCCGCCCTTCCGCCGCCGGAGAAACCCCGGCACGCGCTCACCCCCGGGCAGGCGAAACGGCTGCGCGGCCTCGCCCACGGCCTGCCGCCGGCCGTCTGGATCGGTCGCCGCGGCCTGACCGCAGCCGTGCTGGCGGAGATGGAAGAGGCGCTGCTCGCCCACGAGCTGGTCAAGGTGCGCCTGCGCGACCAGCCCGACCGCCGGGAGCGGAGCCGGCTGCTCGAGGAGCTCGCCGCGAGAACCGCAAGCTGCCTCGCCGGTGCGCTCGGGCACACGGCCGTCTTCTTCCGCCCCCACCCCGACCCCGCACGCCGCCGCATCGACCCTAAGGCCGGGTCGCGCCCTCCCCGGGACCCGAAACGAGGATCCTGAGCCTCATCCCCGGGCGGATCGGCTTTTTGGGGTCCAGCCGGTTCCAGGAGGCGATCTCGGCGATCGAAACGCCGTGGCGATCCGCGATCGCCGTCAGGGTGTCCCCCTCCTGGACCGTGTAGAGCACCTCGCGCGGCTCGGGCAACCCGGCCACCGCCTCGGCGAGACGCCGCGCGAACCCCTCGGCCCCTTCCGTCGGGATGCGCAGCCGCTGCGGGCCCGGGGACAGCTCGAAGCCGCGCAGCTCGGGGTTCAGGTCCTTCACGGCCTTCACGTCCGTGCGGGCCGCCCGGGCGACGACAAGGAGCGGGACGGCGCGGCGCAGCTCGAACTCGACGACCGCCGCGCGCTCGGGGGGGTAGAGATCCTCGGCCTCCAGGCGGAAGCCGAAGCGCGCGGGGTTCTCGAGGATGATTTTCGCCGCGAGGATCCGGAAAACGTAGCGCTGCGTTTCGAGCGGCAGGTAGAGCCGGTAGAAGTCCTGCGTCTCCTGGCGTGCGATCTCGGCCTGCAACCCGTTTTCCCCCATGTTGTAAGCCGCGGCGGCGAGCGTCCAGGAGCCGAAGAGCTCTTTGAGCTGCTGCAGGTAGGCGAGCGCTGCCTCGGTCGAGCGCGCGAGGTTGCGGCGCTCGTCCCGGCGGCGGTCGACCTGCAGGCCGTAGCGCCTGCCGGTCGGCTCGATGAACTGCCAGAAGCCCATCGCCCCCTTCGGCGATCCGGCATGGGGGCGCAGGGCGCTCTCCACGATCGGGATGTACTTCAGATCCGGGGGCAGGCCGAAAGAGGCGATCGCCTCCTCGATCGGGGCGAGGTGGCGGGGCCCGCGCTTGATCCAGAGGATCACCTGATGGGGCTCGGCGAGCAGGGAGAGCAGTTCGCGCTCCAGCCGTTCGCGCGCTTCGGGGTCGTGGAGCGGTGCGGGCTCCCCGCAGAAGTCGATCGGGCCGCGGAACCGGGCGGCCCGGACCAACCCCGAGAAATCGAGCCCCGGGGGCTCTTCGGCCGCCTCGGGGGGGGCCGCTGCGGAGATCGCCGGCCCCAGGGCGGCCGCGGCCGCAAGGAAAAGCAGGGCCGAACGGGGCATCATGCGGCTTCGGTTCCCCTCAGGCGCGCAGGGCGGCGTAGAGCGTCCAGCCGCCCACGGCGATGAAAAAGATGCCGGCGGCGACCTTGATCACCGCGGGCGAGACGAAACGGCTCACGCCGGCTCCGAGCAGGACGGCGATGAGCGAGCTCAAAACCAGCGCGCCGGCTGCGCCGAGAAAGACCGACAGCCGGGTGTTCTCGCAGTCGGCCGAGAAGCAGAACGTGGCGAGCTGGGTCTTGTCGCCGAGCTCGGCGAGGAAGACGAAGCCGAAGGTGGTGAGCAGGATCTTGAGGTCCATCGGGCTCCTCGATTCGCGGTTGTCGCGGGCCCCTTGTCCGCGGTCACAGGGCGCGCAGAAATTCGGGTTTCAGGGGGACCTCCCCCTCGAGCGCCCGGTCGATCAGGGCGAGCACCGCCTCGCGGTCCCGGGGAAGCCGGGCCTTGAGCGGCAGATAGTTCGAGGCGTGGTTGGCGTGAAAGAGCCCCTGGGTGAGGTGGGTCGCGGCGATCATCTCCCGCAGTTCGCGCAGCATCTCCACGGGTTCGATCAGCACGAACCGGCCCCCGACCCAGTCGTCGTAGAGCGGGGTGCCGGGGATGAGCATCAGGCTGAGCGCCCCGACGTACTCGGGATCGATGGCCGAAAGGACCCGGCCGGTCTCCCGGGCGTGGACGAGCGAACGCTCGCGCCCGGCGATCCCCAGGATCACGGTGATCGAAAGCTTGATCCCCGCCTGCCGGGCCTTGGTCGCCGCGGCGATCATCCGGGCGGCGTCGGCTCCCTTGCGGATGCGCGCGAGGGTCACGTCGTCGCCGCTTTCCAGGCCGAAGTAGAGGATGCCCAGGCCCAGCCCGCGCAGCTCCCGGAGCTGCTCCGGGGTTTTCCAGGACAGGCTCTTGGCGTTCGCGTAGGCGCCGACCCGGGTCACCCAGGGGAGCCTCTCGCGGATCGCCCGCAGGATGCGGACCAGGCGCTCCTGGGGCACGACGAGCGCGTCCCCGTCGCAGAGGAACACGCGGCGTTGCCGACGGAAGCGGGCCGCCGCGTAGTCGATGTCGGCGAGTACGATTTCCTCGGGCTTGATGCGGAAGCGCTCGCCGGCGTAGGTGCCGCAGAAGGTGCAGCGGTTGCGCGAGCAGCCGACCGTCACCTGCAATAGAATGCTGCCCGCCTCGCTCGGGGGCCGGATGATGGTGCCTTCGTAGTGCATGGCCGGATCCGGGTTACTGGTTCCCCAGCCCGTTCTGCCCCCCGCAGTCGGGGCAGACCCAGGTGATCCCGTTGCAGGAAAGGGTCCAGAAATTTTCGTGCATGCAGTCTTGACAGATGCGAAACCCGCAGCGGCAGACCCAGCAGAAGGGTACGCGCCGGCGGCACAGCGGGCACTCGGGGTCGCGCTCCCGGCGGTGCCGGCGGCGGTAGGGGCGGTCAACCGAGGAGCCGGGCATGTTCCCGCATGATGCAGCGGTTCATGACCACGTCGATCCCGGCCCGCCTCAGGCGCTCGGCGGCCTCCGGGTGTTCGATCCCCTCCTGCATCCAGAAGGCCCGCGGCCTGAGGCGCAGGGCCTCCTCCGCGTGCGCCGGGATCTGGTCCGCCCGGCGGAAGACGTCCACGATGTCGACCGTGCCGGGGATGTCCTCGAGCGAGGGGTAGGCCTTCTCTCCCAAGATTTCCGCCTGCGCGGGCCGCACGGGGATGATCCGGTAGCCCCGGCCCTGGAGGTAGGCCGCTACCCGGTGCGAGTCCCGATCCGGCTTCGGGCTGATCCCGACCACGGCGATCGTCTTGGCCGATGTGAGCAACGCGCGGATTTCCTCGTCCTGGGCCAGGATGCGTCCCTCGCTCATGCGCACCACCCCTGCTTGCCGCACGCCGCGTGCGGGTGCTATAGGCGGAATTCCAGCGAAGCCTAATTCAGCGGCCGCAGGGTGTCAACCGGCGCCGCGCGGAAGGAGCCCCGGCGGGCATGCGGGCAAAGGAAGCGATCTACCTCATCGACGGCACGGCCTACATCCACCGCGCCTTCCACGCCATCCAGGGGCTCACCAACTCCCGCGGCCTCCCCACGAACGCCGTCTTCGGCTTCACCCGGATGCTTCTCAAGCTGATCGAGGACCACCGCCCCCGGCAGGCGGCCGTCTTCTTCGACGCCCGGGGCCCGACCTTCCGCCACGAGATCTACCCGGCCTACAAGGCGAACCGTCCGCCCATGGCCGAGGAGATGGCGGTCCAGATCCCCTGGATCCGCCGCCTCGTCGAGGCCTACCGCATCCCGGCCTTCGAGATTCCCGGCTTCGAGGCCGACGACCTGATCGGCACGGTCGGACGGCGGCTCTCCGCCGCGGGCCGGGCGGTCGTGGTGGTGACGGGCGACAAGGATTTCGTGCAGCTCGTCGACGAGCGCCTGCGGCTGTGGGACCCCATGAAGGACCGCGAGACCGACCTCGAAACCGTGCGGCGGGAACTCGGCATCGAGCCCGCCCAGGTGATCGAGGTCATGGGCCTCGCCGGCGACGCCACCGACAACATCCCCGGCGTGCCGGGGGTCGGCCCGAAGACGGCGCTCGAGCTCGTGCGGAGCTTCGGCACGCTCGAGGGGCTCTACGCCGGAATCGACCGGGTCGCGCGGCCGAAGCTCCGGGAGGCCCTGCTCGCCCATCGCGAGCAGGCGTTCCTCAGCCGGAGGCTCGCCACGATCCGCACCGATGCGCCCTTCGAACCCCCGCTCGAGGCCTTCGAGCTCCGCGACCCCGATGTGCCGGCGCTCGCCGCGCTCTTCCGCGAGCTCGAATTCCGCCAGCTCCAGCACCGCCTGCCCGCGGTCCAGGCCCGGCCGGTCAAGGACTACCGCGACGTCCTGACCGAGGAGGCGCTCGCGGCGCTGATCGCGCGGCTGGCGGGCGCCGGGCGCTTTGCGCTCGACACCGAGACCACCTCGCGGGATCCCATGCGGGCCGAGCTGGTCGGGCTCTCGTTCGCCGTGCAGCCCGACGAGGCCTTCTACATCCCCTGCGGCCACCGCTACCTCGGGGCGCCCGCCCAGTTGCCCCGCGAGTTGGTCCTCGCGCGGCTTCGCCCGCTGCTCGAGGACGCCGCCCTCGGCAAGGTGGGCCAGCACGTGAAGTACGACGCGATCGTGCTGGCGCGGCACGGGGTGCGCCTGGCGGGGGTGGTCTTCGACACGATGCTCGCCTCCTATCTCCTCGACCCCTCCAAGCGCGCCCACAGCCTGGACCAGATCGCCCTCGATTTCCTGGACCACCGGCCGATCGCTTTCGAAGAGCTGGTCGGCCGCCGACGGGGGGTGGAGACCTTCGCCGAGGTGCCCCTCGAGCAGGCCGTGCCTTATGCCTGCGAGGACGCCGATCTGACCCTGCAGGCGGCCCGTCTCCTCGAGGAGCGCCTCGAGGAGACGGGGCTGAAGCCGCTCCTCGAAACGGTGGAGCTCCCCCTCGTCCCCGTCCTCGTGCGCATGGAGATGCGGGGGGTGGCCGTCGACCGCGCGCGGCTCGAGGCGCTTTCGCAATACTTCGCGCGGCAGCTCGAAGGGATCGAGGAGGAGATCTACCGGCTGGCCGGCGAGCGCTTCAACATCCACTCGAGCCAGCAGCTCGGGGCCGTGCTCTTCGAGAAGCTCAAGCTTCCGGTGCAGAAAAAGACCCGCAAGAAGACCGCTTACTCGACCGACGTCGACGTGCTCTCGGCGCTCGCCCGCGAACACCCGCTGCCCGCCCTGGTGCTGCGCCAGCGCTCGCTCGCCAAGCTCAAGTCCACCTACGCCGACGCCCTGATCGGCCTCATCCACCCGGAGACCGGGCGCATCCACACCTCCTACCACCAGGCCGCGACCGCCACCGGGCGGCTGTCCAGCTCGGAGCCGAACCTCCAGAACATCCCCATCCGTACCGAGGAAGGCCGCGAGATCCGTCGCGCCTTCGTCCCGCAGCCGGGCTGGCGGATGCTTTCGGCCGATTATTCGCAGATCGAACTGCGCATCCTGGCCCACTGCTCGGAGGACGACACCCTGCTCGGCGCCTTCCGCAGGGGCGAGGACATCCACACGCGCACCGCCTGCGAGGTTTTCGAAGTCTCCCCCGCGGAGGTGACCCCGGAGCTCCGGCGGCAGGCGAAGGCGATCAACTTCGGCATCCTCTACGGCATGAGCCCCTTCGGGCTGGCCCGGCAGCTCGAGATCAGCCCGAAGACGGCGAAGACCTACATCGAGCACTACTTCGCGCGCTACCCGGGGGTGCGCCGCTTCATCGAGCGCACGACGGAGGAGGCGCGGCAGAAGCGGCAGACGAGCACGCTGCTCGGCCGGATCCGCAGGCTGCCCGACATCGCCAGCTCCAACCCCGTCGTGCGCCAAGCGGCCGAGCGCATGGCGATCAACACCCCCATCCAGGGATCGGCGGCCGACCTGATCAAGCTCGCCATGATCCGCATCGACGCCGAGCTGTCCGCCTCCGGGATGCAGGCGGCGATGCTGCTCACGGTGCACGACGAGCTCGTCTTCGAGGCCCCGCCCGAGGAGGTCGAGGAGCTTGCGCGCCGGGTGAAGGCCGTGATGGAGGGGATCTGGGAACTGCGGGTGCCGCTGGTCGTCAATACGGCAACGGGAGAAACGTGGGCGGATGCGCACTGAGCGGGCGCAGCGGCTCAGGCGTTCCGCGGGCGTCCGCGGGGGGCGGGCTCCTTCGGCGGCTCCGCCGGCGGGGAAGCGGCGGGGCGTGCGGAGCGCACGGTCTCCTCGACCGTGCGGTAGATGTTCTGGAAAGCCTCGGCGAACCCGCTCGGCGAAAGCCGCCCGCACTCGATGAACTTGATGACGACTTCCTTGGCGGTTTTGAGGATCTGCTCGTCGATCGAGGCCATGGGGGGGAAGGCCGCCTTTCCGGCGGGGAACCCCCGCCGCGTGCAGGGTTGCGCTACCAGAAAGGGGTCGGCCTGTCAAATCCGCGGGCGGGGCGCGGTTTGACAGCGAAGCGGCCCTCGGCTAACTTTCCCGGCCGGCCGCGGCGGCCGAGTCCGGGGGGGATTTCAGCGATGGGAAACCAGATGAGGGGCGGGCACAGGGCCCGGGGCGCCGGGACGGCGGCGGTGATCCTTGCGGTCTTCCTGATCGCCTCCGCCTGCTCCACCCTGCGGGACGCCGCCCGGAGCACGGGACGCGTGCTGGGGGATGCGGGGCGCAGCGTGGGGGAGACCTTCTCCCCCGGCACCCGCCCCGGGGGGCTTCGGCTTCCCGTGGCGGTCTTCGCGGGCGACGGCCTCTCGACCCCCGCCGCGGCCGATGCCGCCGCGCGCCTCCAGCGCCATCTGGAAAAACACCTGGAAACCCGCTGCGGCGGAATCCTTCTCGACGCCGAATTTCCGCGGTTGCTCGTCTCCCCCCCGCGTCTTTCCTCCGGGGGGATCGACGGTCACGCGCTCGCCCTTCTTGCCCGGCCCCGCGGGGTCAGCGATGTCGTCGTCGGAACCCCGCTCGAGCCCTGGATCGAGGAGGAAAAGACCGGCTTCTGGCTCTGGAAGGGGATCCGCACGCGGGTGGGGATGGGCCTGCGGCTGGAGATCTTCGACGTCGAAACCGGCGGGAAGAGTCTGGATGAGCGCTTCTGGGAGGAGACCTCCGTCGATCTCGAACCGGAGGTGCCGGGGACGGCGGTCCCCTTCGAAAAGATCCCGCCCGCGGTGGTCGAAACCTTGCAGGGGCGGCTCTTCGCCGAGGCCGCCCGCGGCGCCTGCCGCGCGCTCGCGGCCCGGCCGTGGCGCGGATTCGTCGTCGCCGCGGAAGGGCGCGAGCTCACGATTGCCGCCGGGCGCGGCACGGGTCTTCGCGAGGGCCAGCGGCTCGAGGTGTTCGCCGCCGGCCGCAGCCTGGTCAACCGGGAGGGGCAGCGTTTCTTCCTGCCCGGCGGGAGGGTCGGCGAGGCGCGGATCCGCTCCGTCGGCGAGCTGCGCTCGGTCGCCGTGCTCGAGGAAACCCTTTCCGCCGAGGTCGGGGCGACGGTGCGCCTGAAACCCTGAAGCGAGGCGGGCCGCCGAACATGAAAGACGAACGAGGCCTCTACTACTATCCTTCCCCCGGCAACCCCCGCGTGCGCATGTACGTGAAGGAAGAGGACGGGGTCGTCTGGTTCCGCCTCTGGAACGCGGACGACCCCGAGCTCTGGCGGCAGCACGACTGGGTCCCTTACGGCGCCATCCTCAAGGCGGCCGAGATGTACACCGGCAAGGCCTTCGATCCCCGGCGCGCCTACGACATCGAGATCGCCCGCGCTCTGCTCGACCAGGGTGAATGAAGCGGGAATGGGCGAACTCCTCATCCGCCTCGAAAACCGGCTGCTGCTCCAGGGGGTTCCCGAAGCCCTGCGCGAATGGCTCACGCAGACGCTCGAATTCCCCAACCCCCGCTACCTGGAAAACGAGCGGCTCGGCCGTTGGAACCGGGGGGTCCCCCGCCGGCTGCGGTTCCACCGCCGGGCGGGCGCGGACGGCATGATCGTTCCCCGCGGCTTCCTGCGCCAGATCCTCCTCGCCTGCCGCCGCCTCGGGATCCCCTGCCGCCTCGAAGACCGTCGCCGCAGCCTGCCCCCGGTCGATTTCCGCTTCCGCGCCGAACTGCGCCCCTTTCAGCGCGTCGCGGTGGCGCGGATGCTCGAGCGCGACTTCGGCACGCTCAGCGCCCCGGCCGGCTCGGGAAAGACCGTGATGGCGCTCGCCATGGTCGCCGCCCGGCGCCAGCCCACGCTCGTCGTCGTCCACACCCGGGAACTCGCCGAGCAGTGGACGGAGCGGATCGCCTCCTTCCTCGGGATCCCCCCCGGGGCCTGCGGCCGGATCGCGGGGGGACGGGTCCGCCTCGGAGAGGCGATCACCGTCGCCCTGGTCCAGTCGCTCTACCCCCGTGCGGCGGAAGTCGCCCGGGAAATCGGCTTCCTCATCGTCGACGAATGCCACCGCTGCCCGAGCCGCACCTTCACCGAGGCGGTCACGGCCTTCGATTCCCGGTACATGCTCGGCCTCTCGGCGACCCCCTTCCGCCGCGACGGCCTTTCCCGCCTCATCTTCTGGCACCTCGGGGACCGGCACCACGAGATCGAGGAAAGGGACCTGCGCGCGAGCGGCGCCCGGCTGCCGGTCGAGGTGGTGCTCCGCGAGACGGCTTTTCACTCCTTTCACGATCCGGTGAGCGAATACAGCCGCATGCTCTCCGAGCTCACCGCAGACCCCGAGAGAAACCGCCTGATCGCGGCCGACGTGGCTGCGGAGGCGCTGGCGCACGGCGGCGTCTGCCTGATCCTCTCCGATCGGCGGGCGCACTGCGAGGCCCTGCGGACCCTCCTTCACTATCGGCACCGCCTCGCGAGCGAGCTGCTGACCGGCGAGATGAGCCCCGAGGAACGCGAGGGCGTCGTCGCGCGCGTGAACGCCGGCGGCGTGCGGGTCGTGATCGCCACCGGGCAGCTGATCGGGGAGGGTTTCGACTGCCCGGCCCTTTCCACCCTCTTTCTCGCCACCCCCGTCCGCTTCAGCGGCCGGCTGATCCAGTACCTGGGCAGGGTCCTCCGGCCGGCGCCGGGAAAGGAAAAGGCACGGGTCTTCGACTATGTCGACGCCCGCGTGGAGACGCTGCTCAAGGCCGCCCTCGCGCGGCAGCGGCTCTACCGCCGCCTCTGGCCGACGAACCCTTAGGGCTTGCATCCCCGCATACAAGCCGGATCGCCGATCTCGAAGGCGGCATTTCCCCCTGACCTTGCCTTTTCCTCACATTGTATTCTATAATACAATCCATCGAGCCTCCGGGGGCTTTTTCACCCCGGACGGGGAGGGGACGGCGGATGAATGAAAAGAAATCGCCCGCGGGGATCCCCGCGATCGGCGGCGGCCCGCGAAATGCGCGCCTGCTGGGTTCCCTGCTCGAGGCTCCCGTCCCGAAACGGCTTTCCGAAGCCCAGGTGCGGATCATCCTCGACGCCCTCGCCGGCTCGCGGGACCCGGCGCTCGTGGCGCGCTTTCCTGCGGTGCTCGCCCTGTGTGCGCGGCGCGGCCTGCGGGTCGACTTCCAGAAACTGCTCGCACGCCACTGGGGCAAAAGCCCCCGGCGCCGCAACCTCGAGGATCTGCTCTGCGTGAGCGCGGCTCTTCTCCGGCGGCTCGGTGTGCCGCCGCCGGCAGGCCTGGAGAAGATGGTCGCCGCGCTTCCGGCGCGCACGCCCCCCCCCGGTGCGGGAACCGAGCTGCAGCTCGCGGGGGGAACGAAGGTGGCGCTCTCGGAGCTCGAAGAAGCCGTGCGCCGGAGCGCGACCGGCTCGCCCGCCGCCGAGGTTTCCCCCCCCCTCCCCGCCGCGCCGCCTGTGACGGCCGCTTCCCTCGAGGAACTCGCCGGCAAGCTCGTGTTGCTCTTTCCGCAAAAGCAGATCGAGCTGATCATGAAACGGCTGCGCGGCGGGCCGTTTACCAAGACCGAGCGGGAATACTTTTCGCGGGTCGTACGCAAGAAACTCGCCGCGGTCGCCGACCCCGCCGTCCAGGAGGCGGCCGCCCGACTTTCCCGCGGCCCGGGCGGGCGATCTCCGGCGTTTGAACCCTCCCGCCGGCCGTGATAGGATGATTGCCTGCCGCCATGAACCTTCTCTGTGAAATCGGCCTCCAGGCCGTCGAGGTGATGACGCTCGTCTTCGGCATCCTGGGGATGACGCTGGCGCTGCTCCTCTTGTTCGCCCCCCAGGCCGCGCGCAGCCTGAGCGAGACCCTGAACCGCTCCGTCGACCTCGACCGCCGGCTCGAGGTGCTCGACCGATCGATCGATACCGAACGCACGATCTACGGCCACCCGCGCCTCTTCGGGGCGGTTCTCACCGCCGGCTCGCTCTTCGCCCTCTTTTTCTTCCTCCTCCGCTTCGATGCCGCGGTGTTCTCCCGCGTCTTCTTCGGCCCCCACCACCACGCCCTCTCCGGCGAGATCGTCTTCGCCGCGGTCGCCTGGGTGGGGCGGGTCGGCTGTGTCGCGGGGGTCCTGGTCGGGGTCGGGCTCATGCTCGTGCCTCGACGCGTGCGGGCGATCGACGAGAAGATGAAGTCCCCGATCGAGACGCGCTCCTGGTTCGAGAAGCTCGAGCGTCCCCGAACCGGCATCGACCGGTGGGTTTTCCGCCACCCGGTGTCTTCCGGGCTGGCGGTCGGATCGGTATCGGGGGTCCTGATCGTGTTATCGGTGATCAATCTGCTGCGTTGAACCCGGGAGGGTCTCGTGATCCGGATCCGGTTTTTTCCCCCTGAACGACTGGAAACGGCGTTCCCCTGGCCGTTGTGGGCGGTCGGCTGGCTGGCCGTGTTCCGCGCCTTCCTCTGGCTTGCCTGGGAGCCCGCGGCGGGCGAGGAGGTGTTGCGGCTTCTCGGCTGGAAGTATCTGCTCGGGGCGGCGCCGTATCTCGCCTGCGCGCTGGGGCTGTGGCGCAGGTGCCGCTGGGCGGCCTGGGGGGTGATCGGGCTTGCCGCGGCGGATCTCGCACTGCTGGCGGTCGCGCCGCGGAGCCTCTTCGCCTATCTCGTCGATTCGGAGATCTTCCCCTTTTCGATCGCCCTCTCGATCGTCCTGCTCCTCTGCGGCGGGCCGCTGGGCGATGTCGCCGTTCTCGCGCTCTCGCCCCGGCTGCTGCGGGCGACCGCCGCCCGGTCCGGGCGGGCGGCCGGAGGCGGCTGATCAACGACCCGCGGCGGCGATCTCCGCCGCCGCGGCGGCGATCTCGTCCACGCTGGGGATGCAGGCTTCCTCGAGGTTGCGGCTGTAAGGGATGGGCGTGTTCCGCCCCGCCAGGCGGCGAACCGGGGCGGCGAGCTCCCCCCAGGCCTCCTCCATGATCGTCGCCGCAAGATCCCCCCCGACTCCCCCGCGCCGGACCGCCTCGTGCACGATGAGCACCCGGCCCGTCTTGCGGGCCGAGGCGAGCAGGGCCTTGCGGTCGAGGGGGACGAGGCTTCGCAGGTCGAGGACCTCGGCCTCGATCCCGCGCTCTGCGAGCCGCTCGGCCGCCGCCAGGCACCGGTGGACCATGTAAGACCAGGACACCAGGGTCACGTCGCCGCCGCGGCGCTTCCAATCGGCGCACCCGAGGGGGAGCAGCGTCTCCTCCTCGGGCACCGGCCCGGAGACGGCATAGAGCCGCTTGTGCTCGATGAAGACGACGGGGTGATCGTCGCGGATGGCCGACTTGAGCAGGCCGTAGGCGTCCGCCGGGGTTGCGGGCATCACGACCTTCAGGCCGGGGACGTGGTAGAAGAGCGCCTCCAGGCTCTGGGAATGCTGCGCGGCGAGCCCCTCGCCCACCCCGCCCTGGGTGCGGATCACGAGCGGCAATCGCCGGCGGCCGCCGGAGATGAACTCGATCTTGGCCGCCTGGTTGACGATCTGATCCATGGCGAGCAGGGCGAAATCGATGAACAGCAGCTCGACCACCGGGCGAAGGCCGATCAGGGCGGCCCCCACCGCCATGCCCGTGAAGGAGGCCTCGGCGATCGGGGTGTCGATCACACGCTCCGGGCCGTAGCGGGCGAGCAGCCCCTCGGTCACCTTAAAGGAGCCGCCGCGCTCGGCGATCGTCTCCCCCAGCAGGAAAACGTGGGGGTCGCGCGCCATTTCCTCGTCCAGGGCGCGGCGCAGGGCTTCCCGATAAAGCAGTTCCGGCATGCGGGACCTCCGCCTCTTCAGGGCTCGATGGCGGCGAGAAAGGATGCGAGATCGGGTTCGGGGCTGTTCAGGGCGAAATCGATCGCCGCGGCGAGCTCGGCCTCGACCCCCGACTCGACGGCGGCGACGGCCCCCGGTTCGTCGATGCGCCGGCGCAGGATCGCGAGCGGGTCGCGCTCCTTCCAGGCGGCAAGCCGCCCGGGGTCGATGTAGTGCCCCGGGTCGTTCGCATGGTGCCCCCCCCAGCGGAAGGTGCGGGCCTCGATCAAGGTCGGCCCCTCGCCGCGGCGCGCACGTGCGACGGCCCGGCAGGTCTCGCGCCAGACGTCGATCGCATCGTTGCCGTCCACGCAGATCCCCGGGACCCCGTAGGCCGGCCCGCGCCCGGCCAGCTCGCAGCAGCCGGTTGCGCACTCGATCGGCGTGGAGACGGCGTAGAAGTTGTTCTCGAGCAGGTAGATCACAGGCAGCCGGAAAACGCCCGCGAGGTTGAGCGACTCGGCGAAGACCCCGTTGTTCGAGGCCCCGTCGCTGAAGAAAGAGATGACGACCTGGTCGCCGCCCCGGACGCGGATGCCGAGGGCCGCCCCGGTCGCCAGCGGAATCCCCCCGCCGACGATGCCGTTGGCCCCCAGGTGGTTCAGGTCCGCGCTGGCGATGTGCATGGAGCCCCCGCGGCCGCGGCAGTAGCCGGTCTCGCGCCCCAGGATCTCGGCCATCATGAAGCGCAGGTCGGCTCCCTTGGCGATGCAGTGGCCGTGGCCGCGGTGGGTGCTGGCGATGTAGTCGTCGGGCCGCAGCGCGGCGCAGGCTCCCGCCGCCACGGCCTCCTCGCCGATGTAGGAGTGGAGGTAGCCGCGGATCAGCCCCTGGCGGTAGAAGTCGAGGCAGACCTCCTCGAAGCGCCGCGTGGCGAACATGTGGCGATACATCGTGAGCAGGAGCTCGCGGGGCGGAAGGACGGTTTCGTCGTCCGGGGCGGGGGTGACCATCGGTTGCATCCCCTCGGCAAATGATCGACCGGCCCCTGCCGGGAGGCGGCCGGGAGAGTCCCTTGTGGAGGAAGCCGCTTTCGAAGTCAACCGAAAAAGCGCCGTGGGTCACCGACGGCCGGGGAAGGGCTTCTCGAAGCGCTCCGGCGGGGGGGCGCCGAGCAGGCGATGGTTGAGGGCGATCTCATGGCGCAGGCGGCAGACCCGCTCGGCGAGAGCGACACGCAACGCCGCCTCCGCGAGGCCGTTGCGGCCGCAGCCGAGGACGCCCACCCCCTCGAGGAGGAGGCAGCCGCCCCCTTCCTCGAGCAGCCGCGGCAGACCGGACTTCTCCGGGTCGGGGAGAAACGCGGAGGCCCGGGCCGCCAGCAGGCGGACCCCGGCATGCCGGGCCTCGTCGTCCACGGGGAGGATTTCCGGATCCGGACCGGCGGCGGCCGTGATCGCGTGCGGGGCCGCGGCGAGGATGACGGCGCGGTACGGGGTCTGGGTGTGCACCAGCCGGTGCAGGGCGCCCTCGAGGCCGGCCGGTTCCTCTTCGAGCGGGCGGCGGACCCGCGGGATCGCCCAGCCGGGCGGGGCGGCGGCGGCCGGCAACCAGGCGATCTCGCGCGCGGAGAGCCGCACGCTCATCGAACCCGTCCCGTAAGCGCTCAGGCCGAGCGCGAACAACGCCTCGGCCCAGGCCGCAAGGCGGCCGCTGGCGGGCCGGGCGACGGGCCGGGGGGGAGCCTCGCCGGGCTCGGGGGCGAGAGCCGCGGGCGCGACGGAGGCGAGGGCGCCCGCCGCCGGGGCGCCGGCACGGGCGAGAAGGAGGGCGATCTGTGCACTCTGCTCGAAGACGCACAGCCGGTGCAGACAATCGGCCAGGCTGCGTCCCCGGCAGAAGGGCCCGTGCCCGGCGACGAGGACGAGCGGGCTTCCGGCGAGCGCGTGCGCAACGCCGGCGACCATTTCCTCGCCGGAGCCGAAGGACTCCCGGAAGGAGACAACCGGCACCGGACCCAGAATCCGTCTCCCCCAGAGGTCCGGCGGGTCGAACCACCGCCCGGGGGACGGGCGGTGGCCTTCGCGGCGCGGCGGCGACAGCAGCGGCGGTCTTCCGTCCTCCCCGTAGCCGAGGAGCCCGCCGAAGAAGGCGTGCGCATGGGCGCACGCGGCGGCCCCCGGCAACCGAAGCACCGCGCCATGGGTGGCGAGTTCCGAAGACGGACGTCCTCCCCCCTCCACGGCGAGGTCGGAGAGGCGCACCCGCACCAGTTCAGCGGGGCGGAGGTTGCCGAGGGGGGCTCCCGAGGCGGTGATCCAGAAACGGGAGGGGTCGGCGGGGTCGAGGGCGGAGAGATTCCCGCTGTGCGTGTGATTCAGCCCGGCATCCTGCAGGGCGGAGCCCACACGCCGGAAAGCAAGGCAGACCTCCGCCGGCGGGGGGATGGCGTGGGGGGTCCGGCGCAGAGGCTTGGCTCCTTGGGCGGCGCGAGCCGCGAAGCGAGCGCCTTCGCCGCCGCCAGCGGCGGGGGAGGCGGGCGCATCCGAAAATGATCTTGCTTCCCTGCGGTCGCCGATTCGCTCCCGCCGGCTGCAGGGGCTTCCCTTCCCCCGCCGCGGCGACCGCACCACGGGCCGGCGTGGTCGGGGCGGGGAGATTTGAACTCCCGACTCCCTGCTCCCAAAGCAGGTGCGCTACCAGGCTGCGCTACGCCCCGCGATCGTGGCCCCTCTTAGCACGGCGAAATGCGGCCAGGCAAGTATGCGGCCGCCGCGGGGATGCGGCGCAACAGCGGTTGACACGGCTCGTCTTTGCCTCTATACTCTTGAAAGGAAATGAAATTTTTATCTTTCTGCCTGTGTTATCGACGCGTTAGGGCTTTTTGCCGGCGCGGGGGAGACTCTTGCGCCTCAAACCGAACCCGCAAGGGGCCGCGGCTGCGAGAGTGGCGGAACTGGTAGACGCACTGGACTTAGGATCCAGCTCTGGCGACAGAATGGGAGTTCAAATCTCCCCTCTCGCACCAGAACGAACAGACGGTCCGGGTCCCCGTGCGGGGCGGCCGCCCGAGGCGTACAATCCCCTCACGGATGGAGGACATGCAGGTTACCGTTGAAGACATCAGCAGCGTGAAGAAGACGCTCCGGGTCGAGATCCCCCGCGAGGAGGTCTCCCGGGAGATCGACCGCGCCTACGACGAGGTGCGGCGCACGGCGCGCGTGAAGGGGTTCCGGCCCGGCAAGACGCCGCGTTCGGTGCTGGAGAGGATGTTCAAAAAGGAGATCCTCGAGGATGTGACCGCCCGGCTCCTGGAGCGCTCCTTCCTCGATGCCGTGCGCGAGCGGGAACTCCGGGTCGTCGGCCGGCCGCGGTTCGATGCCCCGGAGCTCAAGCCCGAAGAGCCCCTCGTCTACGCGGCGACCGTGGAGGTGGCCCCGCGGATCGGGGAGGTCCCCTTCCGGGGCCTCAAGCTCAAACGTCCCCGCTACCGCGTGAGCGAGGCGGAGGTGGAGGCTCACCTCAAGCGCATGCAGCAGCACCTGGCGCGGCTCGAGCCCCTGGCCGAGCCCCGGCCGGCCGCGGCCGGCGATGTGCTGCGCATCGATTTCGAGGGCTTCGAGGGCGGGAAACCCTGCCCCGAGACCCCGCGGACCGAGAATTTCACCGTCAAGCTGGGCGGAAGGCGGGTGCTGCCGGCCTTCGAGGAGGGGCTGACCGGGATGCAGGCCGGCGAGACGCGCGAGTTTCCGGTGACCTTCCCCCTGGATTACGAGAACGCGCGCCTCGCCGGCCGGGAGATCACCTTCCGCGTGACGCTCCGGGAGATCCGCACCGAGGTTCTGCCGCCGATCGACGACGACCTCGCCCGGCGGATCGGCCCCTACACGACGCTCGAAGAGCTGCGGGGGAAGATCGTCTCCCAGCTCGAGGAGGGCTACCGCAAGCGGGTCGAGCAGGAGCTGAACGAGCAGGCCTTCCGCCAGCTCCTCGAGCGGGTCTCCTTCGAGGTCCCGGAAGCGCTCGTCGAGGCCGAACTCGAGGGGATCCTCGAGGAGACCGAACGCGCCTTCGAGTCGCGCAACAGCACCCTCGAAGAGGCGGGCTTGAGCCGCGATTCGATCGCCGCGACCTACCGCGAGACGGCCGTGAACCAGGTCAAGCGGCACCTGCTGCTCGGGCGGATCGTCGAGCAGGAGAAACTCGAGCTGCCGCCGGAGGAACTCGAGCGGGCGATGGTCGAGATCGCCGGGCGCCTGCAGCAGCCGCTCTCGTTCGTCCAGAACTATTACCGCGAGATGCCCGAGAAGCTCGAGGCCCTGCGGCATGCGCTTCTCGAGAAGAAGGCGGCGGCGCTGATCCTGGAAACGGGCGAGATCGAGGACGTGGACCCCCCCGCCGAAGGGGGGGGGACGCAGAGCGGGGCGGCGGCCTGACGCCGCAGGATTTCTCATAGGAAGGAGAGCCAACCACCGTGCCACTGATTCCGATCGTGATCGAGCAGAGCAGCCGCGGCGAGCGGGCCTACGACATCTATTCGCGGCTGCTGAAGGACCGCATCATCTTTCTCGGCTCGGCGATGAACGACGAGATCGCCAATCTCCTGATCGCCCAGCTGCTGTTCCTCGAGTCGGAGGACCCCGACAAGGACATCAACTTCTACATCAACTCCCCCGGGGGGCTCGTGACCGCCGGCCTGGCCGTCTACGACACGATGCAGTACATCAAGCCCGACATCGCCACCGTCTGCATCGGGCAGGCGGCGAGCATGGGGGCGCTCTTGCTGACGGCGGGGACCAAGGGCAAGCGCTACTCGCTGCCCAACGCGCGCATCCTCATCCACCAGCCGATGGGCGGCTTTCAGGGGCAGGCCTCGGACATCGAGATCCAGGCGCGGGAGATCCTGCGGATGAAGGACACCCTGAACCAGATCCTCGTCCGCCACACGGGCAAGAGCCTGGAGCAGATCCAGCGGGACACCGACCGCGACTACTTCATGAGCGCCCAGGAGGCCCGCGATTACGGCATCATCGACCATGTCATCGCCAACCGCGCGGATCTCGAGCGGCTGGATTCCACGGAGAAGAAATAGGATGGCCAAGAAAAAAGACGACAACGACAACCTCTTCTGCTCGTTCTGCGGCAAGAACCAGTCCGAGGTCCGCAAGCTGATCGCGGGCCCGGCGGTCTACATCTGCGACGAGTGCATCCAGCTCTGCAGCGAGATCATCGAGGAGGAGACCGAGAAGGACCAGAAGGACTCGGCGCACATCCTCACCCCCAAGGAGATCAAGGAGCGCCTCGACGGCTACGTGATCGAGCAGGAGCAGGCGAAGAAGATCCTCTCGGTCGCCGTCTACAACCACTACAAGCGCCTCGAGAGCGCCTTCAACGCCGGCGACGTCGAGGTCCAGAAGAGCAACATCCTGCTCATCGGTCCGACCGGCTGCGGCAAGACGTTGCTCGCCCAGACGCTCGCGCGCTTCCTGAACGTCCCCTTCACGATCGCCGACGCGACCAGCCTCACCGAGGCGGGGTACGTGGGCGAGGACGTCGAGAACATCATCCTGTCGCTCCTGCAGAACGCCGACTACGACGTCGAACGCGCCAAGCGCGGGATCGTCTACATCGACGAGATCGACAAGATCGCGAGCAAGGCCGACAACCCCTCGATCACCCGCGACGTCTCCGGCGAGGGCGTGCAGCAGGCGTTGCTCAAGATCCTCGAGGGCACGCTCGCCAGTGTCCCGCCCAAGGGCGGCCGCAAGCACCCCCAGCAGGATTTCATCAAGGTGGACACGACGAACATCCTGTTCATCTGCGGGGGGACCTTCACGGGGCTCGAAAAGATCATCCAGCGACGCCTCGGCCCCAAGGTGATGGGTTTCGGCGCGAAGATCCTCCAGGAAAAAGACCGCTCGGTGAGCGAGACCCTGAAGATGGTCCAGCCGGAGGACCTGATCAAATACGGCATGATCCCCGAGTTTCTCGGCCGCCTGCCGGTGATCGCGACCCTGCACGAGCTGAACGAGGAAAGCCTGATCCGCATCCTCCGCGAGCCGAAGAACGCCCTGGTCCGCCAGTACCAGAAGCTCTTCGAGATGGAAGGGGTGAACCTGCGGTTCACCGACAGCGCGCTTTCGGCGATCGCGCGCGAGGCGATCAAGCGCAAGTCGGGCGCCCGCGGGCTGCGGGCGATTCTGGAGTCCTGCATGCTCGACATCATGTACGAGCTGCCCTCGCTGGAGAACGTGAAGGAGTGCGTCATCAGCGAGGACGTGGTGCTCAAAGGCGAGGATCCGATTTTGCTCTTCGAGCAGACGAAGAAACAGGCCTGAGCCTGGTTTTCCCCCGATTCCCGCCCGCGGGCCTCCCCTGCCGCGGGCGGGAGCGTTTCCGGGAGTGACCCCATGGTGAACGTTCCCCGTTGGTCGAAGGAGGGCGACAGCGATTCGCCCGTGCTCGTCCTGCCGCTGCTTCCGTTGCGGGACATCGTCGTCTTCCCCTATATGGTGGCCCCGCTCTTCGTCGGCCGCGCCAAATCGGTCCAGGCGCTGGCCGAGGCGATGAGCCGCGACAAGACCGTCTTTCTCGCCACCCAGAAGAAGGCCGGCATCGACAACCCTTCCGAACAGGACATCAGCGAGGTGGGGACGATCGGCAAGGTCCTGCAGCTCTTGCGGCTGCCGGACGGCACCGTGAAGGCCCTCGTCGAGGGCAAGGCGCGCGCCCGGGTGCGGCGCTTCCTGCCGGAGGAGAAGTTTTTCCGCGTCGAGCTCGAGCGGCTGCACGAGCCCGAGATCCCGGCCGCGGAGGCGACGGCGCTGATGCGCTCGATCCTCGAGGCCTTCGAGGAGTACGCGGGGCTGAACCGCAACATCTCCAAGGAGCTGATCGAGAGCCTCGCGGCCATCCAGGACCCCTCCCAGCTCGCGGACACGACCGCCTCGCACTTCTCCTTCAAGCTCGAGGACAAGCAGCGCCTGCTCGACACCGTGAACCTCTCCGAGCGCATGGCCCTTCTGCTCAGCCTGATCAAGATGGAGATCGAGGTCTTCCGGATGGATCAGCGCATCAAGAACCGCATCAAGGAGCAGATGGAGAAGACCCAGCGGCAGTACTACCTGAACGAGCAGATGCGGGCGATCAAGAAGGAGATGGGCGCCGAGGACGACTTCAGCGACGAGATCCGGGAAATCGAGGAGACGCTGAAGAAGAAGAAGATGCCCGCCGAGGCGGTCGAGCGCGTGGAGCACGAGCTGAAGAAGCTCAAGATGATGACCCCGATGTCGGCCGAGGCGACCGTGGTCCGCAACTACATCGACTGGATCCTGAGCCTGCCCTGGGAGGAGAAGACCGCGCTCGAGACCGATCTCGCCCGTGCGGAGAAGATCCTCGAGGAGGATCACTACGGCCTCGAAAAGCCCAAGGAGCGCATCCTCGAGTATCTCGCCGTGCAGGCGCTCGTGAAGAAGATCCGCGGGCCCATCCTCTGTTTCGTCGGCCCGCCGGGGGTGGGCAAGACCTCGCTCGCCAAGTCGATCGCGCGGGCGACGGGCAGGAAGTACGTGCGCCTGTCCCTCGGCGGCGTGCGCGACGAGGCCGAGATCCGCGGCCACCGCCGCACCTACATCGGGGCCCTCCCCGGCAAGATCATCCAGTCGCTCAAGAAGGTGGGCGTGAGCAACCCCGTCTTCTGCCTGGACGAGGTCGACAAGATGAGCATGGATTTCCGGGGCGACCCCTCGGCCGCGCTGCTCGAGGTCCTCGACCCGGAGCAGAACTCGGCCTTCAACGACCACTACCTGGACCTCGACTACGACCTCTCGGACATCCTGTTCATCACCACGGCGAACACGCTGCCCGACATCCCGCTGCCGCTCCAGGACCGCATGGAGATCATCCGGCTGCCGGGCTACACGGAGGTCGAAAAATTCCACATCGCCCGGCAGTTCCTGGTGCCCAAGCAGGTGAAGACCAACGGGCTCGAGGAGAGGAAGGTGACCTTCTCGCGGAGCGCGATCCTCACGATCATCCGGCGGTACACGCGCGAGGCGGGGGTGCGCAATCTCGAGCGCGAGATCGCCTCGGTCTGCCGCAAGCTCGCCCGGGCGGCCGTGAAAGACCCCGCGAAGCGCGAGTTCGTCGTCACGCAGAAGTCGATCCCGCGCTACCTCGGGCCGTTCCGCCACCGGCTCGAGGAGGTCGAGTCCCAGGACCAGGTCGGCATGGTCACCGGGCTCGCCTGGACTCAGGTCGGCGGCGAGCTGCTCTTCATCGAAACCCTGCTCATGCCGGGCCGAGGGCAGCTGATCGTGACCGGCAAGCTCGGCGACGTGATGCAGGAGTCGGCGCGGGCGGCGTTGAGCTACGTGCGCTCGCGGGCCGAGCACCTGATGATCGACGAGAAGTTCCACCGCAAGTTCGACATCCACATTCACATCCCCGAGGGGGCGATCCCCAAGGACGGGCCCTCGGCCGGCATCTCGATGTGCACCTCGCTCGTC
Organism: Desulfobacterales bacterium; assembly: GCA_037481615.2. Lineage (GTDB taxonomy): Bacteria > Desulfobacterota > Desulfobacteria > Desulfobacterales > SpSt-501 > SpSt-501. The sequence goes on from JBBFLI020000020.1 coordinate 43,933, forward strand.
TCCGCCCTCACCCGCCGGCCGGTGCGGCGCGACCTGGCGATGACCGGCGAGATCACGCTGCGGGGCCGGGTGCTGCCCATCGGGGGGCTCAAGGAAAAACTGATCGCCGCCCACCGCAGCGGCGTCAAGACGGTCATCATCCCGCGCGAAAACGAAAAAGATTTGAAGGATGTCCCCCAGAGCATCCTCTCCCAGATCGAAATCCGCCTCGTCGACCACATGGACGAGGTCTTGAGCCATGCGCTGATCACCTCCCCGGGGGAGGCGCTCTTCAAGAAGGCCGACGTGCCGCTGGCCGTCGCCGCCCCCCCGGAGGGCAAGGCCCCGGGGCGGTCGATCAACTGAAGGCAGCGGGAGCCGGGGGCGAAGGGCACCTTCTGTCTTGACAGGACCTGTCGATTCGGGTAGCTTTTCACTTTACTACAAGGGGTTCGGGCGGATAGCTCAGCCGGGAGAGCGTCGGCCTTACAAGCCGAAGGTCACAGGTTCGATCCCTGTTCCGCCTACCCCGCCGGTTCGAGGGGGGTCAGGCGGGAGGGGAGAAGCTGCATCACAGGTCGTTGCGGGGGCGTAGCTCAGTTTGGTTAGAGCGCCGGCCTGTCACGTCGGAGGTCGCGAGTTCGAGCCTCGTCGTCCCCGCCACTTTCTGCAAGGGCCCGAGAGCGATCGAAGGCCCTTGCTTCTTTTTACGCAATGCCCCAGCTCGCCGGGCCGGCCGTTTTCAAGCCCCGGGAAGCCGAAGGTTCGAGGCGTGGCGCCGTCCGGAATCGCCGCTCTGCTGATCCTGTTCGCGTTTTTCGTTCCCCAGCCGCTGCGGGCCGGGGGCGGGGAGGGCGTCGAGCGCGAAGCCGTCCGGCCGGGAGTCGTGGTGGCCGAGGTGCTCGAGGTGAAGGGCCGGGTCGAGGCCATCGACACGGCCCGCCGCTGGCTCACCCTCCAGGGGGCCCGCAACCGGCCTCTGCGGCTCAAGGTCGCCCCGGGGGTCAAACGGTTCGAGCAGGTCCGCAAAGGGGAGACGGTGGCGGTCGGATTCCTCGAGTCCGTCGCCGTGGCCATCCTGACGGAGCCCTCGCGCGCGAACGCGCCCCCCGTCGGGCGACTGCTCTCGGTCGCCCCCAAAGGGGGGGGAGGGGCCTTCATCGCCGAGACCTTCCGGCTGGACGCCGTCCTGGAAACGGTCGACCCCAAAGGACGACTGCTGACCGTCCGCGGGGCGGATGGGGCGCTGCGCGTCGTCCCCGTCTTTTCCGGGATCCACCGGAAGCTGCAGACCTTACGCCCGGGGCAGCCGCTTGCGCTCTGGCTCACGGAGCCGATCGCGATTCGCATCGAGAGGACCAAATGAAGAGGAACCCCCGCCAGGAACATCCGTGCGACCCGGGGACGGGGACCCGGGGAAAGGGAAACGGCTGCAGCCGGCGGCGGGGTTTCGGGCGGTGGCTGCTGCCGGCCGCCGCCCTCGGGCTGATGTTTGCGATCTGCGGCCCGCCCCTGTCGCTTTACGCCGCCGAGGCCGCGCCGGCGGAGGAGGACGAAGAGGAGGACAACGGGCGTATCACCGTCTCCGATCCCCTCGAGCACCCCTTCAACCGCGACATGTTCGTGCTGAACGATTTTCTCGTGCTCTACGTTCTGGAGCCGGCCGCCCGGGTGGAAAAAGCCGTCGTCCCCTGGGAGCTGCGCACCATGTTCCGCAATGTGCTCCGCAACCTCCGTTTCCCGGTGCGGTTCGTGAACAGCCTGCTCCAGGCGAAATGGGACAAGGCGGCCGACGAGTTCGCGGCCTTCTTCCTGAACACCACCGTCGGCTTTCTGGGAATGGCCGAAGCCGCCACCGCGGCCTTCCCCGGCCTGCAGCGGAGCCCCGAGGACATGGGGCAGACCTTCGCCGTCTGGGGGTGGGAGGAGAGCTCCTTCCTGACGCTTCCCTTCTTCGGCCCCACGACCCTGCGCGACACGCTGGGCAAGATCCCGGACATGATGCTCGACCCCCTCTCGATGGTGGGGAGCCTGACCACCTCCCTGGGCCTCCGCGCCGCCGAGACCGTCAACGACACGAGCTTCCGCATCGGGGACTACGCCGCGATCAAACGCGCCGCGCTCGACCCCTACATCGCCATCCGGAACGGGTTCATCCAGAACCGCAACAAGCTCATCTCCGATTGAACACGGGGGACAAGGTCCTGCGGGGAGGCCGCCGGCCATGAACCGTGAACAGCAGCAGCTGGCCGAAGGGATCCTTTTCACCGACGAGTACCAGCTCACCATGGCCCAGATGTACTTCCGCCAGGGCCTGCACGAGACTCCCGCCCAGTTCGACTACTTCTTCCGCGACTACCCGGACTACGGGGCCCACAAGGCGGGCTTCTGCGTCTTCGCCGGGCTGGACTGGCTGCTCGACTGGATGGCGGAGGCCCGCTTCGGGCCGGCCGAACTCGCCTGCCTCCGCTCCCAGACCGGCCGGGCGGGAACCCCGCTCTTCGCCGACGATTTCCTCGCCTGGCTCGAGCGCAACGGCTCCTTCGATGCCCTGTCGCTGCGCGCCGTCGCCGAAGGGCGCGTCGTCCACCCCAACGTCCCCCTCGTCGTGGCGACCGGCCCGCTCGCGGCGGCGCAGGTGCTGGAGACGGCGCTGCTCAACCAGCTGAACTACCAGACCCTGATTGCGACCAAGGCGGCCCGCATCCGCGAAAGCGGCCGCGGCCAGCTCGTGGTCGAGTTCGGGGCCCGCCGCGGCCACGGCAAGGGCGTGATCGCCGGGGCGCGGGCGGCCCTGATCGGGGGGGCCGACTACACCTCGAACGTGGGGATCTCCCACGTCCTGGGCCTTCCCCCCAAGGGCACGCACGCCCACAGCATGGTGCAGGCCTTCCTCGCCTTGGGGATGAGCGAACTCGACGCCTTCCGCGCCTTCGCCGAGACCTACCCCGACGATTGCGTGCTGCTCGTCGACACGATCGACACCCTCGGGTCGGGGATCCCCAACGCGATCCGGGTCTTCGAGGAACTCCGGCGCCGCGGCCACCGGCCGGTGGGGATCCGCCTCGACTCGGGGGACCTCGCCCACCTGAGCCTGCAGGCGGCCCGGATGCTCGACGCGGCCGGCTTCCCGGACACGACGATCTTTCTTTCGAACGAGCTCGACGAGCTGAGCATCTGGCAGATCCTGACCCAGATCGCCGAGGAGGCGGGCCGCAACGGGGTGGACGCCGACCGCATCATCGGCCGCCTCGCCTACGGCGTGGGCACGCGGCTGACGACCTCCGCGGGAAACGCCGCGCTGAGCGGCGTCTACAAGCTGGTCGCGCTGCGGCGGGAGGGCAAGTGGGTTCCGGCGATGAAACTCTCCGAGTCCCCCTCGAAGATCCCCATCCCGGGGGACAAGCGCGTCTGGCGTCTCTACGACCGGCGGGGCAAGGCGACGGCCGATCTCGTGACCACCCGCGAGGAGGACCCCTCCGCCCAGGAGGAGATCGTGCTCCGGCACCCGACCGAGGCGAGCCTCCAGCGCCGGCTGCGCCGCGGCGAGATCCAGGCCGTGGAGCCGTTGCTCGAGGGGGTGCTCCAGGAGGGGCGGCGCCTGTCGCCTCGTCCTTCGCTCGAGGAGATGCGCTCCCGGCGCCGGGCGGACGTGGAGCGGCTCGACCCGGGGGTCAAGCGGCTCATGAACCCGCACATCTACCACGTCTCGCTTTCGGAGAAGATGTGGCAGCGAAAGCAGCGGCTGATCGCCGCGATGCGTGCCGGCCTGCCGCGGCGCGGGGGGCCGCCCCCCGGGCCCGACCCGTCTACTTCCGCTTGAACACCGAGCGCCAGCCCCCGCGTTCCGTCCCATTCGCCCGCGGGAAGCGGCAGATGTCGCGCGGCATGTCCGTGACCCAGAACGCCTCGGGGTCTTCCCGCGAGACCGTCTCGAGCCAGCGCGGCAGATCGCGCCGGCGGCAGGCGATGTAGAGCTCGTCGATCGGGCCCTGGAGGCCCTCGCCGTGGAACAGGGTGACCGGCTGACCTTCGGCGCGCAGCCGACGGGCGATTTCCGCGCCGGCGCGTCGCGTGAAGACCCGAAGCACGATATGGCCGAGCGCGATCCGGCGTTCGAGGGCGATTCCCAGGAGGTTCCCCGTGGCGAAACCGAAGGCGTAGAAAAGGGCGAGCAGCGGCTGCGTGCGCACCTGCTGGACGACCGTGCTCACCACCCAGATCCAGATCAGGATTTCGAAGATCGCCAGAAAGAAGGCGGCGGCGCTGCGGCCCTGGACGGTAATGATCGTGCGCACCGTGCCGAGGGAGACGTCGCCGATGCGGGCGAAAAAGATGAACAGGCCGGTCACCAGGGTGTCGGAATCGAGCATGAGGCGCCCTCCGGAGGCAGGCGCACCCCCACGGGTTCCAAGGGAGAGCCGCGCGAGTTCTTGCAGAAACGGCATCCGAAGTCAACCGCGGCGGCCGGCGCGGTCGACGGCGAAGGGCGGGCAGGTCCTCGTCGTCGGAGGGGGGGGGGGCGGTCTCGTTTTCGGAAGCGATCCCTTTCCGCTGTGTCGCCCGGGCGGCGCAGCTTTCGGGTCCCCTCGCCCGCGAGGAGGAGCTCTACGCCCGCGAAGTGACCCGGACCGGTGAAAAGCGGCGCGGGATGCCGCCCGTTTTGGAAAACCCCGCCGCCTTCCGCGCCTGCGCGCCGATCGACCGTTTGCTCGCGCCGGGGCGATTTCGGGGCCGATCCGGTGGTCCCCGCCGCGAGGGCCCGGACGGCGCTTCCCGTGCGGCGGCCGGGTTTCCGGGTGCCGATCCGGCCGGGGAAGGGCTGCAGCCGGAGCTTTCCCCGCGGGGCCCGCGGGGTCCCGGGCCGGCCTGCGGCCCATGAGCCCCGACGCCCTGCCGCCGATCGGCCCCGCCCCCGGGGCCGGCGCGCCGCCGAGCAGCCGACCGGGGCCGCAACCGCACAGCGACCCGTGCTCCTTCAGCCTGCGGCGCTTTCGCTGACCCCCTCCGCGGCGACCTTCCGCCGGCCGTGCGCCGGGTCCTTGCCGCGAGCGGTCGGCCCCGAGGAGCCGCCCACCAGGGCCGTGAGTTCCCGGACGATGCCGCTCACGGCCTCGGCCTGGTGGCTCATCTCGCTCGCCGCACCGGCAGATTCCTCGGCGCCGGCGGCGTTCTGCTGGACGCTGCGGTCCATGTCGGCGACCGCGCGGTTGATCTGCTCGATCCCCTGCGCCTGCTCGTCGGAGGCGGCGGCGATTTCGCGCAAGAGCTCCCCCACCTTGCGTGTGCGTTCGGCGACGTCGGCGAACTCGCCGCTCGCCTGCTTCACCTCGGTCGCCCCTTCGCGGATCGTGGCCACGGTGCTTTCGATCAGGCCCGCCGTGTTCCGCGCCGCCTCGGCCGCCCGCAACGCAAGCGCCCGCACCTCGTCGGCGACCACGGCGAAGCCCGCCCCCGCCTGGCCCGCCCGGGCCGCCTCCACCGCCGCGTTCAGGGCGAGGAGGTTGGTCTGGAAGGCGATTTCGTCGATCGTCTTGATGATGCGCGAGGTTTCCTCGCTCGAACGGGTGATCTCGGCCATGGCGCGGTTGAGACGCGTCATCGAGGCGCCGGAGGTTTCGACGGCCCGGTTCGCCTCCTGCATGAGCCGGTCGGCCTCGCGCGCGTGATCGGCGTTCTGCCGGGTCATGGAGGACATCTCCTCGAGCGAGGAGGTGGTCTCCTCGAGCGAGGCCGCCTGGGATGCGGATTGCTGGGCGAGGCTCTGGCTCGCCGTCGACACCTGAACGGCGGCCGCGCTCACCTCGGCCGCCCCCTGGCTGAGGCGCTGGACGATGCCCTGGATGGGTTTCTGGATCTCCCGCCGGACCATCCAGGCGATCAGGCCGGCCACCGCCGCGGCGACCGCGAGCACGACGCCGCCGAGGATGTTCCGCAATTGCCGCGCCGGGGCGAGGATTTCGGACATCGGCCGGAGCACCGCCAGCGACCAGCCGGCCGAGGCGACGGGCCCGAAGCTGACGAGATGCTCTCCCTCCTCGAGGGAAACGGTGAGCATGCCTTCGCCCGCGGCGCCGAGGGCTTCGGCGAGCGGGGCCAGTCCGGGGATGTCGTGGAGGCCCTGTTTCATCACCCGCGCCGCATCCGGGTGGGCGAGGAAACGGCCCTTGCCGTCCACGAGGCACACGTAGCCCTTCTCCCCGACCCGAACCCGGGCCGCTTTCTCGTTCAATGCGGCGAGCCGCCAGCCGAGACCGGCGACCCCCATCGTGCGGTCCTGGTAGGTGAGGGCGGAGGCGATCGTGAGCACGCCGCCGCCGTCGGCCGCCTGCCGGACCTCCCCAATCACCGGCTCCCGGCTCCCCCGGGCGCGGCGGTAGACCTCCTCCTGGGCGACGCTTTTGCCCTTGAATTCGCCCTTCACCGTGTCGCCGACCACCGTGCCTTGGTCGTCGGTCACCCAGAAAAAGGCGTAAGCCGTGGGGTCGTGGAACACGGTCGAGTTCGTGTTCAGTTTGAAGTCGGCGAGATCGTAGATGCCGCTCTCGGCGATCGACCTGAGCATGTCGACCAGGGTCGCATCCCGCAGCGCGGCGTTTTTGAGCAGATCCGTCTGCTCGCGCACGATCTGGGTGACCTGCTCGGTCACGACGGCGCGGATGTCCGCGAGCCCCTCGCGGGCGAGACGTTCCATGGCGTTCGAAGACCAGAAGACGCTGAAGGCGCCCACCCCGATCAGGGGCAGGGCGAGCAGGAGGAGCCCCCCGATGATGAGTTTTTTCCCCAGGCTGACCCGACGCATGGCTTTTGCTCTCCTCTCCGATGGCCGATGACGGTACCCTGCCCGGCATGACGCGGCGGCGGGCGGAGGGTTACCGGGTTTATCGGCCGAGGGGGGCTTTTCCTTTAAAGTTCCCGGCGCCGACGGGGCGGTGCCGCCCGGCGGGAGGTCTGCAAAGAGGGGGCGGCCGGACTATTTGCGGTAGAACTCGGGCACGACCAGGATGAGCAGGGTATAGATCTCCAGGCGCCCGAGGAGCATGAGGACGATCAGCACCCCTTTGGCCGGGTCGGAGAGCGGGGCGAAGGTCTGGCTGGGGCCGACCGCGCCGAAACCGGGCCCGGTGTTCCCCAGCGCGGTCGCTGCGGCGCCGGCGGCGCTCACGAGATCGAGGCCGGAGAGCGAGAGCAGGAGAGCGCCCGCGGCGAAGAGGAGCACATAGAGGGCGACGAAGGCGAGGATGCTGTGGGCGATCTCCTCGGTCACCACGCGGCCGCCGAGTTTGAGGCGGCTCACCGCGTGGGGGTGGATGAGAAGGTAGAGCTCGCGGTAGCAGTGCTTGAGGGCGACGATCACGCGCAGGCATTTCATGCCGCCGCCCGTCGAGCCGGCGCAGGCGCCGATGAACATGCAGCCGAAGAGCAGCAGACGTGCGGTGTCGGGCCAGCGGTCGTAGTCGGCGGTCGCGTAACCCGTGGTCGTGAGGATCGAGGCGACCTGGAAGGCGCCGTAGCGCAGCGCCTCCCCCCAGCCGGCGTAGACCGTCCCGTGGATCGACACGGCGACCCCGGCAACCAGGGCGGCGACGAGCCCCAGGTAGAAGCGGCACTCGGCGTCGCGCCAGAAGGCGAGCCCTTCTCCCCGCAGCAGCCGGTAGTGCAGGGAGAAGTTGATGCCGGCGAGAACCATGAAGCCGAGGATCACGAGATCGACATAGAGGCTGCCGAAATGCTCGATCGAGGCGTTCCAGGGGGAGAAGCCGCCCGTCGGCAGGGTGGTGAGCGCATGGTTGACGGCGTCGAAGAGCCCCATGCCGCCCGCGGCGAGCAAGGCCGCCTCGGCCGCGGTGAAGAGGACGTAGACCTTCCAGAGGACCTTGGCCGTGTCGCGCATGTGGGGCCGCAGCCGGTCCGGCACGGGGGTCGGGGCTTCGGCCTTGTAGAGCTGCATGCCCCCCACCTTGAGGAAGGGCAGGATGGCGATCGAGAGCACGATGATCCCCATGCCGCCCAGCCACTGGATGAAACTGCGCCAGACGATCAGGCTGCGCGGCAGGACTTCGATGTCGGCGATGATCGTGGAGCCGGTCGTGGTGAAGCCCGAGACGGACTCGAAGAGGGCGTCGGTCCAGGAGAGGCCCAGTGCGAAGCGGAAGGGGAGGGCGCCGAACACCGCCGCCGCGATCCAGCCGCAGGAGACGATCGCCATCCCCTCGCGGGACGTGAGCACCTCGGCCTGCTCGCGGCGGAGAGTGAGGTGCATGACGAGGCCGCAGCCGATGCTGAGCCCGGCCGAGAGCGCAAAGGGCCCTGCCGCGGCTTCCCCCCCCAGGAGGGCGAGCCCGAGCGGCAGCAAGAGGGCGGCGCCGATGACGAGCACGAGCAGGCCCGTCACATGGAGCACATACCCCCAGCGCATCAGAAATACTCCAGCTTCACCGCGAGCAGCCGTTCGATACCGGGGACGGCGTCGCGCAGAGCGAAGAGAATCACCCGGTCTCCCGGCTCGACCACGCTTTCCCCCGTGGGAAGGATGATGCGGCCGTCGCGGATGACGGCCGCGACCATGGCCCCTTTGGGGAACTCGACCGATCGCAGCGGCCGGCCGACGATGTCCGAGGTCTCGAGCGCGACCGCCTCGAGCACCTCGGCCTGCTCGCCTTGGATCGCCATGGCCGACAAAACTTTCCCCTTGCGGATGTGCTGCAGGATGGAGTTGATGGCCGAAAGCCGCGGGCTCACGACCTGCTCGATCCCGATCGCCTTCATCAGCGGGAAGTAGCTGAACTTGTCGATCTTGCAGATCGCCTTGCCGACCCCCAGGCGTGTGGCGAGGAGCGCGGTCAGGATGTTCGTCTCCTCGTCCTGGGTCACGGTGACGACCAGATCCATGTCGCGGACGTTTTCTTCCTGGAGCAGGTCCTGGTCGGAGCCGTCACCGCACAGGACGACGGTGCGGCCGAGCTTTTCGGCGAGGAGCGCGCAGCGGTCGGCGTTCTTTTCGATCACCTTGGCGGCGATCCCCTTGTCTTCGAGCCGGGCGGCGAGGCGCAGGCCGATGCGGCCGCCCCCCACGATCAGCACGCGCCGGATGGGGGATTCCCGCTTGCCGAAGAAGGCGAGGTTGTCGAAGAGGCGCTCCTCCTCGCTGATGAAGTAGGCGAGGTCGCCGGGGCGGAGCCGGTCCTTGCCGCGGGGGACGATCAGGCGGTTTTCGCGCACCAGGGCGGCGATCAGCGGCCGCACCGGCCCGGACAACCCCGGCAATTCCGACAGCCGCATCCCGGCGAGCGGGGAGCGGGCGTCGATGGCGATGCCGACGAGCTTGATCCTCCCGCCCTCGAAGCTGCCCACGTCCACGGCTCCGGGGACGCTCATCAATTCGAGGATGGTGTGCACCACCTCCGTTTCCGGGTTGATGATCGTCTGGATGTGGGGCGGTTTTTCCCGCAGGGGAGCGGCCAACTCGTCGTAGGACTCGTCGCGGATGCGGGCGATCTTGGTCGTGTGGGGGGCGAGGAGATCGGCCGCCAGGCAGGCGACGAGGTTCGTCTCGTCGCGGTCGGTCACGGCGAGCAGGATGTCGGCGCCGCGGATTCCGGCCTCCCGGAGGACGTTGGGATTGCTCCCCGAGCCGAGAACCGTCTGGACGTCGAGATGGTCCTCGACCCGCCGGATGGCCTCCGGGCTGTCGTCGACGAGGACGACGTCCTTTTCCTCAAGGGAGAGCTGGCGGGCGATGTGAAAGCCGACCTCCCCCGCCCCGACGATCACGATTCTCATGCTGTCCTGCCGGAAAGGTCCTCCGACGGGCGCGGAGACTATCCCCCGCGGGAAAGGCTGTCAAGGCCGGCCCCGCGGCTGCGCGCAGCGCTCAGTCGGCGAGTTTCGGCGACTGCAACCGGCGGCGGCCCCACTGCATGCGCACGAACTCGACGGCGGCGGGGATGCCGGGGATGAGCACCAGGGCCACGATCACCAGGCTGAAGTGCTCCTGGATCAGGGGCAGGGTCCCGAACCAGTACCCTGCGGGGACGAAGATCAGGACCCAGAGGGCCGCGCCGAAGACGTTGAAGAAGAGGAAGCGCGGGTAGGCCATGCTGCCGATCCCGGCCACGAAGGGGGCGAAGGTGCGGATGATGGGCAGAAAACGGGCGATCACGATCGTCTTGCCGCCGTGCCGACGGTAGAAGGCGTGCGTGCGGTGGAGGTATTCCTTGTTCAGGAACCGGCCGTGGTCCTCGTGGAAGACCCGGGGGCCGACGTAATGGCCGATCGAGTAGTTCACGCTGTCCCCCAGGACAGCGGCCGTGAGCAGGACGGCGATCGCCGCCCCCAGGTCGAGGGCGCCGATCGCGGCCATCGAGCCCACCGCGAAGAGCAGCGAATCCCCCGGCAGAAAGGGGGTGACGACGAGGCCGGTCTCGCAGAAGATGATGACGAAGAGGATCGCGTAGACCCACAGCCCGTAGACCGCGCAGAGATCCTGCAGGTGGCGGTCGATGTGCAGGACGAAATCGACGAGAAACGAAACGAGTTCCATCGTGCCCTCCCCGGGCATGAAGGCCGCGGACCGGTCGAAACGCAACGTGCCCGGAACACCCGGGCACCCAAGCCTCAAAATAGCACAGGCTTGCGGGAAAGCAAAGGCGCTCAGCCGACGGTGACCGTCACCCCATGCTCCTCGACCCCGTTGTTCCCGTAGCCGAGAACGTTCCAGGAGGCGCGGTCCGGCTGTCGCCGGCCGGTGTTGTCCCGCGCACGCGCAAGGATCCGGGTGGGCCCCCTTTCCCGGGGGACCCACGGGAGCTGCCAGTGGCGCCAGGCGAAACGGGCGCGCGGTCCGAGGAGCTCGGCGGGAAGCCAGCTTTGCCCCCCGTCGCAGGAGACCTCGACGGCTTCGACTTCCGCTTCCCCCGCCCAGGCGGCGCCCAGGACCGGGAAGGGGACGCCGGCGGGGAGGGCATCGCCGGGGCGAGGCCGGAGGATGACCGCCTTGAGGGGCATCGCCGTCACCGGCTCGCCGGATGCAGGGTCCTCGCCCTTCCGGAACACACGGTAGACGCGGTCCATGAAGAACCCGGCCCAGGGCCGCTCGAGGACGACGATGCGTTTCAGCCACTTGACGCTGTTCGCCCCGGTCCAGCCGAGGGCGAGCGCGCGCAGCGGGAAGCCGTGCTCGAGCGGGAGGGGCTCGCCGTTCATTTCCCAGGCGAGGAGCGTCGAGGAAAGGGCCTTCTCGAGGGGGATGCTGCGGATGAAGGGCACCCCGGCGGCGCCGAGCGGGCGGTCCAGCCCCTGGAAGGCGACGTGCGCGGCCGTGGGCTTGAGGCCGGCGGCCGCGAGCACCTCGCGCAGCCAGATCCCCCCCCAGACGGCGTTTCCCACCCCGCCCACCGTCCAGGGGTTGCCGGAAGCGCGCTCGGCGAGCAGCGCCCGGCCGTTTCCGGAACACTCGAGGGTCCCGGCCGCGATTGCCCGCGGCAGGCGCAGAAGCTCCTCCATCGCCAGCCGGAGCGGGCGTTCGACCTCGCCCTCCACCGAAAGTCGCCAGCGGCGCAGGTCGGCCTTGCGGCGGGGGATGGCTCCCTGGTTGCGTGCGAAGAAGACGCGATGGGCGGTGATCCAGGAAAGCAAGTGTTCCGGGGGGGTCTCGGCGTTGAGCGGTCTATCGCTCAGGATGCGCAGGCGGGAGACCATGATGGAACCCTCCTCGTGTTTCGGAGCCGGGGCTGCACAGCATGCAGAAGGCAGTGGACCGCGGCCGGGAGGAAAAGTCAATCCTTTCGCCGCGCGGCCAGGCGGCGCGCGATGGCCCGGGCGGTCGGCGTCAGCGAAAGCCCACCGCCTCCCGTGCAGCGCAGCTCCGGGGGGAGTCTCCGGCCCACGTCGGCCATGGCGGCGATCGTCTCGTCGAGGGGGATCACGGGGTCGAACCCGGCGAGCGCGAGGTTGGCGCAGGAGAGGGCGTTGGCGACGGCGAGCACGTTGCGCCCCAGGCAGGGGACTTCCACGCGGTTGGCGACCGGGTCGCAGACGAGGCCGAGCACGTTCTGGAGCGCCATCGAAGCCGCGGCGGCCGCCTGAGGCGCACTTCCCCGGCTCAAGGCGACGAGTGCCGCGGCGGCCATGGCCGAGGCGGCCCCGCACTCGGCGAGGCAGCCGCCGAGCTCGGCCGCGAAGGTCGCGTGAGCGGCGACGAAGACGCCGATCATCCCGGCCGCGAGCAGGCCGGACGCGGCCCCCGGGGCGCCGAGCGCCAACGTGTCGACCAGGCCGAACACGGCGGCCGGGACCGCGCCGCAGGATCCGGCGGTGGGCGCGGCGACGATCGTCCCGAAGGCGCTCTTCACCTCCATGAGGGCGGCGGCGTAGAGGACCATCCGGTTGAGGACGCCGGAGTCGATCAGGCCGCCCCGCGACAGGGCGGCGCGGAACGCGGGGGCCTGGGCGGGAAGAATGCGATCGGGGAAGTCCGTGCCGGAAAGACCCTGCTCGATCGAGCGCGCGAGGATCCCGGCGACCCGTTGCATGCGGCGGAAGACCTCCTCTTCGGGGATGCCCCCCCGTGCGCTTTCGTAGGCGGCGGCGAGCGCCGTGAGATCGAGGTCCCGTCCCCGGTTCCAGGCGAGCATCTCCGCGCAGGAGAGAAAGGGCACACGGATGTCCGGCCGGGTGAGCACGGGGAGGACGGGCCGGATGGGCCGCACCCAGCGCACCCCCGGAAGGCGGGCGAGTTCCCGGAGAAACTCGGCGGGGAGGGGCGCAGGGGTCCGCAGTTCGATCAATACCGTCGGCTCCCCCCCGTGCGCGAGGACTTCCGCTCCCGGAGGGAAACCGGCGGGGAGATCCGCCGGGGGGAAGCGCCGGTCGGCCGCGAGCAGCGTCACGTGGCGGTCGCCGCGCAGCGAGAGGGAAATGCCGTCGATCGAGGTCACCTCGACCATGCCCCCTCCCGTCGACAACGCGATCATCGCCCGCCGCTCTCCTCCGCCCTCGAGGGTCAGGCGGTAGGTGTTGGGGTGGGGGTCGCCGTAGGGGCCGACCCGGATCTCAACGGCGACGCCGCGGCGGGCGAGTTCCTCCCCCGCTTGGGGAAGCCGCTCGTCGTCTGCATCCCAGCCGAGCAAGCCGGCGAAGAGACCGGTGTCCGAGCCTTGCTCCGTGTGGGTGTGGGCGAGCGAGCCCGCCGCATCGAACTCGAGGAGGAGCCGCTCGATCCGCCCGGCCATGAGATCGTGCGCCATGCGGCCGATCCGCACCGCGGCCGCGCAGTGCGAGCTCGACGGCCCGCGCATGACCGGGCCGATCACGTCGTTGAAGATGCTGGGGGGGAGATCCATGCTCAGCCTGTCCCCGGGGCCCGGGCCCCGCCTCAGCCGGAGTGCGCCGTGCGGCGGATGATCTCCTCCTGGATGTCGGGTTCGAGGTCCACGAAGAAGTCGCTGTAGCCCGCCACGCGCACGAGAAGATCGCGGTGTTCGCGGGGGTGCCGCTGGGCGCGCCGCAGGGTGGCGTCGTCCACGATGTTGAACTGCACGTGGTGCCCGTTCAGGCGGAAGTAGGTGCGGATGAGCGAGGCGAGTTTGGCGAGATCGCGCTCGCTTTTCAGGAAATCGGGCAGAAAACGCAGGTTGAGGAGCGTTCCGCCCGAGCGCGCCTGGTCGATCCGGGCGAGCGAACGCAAAACCGCGGTCGGCCCCGAGCGGTCGGCCCCCTGGGCGGGCGAGGCGCCGTCGGAGACCGGCTCGCCCGCGCGCCGGCCGTCGGCCGAGGCGGCGAGCATGCGGCCGAAATAGACATGGCAGGTGGTCGACAGGAGGTTCAGGTGCCAGCGTCCCCCGCGCGTGTTCGGCCGGCCGTCGATCGCTTGCAGCAGCGAGCGGTAAACGCGCTCGAGCAGCCGGTCGGCGCGCTCGTCGTCGTTGCCGTAGCGGGGGGTGCGGTTCTGCAGCGCAAGCCGCAGCGGCTCCTCGCCCGCGAAGTCCCGGGCGAGCGCCCCGACCAGGCGGGGGAGGGAGAGGGCCGCTTTTTCGTAGACGTGCGTGCGGACCGCGGAGAGGGCGTCGACCGTGGTCCCGATCCCGACACAGGCGATGAAGGAGGTGTTGTAGCGCGGGCCGCCGTCGGTGTAATCGCGCCCGCGGGCGATGCAGTCCCGGATCAGAACGGAGAGAAACGGCGCGGGGCACATCCGGGCGACGATGCGCTCGATGCGATGGCTGGCGCCGACCTTGAGCTCGACCGCCCAGCGGAGCTGGGCCTCGAAGGCGCCATAGAGCCGATCGAAGGAATCGAAGGTTTCCGCCCGTCCCGTGCGCGGGCCGATCGGCTTCCCGGTCCGGAGGTCGCAGCCGTCGTTCAGGGCGAGCTCGAGGAGCTTCGGCACGTTCAGGTATCCGGTCAGGATGTAGGCCTCCTTGCCGAAGGCCCCCGTTTCGATGCAGCCGCTCGTTCCCCCTTCGCGGGCGTCCTCGAGGGTCTTGCCCGCCCCGAGCAGTTCCTGGACGACGAGATCGGCGTTGAAGACGGAGGGCCAGCCGTGCCCCTCGCGGATCACGCGGCAGGCGGCGAGGAGGTAACGCTCCGGCGTGATCCGGCTCAGGTGCAGGCTCGGCTGGGGCTGGAGCAGCCGGAGTTCGGAGGCCGCCTCGAGGATCAGCTCGGTCAGCTCGCAGGCCCCGCTTTCCCCCTCCGCGGTCAGGCCGCCCAGGTTGATCTGGGTGAAGTCGTTGTACGTGCCGCTCTCGCTGGCGGTGACGCCGACCTTGGGCGGCGCGGGGTGGTTGTTCACCTTGATCCAGAAGCAGGAGAGCAGCTCCTTCGCCTGCTCGCGCGTGAGCGTGCCCTCGCGGATCCCCCGCTCGTAGAACGGCTGCAGGTGCTGGTCGAGATGCCCCGGGCTCATGGCATCCCAGCCGTTCAGCTCGGTGATCGCGGCGAGGTGGACGAACCAGTAGGCCTGGAGGGCTTCCCAGAAATCCCGCGGGGGTTGGGCCGGCACCCGGCGGCAGATCGCGGCGATGCGGAGCAGCTCCGCCCTCCGCGCGGGATCGGGGTGACGGGCCGCCTCCTCTTCGGCGCGGGCGGCGTGGCGTTCGGCGAAGGCGATGACCGCCCCACAGGCGATGTCCATGGCGCGCAGCTGCTCGGCGCGGTCCCCGGCTTCGGGGTCGGTGAGATCGTCCAGGGCCGCAAGCCTCGCCGCGATCTCGGCCTGCAGATCGAGCAGGCCGCGGCGGTAGATCAGCCCGTCGAGCGCCGTGTGGCCCGGCGCGCGCTGCTCCATGAACTCGGTGAAGACCCCGGCCTCGTAAGCCGCGCGCCACTCGGGCGAAACCTCCGCGAAGATGCGCTCGCGGACGGTGCGGCCCTCCCAGAACGGGATCACCTCGCTCTCGTAGCGGGCGATGTCCCCGGGGGCGACCCGGTAGGCGGTCCGCGGCCGGGAGTCGAGCACCCGGAGGTCCTCCGGGCGGTGACAGGTCCACTCGGGAAAGGTGGGGACGGCCTTGGGCGCGGGGCCGCGCTCGCCGACGATCAGCTCGTCCTCGCCCAGGAAGATCGTTTTCCTCGCGAGCAGATCCCGAAAGATCAGCGCGCGCATGACGGGGGTCGCGTGCCGGCCGAGGTGGCGGCGGGCCGCGTCGGTGACCAGGAGCGCCCGCTCGATCGACAAGGTGACGGGGGCCTCGAGGCTCCGGGCGCGCAGACGTTCGATCCGGGGGGTCATGACGGCTATCCTCCGATCCGTACTTCGAGGCCGAAGGTGGAAAGCATCCGGGCGGCGGCGGCGAGGGCTTCGGGGGAGGGGGGCTCGGTGCCCGGAAGCGGGGTGGGGAGCCCCAGCCGCCGGTACTTGCCGGATGCCGCGCGGTGGTAGGGAAGGAGATCGACGGGCGGCCGCCGGGAAAGCCGGGCGATGAAGGACCCGGCGGCCGCCAGGTCTTCCGGGGCGTCGTTCACGCCGGGGATGAGGGGAATGCGGACGACCAGCCCGACGCCCCGATCGGCGAGCCAGGCGAGATTTTCCAGGATGCGGGCGTTGTCGACGCCGGTGGCGCTCCGGTGCCTGGCGGGGTCGACCAGTTTGAGGTCGAAGAGAAAGAGTTCCGCCATCCCGGCCGCCGCGGCAAGGAGCACCGGTTCGGCGCAGCCGGAGGTGTCGACGGCGCGGTGGATCCCCCGTTCGCCGCAGGCCTCGAGCGCGGCGAGGAGGAAGTCGGGCTGGGCGAAGGGTTCGCCCCCGGAAAAGGTGACCCCGCCGCCGCTTTCCTCGAAAAAGGGCCGATCCCGCTCCAGGGTCCCGAGCAGTTCTTCGATCGTCAGCCGCCGCTCGAGTCGCTCGAGGGCCTCGGCCGGGCAGGCCGCGGCGCAGCGGCCGCAGCGGCGGCAGCGCGACGGGTCAAGGCGGATCCCGCTTTCATCGCGGCGGCAGGCGCCGGTCGGGCAGGCGGCGACACAGGTGCCGCAGCCGACGCATCGACCGGCATCCCAGAGGATCGCCGGGAGATCCGCACGGTGCTCGGGGTTGTGGCACCAGCGGCAGGAGAGGGGGCAGCCTTTCAGAAAGACCGTGGTGCGGATTCCCGGTCCGTCGTGGGTCGCACAGCGCATGATGTTGAAAACAACGCCCCCGGTGGGGGCGGCGAAATCCCCGGCCGATCCCCGAAAGAGGGCGGAATCGGAAAGGCCCGAGGCGGACCCGGTTCCCCCCTCCCGGAACGGCTTGAGTGTTTTCAGCATCTGAACCATCACGCTGCAGGGAATGCACTCATGAGGGATGGTTTTTGCCAAACTGGTCTGAAGACCTGAAGAGCAATACCCGCATGATCGGCAAGTTGTCAAGGAATTCTTCCATTTCCCACCCTTCTGGGGCAGAGAGTCCAAGGATGCAAGGGATCGATCTTTTTCGCTTCGATCGTTTTGCGATCGCCAATCTTGACCTGCCGTGCAAAAGCTGCTTAGGATACGGCGAATTGGTCTGAACACCAGATGTCTTTACCCTTTCCCCGAAGGCCGACGAAATCGGCTCCCGAGGACCAGGGGGAGAGCCGGAAATTCCGTGCATTTCGAGGCCATTCAGCGCAGCAGCGCGCCCGACAAGGTGGTCGAGCAGCTCCTTTCGCGGATCAAGTCCGGCGAGCTCGCCCCCGGCACGCAGCTTCCGCCGCAGCGTGAACTGGCCAGGCAGTTCGGGGTCGGCCGCTCCTCGGTGCGGGAGGCGCTGAATGCGCTTGCGGTCATGGGGTTTCTCGAGGTCTTCCAGGGGAAGGGGACCTTCGTCGCGCGGGAAATTCCGGGGTCGGACCCCCCGGCCGCCGCCGTGCGCGCGGCCTTCCAGGCGGAGAGCCTGCTCGACCTGCTCGAACTGCGCGAGACGCTGGAATGCCGGGCGGCCGAACTCGCCGCCGAGCGCATCGAAGCCGGCCAGCTCGCCCTGCTGCGGCGCTGCCTCCAGGCGATCGAACGCGCGGGCGACGACTACGCCGCCTTTCTCGCCGCGGATCTCGAGTTCCACCGCCGGCTCTGCGAGGCCTCGGGCAACCGGGCCTTCGTCGAGATCCTGACCCCCCTTCTCTCCCGCGTGGCCGAGCAGCACGGCCGGCTCAAGACCGGACGGCTCTCGGAAGATTACCGTGAACACTCCCTGCGCACCCTGAAGCAGCTGACGGCTTGCCTCGAGCGGGAGGACGGCCGCGGCGCCCGGGAGTGGATGCGCGACCACCTGAACGCCATCCGCGGCGAGCTGAAAGAACTTCTCTGATCGGGCCGCGCCCCTCCCCTGATGTCCCCGGGGCCGGCTTCGCCCTCCCCGGGCCGGTCCTGTCCGCCTCTCCTGGAATTGTATTTTTGGATACAATATGAAGGCTCCGGTCAACCGGCTCTTGTATGCCGGTCAGCCCCTGTTCACCCGGTGATGCGTCGATTCGCAGAAGCGGCGGCGTGTCCCGAGAGCGACGGCGGTGAAAAAGACCCCGAGCGGCAAGGCCGCCTGGGCGAGGGCGTAAATTCCGGTCACGCGCGGGTCGTTGCCGCTCGAGAGGGTCACGGCCTCGACGGTCAGGGTGGTCAGTCGGCCGGCGCCGGCGAAAAGGGTCGAGAGGTACTGGTTGGCCGAGACGGCGAAGCCCACGGCGAAGGAGAAGAGGACCGCGCGCCGCAGCAGCGGGAGCTCCACCCGGAGAAAGGAACGTCGCGGCGAGCCGGTGAGGCTGAGGGCGACGGTGCGGTAGCGCCGGTCGAAAGCGCGCCAGGGGTCGGCGAGCGAAAGGAAAATGTAGGGGAAGGCGAAGAGGAGGTGGCTGCCGATGAGCGCCGTCCACGTCCCGTCGATGCCGAGCCGCACGAGAAGGATCTGCAGCCCGGAGAGAAAGGCGATCTGCGGCACGAGAAGCGGGGTGTAGAGCAGCCAGAGGGTGCGGGCCGCGGGGCTGCGGCCGTTGACGCGCTCGTTCTGCAGACACCCCAGGGCGAGGAGTAGCCCGATGCCGGCAGCCAGGAAACCCGCCGCGAAGGTGGTCCACGCGGGCCGCAGGAGTTCCGGGGCGTGTCGCGACCAGTGGGCGAGCGTCCAGTCCACGGGCAGCGGCTGGGGAAAAAACCAGGAGCGCGCAAAGGACCAGAGCGCAAGCGCCAGTGCTCCGCCGAGCGAGAGGGCGGCCGGCAGCAGGGCGGCGGCCCCGAAGAAAAACCCGGCCCGGGGTCTCCGAGGGAGCGGGGCGCCGCCGGCGCGGACGAGACGGCGGAGCGCCCATCGGACGCCGTGCTCGGCGATGCGCCACAGGCCGATCGCGGCCGCCGTCAGGGCGAGCTGGAGAAGCGCCCCGGCCGCGGCCGGGAAGACGAGCCCGAGGTCGCGGTCGGTGAAGAGCCGGTAGAGCAGCACGCTCAGGGGCGGCGGGTCCGTCGGCGCGAGGATGACGGCCACGTCGACGACGGAGAGCGAAAAAGCCAGTACGGCGTAGACCGGAAGCCGGATCCGCGCGTAGAGCTGGGGCAGCAGGATGTGCAGCCAGGCTGCGCCGGGGCTGTGCCCCAGGGCGCGGCAGGCGGCGATCTGCTCGCGGACGCGGATCGGCTCGAGCGCCGCAAACGTCATGAAGAGGAGATAGGGGATCTCCTTGAGCAGAAGGCCCACGATGAGCGAGAGCCCGAAAGGGTCGTGCACCAGGGCGAGATCCGGCGGCCGCTGCCAGCCGGTCAGTCCGGGCGAGAGCAGCCGGCTCAGCCAGCCGGAGGGTGCGATGAGAAAGGAGAGGCCGATCGCGGCGGCGGCGTGCGGCAGGGAAAGAAGCGGGGCGATCAGGCGGCGGAGCAAGGCAAAGAGCCGGGTCTCGTAGAGCGTGCCGCAGAGCCCCAGGACGATCCCCAGGGAGAGCAGGGCGGCGAGAAACCCCGTCCTCAGGGTGAGCCCGATCGACGAGGAAAGCCCCGGGAGGGAGAAAAACTCGCGGAACGGGGCGAGGCTCAGGGCCGTCCCGCCGAGGGCGGGCAGAAAGCCGAACGCGGCAAGCCCCGTCGCCGCCAGGCCGGCCGCGACCGGGACGAGAAAGAGAAGGAGCGCGGTCGCCGGGAAGAGCCGCAAAAACCCCGAGCCTGCCTCGCGCCCGGACTTCAGCGGGAGTAGCGGCGTTCCCATTCGGCCACGATCCGGTTCATCCACGAGGGGTGGGGTTCGGGCAGGGCCCGGCCCAGCGCTTCCGGGGAGAGGGTGGCCACCCCCTGCGGCAGGGTCTCGAAACGCCGACGGTCCTCGGGGGAGAGCCGCCGGAGATCGAGCACCGTGGGGTTGCCCATGCCCTCGGGGTGCATCGCGCGGGCCTGGGACTCGGGGGTGAGCAGAAAGTCGGCCACGACCAGGGCGCCTTCCTTGTGCGCCGCGTTGTAAGGGATGGCGACGAAGCTCGTGTTGCCGATCGTCCCCCGCTCGAGCACGAAGGTGCGCACGCTCGGCGGGAGGACCCCGCGCGCGATGCCGGCGGTCGCCTCATTGGGGTTGAAGGAGATCATGATGTCGATCTCGCCGTCGGCGAGGAGCGCGCGCATGGCCGGGCCGGATTCGGGGAACTGCTCGCCCCGCCGCCACAGGCGGGGCTTGAGTTCCTCGTACCAGCGCCACAGCGGGGCCGAGAGGAGGGCGAAGTCCTCCGCGCCGACGGGTGCGGTCAGGCGGCCCGGATCGGCGATCAGCTCGTAGAGCGCCTGCTTGAGGAAGGTCGAACCGAGAAAGTTGCGGATCCGCGGGTGGGTGATGCGCCCGGGGTTGGCCTTGGCCCAGGCGAGGATCGCCGGGATCGAGCGCGGCGGCCGGGGCAGGCGCGCGGCGTCGTACACATAGACGATCCGGGCCATGCGCCAGGGGGATTCGTAGCCCTCGGTCGGCACGGTGAAGTCGACGACCGTCGAAGGCTTGCCCGTCGTGTCCACGAGGGCGAAGTGCGGCAGGCGGTGCGTGAAGGGCCCGAAGAGGAGACCCTGCTCCTTCATGGCGAGGAAATTCTCGCCGTTGATCCAGATGAGGTCGATCGAGCCCCCTTCGTGCCGGCCGGCCGCCTTTTCGGCGACCACGCGCGAGACGGCTTCCGCGGTGAGGGTGAGCTTGACGTGGACCAGGTTCACCCCGGCGGTCTCCTTCACGCGGCGGCCGACCCAGGCGATGAAGGCGTTCGTGGGCTCGTCGCCCCCCCAGGCGTTCCAATAGACGGTCTGCCCGCGCGCCCGCTCGCGGACCCCCTCCCAGGTGGGGGGGAGCTCCCGGGCGTGAGCGGCGGGGAGGCCGGCGAGGATCGTCGCGGCGAAGAGGAGGGGACGGATGCGGGATCTCATGGGGCACACTCTTCGGGGGGGGCGGCTGGGGCGTGCGGGGCTCCCGGTGCGGAGCGGAGGGCGGGGCCGAGGTGCAGGACCGGCCCCCCGGCGGCCCGCGCATCCTCGGGGTCGTGGGTGACGAGCAGCGTGGGCAGCCCCTCGGCACGGACGTGGTCGAAGACGAATCGCCGGATCGCGGATTTGAGCGTCCGGTCGAGCTTGGAGAAGGGCTCGTCGAGCAGGACGGCGCGGGGGCGGGCGAGCAAGGTGCGCATCAAGGCCACGCGGGCGCGCTGGCCGCCGGAGAGGGTCGCCGGGTCGCGGTCTTCCATCCCGGAAAGACCGGCCTCGGCGAGCGCCCGGCGCATGAGCTCCCCGCGGGCCTTGCGTCCGGCGGCCCGGCGGGGAATCGCAAAGAGGAGATTTTCCCCGACCGTCAGGTGCGGGAAGAGAAGGTCGTCCTGGAAGAGAATGCCGACCCGTCGGCGCTCGACGGGAAGCCGGCTCACCTCGACGCCGTCGACGCGGATTTCGCCTGCGGCCTCGAAGGCGCTGGCGAGCGTGCCGCAGACGTAGGCGAGCAGGCTCGATTTGCCGGACCCGCTCGGCCCCATGACCGTCGCCACCTCGCCCGGCGCGACCACCAGCGAGAGTCCGCGCACGAGCGTCGTCCCGTTCAGGGCGATCGTCACCCCGCGCAGCTCGAGGCCGGCGGGTGCGCGGGCGTCTTGCCGCTCCCCCCCGTTCATCCGCGGCGCCTTCGCTTTCGGCTGCGGCGCAGGCGGGCAAGCAGCGGGGCGATGTGCTCCTCGTGGATGCGGTCGCAGCCGATGCAGCGGTTGCGGTAGGGCCGACCCGCCGGGTCCACCGTGCGGGAGAGTTCCGCGAAGGCGGGCGGGTCGATCCCGAAGGAAAGGCCCATCCGCTCGGGGACCCCGGCGCTGATCGCCTCGAAGGGCGGAAGCCCCACCAGGGACCCCAGGATCTCCCGGAGCGGCTCCTCGGCGACGTTCCCGTAAGGGACGCGGGTCTTGCGGCAGCAGGGGTAGAGGTTCCCGTCGGGGTCGATCGCGACCTCGGAGCCGTTCCACCCGCCGTTGAGAAAATTCATCCCCCCCGACCAGTTGCGGCAGAAGTTGTCCGCCCAGCCCGCCGTGGAGAGGCCGTTCTTCCAGGCGCGGCCGCTCGGCCAGAGTTTCCCGATCCACGCCCCGGGGGTCGCCCCGAAGAAGCTGTAGCGCGGGCCCTCTTCGTCCTCCCAGCGGCGGTGTTCGGAGCAAAGCCGCGAGGGGCGGACCCCGGCCTCCGCGAAAACGGCCGTGAGCCGCTCTTCGAGGGCCGCGGCGCGGTCTTCTCCGCCGTGGAAGGCGTCGATCGAGGAGACGGAGATCATCCAGACCCCGCGCTCGAGGAGTTCCTCGAGCACGGCCGGGGTCAAGAGATCCCCGCCCGTCTGAACGACCAGGCGCACGCCCCGGCCGTAGCGCTCCCGGAGGCGTTCGAGCAGGGGGTAGAGGAGCAGGCGCCGGGTCGGCTCGAGCAGGACCTCCCCGCCCGAGAGGATGATGCGGCCGGTCCGCGTGCGGAACTCCCCGCGGTCGTCTTCGCCCTCGAGGTCGCGGAATTCGAGCGACTCCGGCAGGTGCCGAACGACCCGGCGGGCGGTTTCCCGGGCGGCCGCGGTGAGCCTCTCCCCCTCCCCCGCGGGGTAGGGCCGGAAGCGCTCGTCGTAACAGTGGGGGCAGGTGCGGTTGCAGGCCCAGGTGATCGCCCAGTAGATGGATTCCAGCATGGTTCAGGGGATCCCGCCCATGGCCGCGGTCAACCCGCCGTCGACGATGAGCGTCTGGCCGGTGATGAAGGCCGCCGCGGGCGAGGCGAGAAAGCAGGCGGCGTGGGCGATGTCCTGCGGCTCGGCCCAGCGCGCGAGCGGGGTGCGCGCCTTCACGGCCGCCTCGCGAGCGGGGTCGCTCCACTGGGCGCGCGTGAGTTCGGTCCGCGTGAAGCCCGGGGCGACGGCGTTCACCCGGATCCCCCGCGGGGCCCACTCCACGGCGAGGGCACGGGTGAGCTGGCGCAGGCCGGCCTTGGTCATGGCGTAGGCGGCCACCCCCGGGCGGGCGAGCTCGGCGAGGATGGAAGAGATGTTCACGATCACGCCGGGTTTTCCGGCGGCGATGCGCTCCCGGGCGAACTCGCAGGACAACCGATAGGCCGCCGTGAGGTTGAGGTCGATCAGCCGGTGGAGCTCGGCGGGGTCGAGGGCCTGCGCGGGGCCGCGCAGGATGCCGCCGGCGTTGTTGACGAGGATGTCGATGCCGCCCGCTTCCGCGAGCGCCTTCCGGAAGAGGGTCGGGATCTCCTCCGGCCGGGAGAGGTCGCCGGGCACGGCCCACACCCGGCCGGAGCCGATCCGGGAGGCCGCTTCCTCGAGCCGTGCCCGGTCGCGCGCGAGGAGAACCAGGGCGGCGCCGGCGGCGGCATAGGCTTGGGAGATCGCGAAACCGATGCCGCGGCTGGCTCCGGTGACGAGGGCGGTCAGACCGTCGAGGCGGAAGGCGTCCCTCATGGTGCGTTCCTCATCCGGGGGTCGATGGGTCGTTGCCGGTAGCCGTTCGCCGAAAAGATAGCTTGGCTCCTTTCTCCTGTAAAGCGCTTCCCCCCCGCCCCCGAAGCGGAGCCGGGGCGGTCTTGATTCCGGGCCG
>JBBFLI020000021.1:0-65968 GCA_037481615.2 Desulfobacterales bacterium
GCCGGCGGAAAGGCTCGATCCCCCAGTCGGCCAAGAGGCGTTGGGTTTCCACCTTTCTTTCCTGGACGATCCGTTCCCTGATCCGGACGAGTTCTTCCACCGCTTCGACTTCCCGCATGGCGCGGACGAGGATCTCCTCGGCGGGCCCCCCCGCGGCGGCCTGGGCCGGAAGACCCGGGCCGACTGCGCAGAACCAGCCGAGGGCCAGGATCGCGGCCATTCGACTCCCGTTGCGGACCATGCGCCCTACCCTCCCGCCGGGGTCCCCGTTTTGTTTCCGAGCCCCATCGGCTGGCCGACCGGTTGGAGCGCGGCGCGGATCGCGGCGGGGACGTGCAGCGTTTTCCCGCGCCCTTCCCAGGAGGCCAGGAGCTCGAGGGAGGCGGCGCTTCGCAGCCCCATCAGTTCGAGCTCCTCCCCCGGCCAGGAGATCAACTCCCGCGCGGCGTCCTCGCGCAGATCCACGAGGCCGTTCAGCGAAAGCCGCCTGCCCTTCCATCCGGCCAGGGCCTGTGCGATTTGCGGCGAAAGAGTGCGTAGGCCGTTCAGGCAGAGCCAGTCACCCGGCCACTCGGCGAGCTTGGCCGCAGCCTCCGGCGGCATGCGCCGCACCCCGGGGAGAAAGAGGTCCAGGGCTCCGGACTCCGCCAGGCATCGGGCCGCCCGCAGCGTAAGGGTGGAGAGCTCGCCTGCGCGCGCGAGGTCGCCGGCACAGATCTCGGCCGCAATCGACAGATCCCGTCTCCGCTCGGGCGGGAGATCCGCGGATTTCGCTTTTTCGCCGAGGCTCTTGCGGATCGGCTCGAGCGGCGGCATGCGGCGCAGGGGCTCGTCGGCCGGGGGTCGGGCGAGCAGCTGCTCCGTCGCCTCGAGAAGGCGGTCGATCTCCGGGAAGCGCGCCCGGAGGTCGATTCCGGCGAAAAGGTCCTCGAGGCTTCGCTCGAGAAGGGCCCGACGCTTGACCAAGAGCAGTTCCCCCGCCGCTTGTTCCACGGCCGCAAGCGCTCCGGAAAGGCTGTCCCGGTAGGCCAGGCGCCGCTGGATGTCCAACAGCAGGAGCTCGATTGAACGCTCCCTCAACCTGCGCTCCAGGGCCGTGCCGCCCTCCTCCCGCAGAAGCGGCAGGAGCTCCTCCTCGAGTTCAAGTGCCCCGTAGGCGTAATCGGCCTGGAGCCGCTCGAGCTCGAGGCGTTTGGCTTCGAGATGGAAACGCAAGGCGTCGATCTGTCGCAGCCGGGATTCGAGGCCGAAAACCGCGTCCGGGATCTCCCGCTCCGAGGACCTGCCCTGGAGATCCACCGCCGGGGACGCCGAAAGGACGACTGCTGCCGGTCTTTCCGCCTCGGCCTGCGGCGGCGGTTGACGGATCGATCGATAGTAGACCGCCGCCGCCGACAACAGCAGCAAGGCGGAAACGACGGCCGGAAGGAACGCCCGCCGGACTCCGCGGCGCCCCGGCTTCCCCGCGGCTGGCTTTTCCGGCCCGATGGCCGCGTCCCCGGAGGAGGCGGGCCGAGGATCCGACGGCGGCTCGGCGGCAAGCGTCCCCTCCTCCCCGGCGACAGCGGTGCCGCCTTCGATCGCCTCCATGGTCTCCCGCTCCGGATTTCCACCCGGCTCTCCGCCTGGGTTCTCCGTTCCCGGCAGATCACGCAGATCGCCGGCCTCGAGGCCCTGAAAGGACCCTTCCTGCGGAAAATCGCTGGGAGGATGCGAGTTGGGATCGGTTGCCGTCACGCCGCTTCACCGCCCGGAGGGCCACCCGGCCCGGCCGCTTCTTTTCCTCATCTATATCGGCCGTTTCCAGGCGGGCTTGAAGGTCCGACTCAGAGGGCACGGCCCAGTTCGTCGGCCTCGGCGGTGATCTCAAGCAGCGTGCGCGGCTCTTTGGCGTCTCCGAGGAGATGGTAGGGCAGCCCGAGACGGTCCAGCAGAGCGGTCAATTCCCGCGCGGGCCGGAAGCCCTGGGAGAGAACCAGATCGTGGCAACCCTCAAGGAGCTCCGTTCCGCCCGCGTGCGCGAAGAGAATCCCCTCGGCCGGAAAGCCGCGGATCACGGCGTTGCGGTAGAGCTTCACCCCCGCCTCCGCGAGACGGCGACGAAGCGAGGTGCGGTCGTTCGGCGCAAGCTCCGGTGCGAACCGCCCACCCCCCAGGACGGCGACTTCGCGTCCCTCGGAAGCAAGAAAATCGGCCGTGACCATGGCCGCCTGGTCGGAGCCGAGGACGGCCACATGCCTCCCCGGAACCGCCTCGCCGCGCAGGACATCGAGGACGGTCGAAAGTTCGAGCCCAGCGTCGAAAAGGCCGGGGATCTCGGGGATCCGGGGGTTGGCCCCCGTCGCCACGACGACCTCCTGAGGAGAAATCTCCCGCAGGAGCCCTTCGCTCCCCGGCGTGCGCAGGCGGATTTCGACCTCGAGCCGCCGGAGCTCGGAGAGCAGGCTCGAGACCATTTCCCCGAGTTCCCCTCTCCCGGGCGGGCGGCTCGCTTCGATCAGTGTGCCGCCGGGGCGTTCGCGCCGGTCGATGACGATCACGCGGTGGCCGCGTCGGGCGAGCACCCGTGCGCAGGCCAATCCCGCAGGGCCGGCGCCGACCACCAGCACCTTCTTCGAAACCCTCGCTCGTTGGGGGGTCTTCTCGAGGACGGCCTCCCGGCCGAGCTCGGGGTTCATGACGCAACTGGCCTCTTCGAGCGCCAGAACCCTTTCGATGCATCCCCGGCAACAGCCGATGCAGGGTCGGATTTCGTCGAGACGGCCCGTGAGAGCCTTGCGGGCGAGTTCCGGATCGACGAGGTGGGCCCGGCCCATGGCGATCAGGTCGGCCCGGCCCTCGGCGAGGATGCGTTCGGCGAGAAGCGGGTCCTTGATGCGGCCGACGGCGATTACCGGGATGCGAACCGTTTTTTTCACGGTCTCGGCGAGATGCACGAACAGACCGAAGGGCTCGTACATCGAGGGGATGGTGACCGGCATGGAACCGTAGACGCCTGCGGAGACATGGAGCCAGTCGGCGCCGGCCTCCTCGAGCCGGGGGGCGAGTCGCGTAGCCTCAGGCAGACTCCATCCCCCCGGGACATAGTCCTCGCCGTTGAAGCGCACCCCTACGGGGAAGCCTACGCCGCAGCGCGCCTTGATCGCGTCGAGAATCTCGAGAAGAAAGCGGATGCGATTCTCGAAGGAGCCGCCGTATTCGTCGGTGCGGCGATTTGCGTTGGGAGCGAGAAACTCGCTGATCAGGTAACCGTGGGCGGCGTGAATCTCGACACAATCGAAGCCGGCCTCTTTCGCGCGGCGGGCCGCTTCGGCATGGCACAGGACGAGCTCCCGGATTTCCTCGCGCCGCAGCTCGCGCGGCACGCCTTTCACGACGGCGAGCGCCGGAAGAGGCGAAGGGGCCACGCGGCGGTCGTGGTAGGCCTGCCTCCCCCCATGGAGGAGTTGCAGGCCGATGCGGGCGCCGTGGCGCCGGATCTCGCGGGCAAGGGCGCTCAGGCCGGGGATGAAGCGGTCGTCCCATACGGGTGGCATACGCGGTAGATCGAGACCGTCCGGGTGCACCGCCCCGCCGCCGACGAAGATGAGCCCCGTGCCGGCGCGGGCGCGGGCGGCGAGGTAGGCGATGTGACGCTCGGTGACGAAGCCCCGCTCGTCCACGCCGAAATTGACGCTCATCGGGGGCATGACAAGACGGTTGCGGACTTCCAGGGATCCCAGGCGCACGGGGGAAAAGAGGTGCTTCAGACGCATGGCCGCACCTTCCTCCTTACGAGGCTCTTCGGCGGGCGGACCGTCTTGCCGGCCGAAGCTGGGTCGGAGTCGAACCTCGGGCGGCCTTGCGGCCTCAGGGCAGGAGAAGCCCGATCAGCGCGAGCAGCAGAGAGCGGAAGAACCGGATCAGCGGGTCGAGGAGGCCGAAGGCCAGCATGGCCAGCACAATGAAAAACCCGTATCGCTCCAAACGGAGAAGGAAGTACTGCAAGGGCCCGGAGGAGAGGCCGATCAGAATCTTCGACCCGTCGAGCGGGGGAATCGGAATCAGGTTGAACGCGGCGAGCATGAGGTTCACGTGCGCAAGCATATACAGGAAGGCCGTTGCCACCCCCCCGCCTCCCGGAGCAAGCCAGCGCTGCAAAAAGAGCGCCAGAAAAGCGACCGCGGTGTTGGCGGCGATGCCGGCGGCGGAAACCAGGATGAACCCCCGCCTGAAGGGCCTCAGGTTGTGGACGGTCACCGGAACCGGCTTCGCCCAGCCGAAGCCGAAAACGAAGAGCATGAGGGTGCCGACCGGATCCAGATGGCGGAGGGGATTGAGGGTCAGCCGCCCCTGGAGTTTGGCGGTGGGGTCCCCCATGCGCAGGGCGACCCAGCCATGGGCGAGCTCGTGCAGGATGATGGAATAGAGCAGCGGCAACGCCAGCAGGGCGAAGGTGAAAGGGTCATGCAGCAGAAGCCGGAGAAGACCCATGACGGATGGGGCGCGTTTCCCTTTCCCGGGCCGGACGGCCGGCCCTGAATGATGGCGAAGACTACGATCGATCAGCGG
This sequence comes from Desulfobacterales bacterium, assembly GCA_037481615.2. Lineage (GTDB taxonomy): Bacteria > Desulfobacterota > Desulfobacteria > Desulfobacterales > SpSt-501 > SpSt-501. The sequence continues at coordinate 4,552 of JBBFLI020000021.1, forward strand.
AGACATCAACCGCTTTCTGCAACCGGTGGCTTGACGGCTCGGCAGGTCGAGCCTAATGCTTTGACCCAACCGGCGGCGGTGAAGCCGTGAGATGGAGGGCGCGATGATCATCCGCCAGATCGAAACCGGCGAGATGGCGAACTTTTCCTATCTCGTCGGCTGCGAAAAGACAGGCGAGGCGGTGGCGATCGACCCCGGGTTCGACATCGAGCGGCTGCTCGCCGAGGCGGAGGCGAGCGGCTTGAAAATCACTGCGATCGTGGCCACCCACGGGCACCCGGACCACACCGCAGGGTGCGCCGAGTTGAAGAGGCGGACGGGAGCCCCGCTTCTCATGCACATCGCAGATTCCTCCCCCCGCATCCCGGCCGACCGGTTTTTCCGCAGGGACGGCGAGCTGCAGGTGGGAAGGGTTCTTTTCCGCGTCTTGCATACCCCCGGCCACACGCCCGGCGGCATCTGCCTTTACGCCGAGGGAAATCTCTTCACCGGGGATACGCTTTTCGTCGGCGACAGCGGACGAACCGATCTACCCGGCGGCCATCGCCCCACCCTTGCCGCCTCGATCCGCCGCCTGATGACCCTCCCCGATGACACCGTGGTTTGGCCGGGACACGATTACGGCCCCACGGCCTCCTCGACCATCGGGTGGGAAAAGCGGCACAACGTGAACGCGAGGGAATACGGCTATTACGTCGACCCCGCCGCCGATTCCCCGTAACCCCCTCGACGGTTTCTCCCGTCTAACCGAACCGGAAGCGGCTTTCGAAGAACCCGAGTTTCCGGGAGAAGGGCCATGCCTCTGCGCAACAAGCTGCTCTGGTTGATTCCGATCGGCTTTGTCCTCTTGGCCGCACCCCTTTTCGCCCAGCCCGCCGACGTGGCCGACGAGGACGAAGCGGGACCGGTTCCGCCTCGTCTCTCCTGGCTGGACGGCGAGGTCTACATCGATCGTGGGGGAAGTGAGGGTGCGCAAGACGCCGTGGTCAACTATCCGCTTGCTCCCCGGGATCTCCTCCGCACGGGGCCCCGCGGGTCCTTCGAAATCCAGTTCGGCCCCAAGGCGTTTGCCCGCGGCTGGTCGAGCACCCGCCTCGAACTCACGCAACGGGAGCGCAACCGCCTGCGATTTGATCTCCAGGAAGGCGATCTCGCCCTGGATATCCGTCGCGATCTCGTGGAAAGCGCCGTTGAAATCCGCACGGACGGATTTGTCGCCTCGATCCGTCGCGCAGGGTACTACCGCTTGCACACGGATCCCGGTAAAGGCGTCATCCGCGTCTACCGCGGCGGCCGGGCGATGTTGGAACTCGCCGACGGCGGGCGGGTCGAGGTCTTTAGCGGAGAGGAATGCGCGGTGGACGACCCGGAGCGGCCGGGAGCTTTCGCCCGAGTCCCTGCGCCGGCGGCGGACGCCTGGGATGACTGGAACATCGCCCGCACCGACTACCTCGCGCAGAGCGAAAGCGAACGCTACGTTCCCCCCGACCTCTACGGGACGAAAGAGCTCGACCGATACGGGTCCTGGAGCCGCACACCCGAGTATGGCCCGGTCTGGACGCCTCACGCCGTCCCCACCGGCTGGGTCCCTTACAGCACCGGCTACTGGGTCCTCGACCCCTATTACGGCTGGACGTGGGTCGACTCCCAGCCCTGGGGCTGGGCGCCCTTTCATTACGGGCGCTGGGTGCGGGTTCATGGCCGCTGGTGCTGGGCGCCCGGCCCGGTCGTCGTCCGGCCGGTCTATGCCCCGGCCCTCGTCGTCTTCACGTCCTCCTCTTCCGGAAGCATCCTCTTCAGCCTGAACGGGCCGCCGCGCGCCTGGGTGGCCCTCGGCTGGGGCGAACCCTGCATCCCCTGGTGGGGCCATTCCGCCTTCCGGCGGCCTTGGTGGGGCGGCTGGGGGGGACCGCGGGTGGTGAACCACGTGGTCATCCAGAAAAACACGGTCGTCCACGTCCACCACTTGCGCTCCTTCGAGCACGCCCACATCCACCGCGCGGTGGTCAAGGCTCGCGACGATCACTTTCCCCGCGGCCACCACGAGCGCGCCCGCTTCGGCGGACCCGATAGCCCCGCACGGCAGGAGTACAAGGGGGGGGCATTGCGGCCGTCAGGAGAAATGCGCCTTCCCGCAGACCGGAGCAGGTTTTCCGCCGAGAGCCCCGTGACGGGCCCCCCTTTGCCGGAAAACGAAAGCCGTCGTCCCGGCCGGGGATTCGAGCAAGGAAAAGAGGTACGCACCCCGATCACCGAAGCCGGACGCGATTCCCCGCGCATGGGGACACCGGAACTCCGACGGGAGCCCGCCCCGGCGAGGGAAACGGCGCCTGAGCCCGGTCGAAGAACCCATGGACCCGGCGAAGTCCGCACGCCGGCGACCGCCGCAGGCCGCGACCCCCTCTCCTCCCCGAGACCGGTGCTCCGTCCGGAGTCGACCCCGGCAAGTGCGGCGAGAACGGATCGAACCCGTCCGGAATCCCTTTCGTTCCCGGCAGGCCCCGTGACGGATGGATCCCGGCAACGGAACCGCACGGAAGCTCGAGGGCTCTTGCGAAGTTCTGAGGAGAGAACAGCGCTTCGAACACCTCCCTCCGAGGCGATGCGGGATACCCGCCACCCCGCGACGCCCCTCATGCGACGTGAGCCCGAGCCCGAAATCGGAGTGCCGGCCGCCCGCATCCGAAACGGCTCGGAGACGGTCCCCCGACGATCCCCCGAAGTCGTCTCGCCGGGGGCAGGCCGGGATCCGCGACGCTATCTGCAGCGGGGAGAAAGTCCTGCCGCCGCGCCGTCGCCGCCGGCCTCCTCCGGGGGGGAACGCCGACGTGTCGGGCCCCGCCCCGAAGGTCCCGTGCGCACGCCTTTCTCCGGAACCGCCCCCCCGGCCGGCGCCCAGCCGTACGAGAAAATTCCCGGGCGGCAACAGGGCCTGAACTAGCATTCCACCGAAAGGTCAAAATGAGTCAAATCGCGTCAAATCGGGTCAAATGCCGTCAACCGTGACTTTTTTCTGTTGACCGCCCCGACACCCCTCTGGTAGGGGCCTGCTGTCTTTCTCGCCGGGGCGGGCCATGGAGGAGAAGAGGAATTCCTTTCTTTTCCTTTTTGCCTTTTCGGTTGCGCTTTCTCTATCGGCGCTCGCCTTTCACCGCGCTTTTCATTACCCCTCGCCTTCCATTTCGCGACCCCCGAAGATCTCTTCCCCCCACGGCCTTGATCACGCCCCTCCCTTCACGGATGCGAACCGAAGGGGGGGATCCCCCGCGCCGGGTTCATCGCCGTCAGCAGGCGGCAAAAGCCTTGTTCCCGAAGCGGCGTCCACCATCCGCTCCGAAGCAAACGCCTTATCGGGAACCGCAAACGAGCCGGCCCGTTCCGGAGCCCCGCCGATTCCCCCGCCGCCCGCGATTCCCCTCGAGGCAGGTGCCGCCGGGCTCGAATCGAAAAACGACACTCTTGCCGCCCTATCACCAGGATTTCAGGACCGCTCCCTTCGCGGCGCCTCCCTGGGAAAGTCTCCACCGGAAAAGATCCCCGGGAATCTCCATCCCCCCCGGCTCGTCGCCCGGCCGGGGGAGGATCGGAGGGTGGTGACCGGTCAGCCCGTCGTCCTCCGGGGACGCCCGGAGACCCCCGCGGTCGACGCTGGAGGTGCCTCCTACCGCTGGCGGCTGATCGGGCGGCCGGACCGGAGTTCAGCGGATATCGCCGATCCTGTTGCCGAAGAGGTCACTCTCCAAGCGGACACGCCCGGCGTCTACACGGTGGAATTCCGCATGCAGGCGGAGGGGGAAGAGAGTCTTCCTCAATACGTCGTGATCCGGGCCGAAGATCCCGTCCTCGAGATGCCCGATGTGACCGGTCTTCCCATCGAGAAGGCACGCGCTCTGCTGGAATCATCGGGCATCGCCGTCGAAGTCCTCTCCATTCTCCCTGATCCGCAGATCCCGGAAGGGCGCGTGGTCGCCCAAGAGCCCGCGGCCGGCGTCCCCCTGGAAGGCAAGCCGACGGCGCAGCTCGCCGTCGCCCTCTCCCCCCAGGCCGACACCGACGGCGACGGGCTCGCCGATGCCTGGGAATACCGGATGTTCGGGCACCTGAAGGAAGGGGGCGATCAGGACAGCGACGGCGACGGTTTCACGAACATCCAGGAATATCGCATCGGGACGCATCCCGCAGACCGCGGCGAAGCCCCCGTGGAGGCGATAAACCTCTTCGAATACGACCGCTTCGGCCGAATCGTCTTCAAGCAGGTTGCACTCGAGCCATGAATCGCAGGAAGACCCGCACCGCCTGGGCGATAGCGATCGGCCTCTGGGCCTCTATCCTCTGGGGGATACCCGGCTGCGTGCATGCAGATGATGCTCCCTACGACCCGGCCATCCTGCCCCCGGAGACGATCACCCCGCCGCTGCCCCTGATCCAGCCTGGGCCGTTCGTCAACAGCGGCGCCTTGGTCTTGAACTTCCCCCTCCCCCTTCCCCCGGGGCGAAAAGCGATGACCCCCGTGCTCGGCCTCACCTACCGCAGCGGTTCGGGTAACGGGATCCTCGGCGTAGGCTGGCAGCTTCCGATCGGAGTGATCCGTCGCCAGACGAAAGACGGCCTCGATTATCGCGGAGTGCGGTTCGAACACGACGCCGAGGAACTCGTACCCCGCCCCGACTGGGGGCACGGTTTTTACGGCGCGAAGCGGGATTCTGCGTTTCGCAAGTACCGTTTTCTCGGCGATCGGCAGGGGTGGGAGGTATGGGACCGCGAGGGCAACAATTATCACTTCGGCCGAAGCTTCGAATCGCGCATGGAAAACGAATTCGGCGTCTTGGCCTGGTTTCTGGAGAAGGCCGAGGACGCCAACGGCAACTGGTACCGCATTCGCTACACCCGGGATGCGGGCCAGGTCTACCCCGCGGAGATCCTGTACACCGGTCACGACCGTCTCGCTCCGGCCCATCGGGTCGAATTCGTCTACGGCAGCCGGCCCGACCCGATCGAATCCTGTGAGAGCCGCACCCGGGTCGTCACCGCAAGACGGCTCGAGGCGATCCGAACGACGGCTACCGGCCAGCCGGCACGCCTGTTTCAGTTTCTCTATGAAACCGGCCGCACGGGCCGATCGCGGCTGAGAGAAATCCGCTCCGAGCCGCTCCCGCCGGTGCGCTTTTATTACCAGGAGGGCGGAGACGGGACCTTCCGTGTCTCCGCCAGAAGCGCGACCGAGGGAACCAACGCCGCCGGTTTTGTCTTTTTCGGCTCGGCCGACGGGGACGGCTATCCCGACCTTTTCAAGTTCGATGCACGGGGTTTTGTCCCTTATGTCCATGTCTACCTCGCCGACGGGGACGGAGGCTTCCGGGGCAAGGTCACCACGCGCCTCGAGGGGGATGCAAACACCGCCGGCTTCCTCCAGGTCGCCGATTTCGACGGCGACGGCCTGGCCGACATCCTCAAGGTGCAGTCGCGGGGGTTGGATGGCGCGGTCTTTTTCCACCGCGGCACCGGAAACGGGAACTTCGCCCGGGGAGTGCGATCGGAGTTCGGCGGGGCGAACGACCCCGGCAGAATTCTGGTGGGCGATGTCGTCGGCCGGGACGGCCGTCTGGAACTCGTGCGCCTGAAAACCCGTTCAGGGCTGGTGACCGTCCATCGCCTGCTGGATTCGGGGCGTTTCGATTCCGGCACCGCGACCGACCTGCGGGCCGTACTCGATACCGGCCATGTTTTTCTGATGGACGCCGACGGCGACCGTCGCGAGGATCTCGTGCGCACGGGGACCTCGTCTCTCGTCACCACCCATCTGGCGCAGGGGGACGGAACCTTCGGGCCGCCGATCGTGACCGACCTGCGCAACGGCCCGAACAACCCGGGATCACTTCTCGTGGGGGATTTCAACGGCGATGGGCTTCCGGACCTGCTCAAGGTTCATCCGCTTTCCTCCCGAGTGAGCGTTCATTATTCCCTCGGTACCGGGGCCTTTGCCCCGGGGGTCGAAACCGACCTCGGCGGCCCGCCGATCGACGCCGGGAGGATCCGGGTGGCCGACGCAAACGGCGACGGCCGCGCCGACATCCTGCTCGACGCCTTTAACGAGGACACCGTCCGCTGTCATCTATCGACCCATGGAGGCCAGTTTCTTCCGGCCGTGCGCTCACCGCTGCCCGGCGGCTCGCCGCTCAAAGGCTTTCTTGCCGTCGCGAACATGGACGGCGCCGGCGGGTCGGACCTGACGCTGCGCGATTCGTATGGCGGCTTTACGACTCTGCTCGGCGCAGCGGAGAGCCCGGATCTGCTATCCAGGGTGGAAAACGGCCTCGGCGGCACGACCCGCTTCCGCTACCGGCCTTCGAGCGAGGCCGAAAACCGCTACCTCCCCTTTCCGTTGGAGACGGTCGCCGCCATCGAAACCCGCGACGGCAACGGGCTCTCTTTCGTCCACGAATATGAATTTTCGGGGGGCTGGTACGACCGGGAACAGGCCGAGTTCCGAGGTTTCGCGCGCCTGGAAGAGTACCGGCCCGACGGAAGCTCCCTTGAGACCGAATACCACCAGGACGAATACCTCACCGGAAAGGAGATGCACATTCTGAAGCGCGGGCCGTCCGCGGAATTTCTCTCCCGAACGACCTTTGCCTGGCATGCCGAACCCCTGGCCGGGGAAGCGCGGTTTGTTCGCCTGGGGTCAAAAAGCCTGGAGCAGTTTTTCGATCCCACCGTCGTTTCCCGCTGGGACTTCGATCACAGCCGGCTTCACGGAGGTCTCACGCAGCTGCGCCGCTCCGGGACGGGCGCGGAGGAAACGATTACAAGCTACAGCCATCGCAATGTAGGGTTCTGGAACTGGCAAGTGGAACGTGAGGTTCTGAGCCATGCCAACGGCCTTCCTCTGCGCCGGACCCGCTATGTCTACGACGGCCGGGGAAATCTCGTCCTGAAAGAGCGGATCAACGATGGGGGGCCCTCCCCCGAGGAGCGCCTGAGCTACGACCCCTTCGGCAACGTGGTCGAAAAAATCGACGGCCGGGGAAACCCGACCCGGTTCGAGTACGATGCGCTGACCGCTTCCTATCCGGCGCGGATCGTTCTGCCGGCGACGAACGGTGCCGAGCACGTCTGGAAGATCCCTCGTTTCGATCATCGCGTCGGCAAGGCTTCGATCATAGAAGACGAAAACGGGAACCGCACGCTATACACTTTCGATGCGGCGGGGCGCCTCGAACGGGCCGACTACCCGGACGGGGGGCGGAAAATCCTCTCCTACCGCCAGATGCCGCTTCCCTACCGCGTGCGCTCGAGCTTTTCTTCCGGACCGGGGGCGCCGCAGGTGATCGAGGAGGATTTCGACGGCCTGGGCCGGAGAATCCGCACCATTCGTTACGGCGAAAAGGGACGGGCCATCGAAAACACATGGACGTACGACAACCGGGGGCGGGTCGTGCATCGGAGGGGCCCCTGTTTTGCGGGCTCGAGCGCCTGCCGCGCCGAGGAAACCGTCTATGACCCCTGGGACCGTCCGGCCGAGATCCGGAGAACCCACGGTGATCATGGGGTTGTCACCACGCGTTACCGCTATGCGGGAAGCGCATGCACCGCCACGGACCCCGACGGCTCATTGCGCACCACGGTCTCGGACCATCTCGAACGGCTCGTGCGGGTGATCGAACACGGGGATCTCGGAGACCTGGTGACGGAATTCGACTACGACGCTGCAGGAGAGGTGAGCCGCATCGTCCAGCCTTCCGGCCGGGAGACCCGTTTCGTCCGCGACAACTTGGGGAACCTGCTGGCCATGACCGACCCGGACATGGGTACCTGGTCATATGCCTACGACGGGAATGGCAACCTCGTTTCCCAGACCGACGCGCGCGGCCGGGAAACCGTTTTCGAATACGACGCCTTGAACCGCCTGACCGCCCGCCGCTCCCTTGCTTCCGGCGAGATGGTCCGCTACGACTACGACGGCGCAGGGGTGCCGAACGGGATCGGGCGCCTTGCAGCCGTCCTCGCGCCCCACCTGTCAACCTTCTTCGAAGCCTGGGATGAAATGGGCAGGCTCATATCCGAAACGAAGGTCTTCCGCGGCGACCCGAGGCGCTTCACGACCACCCGGCAGTTCGATGCGGCGGGAAACCTCCTTGCGTTGAGCTATCCCCTCGATACTCTTCGCCTCGAGTACACCTATCACCCCGGGACGAATCTCCCGCATCGGGTACTGGATGGGGCAGGTCGCGAGATCGCCGCTTTCGAGGACTACGATGCGGATGGAAACGCCGGCTACACCTACTTCGGAAATGGGACCGAAACGATCCGGGCTCATGACCCGCTCTCCGGGCTGATCAAATCGATCCGTGTTCGCTCGCCTTCACCGATGAACGGCGGGAATCTTCTTCACCTCGAGTATGCCTACACGCGGGGAGGCGACATCGCCGTTATCCGAAATCTTCTCTCCGCCATCACCCGCCGTTACACCTACGACAGCCTTCATCGGTTGGTGGCCGAACACTCCGACCCGCCGGTTCTCGTTCACCCCGCCCATGTTTTGAGGCTGCGATACATCTACGGTGACTCCTTCCCCTTTCACGGGCCCCGAGAGATCGAAGCGGCTGGGCGAACGGGATTGCTGGAGTACGACGAAAACGGCAATATGACCCGGGCCCCAACGTTCGTCGGCGCGAGACTCTCCTCCGAGAGACGTTTGCTCTACGACGACCAGAATCGCGCGGCACGGATCCATCAACCGGGGGTCTCCTGCGGCAAGCACACAGAAAGCGGTTCTTGCCCCGACTTCCTCGAATTCCTCTACGACGGGTTGAATCGCCGGGCGGTCAAACGCTCCTCTTCATCTTTTGTCCAATATGCCGGCCCTCATTTCGAGATTCGAAACGGTGAAGCCTTTTGCCATATCTTCGTCAAGGACCTTCGCCTCGCCGAGGTTTCCGCCAAGGGAACCCTCTATCTGCACAAGGATCACCTCTCCAGCACGGTTGTGGTCAGTGACGAAAATGGCGCGAAAGTCCTCTCGGCCGACTACTCCCCTTTCGGGTTGCTGCGGGGTGCTACCCCATCCTCTCCGCGGCACGGCTACACCGATCAGGAAATCGATTTCGCCGAAGGGCTATACAACTTCAAGTCCCGTCTCTACGATGCTCATCTCGCGCTCTTCCTTTCGCCCGACCCCTACCGCTCTCCAGATCTTGCAGAGTCCTTTCTGTTTCAACGCAAAAGAGGAACCCGTCCTGACTTTCAGATCTCTTCACGGCTGATTTTTCAAAAACCGCTCTCGAGGGATCAATTTTCGCCAGATGAAACAAAATCGATTGGCTTTAATCGTTTCGCCTATGCGCATCAAAACCCAATTAATCTTTTCGACGTTGATGGGTTGTGGCCGGAGAGAATTCATCAATCTATCATTGAAAGATATTTTGAAAAAAAGATTGATTCAAGTTATATTTCAGAAATAATTTCTGGAAGTGCATTTGCGGACTCTCCTCGATTTCAAGGTATGGGATATAGCCATATGCACGCGATGCGTGAGCCTGGTGAAAGTGTTGAACAGGCTCGTGAAAAAATGCAACAATATGTAAATGAAAAGCTCACTCTTTATTATCAGAACATGTATGAAGGAAACATGGAGAAGGCATATTTCTTTCTTGGGATGGGACTTCATCCTTTAATGGATTCTACATCTCCCTCACATGAGGGATTCCAAGTTTGGGATAGCTCAAAAGGCCTATTCACACCACAAAATTTGTGGCATGCTATACAGGAGCAAAAAATATCTTCCGAGAGAATGTTTCGAACATTAGAACTAATAAATGATGCACTAAACGATAAAAAATGAAATATATTATTAAAAATCAATTCAAAAGCTGGAAGATTTCCATTTTTGTTTTATTTTTTTTGTTGATTTTTCTCATTATTCCTTTTGATCTAACAATTTCTGAAAAAAGAATCTTTCGAGTATTTGATGATCATGGAACACCTCTTTCTCATTGTGAAATAGATCAAAGGTGGACCCAGTATGCGTTGTCTTATGAGAAGAGGGAGTCATTATCATGCAATGAAGATGGATTTGTTCATTTGCCAAAAAGAACCGTCAGAACTTCATGGGCTGAGCTCATCTCAGGGGCATATGCGAAGTTCAAAAAATATGGTCTACATGCAAGCTATATGAGCGATGATATGGTGGTAATCAGTGCTCCTGGCTTTGAAACAGAATTGATATCTGCATATGAATGGAAGAGCAATCGAGTTATACTAAAAAAGAAACAACCTCGTTAGTTTTGTTAATTGAGTAAATACGATTATATTAAAGAAGATAATTTAAATTAAGGGGGAAAACGAGGTGATAGAGTTTCAGCGGCGGGTGGGGGGCTCGTGTTTCATCTGCTGCCAGCGCTGCTTCTCATTGCGGAAAGCGTCCATGACCAGACGCTCCTGACGGAGCTGCTTCTCGGAGGGATCACGGTCGCGGAGGGAATCGACCCACTTCTGGGCGGAGAGGAACATAGACCGGAAGAGGCTCGGGTTGCCTGCCGCCGCTCGGCACATGTCGGCGGCGGCGATCAAGGTCGCCGCCGTCAACAGCACGAGCAGGAAAGCGATCATGCACCGTCCGGCGATGGCGAAAAGCGAGCGGGTTTCTTCCTGATCTTTACCGGCGGTGGCCATGGTTCTCACCAAGGGCAAGGTTTTTTCCCCTCGGCAAAATAGCCGACCGCCGCATCCCTGTCAAGCCGGATTACCCGATTACAACCATACGTTTTTATTTAGCTTTTTTGAATTTTTCGGGCGGAAACTGCCGCAGATGCTCCTCGTTGAACTCAAAGGGCTTCTCGGTGTCCAGACTGATGTTGACGTAGTGGCCCAGCTCCGCCTGCAGGTTCGCCGGCAGCGAAGCCCCGAAAGCCCAGTCCCCTGCATTGATGTAGAACCACACCCCACGCGCCGTATCATGATAGACCCGGCAACAAGGGTAGTAACGGTACTGATGTTTGGCCCGGTAGCCATGGGCGGGGGCATGCGGCGGGGGCCCTCCCTTCTTGCCTTTGCCATGAGGCGGGGGAGCGCCGCCCTTGTTCTGATCTCCCCACTGAATGGTAATCGACCCCCCCTGGGCGGCTGCCTCCGGGCAATAGAGCATACCGGAGGAAATGAACGCCGCGATCGTCCCCAATGCCGCGAGAGTGTAAACGACTTTCAAGTGAAACTCCTTTCTTCGTCTTGAGACCGGCGGTGCTCCCGCACTGAACATGGTTGTTTCTATTTTACCGCGAATCGATGGCAAATCAAATGCCGGCATTGACCCCTTGGCCCCATTCGGATACGAAACACGTCATGGAAATTGAACATCCTGCAGCCGGCGGCAGGGAGTTTCATCCGTAAGGAGCAAGATCTTTTTCGGCCTCGCTTGACCACCCCAGGCGCAGGCGAGGGAGAATGTGTTCTTTTTGTGGTTCATCGAGGTTCCACCGTCAATCCTGAGGAGGCATGCCATGATCAAGAAGCTTTCGGCCATCGGCTCGCTCTTCTTGAGCCTTTTTCTTTGCCTCGGGTCCTTCGGACCGGCGCTGTCAGCCGAAGGCGCTTTCGGCCCGGCGCGAAACGTGATCGTCATGATCGTGGACGGCTGCTCCTCCGAGCAGTACACCTTTGCCCGATGGTTCAAAGGGGCCCCTCTCACCTTCGACCCTTACCGCATCGGTGCCGTGGCGACTTACATCACCGACTCCGTGATCGCCGACTCGGCGCCTGCGGCAAGCGCTTTCGCCACCGGGGTGCGTACGAGCGACAAACACATCTCCGTCGGCCCCCATGCAAAGACCCTCTCCGTCGTCAAGCCCCCGACCGAGGCCGACCGCTATCGGCCCTTTGCCACCGTTCTCGAGGGGGCGAAGCTGCTCAAGAAATCGGCCGGCATCGTGGCCACCTCCCGGGTGAGCCACGCGACACCCGCAGCCTACGTGGCCCATGTCCCCTCCCGGGACATGGAGGATGACATCATCGAGCAGGCCGTCCACCAGGGCCTCGATGTCGTCCTGGGCGGGGGAAAAAGGCATCTACTGCCGCCGGAAATGAAGGGCCGGCGCAAGGATGGCGAAAACTTGAAGGAGGATCTCCTGCGCTGGGGCTACCGCATGCCGGAGACGCGTGAGGACCTGATGGCCATCCACGAAGGGCGGGTGTTCGGCCTGTTTGCCGACAACCATATGGACACGGAAATCGACCGCCCTCGCCAAAACCCTCAACAGCCGACACTGGCCGAGATGACCGCCCGGGCGATCGCCCTGCTCTCCAAGAACCCGAATGGCTTTTTTCTCATGGTCGAGGGAAGCCAGGTCGACTGGGCCTGCCATGCGAACGACCCGGCCTACATGGTGCACGACCTCCTCGCCTACGACGAAGCCGTGGGGGTTGCCCTGGAGTTCGCCCGGCGGGACGGGAAAACGCTCGTTCTTGCGCTCTCCGACCACAACACAGGGGGCTTTTCCATCGGCAATTACGCCTCGAGCGGCATCTACCCCAAAATGAGCGTCGAGGATCTCGTAGGCCCGGTAAGGCGGATGAAGGCTTCGGCTTCCGCCATCTGGAGCCGGCTCGGAAACGACCGCTCGCCTGCACGCATCAAGGCGGCCGTGCAGGAGGGCTGGGGAATCGCCGTCACGGACGAAGAGGTTTCCGAGATTCTCGCCGTTGCCTCCTCGCTCAAGGAAAACGCCGCCTCCGCCCTCGGCAAGGTCCTTTCCCCGCGGCACACCTATATCGGCTGGACCTCCTTCGGCCACTGCGGAGGGGATGTGCCGCTCCATGCCTTCGGCCCAGGGCGACCGGAAGGCGGCTTGATCGAAGCCCCGGAAATCGCCCGGGTCTGCGCCCGCGCCATGGGGCTGGATCTCGAGGCGCTCAACCGGCGGCTCTTCGTGGACGCAATCGAAGCCTTCGGCGCGGACAAGGTGCATCTCGACCGGAGCTCGCCGCAGAACCCCGTCGTGCGTATCCACCATGGGGCTGCGCCGGCCGAGCTGCCGGTCAACAAGAATTTACTGCGGCGGGAAGGAAAGACCCTCGCCCTCGAAGGGGTTGTCGTCTGGGCGCCCGACACCGGCAGGGTCTACCTTCCTCTACAGGCGGTCCGGGCCATCCGCGCCGAACAGGGCCCGTTGCCTGAAATCCGCGACACGAAATCGGGCCGAAAGGCACCTTGACAGAAACCTCAAATCCTCATAGGAGATTTTGTGTCTCGTCCCATCGCGTTCACCCATCCCCCCACAACAGGAGGAGCCCATGGCGGATTACCGGATCAATGTCTTCCTGGATGATGAGAAAATGAAAATCGTCGAAACGGCGGGCCTCGCAAGCCATGTGAAAGAAATCGACGGCAAAAAGGCGATCCAGGTCCCCCTGAGCGAAAAAGAGCAGAAAAAACTGATCAAGGGTTACCCCGATCTTTCCTTCGATGCCACGAACGCCTGTGTCCTGCCCCCGGAAGCCGAAAAGAAGCTTCTCGACGTCGTCGCCCAGATGAAGGTGATCGACGTGATGAAAGTGGCCATCATGAAGCTTTACAACCCGCTCGCCGGCAAGGAGCCGCGCTCTGCGCAGCGCTGATTCGGGCGACAGTCGATCCTTCCGGGCGCCCCGTTGCCCCCCTTGGGGGAAACGGGGCGCCCTTTTCGGATAGCCCGCATAACAGATTAAAATCAGGATAAATTCTCTATTCCTGAATTGACACCCTTTACCCTTCCGCGTAATAATGAACAGATGAGTTCCCCATCTCGATCCTCCGGCGGGGTCTGCTGATGCGCCGCCCCAAAACCATTCTCTTTCTTTTCGGGCTGATGGCCGCCGTCCTCTTGGCGTTTTTCCTCTTCGGGAAAAACCGCCAAGATGGCCTCCGTTACCGCACCGCGACCATCGAGCGCGGACCGATCGTGAGCACGGTCTCCACCACGGGCACGCTCAGCGCGGTCGTCTCGGTTCAGGTCGGCTCCCAGGTTTCGGGGCAGATCAAGGAGCTCTTGGCCGATTTCAACTCCCCGGTGAAATCCGGGCAGATCATCGCGCGCATCGATCCCGAGTCCTTCGAGGCCAAAGTGCGCCAGGCGAGGGCCGAGCTCGAGGTCGCCCGCGCCAATGTGCTGATCCAGGAAGCCGGCGTGGAGCGCGCCGCCAAGGAGTTGGCCAATGCCGTGGCCGCCCTTAAAAGCGCCGAGGCCCGAACCGAAAAGACCCGGGTCAACCTTCACAACGCCCGACGCAATCTCGAACGCAGGCGCGCGCTTTTCGAGCGCGGCGCCGTCTCCGAAAGCCAGATCGACGACGCGCAAAACGCCCATGACCAGCTGCTCGCCCAACTGCGCAGCGACGAGGCCGAACAGCGGGCCGCCGAGAGCCAGGTCGCGACGCGCGAGGCGGCGCTGAAAAGCGCCCGCGCCCAGGTCGCCTACGCCCTCGAGCAGGTTCGTCAGAAGGAAGCCGTGCTGCAGCAGGCCGAGGTGGACCTGGAAAACACCTTGATCCGCTCGCCGGTCGACGGGGTCGTGATCGAGCGCGCCGTGGACATCGGCCAGACGGTCGCCGCGAGTTTCCAGGCGCCCAAGCTCTTCGTGATCGCCCAGGACCTCCGGCGCATGCAGGTCGAGGCCGACGTGGACGAGGCCGACATCGGACGCGTGCGCGAAGGCCAGGAAGTGATCTTCACCGTGGATGCTTACGCCGGAAGCGAATTCCACGGGCGCGTGCAGCAAATCCGCAAGGCCCCCCGCATCGTCCAGAACGTCGTAACCTACACCGTGCTCGTTTCCGCCGAAAACGACGACCTCCGACTGCTGCCCGGCATGACGGCGACGATCCAGATCATCGTCGACGAGCGGCGCGATGCCCTCAAAATCCCGAACGCCGCCCTGCGCTTCAAACCCGAGGAAAACGAGGGGGCCCCCTCCCCCCCTGCACGCCCCGGCGGTGGAGGTTCCGCGTCGACCTCGGTCGAGGAAACGCTGAACCGTCTCTCCTCGCTGCTTCGCCTCAGCGAGGCCCAGAAAAACCAGGTTTCCCTGATCCTGTCCGAAGCCGAGGCGAGGAAGGCCGCCCCGCGAGGCCCGGACAGCCCCCCCGAGGATCTGCGGCGCGAGGTTCAGGCACAGCGCGAGGCCCTGCGCAAAGCGATCGCCTCGCTTCTCACCCCGGAGCAGCGGGCGCGCTATCTCGAATTCCTCGCCGCCCAGGACAGCGGCCACACGCAGCGGGGCCGAGTGTACGTGCCGGATAAGGCGGGAAAGCCCAAAGCCGTTTCGGTTCTGCTCGGAATCAGCGACGGCACCTTCACCGAGCTCGTCGGGGGCGAGCTCGGCGAGGGGAGCACGGTCATCCTCGGCGTCGATCGCGCCGCCCCCACGGGCGCCGCGCGGCCGCCGCGTCGTTTCGCCTTTTGATCCCATGGCCTCGCCGCTGATCCGTACCGTGGGGCTCTCCAAGACCTACCGTCTCGGGGCCGAGGAGGTTCATGCCCTGCAGGAGGTGAACGCCGAGGTCGGCCGCGGCGAGTTCGTGGCCGTGACGGGGCCCTCGGGGTCCGGGAAGTCCACCTTCCTCAACCTGCTCGGTTGCCTCGACTCCCCGACCGCCGGGTCCTATTTTCTGGACGGGCGGGACGTCTCGCATCTCTCGGCCGACGAGCTCGCCGCGGTCCGCAACCGCAAGATCGGGTTCGTCTTCCAGAACTTCAACCTGCTGGCGCGGACATCGGCCCTCGAGAACGTGGAACTCCCGCTGCGCTACGCCGGGCTTTCGCGCGCGGAGCGGCACCGCCGGGCTCGCGAGATGCTCGCGGCCGTGGGGCTCGGAGACCGCTGGCGCCATCTGCCCTCGCAGCTCTCCGGCGGCCAGCAGCAGCGCGTGGCGATCGCCCGCGCGCTCGCCAATTTCCCCGTTTTGATCCTGGCCGACGAGCCGACCGGTGCGCTCGACACGCGGACGAGCATCGAAATCCTCGAGCTGCTGCAGCGGCTGAACCGACAGGGCATCACGATCGTCCTCGTCACGCATGAGCCCGACATCGCCGCCTTCGCCTCCCGCGCCCTGCGTTTCCGCGACGGACGCCTGGTCGACGGGGGACAGCCGCCGATGGAGAAGCAACCGGCATGATGCTCCTCGAACCGTTCCGCGATGCGATCCACGCCCTCCGGGCCAATCTGCTGCGCAGCGTGCTGACCACGCTCGGCATCATCATCGGTGTGGGGGCGGTGATCGTCATGGTCTCGGTCGGCACCGGCGCCCAGATCCAGGTCGCCGAAATGATCAACAACATGGGCGCCGACCTGCTCTATGTCTTCCCGGGTTCCCCCACCGCCCGCGTCCGGCTGGGGGCCGGGACCACCCCCACCCTGACCGAAGACGACGCCGAGGCCATCTTACGGGAAATCCCCGCGGTGCGCGTGACGGCGCCCTACCTCCGTGGGCGCGGCCAGGTCATCGCCGGCAACCAGAACTGGTCGACCACGGTTCTCGGGGTGACGCCGGAGTACTTCGAGGCCCGGGAATGGAATCTGGAGGACGGCCGTGTCGTTGCCGCCGAGGATTTCCGCGGCAACGCCCGCGTGGTCGTCATCGGGCGCACGGTCGCGCAGAACCTTTTCCCCGATCAACCGCCCACCGACGCGATCGTGCGCATCAACCGCGTCCCCTGCCGTGTCGCCGGCGTGCTCCAGGCCAAGGGTTTCGCCATGGGGGGCTGGGACCAGGACGATCTGGTTCTCGTTCCCATCGCCGTCGCCCGCAAAAAGGTGCTGGGAGAGCGTGCGCTCAGCGGAAGACTCGTGAACGGAATCGCGGTCAAGGCCCGCTCGCCCGATCGGGTCGCCGAGGCGGAGAGCGAAATCCGCGAGCTTTTGCGGCAGCGGCACCGCCTGCGGCCCAACCAGGAAAACGACTTCTGGATCCGCAACCAGACCGAGGCGCTCGAAACCCGGGCCGAGTCCTCGCGAACCATGTCGCTTCTGCTCGCCGCCGTGGCTTCGGTTTCGCTCGTGGTCGGCGGCATCGGAATCATGAACATCATGATCGTTTCGGTGACCGAGCGCACCCGGGAAATCGGCCTGCGGATGGCCGTCGGCGCCCGCCGCCGAGACATCCTTGCCCAGTTTCTGACCGAGGCCGTGGCGCTCTCGCTCATCGGTGGCCTGATCGGGATTCTGCTCGGCATCGGCGGATCCTTCGCCTTTTCGCATTTCGGAAGCTGGCCGGCCGTGATCCAGCCCTCATCGGTTGCGGCCGCCTTTCTCGTCTCGGCGGCGGTGGGGATCTTTTTCGGGTTTTACCCGGCGCGCAAGGCCTCGAATCTCGACCCCATCGAAGCGCTGCGCAGGGAATAAGGCCGATGAACCGGATTTTCGCGCTTCTCGTTTTCGGCGCCTTCGGCACCGCGGCGCTCCGCGAGCTTTTCGGCCCCGGCGGAGACGGCTCCCCTATGGAGGCGCTCTCCCGGGCCATGCTCGACTCGGCAGCCGCGGCCGTTCAGCTCGCCCTCGGCCTCATCGGCGCGATGACCCTTTTTCTCGGCCTGGTCAAGGTAGCCGAAAACGGCGGGCTCCTTTGCCTGATCGCCCGCGTGCTCCAGCCGCTCATGCAGCGGCTTTTCCCCGAGATTCCCCCGGGCCACCCGGCCATGGGGGCGATGGTCCTGAACCTTTCCGCAAACGTCCTCGGCCTTGGCAACGCCGCCACCCCCTTCGGGATCCGGGCCATGCAGGAGCTCAACCGCCTGAACCCCACCCCGGGTACGGCGACCGACGCCATGGCGCTTTTTCTCGCCATCAACACCTCGAGCGTCACGCTGCTTCCGACCGGCGTCATCGCCTTGCGGGCGGCCGTTGGCTCGGCGGACCCGGCGGCGATTCTCCCCACGACGCTGCTGGCCACCTCCTGTTCGACCGCCGCGGCGATCGTCGCCGCCAAACTGTTCGCCCGCGCCGGCCGCAAAGGAGCCCCGGCAGCCGCCGCCGAACCCTGCTTGCAACCGGAAACGTCGGACGGCGATAGCGAAGAGCCGGCCCTGCCCCCCGCGTTCCCCCTCTGGGTCAGCTTGGCCGCCCTGTCCGGCATCGCCTCCGCGATCGCCCTTCTCCTCTTGGGCGGCCGATCGGCCTCCCCCTGGCTCCTTCCCTCCCTCATGGCCGGGTTTCTCCTCTACGGCTGGATCCGCGGGGTCAAGGTCTACGAATCCTTTGTCGAGGGCGCCCGAGGCGGTTTCGAGGTGGCGGTCCGGATTCTCCCCTATCTGGTCGCCATCCTGGTGGCCGTGGACATGTTGCGTGCCAGCGGGGCGCTCGAAGCCCTGGTCGGCCTCGTCGGCCGCTGGACGGGAACGATCGGGCTTCCCGCCGAGGCGCTCCCGGTGGCCCTGACGAGACCCCTTTCGGGATCGGGCGCCTTCGCCATCCTCGCCTCCATTTTGAAAGACCCCGCGATCGGGCCGGACTCCTACATCGGGCTTCTCGTCTCGACCCTGCAGGGAAGTACCGAGACGACGTTTTACGTGCTGGCGGTTTACTTCGGGGCGGTGCAGGTGCATCGTCTGCGCTACGCCGTGGCCCCCGCGCTGATCGCCGATTTGACAGGGATTCTGGCCTCGGTCGCCGCCTGTCGGATATTTTTCGGTGGCGCCTGAACCCAAAACCCCGCCGCCGGAAGGAAGAGGGACATGACGAACAAATCTGTCTTCGCGATTCTTGCCTTGGCGGCCGCCCTGTCGGCGGCACTCGGTGCAGCGCCCCCTCTCAGCGCAGCCCCCCCGGGCTCTTCGCCCGCGGGCCAAACCCCCGGGCCGATCGAGATCACCTCCGACCGCATGATCGTCCAAAATATCGAAAAATGGGCCGATTTTCTGGGGTCTGTGCGGTTGACCCGGGGGGACCTGGTCATGACCTCGGAAAAACTTCGGGTCTACTACGAGGGCGATCTCCTGAGCCCTGCGGCCGGCGGCTCCCCCCTGGATGCGATCCGCAAGCTGGTGGCGGCAGGCCGGGTTCGCATCGTCAGCGGAAACTATATCGCGGACGCCGAAGAGGCCGAGTACGACCCTTCTGCCGATCGGCTGGTTTTGACCGGCCGGCCGGCGACGGTGACCACCTCCGGCAACACCATCACCGGCTCACGGATCGTGCTGAACCGCGCCGAAGGCAGGGCGGAAGCCGAGGGGGGCCCTTCCGGGAAGGTCAGGGCGCGCTTCCATGCCGAACCGGGGGAAGAAAAGAAAAAGACGGAAGCCGGGGTGAAATCGCCGGGGAACTAACCATGAAGACCGCTGCGCAGACGTCGGAGAGCACGGATACGACGATAATCGAAGAGCAGTTCGACCCAACGCTGCAAAAGCTTCTCCATCCGCCCTTTCGCCAGATGCGCTTCCACCTGGGCGAGTTCCTCGCGCAGGTCCTGGCGGTCGGGTTCCCGCGCCACGAGCTCACGGTAAACGCAGGCCGCCTGATCCCAGAGCCTCTGTTGCGTGTAAAGTCTGGCCAGTGTCGCCGTCCAGATCGACTTCGTCATCGATCTATTTTCTTTCCTATTTTCCGATCGGCTCGACGGGCCGTTGGGGTTTGATGACGATTTCGTTCGGCCGGATCATGCCGAGCTCCTTGCGGGCGATACGCTCGATGTAAGCGGGATCGTGGTTGAGGCGGTCGATTTCTTGTCCCAAGGCGATGTTTTCGCGAACGATTTTCTGGTTCAGCTCCTCGAGCTGAGCGCGGTCGGCAAGCATGCGTTGCAGGTCGGCAACTCCGCGTTCGCTGAAAAGAATGTAAAAACCCACGAGCAGAATCAAGAACACGGCTCCGGAAAGGGCGAGGGCGTGTTTGCGGCTCATCGGCGGTCAGTTCTCAAGCGATTCGGCCCGCAATATCTCACGCTGGCGGAATGCAGGGGGTGCCGCTTGCGAGACATGATTTTCCAAAAACAACATACGGATGAAGCATAGTATGAAACGCCTCTTGCGGTCAATGCCGACGGCAGGCGCATGATTTCAATGCAAAAAGGGTTGACAGAGCGGATAGAGACCGCTATATGGAAAACTTTATTATAGTGCTCAGGAAAGGATCTTGCCCGTGGCCCAGCATGCCTCCGCCCTCAAGCGCGCCCGTCAGAACGAAGCCCGTCGGCTGCGCAATCGGATGACCCGGACCCGCCTGAAGCATGTCGCCAAGGCGGTACGACAGGAAGTCGTCGCCCAGAACCCGGAAACCGCCGTCAGCAAGCTCAAACAGGCGCAGGCGCTGTTCGACAAGGCCGCCAAAAAGGGCACGCTCCACAAGCGAACGGTGGCGCGCAAGGTCTCGCGCTTGGCGCGCCTCGTCAACCGCTTGAAGGCCTCCCGATAGCGCCTTTCGCGAAGGGGCTGCCTCCTCAGAAATCGTCGCTCAGGCGGTTGACGAGGGTTTCGGCTAGCCGCCGGGCGGCGATACTGAAGGCCGCGCGCCGGCGATCCTCCTCGAAGAGCTTCTCCGTGTCGATCACGTAGATCTCGCTCGCCGAGATCTTCTCGGCCGACCAGACGACTCCTTTCTCCCCGAAAAGCTGCAGGTCTACGGTCAGTGTAGCCTGCCGTTCGCCGCCGCTTCCCCGCCGCGCGCTGGAAACCGATCGCACCTCGACGGAACGGATGACGCCCTTCAGCAGCAGGGCGTCATTTCCACTGTCCCGGCCGCTGCTTCGCCCACGCCGGCTCAACTCGAAAGCGAAGGCCTGGGTGACGATCGCCTCCAGACCGGCCTCGCCGGTCCGATTTTCGAACAATTCGACACGCACCGCACGGGCGCCGCCCGGAAGCACCATTTCCCCGGGGAAACGGTAACCGCAACCCGCAGCAAGGGCCAAGAGCGCAAGAACCAACGCGGCCGACCGTCTCACGGGTCTCCGGCGGGGGCTTTCCACGGTTTCTTTCCCCTCAAGCGACCACGTTCACGAGTTTCTGCCCGACGACCACCACCTTGCGGACCGTCTTGCCGGCGATGAATTTCTGCACCGTCTCATCCGCCAGGGCTCTCTGCCGGAGTTCCTCTTCGGGGAGACCGACGGGGACCTCCATGCGGCTGCGGAGCTTTCCGTTCACCTGAATGACGACGAGCGCCGTTTCCCTTTCGATCGCATCCTCGCGGAAGGAGGGCCAGCGGGAGAGGAGAACGCTTTGTTCATGCCCGAGCGCCTCCCAGATCTCCTCGGCGATGTGGGGTACGATCGGTGAAAGGAGCAGCACGATGCTCTCGAGCGCGAAGCGGACGACGGCTCGGCCGACGGGGGATGGGACATTTCCGGGCTCGAGGGCGGAGAGTGCATTGACGAGTTCCATCACCGCGCTGATCGCGGTGTTGAAGTGGAAACGGTCTTCGATGTCGCGCGTGACGCGGCGGATCGTTTCGTGGGTCCTGCGGAGCAGTGACCGCAGGGGTTCCTCGAGACCCTCCAACCCGCCCGTGTGCGGGGCGATGCCTTGCAGATGGGGCATCCAGTCGGCGGCCAGTCTCCAGAGCCGGTTGAGAAACCGGAACCCGCCCTCGACCCCCTGCTCGCTCCATTCAAGATCCTTTTCGGGAGGAGCGGCAAAGAGGCAGAAGAGCCGCGTCGTGTCGGCGCCGTAGCGTTCCACCAGCGCGCCGGGATCGACGACGTTTTTCTTGGACTTGGACATCTTCTCGACCCGCCCGATCGCCACCTCGCGGCCGCAGCGGGCGCAGCGCCTTCTGCCGCCCTCCGGGCGGGCCTCGGTGGGAAACAGGTAGCCGTGCTCCTCGCAATGGTAGGTCTCGTGGCAGACCATCCCCTGGGTAAGCAGCCGGGTAAAGGGTTCGGCGTAGGAGACGAGCCCTTCGTCGCGCAGTACGCGGGTGTAGAAACGAGAGTAGAGAAGGTGCAGGATGGCATGCTCCACCCCGCCGATGTATTGATCCACGGGCATCCAGTAGTCGACCGCCGCACGGTCGAACATGGCTGTTTGGCAGTCCGGGCTGCAGAAACGCTCGAAATACCAGGACGACTCGACGAAGGTGTCCATGGTGTCGGTTTCGCGGCGGGCATCCTGCGCCCCGCAAGCCGGGCAGGACACCTTGCGGAAGGACTCGAGTTCGGGAAGCGGCGAGCGGCCCCCCTCGAGCAAGTCGGCGTCCTCGGGCAACACCACCGGCAGTTCGGTCTCGGGAACGGGCACGATGCCGCAGCGGGGGCAGTGGATGACCGGGATGGGAGCCCCCCAGTAGCGTTGCCGCGAGATCCCCCAGTCGCGCAGCCGGAAGCTGACCGTCCGCCCGCCGCGGTGCTCGCGTTGGAGGAAGTCTGCGATCGCCTCCATCGCCCTTCGGTTCGGCATGCCGTCAAAGGGTCCCGAATTCACGAGCACCCCGTCTCCGGTGTAAGCCTCCTCGAGTTTCTCGGCGGCGAGCGGCCGGTCCGCGGGCTGGACGACGACCACGATCGGGAGCCCGTATTTCCGGGCGAACTCGAAATCGCGTTGATCGTGGGCCGGAACCGACATGACCGCCCCCGTCCCGTATTCCATCAGCGCGAAATTGGCGGTGTAGATGGGGATGCGCCTGCCGTTCACGGGGTTCAGGCACCAGGCGCCGGTGAAGACCCCCTCCTTTTCGTAACGCTCAAGCGCCTTGGAGGTGCGGTCCTGGAGGGAGACCCGCTCGATGAACTCGCGCACCGCCGCCTCCTGGGGGGTCCCGCGGCTGAGCTCCAAGACGAGGGGATGCTCCGGAGCAAGGCACAGGAAGGTCGCGCCGCACACCGTGTCGTGGCGGGTCGTGAAGACGGAGATCTCCCCGCGGCCGTTTTCGAGGGGAAAACGGATTTCGGCCCCCTGGCTCTTGCCGATCCAGTTCTTCTGCATCGTGAGCACCTTTTCGGGCCAGCCGGGGAGCCGGTCGCAGTACTCCAGCAGTTCCTCGGCGTACTCGGTGATCCGGAAAAACCATTGCCAGAGCTTTTTCTGCCGCACCGCCCGCCCGCAGCGCCAGCATTGGCCGGCCTCGACCTGCTCGTTCGCCAGAACCGTCTGGCAGCTCTCGCACCAGTTGACGTAGGCCTCACGTCGGAAAGCAAGCCCCTTTTCGAGCATGCGCAGGAACAGCCACTGTTCCCAGCGGTAATATTCCGGACGGCAGGTGGCGATCTCCCGCTCCCAGTCGTAGCTGAACCCCAGACGCTTGAGCTGGGCCCGCATGTTGTCGATGTTGGCGTAGGTCCAACGGGCCGGGTGGGTGCGGTTGGCGATGGCCGCGTTTTCGGCCGGCATGCCGAACGCATCCCATCCCATGGGGTGGAGCACGTTGAATCCCTGCATGCGCTTGTAGCGGGCGACGACATCGCCGATCGTGTAGTTGCGGACGTGGCCCATGTGGATGTTCCCGGAGGGGTAAGGGAACATCTCCAAGAGGTAGTATTTCGGTCGCGCGGGGTCCGCCTCGACCCGAAAGAGCCGCTGTTCCTCCCAATAGCGCTGCCAGCGGGGTTCGATCTCGTGCGGGTTGTAGCGCTCTTGCATCGCCGAAGCTCCTTTCTTTCCCGAAGGGAATGCCCCGGAAAGCGGCACCCCTCGCTGAGAATCTCATCCCATGCCACAGGACGGCAGGCAGTGCAAGCCGCCGAGAAAGCGTTTGACTTCCAGGCGTTCCTCTCCTAAAGAAGACAGGTTCAACTGCAGCAATTTCCCCAGGCCGGCAGGCAACGGATGACGACCCAGATTCTGATCAACGCAAGCGACCCGGAAGAGATCCGGGTGGCGACGATAAAGGACGGGCGGCTGGAGTCCTTCCGCATCGAACGCTCGGGCAGGGAGATCACCCAGGGGAACATCTACAAAGGGGTCATCACCCGGGTCGAGCCGAGCCTCCAGGCGGCCTTCGTCGACTACGGGGCGGAGCGAAACGGCTTCCTCCAGAAACAGGACATCCACCCCGACTACTTCCACGAAGAGGACCGCGGGAACCTGCCGCTGCAGAAGCTCGTCAAGCGCGGCCAGGGCGTCATGGTGCAGGTGACGAAGGATCCGGCAGGCTCCAAGGGGGCGATGCTGACGACCTACATCTCGCTCCCCGGCCGCTATGTCGTCCTCATGCCCGGCCACGGCGTGCGGGGCGTTTCCCGTAAGATCGAGGACGAGGCCGAACGCGCCCGGTTGAAGCAGATCGCTCACGAGCTCGAGGTCCCCGACAACTTCGGCCTGATCGTGCGCACCGCCGGGACCGGCTGCAGCAAGACGATGCTCGCCAAGGATTTGAAGGACCTGCTGCGGCTCTGGAAAAGCATCAAGGCCAAGGTGGGCCAGCCGGAGCCCACCGCGCTCCTCTACAAGGAACAGGCCCTCTTCCTGCGCTCGATCCGCGATTCCTTCTCCCCCGAGGTCTCCGAAATCCTGATCGACGACCCTGCGATCTACGAGGAAGCGCGGCAGTGGGTCGAGGTCTTTGCGAGCAAGCAGCTCCAGAACGTCCGCCTCTACCAGGACGCCACGCCGCTCTTCGAGGCCTTCCACCTCGAGGAACAGATCGCTTCGGTCTTCCGCAACCGCGTCGAGCTGAAATCGGGCGGCTCGATCGTCATCTCCCCGACCGAGGCGCTGGTGGCGATCGATGTTAACTCCGGGAAATCGACCCACGAAAAAAACGTGGAACAGACCGCCTTTCAGACCAACCTCGAGGCCGCCGAGGAGATCGCCCGGCAGCTCCGCTTGAGGGATCTCGGCGGTCTGATCGTCATCGACTTCATCGACATGCGCGAGGCGCGCCACCGCACCGAGGTCGAGCGCAAGCTGAAAAGCGAGGTCAAGCTGGACAAGGCCCGCACGCGGATAGGCCGGATCTCCCAGTTCGGGCTGCTGGAGATGTCCCGCCAGCGCATCCACCCCACGGTCGAATTCGCCAGTCACGCCGTCTGCCGCCACTGTGAGGGAAAGGGGCTCGTTCCCACCACGGAGACGCTGGGCATCGGTTTTCTGCGGAGGCTCAGCATCGAAGGGGCGAAGGAAGGGGTCTCCCGGCTGATCGGGGTCGTGCCGCCGGAGGTCGCCGACTATCTCCTCAACCGCAAGCGCCGTTCGATCGTCGATCTCGAGTCCCGCAACGGGATCACGATCGAAATCCACGGCGATCCGGGGCTGCTTCCCGCGGAAAGCCGCATCGAAACTTCCGCGTGAAAGGCTCCCGAAGCCGAAAAACGGCCGATCCCGACCGCCACCGCCGCTTTCCCGGCATCCTGTGCGGCCCGCCGCGGTTGACACCCCTCACGGATTCCGCTATCAGGGGGCACGCCGCAAGGGGCGCAACCCGAGAAGTTTCCGCCGCAAGACACCGGCGTACAAGGAGGAACCGTTGATCGACACCGCTTACGCCATGGGACAGGGAGGGGCGCCGGACGCCGGGGCCTCCGGCTTTGCCAGTTTCATTCCGCTCATCCTGATGTTCGTGATCTTCTACTTTCTGCTCATCCGACCGCAGCAGAAGCGCAATCGCGAGCATCGCAACATGATCGCCAACCTGAAGAAAGGCGATCGGATCGTCACCACGGGGGGTCTGCACGGACGCATTACGGGCCTGGACGAGACGACCCTCACGGTCGAGATCGCCGACAAGGTGCGCGTCAAGATCAACCGCGGCAACGTGGCCGGCATCCTCCAGGCCGCCCCCCCCGGTACGCCGGAAACCAAGGAAGGATAACCCGCAGGTTTCCGTCGCCGCCCAACCGCAAGCCCTGCCGGGAAAGGCGTTTTGCGTCCTGCGGCACGGCGGCGCACGGGCATAGCGACAACCCGCCGCTGGGAGGGAGACCCTCTTGAAACGACTGTCTCTGAGAACGGCGATCGTCGCCGCCGTGCTTGCGGCGGCGGTTTTCTTTTGCCTGCCGACCTTTTTCCCGGGGCGCCTGCCCTGGGAGTGGCTGGACCGCAAACGGGTCAGCCTCGGGCTCGACCTGCAAGGCGGCATGCATCTCGTGCTCGAAGTCGACACGGAGAAGGTCGTGGTGAACGCGATCGAACGGGCCCAGCAGGAGTTGCGCGAGACCGCCCGCAAGAAGCAGATCGCCAACCTGCAAATCGAGCGACCGTCTCCTTTCAAGATCGAGGCCCAGGTCCAGGGGGCCGAAAACGTGGGGCGGTTCAAAGAGATGCTGGACAAGGAGTTCCGCGACCTGCGGATCGGGCGGATCGCCGACGAGCCGGAGCGCTACCACATCACCCTCGATCTGCCCGACGCCGAGGCGGAGCAGATCCGCAAGATGGCGGTCGACCAGGCGCTCGAGACGATCCGCAACCGGGTCGACCAGTTCGGCGTGGCCGAGCCCGACATCCGCCGCCAGGGCGACCGGCGGATCCTCGTTCAGCTCCCCGGCATCCAGGACACCCAGCGGGCGAAGGAGCTGATCGGCCGCACGGCACTGCTCGAGTTCAAGCTCGTCGATGAGGCGCATGACGTCCAGGCCGCCCTGCAGGGCGCCGTCCCTCCCGGAAGCGAAATCCTTTACAAGGTGGAGGAGGACCTGGCCACCCGCCGCACCACGCGCACACCGTTTCTGCTGAAGAAGACGGCGCTCCTGACCGGAGCCTCCCTGACCGATGCGCGGGTGCAGCTCGACTCGCAGTACGGGGAGCCCTACGTGGCGATCGAGTTCGACCGCAAGGGGGCCCGGATTTTCGAGCGCATCACCGGGGAGAACACCGGCAAGCGGCTCGCGATCGTGCTCGACAACAAGGTGTATTCCGCCCCCGTGATCCAGGAGAAGATCTCCGGCGGCAAGGCGCGCATCACCGGCCGTTTCACGTTGGATGAGGCCCGCGATCTCGCGATCGTGCTGCGGGCGGGAGCCCTGCCCGCCCCCGTCGCGGTGCTCGAGGAGCGCACCGTCGGCCCCTCGCTCGGCGCCGATTCGATCCGCGCCGGCATCCTCTCGATCCTGGTCGGGGGTGTTCTGGTCATCGCCTTCATGATCCTTTATTACAAGTGGTCCGGGGTGCTCGCGAACATCGAGGTTTTCCTCGACCTCGTGATCATCTGTGCAGGGCTTGCAGCCTTCGGGGCGACCCTCACCCTCCCCGGGCTGGCCGGGATCATCCTCACGATCGGCATGGCCGTGGACAACAACGTCCTGATCTACGAACGGATCCGGGAGGAGTTGAGGAACGGCAAGACCCCGCGCGGGGCGGTCGATGCGGGATTCGACCGCGCGACGACGACCATCATGGACGCGAACATCACGACGCTGATCACCGCCCTGGTCCTTTTCCAGTTCGGCACCGGCCCGATCAAGGGCTTCGCCGTCACGTTGAGCATCGGGGTCGTGGCCAGCATGTTCACGGCCATCGTGGTTTCGCGCGTCGTGTTCAATTATTTCCTGGATGTCCGCAGGATCAGACGCCTCAGCATCTGAGGACCCCCTGCGGCCCCGATGGAGCACCCCCGGAAGGACGCCCTGTCATGGAATTCGTCAGACCCGGAATCAACATCGATTTCATCGGCAAGCGTCGGATCGCCATGATCCTTTCGGCTGCGCTCGTGCTCTTCAGCTTGCTTGCCTTCTTCGTGAAAGGGCCGAAATACGGCGTCGACTTCGCCGGCGGCTCGGTGATCCAAGTGCGCTTTTCCGGGACGGTCACGATCGCGGCGATCAAGGAGGGGCTGCGCGCGCTCGGAATCGACGGCGCGACCGTTCAAAACGTCGGCGAAAAAAAAGACAACGAGTTTCTCATCCGCACCGAGATCCCCCCGGGCCAGGCCGGCGCGTTCGATACCGAGCTCCGTTCGCGTCTGGCCTCCGCGACCGGCCAGGAGGTGGAAATCCGCCGCGTGGAGACGGTCGGCCCGCAGGTGGGGACCGACCTGCGCGAGAAAGCATTGCTCGCCATGTTTTTCGCCCTGATCTTCATCGCGATCTACATCTCGGGGCGCTTCGAATTCAAATGGTGGCAAAGCGCGGTGGTCGCCGCGGGGTTGGGAAGCGGGGTTTACGCCGTTTACACCTTCGGCTTCAGCCTGATCGTTCTGATCTGGGTGGCGCTCGTGGGGACGCTCATCCTGTTCTGGGTCCTGGGGCTGAAATACGCCCTGGGGGCGATCCTCGCGCTCGTCCACGACGTCTCGATCACGATCGGGCTGTTCACGTTGCTGGAAAAGGAATTCACGCTGCCGGTCGTCGCCGCGCTGCTCACCATCATCGGCTACTCCCTGAACGACACGATCGTCATCTTCGACCGGATCCGGGAAAACCTGAGAAAACTCTCTCGTTCCCCGCTGGCGGAGATCATCAACCGCAGCGTGAACGAAACCCTGAGCCGGACGATCCTTACGGCAGGGACGACCCTGCTGGTGGTTGTGGCGCTCTTTTTCCTCGGGGGGGAGATCATCCACGACTTCGCCTTCGCCCTGCTCGTCGGGATCATCGTCGGGACCTACTCCTCGATCTACGTCGCCAGCCCGATCGTCCTCGCCTGGGAAGAGCGCGCGCGGAAGTGATCGCAGCTTCGTAACGGATGCTCGAGCGGCCTTTCCCTCACGCCCCCTTTGCACCGAAGGGGGCGTGGCGTTACAGGTGCCCAAGGAAGCCTGTTTCATGACAGCCACCGCCGAGGAGATCCTGCCCTGGCTGCACCTCCAGCGGCTGCCGGGAATCGGGAACCTTCTCTACAAGCGTCTGATCGACCGCTTCGGCACGGCGGCTGCGGTCCTGCAGGCGGAGCCGGAAGCATGGCGTGAGGTCGAGGGGATGAACGGCCGCGCCATGGAGGCGCTGCGGCGAAAGCCTTCCCCGGACCCGGCGCTGCTCGCGTCGATCCGCGCCTGGCTAAAGAAAGGGATCCGTGTGGTCACCCTCGCCGACTGCGACTATCCCCCCCTTCTGCGGGAAATCCCCGATCCGCCGCCGGTCCTCTTCGCCCGGGGGGAGCCCGCGGCCGTGGGCGCTTTTCCCGTGGCCGTGGTCGGCTCGCGGCGGCCCACACGCTATGGACGCGACATGGCCCATCGTCTGGCCGGGGATCTCGCACGCCGCGGCTGCACGGTCGTGAGCGGGCTGGCGTTCGGGATCGACGCCGCAGCCCACGAGGGGGCCCTGGCGGCGGGGGGGAAAACCGTGGCCGTCCTGGGAAGCGGACTGGAGCGGATCTACCCCGCGGAACATGGGCCCCTGGCAAAGCGGCTGCTGGACGGCGGGGCGCTCTTTTCGGAGTTCGCACCGGAGGCCGCACCCGAGGCTTGGCGCTTCCCGGTCCGCAACCGCGTCATCAGCGGCCTCAGCCTCGGCTGTGTCGTGGTCGAGGCGGGAGCGCGCAGCGGGGCGCTGATCACCGCCCGGCTCGCCGCCGACCAGGGCCGTGAGGTCTTCGCCGTCCCCGGAAGCGTCGCGTCCCCCCGGAGCGCCGGAACCCACGGCCTGATCAAGCAGGGGGCGAAACTGGTCGAAAACGTCGAGGATATTCTGGTCGAGCTGGGCTTCCCCGCCCCGGGAGAGAGCGCCGACCCGCCGGCCACGGGAACGCGGCCCTCCGCGCCGGCGGAGCCCCTGACGCCGGAGGAAACCGAAGTCCTGCAGGCGTTGGGCCCCTATCCCCTGCACATCGACGAGCTGGGGCGTTCGCTCGGCAAGGACGCCGGAACCCTATCTTCTCTGCTCCTGCAGCTCGAGCTGAAGGGCGCCGCCTTGAGCCACCCCGGAAAGTACTACACCGCGGCTTTCCGCCCGCCGGGCGGTCGGCCGTGACAGCGAAAAGGTCTCCCATGGGCAAACCCCTCGTGGTCGTGGAATCCCCGGCCAAGGTACGGACGATCCAAAAAGTCCTGGGAAGCGACTACCAGGTCGCCGCCACGGTCGGCCATATCAAGGATCTGCCGGAACGCGAAATGGGGATCGACATCGAAGCCGGGTTCGTGCCGCGCTACACCCTGATCCCCGGAAAACAAAAGGTGATTCAGCTTCTGAAAAAGGCCGCGGCCGACGCCGACGACGTCTTCCTCGCCCCCGACCCCGACCGGGAGGGCGAAGCCATCGCCTGGCACACGGCCGAGGTGCTCCAAAAGAAGGGGCGGCGTTTTCACCGCGTTCTCTTTCACGAACTCACCCGGGAAGGGATCCTGCGGGCCATGCGCGAGCCGCGCGAGCTCGACCGCAGCCGCTACGAGGCGCAGCAGGCCCGCCGGATCCTCGACCGGCTCGTCGGCTACGAGATCTCCCCGCTTCTCTGGCGCAAGGTCAAGGGCGGATTGAGCGCAGGCCGCGTGCAGAGTGTCGCCCTGCGGATCATCTGCGAGCGCGAGCGCGCGATCCAGTCTTTCATGCCCCAGGAATACTGGTCGATCACGGCCCACCTGGAAGGCGCGCAGCCGCCGGTCTTCCAGGCCAAGCTCGTCCGCAAGAACGACGAAAAGATCGAGCTTCCCGACGAGGCGGCGGCCCGGGCCGTCGTCGAGGAACTCGGCCGCCTTTCCTTCCGGGTGGGGAAGGTTCAGTGCAAGACGGTCCGCAAGACCCCTCCCCCCCCTTTCACCACGAGCAAGCTCCAGCAGGACGCCATCCGGCGGCTGCGTTTCACGGCCAAGAAAACGATGATGCTCGCCCAGCAGCTCTACGAGGGAATCGAGCTGGGACCGGGGGAGCCGGTCGGTTTGATCACCTACATGCGCACCGATTCGACCCGCATCGCCGAATCGGCCGCCGCCGAGGCCCAGCAACTCATCCGCGAGCGCTTCGGCCCCGAATACGCGCTCGAGAAACCTCGCCACTACCGCAACAGCAAACAGGCCCAGGACGCGCACGAGGCGATCCGGCCGACGTCGGTCGCCCACACGCCCGACGCCGTCGCCCCGTTTCTCACCGCCGACCAGCTCGCGCTCTACCAGCTCATCTGGCAGCGTTTCATCGCCAGCCAGATGCAGGAAGCGGTGATCGACCAGGTCACGGTTTCGATTCAAGCGGGCCCCTACGGCTTCACGACCACCGGCTCCACGGTGCGTTTCCCCGGCTACATGGCCCTCTACCGCGCCACCGAAGACGAAGAGGGGGGAGAGGGAAACGGCGCGAAAGACCGGGGACTGCCGCCCGATCTCTCCGAGGGCGAAACCCTTGCGCTCCGGGGTCTCGAGCCGAAGCAACATTTCACCCAGCCCCCGCCCCGCTTCTCCGAAGCCTCGCTCGTCAAAGAACTCGAAGAAAACGGGATCGGCCGCCCGAGCACGTACGCCGCCATTCTCTCGACGATCCGCGACAAGGGATACGTCGAGATGCACCGGGGCTACTTCCGCCCGAGCGAACTCGGCTTTCTGGTGAACGATCTGCTGGTCGCGAACTTCCCCGACATCCTGGACGTCGAATTCACCGCCCGCATGGAAGAGAGCCTCGATCGCATCGAGGCGAGCGAGGTGAACGCCCTTGACGTCCTGAACCAGTTCTACCAGCCCTTCCGTCGCGATCTCGAGGCCGCCGCCCGGAACATGGTCAGCCTCAAGGGGGTGGGCGTCCCCGCCGGTCTGAGCTGCCCGCAATGCGGGAAACCGCTTCACATCAAGATCGGCAAGAACGGTCCTTTCCTCGCCTGCAGCGGCTATCCCGACTGCACCTACTCGACCGACTACGGCCGCGACGAAAAAGGAAACATCACGCCCGCCCAGCCGCCGCCCGAGGCGGCCGACAAGGCCTGCCCCAGGTGCGGGCAGCCGATGGTCGCCAAGCGCGGCCCCTTCGGCGATTTCCTCGCCTGCAGCGCCTACCCGCAGTGTCGCCACACCGAGTCGCTGGCGAACGGTTCGGGGAAGACGATCGGGGTCCCCTGCCCCCAGGAGGGCTGCAGCGGGGAAATCGTCGAGAAGACCTCCAAACGCGGCAAGATCTTCTACGCCTGCAACCGCTACCCGGACTGCAAGTTCGCTTCCTGGGACAAGCCGGTCGCCCGCCCCTGCCCTGCCTGCGGCTCGAAGTATCTCGTGGAACGGGTTACCAAGCGCCAGGGGACCGAGCACCGCTGCCCGAACCCGGATTGCGGCTTCCGCGAACGTGTGGAGTGAGAAAAGGCTTGACAGGCATGAGCCGGCAAAGGTAGAGTGAAGCATCTTCTGCGTTGACGATCGATGTCGATGGACGCCCTTATCGCCCTTTCCGTCCTGATTCTGCTGATTATCGTCGGGGTCATCATCGGCGATGATGACGGGGGGTCGGTAATGGCCTGAAGCACGAAAAAGCAGAGAAACCCAAAGATCCGTTACCGACCCCCGAGGCGGAACGGATCTTTTTTTTGCCCGAAATCGAAAAGGAGCGTGAGCCGATGGAGTTGACCGGGGCCCAGATCCTTCTCCGGATTCTCGAGGAAGAATCCGTGGACACCCTGTTCGGCTACCCCGGGGGGGCCGTGATCGACATCTACGACGAACTCTCCCGTTCCCCCATCCGCCATGTGCTGGTCCGCCACGAGCAGGCCGCCGTGCACGCTGCCGACGGTTACGCCCGCGCTCGGGGCGCGGTCGGTGTCTGCCTGGTCACCTCCGGGCCGGGCGCAACCAACACGGTCACCGGGATCGCCTCGGCCTACGCCGATTCGATCCCTCTGGTCGTCCTGACCGGGCAGGTGCCCACCCACCTGATCGGAAACGACGCCTTCCAGGAAGTCGACATCGTCGGCATCACGCGGCCCTGCACCAAACACAATTACCTCGTGCCCTCGATCGAACAGCTGGCCCCGATCCTGAAAGAGGCCTTCCACCTGGCGCGCAGCGGCCGGCCCGGTCCCGTGCTCGTCGATATCCCCAAGAACATCCAGAGCGGCCGCACGCGTTTCCGCCCCCCCTTCTCCTTGCGCAGCCGCCCCTACGCCTTGACCCCCGAGCCGCATGCCGGGCAGCTGCGCACGGTGGCGCGGCTGATCGGCTCGGCACGCCGGCCGCTGATCTTCGCCGGCGGCGGCGTCATCCGCGCCGGGGCCTCCGAGGCTCTCACACGGCTCGCCCGCCGCTTCCGCATCCCGGTGACCTCCTCCCTCATGGGCCTCGGCGCCTTTCCCGGCGACGACCCCTTGTTTCTCGGGATGCTCGGCATGCACGGGACCTATGCCGCCAACATGAGCACGGGGGCCTGCGATCTCCTGCTCGCCGCCGGGGTTCGTTTCGACGACCGGGTCACCGGCAAGACCGACGCCTTCGCCTCGCAGGCGACGATCGTGCACATCGATATCGACCCCACTTCCATCCGCAAGAACGTCCCCGTCCGCGTGCCTCTCGTGGGGGACTGCCGGGAAAGCCTCGAGCGGCTGAACGGGCTGCTCAAAGATCCGCCCGGGGACGAACTCGAAGAAAACCGCCGGCAGTGGCTTGCGCAGATCGAAGAGTGGAAAATGCAACGACCCCTCTGCTACCGCAGCGACGGCACGATCAAGCCGCAGCAGGTCGTGGAGGAACTCTACGAACTCACCCGCGGCGAGGCGATTATCACCACCGAGGTCGGCCAGAACCAGATGTGGGCCGCCCAGTTCTATCGCGTGCATCACCCGGGGCATTTCATCACCTCGGGCGGCCTCGGCACGATGGGTTTCGGGTTGCCGGCCGCCATCGGGGCCCAGATCGCCTGCCCCGGGAAAACCGTCGTCGACATCGCCGGCGACGGCAGCATCCAGATGAACATCCAGGAGATGGCGACCGCCGTGCAATACCGGCTGCCGGTGAAGGTCGTCATCCTCAACAACGGCTGTTTGGGCATGGTCCGCCAGTGGCAGGAACTCTTCTACGGCGGCCGCTACAGCGCCACCTGCGACAACACGGCACCGGATTTCGTAAAGCTCGCCGAGGCCTACGGCGCGCTGGGGTTGCGCGCGGTGCGTCCCGAGGAGGTGCGCCCCGTGCTCGAGCGCGGTCTCGCCCACCCGGGCCCGGCCATCCTCGACTTCCGGGTCACACCCGAGGAGTGCGTCTATCCCATGGTGCCGGCCGGGGCGCCGATCACCGAGATGCTCCTCGTGTGAGGCGGCCGGAAACAGGAGACCCCATGAAGACCCAGAAGCATATCATGACCATGCTGGTCGACAACGAACCCGGCGTCGTCTCCCGGGTCGCCGGCCTCTTCAGCGGCAAGGGGTTCAACATCGAGAGCATCTGCGGCAGCCCCACGCACAACCCGGAGGTCTCCCGCATCACGATCGTCACCCGTGCCGACCCCCCGGTCATCGAGCAGATCGAAAAGCAGCTCCGCAAGCTGGTGAACGTGCTCAAGCTCCGTAGCCTGAACGGTCCGCAATGCGTGCGCCGCGAGCTCGCGCTCGTCTGTATCCCCGTGAAGCCCGAGCAGCGGGCCGAGGTCCTGCGCATCGTCGACCTCGTGGGCGGTCGCGTCGCCGACGCGGGGCTGAGTCACCTGATCATCGAGGTCTCCGGTGAACAGGAGGAGGTGCAGACGGCGATCCACCTCCTCGAGCCTTACGGCATCAAGAAACTTGCGCGAACCGGCCCGATCGGCCTGATTCGCGAACCCAAATAGCCGTTTCCGTGCCCTTCGTTTCCCCCGGGTGGCGCTTTGTCTCGAACCGGAACGGCAATAAGAAAGGAGACAGTCGTTTATGGCAACACTGGATTTCGGCGGCGTGATCGAAGAGGTGGTGACCGAGGACGAATTCCCTTTGCAGCGGGCGCGCGAGGTGCTGGCCGACGAGACCGTCGCCGTCATCGGCTATGGCGTCCAGGGGCCGGGGCAGGCGCTGAACATGCGTGACAACGGCATCCGCGTGATCGTCGGACAGCGCCGCGGCGGGGCTTCCTGGGATCGGGCGGTGAACGCCGGGTTCGTACCCGGCGAAACCCTCTTCGCCCCCGAGGAGGCGGCCGAACGCGGGACCGTCATTCAATACCTGCTCTCCGACGCCGGTCAGGTCGCCCTGTGGCCGAAAATCAAGCCCTGCCTCCAGGAAGGAAACACGCTCTACTTCTCCCACGGCTTCGGCATCGTCTACAAAGAGCAGACCGGCATCATCCCCCCGCCGAACATCGATGTCGTTCTGGTCGCGCCGAAAGGCTCGGGGCGCACGGTGCGCACCAACTTCCTCGACGGCAGCGGAATCAACGCGAGCTTCGCCGTCTTCCAGGACTTCACCGGCCGCGCCCGCGAAAAGGCGCTGGCGCTCGGCATCGCCATCGGCTCGGGCTACCTTTTCCCTACGACTTTCGAGCGCGAGGTCTTCAGCGATCTGACGGGGGAACGCGGCATTTTGATGGGGGCGCTCGCCGGCGTCATGGAGGCGCAGTACTTGC
Source organism: Desulfobacterales bacterium (assembly GCA_037481615.2). Classification (GTDB taxonomy): domain Bacteria; phylum Desulfobacterota; class Desulfobacteria; order Desulfobacterales; family SpSt-501; genus SpSt-501. Next base: position 39,807 of record JBBFLI020000021.1, read on the forward strand.
TGCTCCGGCGCCACGGCCACAGCCCGAGCGAAGCCTTCAACGAGACCGTCGAGGAGCTGACCCAAAGCCTGATCCGGCTTGTCGGCGAAAACGGCATGGACTGGATGTTCGCCAACTGCTCGACGACCGCCCAGCGCGGCGCCCTCGACTGGGCGCCTCGTTTTCGCGACGCCGTCACCCCGCTCTTCGAGGAGCTCTACCGCCGCGTGCAGACCGGGGAGGAAACCCGGCGCGTGCTCGAGGCGAACAGCGCCCCCGACTACCGCGAAAAGCTGAACCGCGAGCTTGCGGCCATGCACAACTCCGAAATGTGGCGCGCAGGCGCCGTCGTGCGCTCGCTGCGCCCGGAAAATCGCAAATCATGAACGACCCCGTTCTGGTCTACGACACCACGTTGCGTGACGGCACGCAGGGCGAAAGCATCTCCTTCAGCGCCGAGGAGAAGCTCAAGATCGCCCTGCGGCTGGACGATTTCGGCGTCGATTACATCGAGGGCGGCTGGCCCGGCTCCAACCCGCGGGACCTGCGCTTCTTCGAAATCGCCCGTTCCGCCCGGTTGCGCCATGCCCGTCTGACGGCTTTCGGCTGCACGCGCAAGCCGGGCGGCCGGGCCGAAGAGGATCCCCATCTCGCCGCCTTGATGGCGAGCGGGGCCCCGGCGGCGGCCGTGTTCGGGAAGAGCTGGGATCTGCACGTCACCCGCATCCTGGAGACGACCCTGGAAGAAAACCTCGCCATGATCCGCGAGACGGTCGCCCACCTCAAGCGCGGCGGCCTCGAGGTGATCTACGACGCGGAGCATTTCTTCGACGGCCTCCGCAGAAACCCCGCCTACGCGCTCGAGACGGTCTCGGCGGCCGCCCAGGCGGGGGCCGACGTTATCGTCCTCTGCGACACCAACGGCGGCTCGCTTCCCGGCGAGATCGCCGCCGGCGTGCAGGCCGCCGCCGGACGGCTGGGCGGCGTGCGCCTCGGCATCCACGCCCACAACGACTGCGGGCTCGCCGTCGCCAACTCCCTGGCCGCGGTGGAGGCCGGGGCGAGTCTCGTCCAGGGGACGATCAACGGCTACGGGGAGCGCTGCGGCAATGCCGACCTGACGAGCGTTCTGCCGATCCTGACCCTCAAAATGGGGCGGCCCACGGCCGTCGATCTGCGCAAACTCAAATCCATCTCGCGTTTCGTTTCCGAGACGGCGAACACGGTGCCTTTGCACGCGCGCCCCTTCGTCGGCCGCAGCGCCTTCGCCCACAAGGGCGGAGTGCACGTGAGCGCGGTGCGCAAGGCCCCGGAGGCCTACGAGCACATCGACCCCGGCCTCGTCGGCAACACGCGGCGGGTGCTGGTCTCGGATCTGGCCGGCCGGAGCAACATCGAGTACAAGGCCCGCGAGCTGGGCGTCCCCCTGGTGGGAAAGCCGGGGGATACGCGCCGGATCGTCGAGGAAATCAAGCAACTCGAGCAGGAAGGCTACCAGTTCGACGTCGCCGACGGCTCGCTGCAGATCCTGCTCGAAAAGCTGACCGGCCGGTTCGAGCCGCACTTCGAGCTCGAATCCTTCCGCGTGACCATCGAAAAAGACCGGGATTTCCCCTGCCAGGCCCACGCCACGGTGAAGATCACCGTGAACGGCAAACAGGAGATCACCGCCGCCGAGGGCTACGGCCCGGTGAGTGCTCTCGACAACGCGCTGCGCAAGGCGCTGGGTCGCTTCTTTCCCGACCTCGACACCATGCGCCTCACCGATTTCAAGGTCCGGGTCATCGACGGCGACCGGGGGACGGCGGCCCGCGTCCGCGTCCTCATCGACTCGCGCGACCGCGAGGGCATCTGGAGCACGATCGGGGTCTCCGAAGACATCATCGAAGCGAGCTGGCAGGCCCTGGCCGACAGTTTCCAGGTGAAGCTCGCACGCGACAAGGCCTTTCGCTCCGCGGAAGAGCTTCCCGCACTGACGGCGGCTTCCGGCGGGCGAGGATCCGAAGGAGGAAGCCTTTCATGAACGATCGGGTGTTGATTTTCGATACGACTTTGAGAGACGGCGAGCAGAGCCCCGGGGCCAGCATGAACGCGGCCGAAAAGTTGCGCATCGCCGTGCAGCTCGAAAAGCTCGGCGTGGATGTGATGGAGGCGGGCTTCCCGGCGGCCTCGGAGGGCGATTTCGATTCGGTCTCCCAGATCGCCTCCCGCATCCGGCGAAGCGCAGTGGCGGGTCTGGCGCGGGCGAACCGTCACGACATCGACCGCGCCTGGCAGGCCGTACGCCATGCCGCCCGCCCCCGCATCCACACCTTCATCGCCACCTCGGACATCCACCTGCAGTACAAGCTGCGCATGAGCCGTGAGGAGGTGCTGGCGGCGGCGACCGACGCCGTACGCCACGCGAAATCCCTGACCCCCGACGTCGAATTCTCGGCCGAGGACGGCTCGCGCAGCGACCGGGATTTTCTGTGCCGCATCTTCGAGGCGGCGATCGAGGCGGGGGCGACGACGGTCAACCTGCCCGACACGGTGGGCTACGCCATCCCGGACGAGTTCGCCGATCTCGTGCGCTACATCCGCAGCCACACACCGAACCTCGGCAAGGCGGTCCTGAGCGTCCACTGCCACAACGACCTGGGGCTGGCCACCGCGAACACGCTGGCCGCGCTGCAGAACGGGGCCCGCCAGGCCGAGGTCACGATCAACGGGATCGGGGAACGCGCCGGCAACACCTCCCTCGAAGAGGTGGTAATGGCCCTGCACACCCGTGCCTCGCGCCTTGGACTCGAAACGGGCATCAAAACCGAGCTCATCCACCCGACGAGCCGCCTGGTCAGCATGATCACCGGCATGCTCGTCCAGCCGAACAAGGCCATCGTGGGGGCGAACGCCTTCGCCCACGAGGCGGGGATCCACCAGGACGGGGTGCTGAAAAACCCGATGACTTACGAAATCATGCGCCCCGAGACGGTCGGTTTGAGCGCAAACCGCCTGGTGCTCGGCAAGCACTCGGGTAGACACGCCCTGCGCAGCCAGCTCAAGGATTTGGGCTACGACCTCTCGGACGAAGAGCTGAATCTCGTCTTCGCGAAGTTCAAGGAGCTCGCCGACAAGAAAAAGCACGTGATGGACGAGGATCTCGAGGCGATCGTGACCGAGGGGATTCTGCGCACCTCGGATGTCTTCGCGCTCGATTACCTGCACGTCACCGCGGGCACCACGGTCCTTCCCATGGCGAGCGTGCGGCTGAAGATCAACGGCCGCACGGTGCAGGGGGCGGGGTACGGCAACGGCCCGATCGATGCGACCTACAACACGATCGCCCAGCTGACCGGCACCCACTCGGAGCTTCTGCGTTTCTCGATCAGCGCGCTGACCGGCGGCACCGACGCCATGGGCGAGGTGACCGTGCGCCTGCGCGAAAACGGTCTGATCGCACTCGGCAAGGGGGCCGACCCCGACATCATCACCGCCAGCGCCAAGGCGTTCGTGAACGGACTGAACCGGCTTGAATTCCTGAAGGCCCACCCGCCGGATGAGGCGGCCGGCCTCTAGCCGGGTGCCTGCGGGGGTTCAGGGGGTCTCGAGGCTGCCGACGAGACGGGAGATCCGGTCGATTCCGTGGCGGGCGAGGTAGTCCCGGAGGCCCTCGATCACCTGCAGCGCGGCGGCCGGGTGAACGAAATTCGCTGTGCCGACCTGCACGGCGCGCGCCCCGACGATCAGGAACTCGAGGGCGTCGCGCGCGGTGCGGATGCCGCCGATGCCGATCACGGGAATCCGCACCGCCCGGCACACCTGCCACACCATGCGCAGCGCGATCGGCTTGATCGCCGGGCCCGAGAGCCCGCCGGTCACGTTGGCCAGCAGCGGCCGCCGGGTTTCGACGTCCACGGCCATCCCCGTGATCGTGTTGATGAGCGAAAGGGCGTCGGCCCCGGCCTGCTCCGCGCTGCGGGCGATCAGCGTGATGTCGGTCACGTTGGGGGAGAGCTTGCAGATGACGAATTTGCGGGTCTTCCGCCGCACCGCGGCGACCACCCGGCCGGCGGCCAGGGGGTCGACGCCGAAGACGATGCCGCCCGCCTTGACGTTCGGGCAGGAAATGTTGATCTCCACGCCGGACACCCCCTCGATCCCTTCCACCCGCTCGGCCAGCGCGGCATATTCCTCGACCGAGGTGCCGTAGATGTTGGCGATCACGGGGATGCCGAGCGCGCGCAGGAAAGGCATCTTCTGCGACTCGAAAGCCTCGATCCCCACGTTTTCCAGACCGATCGCGTTCAGCATGCCGCAGGGGGTTTCCACGATACGCGGAGGCGGGTTCCCGGCCACGGGGTGAAGCGCCAGGCCCTTGACCACGATCGCCCCCAACCGGCGGAGATCCAGAAACGGGGCGAACTCCTTCCCGTAACCGAAGGTCCCCGAGGCGGTCATGACGGGGTTCTGCAGGACGAGGCCGCCGAGATCGGATCGGAGATCGGGCTCGGGCGATGGCATGGCGCCTCTTTAGCACACCCCGCCGGCAGGTCTCAAGGCGTCAAAGCACGCCTCCCCGATGCGCTACCGATCGGCCTCCCCGTTGCGAAACCGAAACCCCTGCCATAGAGTCAGTCGGATGCTTCGCCGTCGACGGAGGGATCGATGGACCTTTCGCCCTTCTGGAAACCGATCATCAACACCTTGAATGAAGGTGTCCTGATCGTGGACCCGCGAGGGACGATCATCGCCGTGAACGCGGCGGCCGAGGGGATCACCGGCTATTCCGCAGCCGAGCTCGTGGGGAAGAACTGCCGCATCCTCGAGTGCACGGGCTGCACGATTTACGGCCGCGGGGCCGGGTCGGCGTGGTGTCAGCTCTTCCGCGACGGCGCGGTGCAGGCCAAGAAATGCCTCATCGCCGACAAGGCCCGCCGCCGCGTGAGCATTCTCAAGAATGCGACCGTGCTGCGGGACGCGCGGGGGGAGATCATCGGCGCCGTCGAAACCCTGAGTGACGTGAGCGAGATCGTCCGCCAGCAGGAGGAAATCCTCAGCCTGCGCCGGACGCTCGGGCTGGACGAGCACTTCTTCGGCATCGTCGGGCGTTCCGCCCCCATGCAGCGCCTCTACGAGCTCATCCAACACGTGGCCCGTTCGGATACGCCGGTGTTGATCCACGGCGAAAGCGGGACGGGCAAGGAGATGGTGGCGCGTGCGATCCACGGGGCCAGCCCCCGCGAAGGCAAACCCTTCATCAAAGTGAACTGCGCCGCCCTGAACGAAAACCTCCTCGAGAGCGAACTCTTCGGGCACGTGCGCGGGGCCTACACCGGGGCCGATCGCAGCCGCATCGGGCGTTTCGAGGCCGCCCACGGCGGAAGCATCTTCCTCGACGAGATCGGCGACGTCCCGCTTCCGCTCCAGGTGAAACTGCTGCGTGTGCTCGAGGAAAAAGAGATCGAGCGCGTCGGGGACCACACTCCGGTTTCTGTCGACGTCCGCGTGATCACCGCCACGAACCGCAATCTCGAGGAATTCATCTCCCGGGGCGTGTTCCGCGAGGATCTCTATTTCCGGATCAACGTCTTTCCCCTCTTCGTTCCCCCGCTTCGCGAACGGCCGGAGGACATCCCGATCATCGTCCGCCACTTTCTCGCCCAGCATCGGATGCGCAACCCCACGGGAGCGGCGGGGATCTCCGCCGAAGCCGTGCGCCGACTGATGGCTTACCCCTGGCCGGGAAACGTGCGCGAGCTGCGCAATGCCATCGAGTACGCCCTCGTTCTCTGCCCGAGCGGCGAGATCCAGCCCGAACACCTGCCTGCAAAAATCAACTCCGCCGCCTGCCCCTGCCCGCCACCGGCTGGAGAGCCCCCCCTGGCCGAGCGGGAACGGATCCTTCAGGCGATGCGGCGGACGGGGGGCAACCGCACCGCCGCCGCCCGGCTGCTGGGGATCAGCCGGGTCACCCTCTGGAAGAGGCTGAAGCGTCTCGCCCTCGATGTCGAAGCGCGCTGAACCCGGCCGCCGGAGAAGCAAAACGCCGGGGGGTGTCGGGCCGGGGCGGTGTCGGGTGGGCGATCCGGGAGACGGGGGGGATTTTAGGGCGGTCCGTCGAAGCGGATTCCGACGCGGTCCTGTTCCGTCCAGACCACGGTGCCGGCGCGGGAGACGATCTTCTTTTTCTGTCGCAGCGGAATGCTCAGCAAAACACGCGTGCCTTGCTCGAGAGGCGCAGCGCAGCGGATGAGCACGCCGCCGGGGGAGGCATTGGCGATCGTCCCGCGCACATTGCCGCGGCCGCTCCGGATGAGGGTGGGGATCGAGCACGGCCGTCGGGGATGGGCGCGGGTTTCCCCTCGGCGCGAGGGGGGTTCGGCGCCGTTGCGGGCGATCTTCTCCTCAAGTTCCACGCCGTAGCCGTAATCGAAGACCGAGTCCTCGAGAAAACGCCGCCAGCGGATGACCGCGCGGTAGCACTCGTAGACCAGCTCGCCTTCCGCGAGCGGGGAGGCCGGCAGCCCGATCAGCACCCGGCTCCCGGGAACCAGATAGAAATCGGACTCGAAATAGATCCCCTTTTCGCTGAAGTTCCCCATCCGGGCCTCGGGCGAGGTCTCGATGGCGAACCCTTCCAGCCGCACCGGACCGCGGTGCTCGAAGCGCGTGCGCGAGCGTTTTTCGGCGTTTTCTTCTTCCATGCTTGTCACGGGACCGCCGCCCTGCGTGGCGCAAAACCCTTCAGCCGGCCGAGAGACCGTATTTCCGGAGGAGATCCCGGATGGCCTCCTCGAGCAGATCGTTCTGGCGCTTTTCGAGCTGCGCGGCAAGGATCTTGATCTTGCGGATCAGCTCGGCGTCCAGCGTCGTGTTGTACATCTTGCGTTTGCCGGCCGCTTCCACCCTCATGGGCTCTATCATCTCTCCTCGTGCCGAAGTCTTTCTGTTGCCCATTCTACCGGAGCAACTCCCGCCTGTCAAAAGAGCGCCGGCCGAAAATTTGTGCTATTATGATTGATCACAATAGGTTATGTTGATACGTAAATCCTGCGAAAAAGCGGGCCGGGGAATTTTCCGCACCGCATCCCGCCGCTCCATTGACAGCCCGAGTTCCGGGCCGATACCATTTTCCCGATGCCCCACCCACGGGCTTGCCGGATCGACCGCAGGGGGTGCCTGGAGCGAGTCCGCCCGGTCCACACGGAGATGACCGAGTTTGCGCCCAAAATCGCCGTCGCCCTGAGCGGCGGGATCGATTCGCTGACCGCGGCCTTTCTTCTCCGGCAAAACGAGGAGGAGGTCATCGGGATCCATTTCCGTACCGGCTATGAGCCCTATCCCGAATCCCGCAGCCGCGCCAAGGCCGAGGCGCTCTCCCGGCTGCTCGGCATTCCGGTGTACTTTGAGAATTTGCACCGCGAATTCCAGCGGGTCGTCGTCGACGACTTCGTCTCCGGCTACCGCGCTGGCCTTACCCCCAACCCCTGCGTCGTCTGTAACCCCGAGATCAAGTTCGGCGTTCTCCTCGATCGCGCCCGGCGCCATGGAGCCGGGCGCCTGGCGACGGGGCATTACGCCGCCGTACGCCGCGACCTCTCCGGCCGCTTTCGCCTCTACAAGGGAAAGGACACCGCAAAAGACCAGTCCTACTTCCTCTTCGCGCTCCGGCAGGAGCAGCTTGCCCGGGCCTGTTTTCCCCTGGCGCAGATGACCAAGCAGGAGGTATGCCTGCTTGCCGCGGAAAAGCGGCTCGAGCCCTTGGAAAAAGAAGAAAGCCAGGATGTCTGCTTCATTGCCGGAGAAGAGTACACCGAATTCCTGCAGCGCTGCGAGCCGGGAATCCTCCAACCGGGGCCGATTACGACCCCGGATGGACGGGTCATCGGGGAACACCCCGGGATCGCGGCCTTCACGATCGGCCAGCGGCGCGGCATCCAATGCCCGGCCGCCGCTCCTTATTATGTCGTGCGCAAGGAGCCGGATACCCGCCGCCTGGTCGTCGGGCACCGCGAGGACCTCTACGCCGCGGGCTGCCGTGTCGTGCGGGTGAACTGGGTTGCCCTGCGGCCCGAAGGACCGCGCTCGGCCGGGGTGCGGCTGCGCTACCGCAGCCCGGAGACCGCGGCTCGGCTCGTTCCCTCCAGCCCGGACTTCTCGGAGATGGATGTGTTCTTCGACTCGCCCCAGCCCGCAGTCGCCCCGGGCCAGGCGGCCGTCTTCTACGAAGGGGACGAGGTTCTGGGCGGAGGTTTCATCGCCTCGACGTATCCTGCGGGGCCGGTTTCTCCGCCTCCCGGAAAATCATGAGGGCTCCATGCGCCGTTTCAAGGTGGTCACCCTCGGCTGCAAACTGAACCAGTGCGAATCCGACGATCTTGCGGGATGCCTCACGCAGGATTCTTGGCGAGCCTGCCCCCCGGCGGAGCCGGCCGATCTGGTCGTGGTCAACACCTGTACCGTCACCGAGAAGGCCGCCATGCAGTCGCGGCAGGCGATCCGACGCGCCGTCCGTGAAAACCCCGGCGCCTTCGTCGTGGTGACCGGCTGCTACGCCGCAACCGAGCCGGAGGCGGTATTGGCCATCCCGGGGGTGGGGGGGGTGACGGATCGCACCGCCAAGGCCATGATCGCCGAGATCGCCGCTCAGGCGGGAACCCGGCGGCCCAGGGTTCCCTTCCATTTCCACGGCGATCGCGGGGACTCCTTTCCGCCGCCCTCTACGGCGCGGGATCCTTTCGCCGGCAGAACGCGCGCCCATTTCAAGATCCAGGACGGCTGTGACGCCTTCTGCAGCTACTGCATCGTCCCCTACGCCCGGGGACCGGCGCGCAGCCGCGAGACCGAGGGGGTTCTGCAGGGGATCCGGCTGCTCGCCGGGCTGGGTTTCCGGGAGGTGGTCCTGACCGGGGTGCACATCGGGCGCTACGGGGTGGATCTCTCCCCGCCGCGCTCGCTTGCCGGACTGCTGCGTGAAATCCTCGGCCTTTCCCTGCCTGTGCGGATCCGGCTGAGCTCGATCGAGCCCCTCGAGTTGAACGACGAGATCGTGGATCTCGCCGTGGAAAGCTCGGGCCGACTCTGCCCCCATTTCCACATTCCGCTCCAGAGCGGGGATGCCGCCGTGCTCGAGCGCATGCGCAGGCCTTACCGGCCGGAGGATTTCGCGCGCACCGTCGCCGCCGTTCATGCGCGTCTTCCCGACGCCGCGATCGGTGCGGACGTCCTGGTCGGCTTCCCCGGCGAGACCGAGCAGGCCTTTGAAAACACCTGTCGCCTGGTCGAAAATCTCCCCCTGAGCTACCTCCACGTCTTCCCCTTCTCGCCGCGGCCCGGTACGGCGGCCTTCGCCTTTCCCGGGCGCGTCGATTCGGCGGCGATCCGGGCGCGCTGCGAGCGGCTGCGCACCCTGGGCCAGGCAAAGCGCCTGGACTTCCACCGGCGCTTTCTCGGCCGCGTCGTCGAGGTCCTGACCGAAACGCGCCGTGACCGGGACAGCGGCCGTTTGCGAGGAATTTCCGGAAATTATCTTCGCGTCCGGTTTCCCGGAGAAGATTCCTGGATGAACCGCTGCGTGCGCGTGCGGATCACCGCAACCGGCGTTCAATTCCTGGAGGGGGAAGGCCTTGAGGCGGGGGTGGATGAGCCCCCGAAGGCGAGCCGGGGGAGCGACTCCGCCCACCGGTAGTGCCGACGCTTGTCATCCGTCAGGATTCGTCGGATAATAATCGCGTGCCCCCCCGATGGCGCAGGAAGACGGCATGGATGCCGCAACCCTGAAACGGATCCAGGAGACCCTGTCGAAAAGCGAGGAGCTCTTTCGCACGGCCTTTCTTGCCAGCCCCGATTCCGTCAACCTGAACCTGCTCGAAAACGGCGCTTACATCGACATCAACGAAGGCTTCACCCGCCTCACGGGCTACACCCGCGAGGAAGTGCAAGGGAAGACCTCGCTCGACATCGGGATCTGGAGTGACCCCCGGGACCGCGAACGACTCGTCGCCGCGCTCCGCCGCTTCGGGTACGTCGAGAATTTCGAGGCCGAGTTCCGCAGGAAGAACGGCGAAATCGGGGTGGGGCTCATGTCCGCCCGCCTTTTGTCGATCGCGGGCCACAGCGTCATTCTCTCGATCACGCGCGACATCACCGAGCGCAAGCTGACCGAACGGCTTCTCGCCGAAGCCGAGGAAAAGTACCGCGCGCTGTTCAACATCTCCTCGCTCGCCATCCTGATCCGGAACCGGGAGGGGAAGATCACCCTCGCCAACCCTGCCGCGGCGCGCCTCCTCGAGGCGAGTCAGCCGGACGATCTCGTCGGAAAATCCTATTTGACGCTCGTCCACCCGAAAGACCGCGAACTCTCGCGCATCCGCATCGAAAGCGCCTTCCGAATTGCCGCCGACCCCGCCGCAGCCGGGGAGGAACTGCTCCGTCACCTCGCCCCCCGGCGGCACCGCCTCGTCACCTTGACCGGCCGCGCGGTGCCGGTCGAATCGACGGGGATTGCCTTCAAGCATGGCGGCGAGCTCTTCATCCAGGGGATCTTTCGCGACATCACCGACGAGCTCCAAGCCGAGCTGGCCCTTCGCCGCGAGGAGAAGCGGCGGGAGATCACGCTGGCGCTCAACCGCATGATCGATGCTCCGCTCGAGGCGATCGTGCAGCGGGCGGCGGAAGGCTGCCTCACCTTGAGCGCAAGCCGCGCGGGCGCGATCCACCTGCTCGCGCCGGAGGACGGGTGCGCCGTTACCCTGGGCGTGGTCGCGGCAAGAACCCCCTCCGGGGATGCGGCCTCCTCCGTGGCTCCCGCCCCCCCCTCGGGGAAGGACGGCCTGTGGCGTGAGCCGCTGCGGCAGGGGCGAGCCCTGATTTTCGAAGCAAGCGGGGCCGAGCCCTACCCCGTGGAGGACTTTCTGCCGGGTTCGGAGCCGGCTCGGCGCTTTCTGGGCATTCCCGTTTTCGAACGCGGGCGAGGGGTGCTCGTCGGCTGTTTCGTGGACAAGGCGGAGCCCTACGATGAAAGAGACATCGGCCTGTTGCAGGTCGCCCTGACCGACCTCGGGGGGATCATCCAGCGCAAGCAGGCCGAGGATGCCTTGCGCGAAAGCGAACGCCGCTTCCGCACCGCCTTCGAAAACGCCTCCGTAGGCATCACGCTTGTGGATCTCGATGGGACCTACCTCGAGGTCAACCGCGCCATGGCCGCCATGCTCGGCTATGAGCCGCAGGACCTGGTCGGCCGGAAGGTCGTCGATTTCATCCATCCGGAAGACCTGGGCCGACGCGACGAGTTCGTCCGGGCGCTCATCGAGGGCAGGCTTTCCTCGGGTGAGCAAGAGCGGCGCTTCATCCACCGCGACGGGTCCATCGTGTGGGTGAACATCTGGGCGACCTTGCAAAAAGACGGCCGCGGGAATCCCCTGTACTTCATCTCCCTCGTGCAGGACATCACCGCACGCAAGAAGGAGGCCGAAGAGAAGAGCCGGCTCGAATCCCAGCTTCTCCAGGCCCAGAAGATGGAGGCGATCGGCGCCCTGGCCGGTGGGATCGCTCACGACTTCAACAACATCCTGTCGGCGATCATCGGCTTCACCGAACTCGCCATGCTGGCCGAAGGCAAAGCGGAGGAGTACCTGAGGGAGTCTCTCAAGGCGGCCAAGCGCGCCAAGGACCTCGTGCGCCAGATTCTCTCCTTCAGCCGCCAAGGGGGCGAGGAACGCGCTCCGGTGAGCGTGGCCCTCGTCGCCCGGGAGGTCGTCAAATTCCTGCGCGCCAGCGTTCCGGCGACGATCGAGATCCGGCTGCGGGGCGAGAAAACCGCCGCCACCGTGCTTGCCAGTTCCGTCGAGCTCCACCAGATCCTGATGAACCTGTGCACCAACGCCGTGCACGCGATCGGCGACGGGGCGGGGTTGATCGAAATCGAAATCGAGCCCTGCGAAATCGGGGCTGCAAAAAGAACGGAGTTCCCGGAGCTCGACCCCGGACGCTACGTCCGTCTCGTCGTGCGCGACAACGGCCACGGGATCCCGGCGGCGATCCTGGACCGCATCTTCGACCCCTATTTCACGACCAAGGAAAAAGGCGTGGGGACCGGGCTCGGCCTGGCCGTGGTGCACGGGATCGTGAAAAAGGCAAACGGCACCGTGCGCGTGGCGAGCGAACCCGGAAGAGGAACGCAATTCGAGATCCTGCTCCCGCAGATCGACTTCACCCGTCCGCAAGAGGAGGAGGCGGCCGTCGCTCCGCTCCTAGGCGGAAAGGGGCGGATCCTCTTTGTGGACGACGAGGCGATGCTCGCGGAACTCGGAGGCCGCATCCTCGAAAAGCTCGGCTACGAGGTCGTCACCCGAACGAGCCCGCTTGAGGCCTTGGAGTTGTTCAAGAGACGCCCACTCGATTTCGACCTCGTGGTCTCCGACCAGACCATGCCCGGGATGACGGGGGATCTCCTCGCGCGCGAACTGCTGAAAATCCGCCCGGGCCTCCCCATCATTCTCTGCACCGGTTACAGCCAGCGCATCGACGAGCGGCGCGCCCGCGAGAAGGGAATCCGGGCGCTCGTGATGAAGCCGATCCTGGTCCACGAGATCGACGCCGCTGTTCGGAGTGCGCTGGACGGCTGATCGTTGTTTTCGGGCCGCTTTCCCGCTGGATCCCGAAGAAAGGAGGACCGGAGATGGCGCTCAAGGTTGAATCGCCAAGCTTTGCCGAAGGGGCGATGATCCCCCGCAGGCACACCTGCGACGGCGAGGATGTCTCCCCCGAGCTGTCCTGGAGCGGGGCACCCGCCGGGACCCGCTCCTTCGCCCTGATCTGTGACGACCCCGACGCACCGGCCGGAACTTGGGTCCACTGGGTCCTGTTCAACCTTCCGCCCGAAGTGAATCGACTCCCCGAAGCCATGCCTCCCCAGCCGAAGTTGCCGGGAGGCGGCTGCCAGGGGAAAAACGACTTCCGTCGCCTCGGCTACGGCGGCCCCTGCCCTCCGGGGGGGACCCACCGGTATTTCTTCAAGCTCTATGCGCTGGATTCGCTGCTCCCGCTCGAGCCGGGAATCACGAAGCGTGAGCTCGAGGCGGCCATGAAGGGGCACATCCTGGCGGAGGCGAGCCTGATGGGGAGATACCGGCGCTGAAAAGTGAAGGCGCTATCGCCGAGTAGGCGTTTCGGGGCACTCCGGGTCCCCGGCCGGAATGCCCCCCCCCGGCCGCACCGCGGGGAAAGGCAGGCGCTGCAGGGGGGAGCGCAGGTGATAGAGGGCGTGGAGGAGACTTCGCCGCCGGTTGGAGGACCATCCCACGGCGATCACGATCGCAAGGGCCGCGGCGATGAACAAGGCCCCGATCAGCAGGCGAAGCAGGAACAAGGAAAGCTCCGGTCGTTTGACGGGGAAACCGTGTTTCGCTTGTATCACGGCCCCGTTTACGGGAAAAGAGGTTTCTCGCAGGAGGGGTCGCGCTTGCAGGTCTTCCGGGCGGTCGCGTGCGCGTAACGATCGGCCTGTCGCTTCACCGCCCCGAGATGGTCCCCTGGACCGCCGCGGCGATCGCGGGCCACGAGGCGGTTTTCTTGGAGGAGCCCCCCGACCCCGCCTTCCGTGGAATGCTCGAGGGCGCGCTCCCGGTCGACGAATACCTCCGCACGATCGACACCGAATACCCCGCCTTCAGCCGCGACATGTGCCGTCTCCTGCGAAAGCTGCACGCGGAAGGCACGAGGATCCACCAGGTCGAACCCTTTCTCGAAATCCTTCTCGACATCCACGAGTTCTTCGCCGCGGGTCACCGCCCCACGGAAATCGCCCCCGGTTCCATCCACCATCTCGTCTATCAGGCCGAGCGCGCGGCCACAGCGGCGCTCCTCGACTACTACCAGGCTGCGGCCGCGGGGACTTTCGAGGAGGCCGTCCGTGCCGTGCTGCGCTTTGCGCGGGCGGATGCCGCCCGTTTCCGGCTGCGCGACACGCTCCGCGCCCAGGCGCTCGCGCCTTTGCTCGCACGGTACGCATCCTCCTACGTGGAGGCGGGCTGGATCCATGCGCGGCTGCCGGTGGTCTTGCGCCGCCACCTGCCGCCCACCTTCGAAGTGCGCCCCATCCGGCTTCCGTGCCGGGCGCTTGCCTCAACCGGAATGCGCCGCTTCACTTACTCCCCCGGCGACCGGCTCACCCTTCGCTTCATTTTCCGACCCCGCTTCCGCGACCCTGCCTGGGAGACCCTTCTAGCGGCACGAGCGATGATCCACGCCAAAATTCTGCTCAAGGAGGAGTCGATGGCGGATCCATCCGGCCTGCCGCACCTGCGCGATGAGGCTTTCTGTACGCAGCGGGTCGAGCGGCTGTCCCTCGAGGATTGCCGGTTTCTCGTCCCCCGTCTGCGGGGGCTCACCACGTCCGAGGCCCGGCGCTTGGTGGAGGAGGCTGCGGCAGGCAGAACCGGTCTCTTGCCCCCTGACGATCCGAAGAGGCCCCTTGCCCCCGCGCCTTGACCGGAAGCCCCCCCTGGTGCATGAATACAGAGGGCATCGACGGATTTCCGGGGGGCATGCGGGAGATCTTGCCGTGAAAAGAAGAGCGCTTGTGCCGCTGCTTGCCTTGCTGGCGTCGATCGCCGCCGTGGCTTTTGCAGCCGATCCCCCCGCGCCGAAGCCGGGGCCGAAGGACAAATGCCCCGTATGCGGCATGTTCGTTGCGAAGTACCCGGACTGGATCGCCGCAATCGTCTTCCGCGACGGCTCGGTGGTGTTCTTTGACGGGGTCAAGGACATGCTGAAGTATCGTTTCCGCATCGACCGTTACGGCCGCGGGAAGAAGCCGGAAGACATCGAGCGCGTCTTCGTCACCGATTACTACCGCCTCGAGCCGATCGACGGGCGTCGGGCGTTTTACGTGCTCGGAAGCGACGTCCTGGGCCCGATGGGAAAGGAACTCATCCCCTTCGAGCGCGAGGAGGACGCCCGTGAATTCCTGAAAGACCACCGGGGCGAGGAGATCCTCCCCTTCGAGCGCATCGATGCGGATACGCTCAAACGCCTCGAATGATGACGAAACGAACTCGCACAGCGACCCTGATCTCCACGGCAGCCGCCGCCGCGGCGATCCTCGGCGCAGGCCTCCACGCCGCCTGGGTCAAGCCGACGGCGCAAGAGGAGCGTGCTGAAGCGCTGCGCGTGACCGAGCGGCTGGAGCTGACCGATCTCTGCCTCTTCCCCGAAGCCCCCCACACGCGGCACCCCGCGGTCGCTGACCGTCACGCGGCATTCCATCTTCACCCCCTCGCGTTCGATCCCCACCCCACGGGGATGATCGTTCGCCCGCCGCATACCCTCCGGACGCCGTGACGCTTCTCGCCCGTCAGCGAAGGCTTTTCGGACTCGCCCTCGCCGCGATCCTCCGCCACCGCTCGAGGCACCTGCCCTTCGTCCTCTTCTACACCGCGCTCGTTTTCGTATGGGCCTCGGTCGTCTTCTGCACCGACGCCCTGAAGCGCGAGGCGCGCCTTCTCCTCCGGGCGGCCCCCGAGATCGTCGTCCAGCGGCTGGTCGCCGGGCGCCAGGAACTCATCGCCGCCCACCACCTTGCGCCGCTGCAACGCATTCCGGGGGTGAGCCATGTCCGGGGTCGGCTCTGGGGCTATCATTTCGACGAGGCGACGGGGGCGAATCTCACCGTGGCCGCCGCAAACGATTCCCGGCTCGCGCCGGGCGAGGTGGCGATCGGCCGCGGGGTCGCCCGCCTCCTCGGGGCGGACGCCGGGGAGACGATCTCCCTGCGCGATACGCACGGGGATGCCCGATCCTTTCGAGTCGCGGAGGTTTTCTCCGCGGCCTCGGAACTTGCCACCGCCGATCTCATCGAAATGACGCCCGCGGACCTGCGCCTTCTTCTCGGCGTGCCCGAGGGGTTCTTCACCGACATTGCTCTGCGGGTTGCGAACGAAAACGAGCGCCGGGTCGTCGCCGCCAAGATCCGCAGCCTCGTCCCGGAAAGCCGTGCGATCCTGCGCGAAGACATCGCCCGGACCTACGAGGAACTCTTCGATTGGCGCGCGGGGCTTCTCTTTTGGGTTTTTTCCTCGCTTGCGGCGGCCCTTCTCGTATTCGCCTGGGACCAGGCGGCGGGGATCGGGGGGGAGGAAAAGCGGGAGATCGGAATCTTGAAGGCCGTCGGATGGGAAATCCCCGAGGTGCTGGCCCTCAAGACCTGGGAAAGCCTGATCATCGCTTCGGCTTGTTTTCTGGGGGGGATGACCCTCGCGTATGTTCATGTCTTTTCCGCCGGGGCCCTTCTCTTCGCCCCGCTGCTGAAAGGCTGGGCGGTGCTCTACCCCCGTTTTGCGCTCGTTCCGGCGATCGATCCCCCCCAGATCTTGCTCCTCTTCGGCGTGGCCGTCGTCCCCTATCTTGCAGCCACGGGGGTCCCCTGCTGGCGAGCGGCGGCCGCGGAGCCGGAGCAGCTTTTGAGGCAGGCATGATCGTCGCAGACCGCGTGACGAAAATCTTCAACCGGGGGCGCCCCGAGGAGTTCACGGCCCTCTCGGGGGTGAGCCTCACGATCACCGCCGGCGAGGCCGTGGTGTTGATGGGGCCGAGCGGCTCGGGCAAGACGACCCTGCTTTCCATTCTGGGTGCGCTCTCCCGACCCACCTCCGGACGGGTGCAGGTGGAGGGCCGGGAAATCACCCGTTTGCCGGAGAAGAGCCTGTCGTCGATCCGGCGCCGGACCTTCGGCTTCGTCTTCCCGCAGCCGCACCTGGTGCGCGGCATGCGGGTCATCGACAACGTCATGCTGCCCGCGCTTCCGGTGCGCGAACCGGAAGACGGCCTGCGGGAGCGCGCGCAAAAGCTGCTCGAACGCCTGGGTCTGGGATGCCGCGCCCGGGCCCGGGCGGAGACACTCTCCAGCGGCGAGGCCCAGCGGGTCGCACTCGCACGGGCGTTGATTTTCGAACCGAAGATCGTGATCGCCGATGAGCCCACGGCCCATCTGGACACCGCGCGGGCCTCCGAGTTGATCGCTCTTCTCGCATCGCTTCCGGCGGAGGGCAAAACCCTCGTGATCGCCAGCCACGATCCCCTGGTCGCCGAGGCGCCCTTCGTCGACCGGATCCTTCCCATGCGCGACGGGCGCCTCCTCAAGCCGGACTTGAGCCCATGATCTCCTCGCCCGCGGCGCTCGTCCTGCAGGGGTTTTCCGCCCTGGTCTTCGTCGCTCTCGCCTGCGCCGGTTTCTGGGCCTATCGCATTTCCGAGGGCTGGGATCCGCAAAGCGCATCCGAGGGGCAGCTTCTGCTCGAGCGCCGGACCTGGCTGGTGTCATCCATCGTTTCCCGTGTGTGCCTGGCCCAGGGGCTCTCGCTTTTCCTGTTCATCCACACCGCAGACAGCCTGCATCGCGTTTTGCCGGGGGCCATGTGCGCGGCAGGCAGTTTGAACGCCGGCGACTCGGGCTATGCGGCGCTGGCGCTGAAAACGCTGAACGCGATCCTCTGCGGCCTCTGGCTCCTCCTCCACCGCGTTGACCGCCTGACGGATCAGATGCCCCTCGTTCGCAGCCGCTGCAAGCTGCTTCTCGGAATGATCCCCCTTTCCGCCTTTGAGGCCGAGCTCCAGTGGGACTACTTCCGAAGCCTCCGCGGCGACAGGCTCACCTCCTGCTGCGATGTTCTCTTCAGCACGGAGGGGGGGGGCATGCTCGCCTGGGTTTCTTCCCTGCCGGTTCTGCCCTTGGAGGTTTTTTTCTTCGCCGTCATGGTGTTTGTCTTGGCGTCGGGGCTCCTTTTTCTTCGGCGTCGAAAGGGGGAAATGGCCTTTGCCGTTTCGGGGCTCCTGTCCTTCCCGCTCAACCTGGCCGCATTGATCGCGTTCGTCTCCCCTTACCTCTACGAGCTTCCCACCCACCATTGCCCCTTCTGCATCCTGCAGGGGGAATACGGTTACATCGGCTACCTCGTCTACGCTTCGATCCTGGGCGGTGTTCTCTGCGCGGCCGGCGTGGCCCTGTTGTCCCGCTACCGAAGCCTGACGGGCCTCGAGGATATTTTGCCCCTCAAGCTCGTCCGGCTGGTCGCCGCCGGGCTCTCCTTCCATGCCCTTTGGACCGTCATCGTGATCTGGGCCGTTTTTTCCTCGAACCTGATCCTGGTCGAGTTCTGAAAAGCCCGGGGTTTCGGCGCGCGGATCTTCTTGCCTTGTCGTCTCTTGATCACGATCGGAAAGCGGCATATAGCTTGCCTGCGATCGCCTCCCAGGCGTTCCGCCCAAAGAACACCCCCACCGCTGGACCGGGAGACCCGAAAATGACCCTTCTCGAAAGCCTCAAAACCCTTGCCCTTTTCCTGATCGCTGCAGCCCTTTTCACCCTCTCCTGGGTCTTCTACGACGTCATGGGAAAACACTCTCGTTATGTCGCCGTGGATATCGACCAAGAGGCGATCGTCATTCTCGACACCCACACCGGCTTCACCTGGAGCAGACCCCTCGAAGTGCTCGAGAGCGCAAACCCCGTCGCCTTCCATGCGGCGACGGGGCGTCCAAGATGAGATAATCCCGCCAGCTGCCCCGGGGATGACGGAACGGGCGGCACCCTCAACTTCCCGAGGAGAAGACGGCGATGAGAAGACTCCATTACGGGTGGGTGGTCATTTTCATGGGCATGCTCACGACCATCGCCGCTCACGGCTTCGGGCGCATGGCTTACACGATCATTCTGCCGGCGATGAAGGATGGGCTGGGGTTCGACTACACCCAGCTCGGCCTGCTCGGGACGGGAAACTTCGTGGGCTACCTCGGCATGGCCATCGTGGGCGGGTTCCTGGCGGCGCGGTTCGGAACCCGTTTCGTCATCGGCTGTGCGCTGCTCGTGCTTGCCTTCTCGCTTGCGGCGACCGGCCTGGCCGAGAGCTTCGGCTTCGCCCTCGCCATGCGCTTCGCCACGGGGCTGGCCAACGGGGCGGCTTATGTCCCGGCCATGGCTTTGGGGTCGGCCTGGTTTGCGATTCGCCGCCGCGGGTTTGCGACCGGGATCGTCTCCGGCGGGATCGGCGCAGGCACGATGATCTCCGGCCTGTTGGTTCCGCCTATCATCGCCGCCCAGGGCGTGGAGGGGTGGCGCACGGCCTGGATGCTCCTGGGGGGGATCGCGCTTGCGATCGCCTTCCTCGTTATTCTTTTCATCCGCAGCCGGCCGGAGGAAAAGGGGCTTCTCCCCGTGGGGGCAACCGCGGGAGCCTCCCCGGCCGCCGCAGTTCCCGCAGCCAAAGTCTCCGCGCTCGACTGGTCAGCCGTCTACCGCCGGGGGGCCGTGTGGTACTTGGGACTCGTCTATTTCTTCTACGGCGCCTCTTACATCATCTACATGACTTTCTTTGCGGCCTACCTCGTGAAGGAAATCGGCATGAACCAGGCTTTCGCCGGGGGACTTTGGGCCGCCGTGGGCGCACTGAGCACTTTCTGCGGCATCCTCTGGGGCGGGATCTCCGACCGCATCGGCCGCAGCCGCGGTGCCGCCCTCGCCTACTCCGTTCTCGCCCTCGCCTACGCCGTCTATGCGCTCGTCAAATCCCCGGCAGGGTTCATCCTCTCCGCCGGGCTGTTCGGGCTCAGCGCTTGGAGCATACCGACCATCATGGCCGCGACGGCGGGCGATTATGTCGGTGCGCGTCTCGCCCCCGCGGCCCTGGGTTTCATCACCCTCTTCTTCGGGATCGGCCAGGCCGCCGGCCCTGCCTTCGGCGGCTTTCTCGCCGATGCCACGGGCACCTTCACGGTTCCCTTCCTCGTCGCCGCCGCCATCTCTCTCGCCGGCGCCGCCTCCTCCCTCTTCCTCAAAAAGCAATGAAGGGACGTCCATTCTCATATCATTAACCCAACCCGCCCCAAAAGCAGAAAATGCTGGCGTTCGCGGAATTTTCGCAGGATTGAGGAAGAACAAAAAAGCTCAAACCTCAATTCGGTCAAAGCCTCGAGGCAGCTGGTGCCGAAGGAAAAACTCGAATGCCTACGGACCTAATATAATCAGATCGTTGTGAACGCATTTGTGCAGCTGAAAGTCAGGTCCAAAACTGAGGCTTTTGGCCTTCACTTGCCTCGCTTATCACAAGATCTTTTATGCCACATAATATTCGTATGCTAGAAATCCCTATCCATGGCGCACTCCGGTGGTGACGATTCCAGAGCGTAGCCACCCCTCTCTCCTTCAGGCGGCGGCCTTTCCTCGTTTGCGGAAAGGGTGCCGCTTACCCTTTGCGGCAAACCCGATCACCCGGCGGGTCGAGAATCGCCGATTACGAAGACAACCTCGATCTTCCCCGGGATCGCCCAGCCGACGAGGCGGGATTTCAAGCGGATCGAAAAGTGTCGCCGGGGGCTATAGCGATCAAAAAGGCCTGAAGCAGGCCTGCCGATCCCGCCGGCTCCGCCCCCCTATCCGCTCTACGATATCCTCTTCAACCGGTAATGCAGGTGGTCGTTCCAGCCGGTCATCTCGTCCAGCTCGCGCCGCGTCGCAAATCCCAGGACCTTCTTCTGGAAGAAGTCCACGGTAAGGCACATGTGGAATGTGCGGTTCCACAGGATCGAGGGGGCGATGATGGAGAGCTCCTCTCCGAAGTAGTACTCCTCGGAAAGGCACAGCTGGACGGATTCCAGGAGGATGTCCTGGATAATGGAGAGCTCGGGCTCCTCGCCGAAAAAGTTCCGCCACTTCACGACGAAGGACTCGCCCAGGCTCTCGATGAGGCGGTCTTCGCCTGCTTGACGGATAAGCTCGGGGGCAAACCCATCCATACAGACGTCGCTTATCGCCCTTTTCATATAAAACTTTAGCGATATCAATGAGTTTGCCAAATCGTGGCTCTCGACAAGGGCATGCCGGAAGGTATAAAAGGGCGCCTTGCTCACCGGCCGGCTCCGAGAACCGCAAGGAGCCTATCCCCCCCATGAGAAGAACACCTGCATTCGTCGATCTCCGCTTCGCCCGCGAATCCGACCTCGAAGCCCTGTTTCTCTTGATCCGCGACACGATCGAATTCAGCTACCGCGGGGTCTATCCGGACAGCGCGGTCGAGTTCTTCAAGCGCTATCACAGCGGGGAGAGCATCTACGAACGCATCCGTAACGGCGTCGTGCGGGTTCTCGAGAAACAGGGCCGCCTGGTCGCAACCGGCTCCCTCGTCGGAAACGAGATTTTGGGTGTCTTCGTAGCCGGCGACCATCAGGGCCGCGGTTTTGGAAGAGGGATCATGTTCGGTCTCGAGTCCCATGTGAAGCTGCGCGGCTTGCGTTCGGCGACACTGAGCGTCTCGCTTCCCTCCGAGGGCTTCTACCGTAAACTCGGCTACGAGATCCTCAAGCCCCGCTCAATTGAGATGCCCGACGGGGAGCGCCTCGACTACTGGGAAGCCTGGAAAATCATCCCCTGAAGCTTCGCCCGCTGTTTTTCCCTCCATTTCGCTTGCCCCTTCCTTCCCGCTTCCTTTGCGACGGACGAGCCTCGGGTCCTTGCAGGGAAAGGCCGTCGGATACCGCCCGAAAAATTGCTTAAGTAATTTTCACGCCCTGCCGAAAGAAGCCCCGAAAGATCCCACGAGCCCATGCGGGAAAAAAATTCTTCTGGGGAGGAACCCTCCGAATGAAAAAGAAACGATCCCTTGCTTTCAAGCTCATCGCCGGCGGCATCCTGATTGCGCTGATCCCCGTGGTCGCCATCGGCGCCTACGCCCTGTGGAAAGCAACCGACTCGCTGACCGCACTCTCCCGCGATCGAGCCGTCGTCACCGCCCACAACCTCGCCGAGATGGTCGATCTCATCCTCGCCGAAGAGCTGAAGGTTCTCTCCGAGCAGGCCGCGCGGCCCGTCCTGCGGCAGGCCGCCTCCCGCGCGCGGCAGGTCGGCCCCGAGGCCGCAGCCGAGGAGGTCGCCGCCGCCACCCGCGATCTCACCACGGCACAGAAGGCTCTGGGTGCGGACTACGAGCTCCTGGTCCTCGTCGCCCTCGACGGCAAGGTCTTCGCCGACGGCCAGGGCGGCACCCAGAAAGGGATCGACATCGCCAGCCGTCCCTACTTCCAGAAGGCCAAGGGCGGGGAAACGGCGATCTCCGATCCGGTCATCTCCCGCGCCTCGGGGAACCTCGTCCTTCCGATCGCCGTCCCCGTGCGCGACGAGCAGGGAAAGACGGCCGGGGTGCTCGCCAGTGTCCTGCGCATCGGCTTTCTCACCGACAAGCTCCTCGACGTGAAGATCGGCAAGACCGGCTACCCCTTCCTCGTAAACGGGGCCGGGCTCATCATCGGGCACCCCAACAAGGAGCTCATCCTCAAGACCGACATCAGCCAGATCCCCGAGATGGCCCCGATCCACAAGGCGCTCGGCACCGTGAAGACGGGGATCGAAGCCTACCGCTTCAACGGGGTCGACAAGATCGCCGGCTTCGCCCCCGTTCCGCTCACGGGCTGGAGCCTCGTCGTCACCCAGGACGAGGCCGAGTTCCTGGAGAGCGCCCGCGACATCCGCAACGCCGTCGCCCTGGGCGGAAGCCTCTTCCTCGCCCTCACCGTCGTCTCCGTCTTCTTCTTCGCCCGCTCGCTTTCGCGCCCCATCGGCCGCGTGGTCGAGCTCGTCCACGCCGGCTCGGAGGAGGTCGCCGCCGCCGCCTCCCAGGTCTCCTCCTCCAGCCAGAACCTCGCCGCCGGCGCCTCCGAGCAGGCGGCCTCCATCCAGGAGACCTCGGCCTCCCTGGAGGAGATCTCCTCCATGACCAAGCAGAACGCCGCCCACGCCTCGCAGGCCAACGGCCTCGTCACCGAGGCGAACGAGGTGATCGAGCGCGCCAACCGCTCCATGGGCCAGCTCATCGAGGCCATGCGCGAGATCTCCGCCTCGAGCCTCGAAACCCAGAAGATCGTGAAAACCATCGACGAGATCGCCTTCCAGACCAATCTCCTCGCCCTGAACGCCGCCGTCGAGGCCGCCCGCGCCGGCGAGGCCGGGGCCGGCTTCGCCGTCGTCGCCGACGAGGTGCGAAACCTCGCCATCCGCGCCGCTGAGGCCGCCCGCAACACCTCGAGCCTCATCGAAGGCTCCGTCAAACGCATCCAGGACGGCACCGGCCTCGTCGACACCACCCACTCCGCCTTCGCCGAGGTCGCCCAGAGCGCCCGCAAAATCGCCGACCTCGTCGCCGAAATCAATGCCGCCTCCAACGAACAGGCCCAGGGCATCGACCAGATCAACAGGGCGGTCTCCGAGATGGACAAGGTCGTGCAGCAAAACGCCGCCACCGCCGAAGAGTCCGCCTCGGCCTCCGAGGAACTCAACGCCCAGGCCGAACAAATGAAGTCCGCCATCAGCGAGCTCGTCGCCATTATCGGAGGAAAGGCTTCCTCTGCCGGAAGCACGCGCTCGTTCGGGAAACCGGCGGAAGAGACCGCCCCCACGGAGAAGGCTCCCTCCGCGGTCAAACGGCTTGCCTCCAAGGTCAAACCGAAAACGGCGAAAAAGGCCGCAGAGGTGATCCCCATGGCCGATGAGGAAACCCTGAAAGACTTTTGATCGGGAAAGCATTGCCGCCCGCCCGGCATGAAAGGGGGGGGCGGCGGGGAGAGAGTCATGACACAGGAACAGGGAACAGCTCTTGATCTGTCAGGAAAGTATCTGACTTTTTCGCTCGCAGGCGAGCATTACGGCATCCGCATCATGAAGATCAAGGAGATCATCGGCATCATGCCCATCACCTTCGTCCCGCAGACGCCCCCCCAGGTGAAGGGCGTCATCAACCTGCGCGGCAAGGTGATCCCGGTGGTCGACTTGCGTCTTGCCTTCGGGCTCGAGCAGAAGGACTACATCGACCGCACCTGCATCATCGTCGTCGAGGTGGCTGGCGAGGCCGGCGTAGTTCAGATCGGCATCGTGGTCGATACCGTCTCCGAGGTCATGAGCCTGCGTGCCGAAGACATCGAGCCGCCCCCCGCCTTCGGCGGCAGCGTCAAGACCGAGTACATCCTGGGCATGGCGAAGAGCGGCGACGGGGTGAAAATCCTGCTCGACATCGACCGGGTGCTGACGAAGGGGGCTTCCGAAAGCCTCCCCGAACAGATGGCGGCATGAGGGACGCCTGAAGGCATCCAGGCGTTCAGGATCGACCGGCCGCAGCATATTCCAACACCGGCAAAAGGCCCGGCATTCTCCCCGCCGCCAGCGAGGAAATGCCGGGCCTCTGTTTTGGTGGACGCCCAGGAAAGGTGGCGGGCCATCAGATCAAGGACAAATGACGGAAATTGGAATTTAAGATGCCCGCATGCTAAAATTTTTTTTTGACGCCGGTTGATCTGCCGGATCGTCGAGCCTTGCGGACCTTAAGAGGATTCAGCCCATGAAGGCTCCCGCCATCATCCCTTCAAAATCGGTCGCAAGGAACCTGCAGCGCAACATGCTCGCACTTTCGCTCGCGCCGTTTCTCGCCTTTTTCGTGATCACGCTCGTCGGCGCCTGGATCGCCCAGCGCCACGTGGCCGGCCTGATCACGGGCTCCATGCGAAAGCTCGAGCTCGAGATCGAGCGGCAAGCGCTCAAGGACGCCGAGCTCCAGATCCAGGCCCGCGCCCGCGACATCGCCGGCGAACTCGAGGCGATCCTCAAAACCCACCCCGGCGTCACCCTGGAGCAGCTGCAGGAGAGCGATGTCATCAAACGGATCGCCGTCCAGCGCGTGGGGCTTTCGGGCTACAGCTGCCTCTACGAGGCCGGAACCGGCATCATCCGCTTCCATCCCAACCCGGAGTTGATCGACAAACCGCTCGGCCTTCTCTCCGAGAAGCTCCCTTCTTTCTGGAAAACCTTTGAGCCCTCCCTCGCCGGCGTCGAAGCCGCCGGCTTCTACGACTGGATCGAGCCCGACGGCCGCACAAGCTACAAGTACATGGTGATGACCCCGGTCGGAACCCCCTTCGAGGGGAAAACCCTCATGGTCGCGGCCACGATCTACATCGACGAGTTTCTTGCCCACCCCAGCTTCGCGCGGAAGCAGGGCGCGGCCATCGAGCGGGAATACTCCGACTACGTGAAAGAACAGTTCAGGCTCGGCATCCTGGCCATGTTCTTGATCCTGTTCGCCACACTCGTCGCGGTCGCACTCCTGAACGGCCGCGCCGTCAGAGGCTTCGTCCGGCCCTTCAAGGAGCTTCTGGAGGCGGTCGAGCAGTTCCGGAAGGATCCCTCCCGGCCCGGAGAGCCGCCCCCCTTCCTCGACCGCCCCGACGAGATCGGCGAGCTTGCCCGCACCTTCGACCGCATGCGGCTGCACATCGCCGACCAGATCCGGCGACTCAGGCAAGCTCTGATCAGGCTCCGCGAGGCCAAGGCGGATCTCGCCAAAAGCGAGGAGCGCTTCCGCAAGGCCTTCGAGGAGGCCTCGGTCGGCATGACGTTGGTCTCGCCCGAGGGGAACTTCCTCGACGTCAATCCCGCCTTCTGCTCGATTCTGGGCTACCGCCCCGGGGAGCTGATCGGGAAACCCGCAGCCGGGGTCACCCACCCGGACGACCTCGAACAAAGAAAACGTCTCATTGAGGATCTCTTCTCGGGGAGGAAAGCCTCCATCCAACAGGTGAGGCGCCTGATCCGCCGTGACGGAGAAATCGTCTGGGCGCAGGTTGCCTCGAGCCTGCGCCGCGACGCAGACGGCAACCCCATCCATTTCATCTCGCTCGTCCAGGACATCACCGAGAAGAAAAAGGCCGAAGACGAGCTGCGGCTTGCCCGCTTCTGCATCGAGAACGCCGCGACGGGCATCTTCCGGGTGGCCGACGACGGCCGCATTCTCGATGTGAACGGGTATGCCTGCCGCATGCTGGGCTACGAGCGGGACGAGCTCCTCAAGCGCACGGTCCTTGATCTGGATCCCTTCTACGACTCGCCGGAGAACTTCGTTGAATTCAGAAAACGCCTGCGCCGGGAGGGATCGGCCGTTCTGCAACGGGAAATCCGCCGCAAGGACGGAAGCAAAATCCCCGTCGAAGTCGCCGTGAGTTTCTTCCTGCATGAGGGCGCGGGCGTCTCCTACGCCTTCGTGACCGACATGAGCGGGCGGGTCCAAGCCGAGGAGGAGCGACGAAAGCTGGAACTCCAGCTGCAGCAGGCGCAGAAGATGGAGGCGATCGGGACCTTGGCCGGCGGGGTGGCCCACGACTTCAACAACATC
>JBBFLI020000022.1:0-65336 GCA_037481615.2 Desulfobacterales bacterium
CGGAAGCGCACCCGGTCTCCCAGGCCGAAACGATCCGCCGCGCGGCGCGCCGCGCGGGCGGCCGCCGGATCGAAGGAGAGGCTTCCCACCACCGTCAGCCGCCAGAGGGCGGGCGGGAGGTCCGCGAGGGCGGAGAGCAGGGGGGGGAGCCCCTTGACCGGCGAGAGGTTGCCGACGAAGAGCAGCTCGAGCGCCCCCGGCGCGCAGGCGCGGCGGCGGATGAAGTCCTCGTTTGGCGCGCGGCCGAGCCGGTCGCCCCCCGGGGGGGCGGGGTGAACGGTGAGGCGCCCGCCGGTGCGCCGGGTGACCTCCGCCGCGAGGATTTCCCCCGGGCAGAGGGCGGCCCCCATGCGCGAGAGAAAGGCCTTCTCGCTCGAACGGCAGGCGGCTCCGCCCGCGGGCGGCGGGGGGCAGAGCTGGTGGAGCAGCGCCACCCGGGCGCCCCGCGGGCGGCGGCCGAACCGGAGCGGAAGAAGGAGCCCTTCGCGGATGAGGCCGTCGACGATCACGACCCCACCCGCCTCCGGAGAACACCGGCGCCAGGAGCGCACCCGGAAATTTTCCAGCAACAGACGAATCCGGGGGCGGACGGGCAGGGGATGCAGGCTCACCCGGTGCCCCCGCCGGGCGAGCGCCTCGGCCAGGAAACGGTTGTAGAGGGAGCCGCCGGTCAGCGGCTCGAGGCGGCCGGGGACGAGAAAGGCGACATCCATCAGCCGTCTTCGGCGAACGAGGCCCAAGCCGTGGTACTTTCCCAGGCGGTGACCGAGAGCCTGACCCCCGCGGGCAGGGTGCTGCGGGCGCGCACGCCTTCGCAGACGAGGCGGGCCAGATGCTCGAGGCTCGGGTTCAGCCCCCGGAACTCCTCGAGATCGTTCAGCAGCCG
Organism: Desulfobacterales bacterium; assembly: GCA_037481615.2. Classification (GTDB taxonomy): domain Bacteria; phylum Desulfobacterota; class Desulfobacteria; order Desulfobacterales; family SpSt-501; genus SpSt-501. The sequence continues at coordinate 887 of JBBFLI020000022.1, forward strand.
GTCCCGTAGACCCGCGATCACCGCCTCGAGGGCGGCCCCCAGGCGGTCGAGGTCGACGAGATAGCCCCGCTCGTCGAGCTCGGGGCCCCGGGCCCGACACTCGACCCGGTAGGCGTGGGCGTGCGGCTCGCGCTCGGCGGCGGGGGCATCCCCCCGGAGCGCGTGCCGCGCGATGAACTCGCGTTGTACCCCGACGGCATAGGTCACGACGGCCTCCGGTAGGTGAGGAGAATCTGCAGCGGCCCCCCCTCTTCGCGGTCGAGCATCGCGTAAGCCTCCGCCGCCGCCTCGAGGGGGGTCTCGCAGCCGATGAAGCGCGAGGGGCGCAGCACGCGGATGAATTCCCAGCAGGCTTCCCGGAGCCGTTCCCGGTCCCAGCGCAGGGCGGCGTGGGCGGGCAGGGTGCTCACCTGGCTGGCGATCAGCCGGATGCGGCTGCGGTGGAAGCGCCCCCCCAGGTCGAGCGCCGCCCGGCGCGTGCCGTACCAGGATCCGATGACCACCCGGCCGCCGAAGCCGCAGGCGGCGATCGCCTCCCCCAGGACGGCGGGGTCGCCCGAGAGTTCGTAGACGAGATCGGCCAGCCTCCCCCCGGTTTCGTCCGCCAGGCGAGCGGCGACCTCGCCGGGCGCGAGGCTGGCGTGCGCACCGACCTCCCGCGAGAACCGGCGTCGGGCGGGCCGGGGGTCCACCGTCACGAGCCGTCCCAGCGGGTGGCGGGCGAGGAGGGCGGCGGTCATCAGGCCCACGATCCCCTGGCCGAAGAGGACCGCCGTCTCCCCGGCCAAAGGCCGGCCGTCCCAGACCAGGGTGAGCGCGGTCTCCAGGGTGGCGAGAAAAACGGCGTCGCGCGGGTCGATCCCCTCCGGGACGGGGACGGCGGCGGCGAGAGGGACGTTCATGTGCGAGGCGTGGGGGTGGAAGCAGAAGACGCAGCGCCCCTCCACGCCGGCCGGAACCCCCGCCCCCCGGGCGACGACCCGGCCGACGGCGGCGTATCCGTAGCGCAAGGGATAGGCGGCGCGCGCCCCGGCCAGGGCCGGGATCGTGCTGTCGAGCGGCAGATCCCGGGGGATCTCCCCGCGGTAGACGAGCCGCTCGGTGCCGGGGCTTACCGCCGAGAAGATCGTTTCGACCGTGACCTCCCCCGGGGAGAGCTCCGGCAGCGGCTCCTCGACGATGCGGATCTCCCGCGGCGCGGCGAAGACCATCACCCGCCGTTTCATCGCCCCGTCCACGGCGGCTCGGCCCAGAAGACGACATCGGCGCCGAGGCGCTCGAAACCGAAGGAGGAAAAGTCGATCGGAAGCCCCCCGGACCCCGGGGCGTCCTCGAGGGCCGGGAGCCCGCCGAGAAACCGCGGGGCGATCGTGATCACCAGAAAATCAGCGAGGCGGTGCTGCAGGAAGTGGGTGATCACGCGCGCCCCGCCCTCGACCATCACGCTGTTGACCGCCGCCCGCGCCAGCCGCTCGAGGAGGACCGCCGCGTCGATTCTGCCGTCCGGCCCGAGCGGGCAGGGAAGCGGTTCGGCCCCCGCGGCCTCCATCTCGCGTCGCCTCCGGTCCGGGACCTGCGGGCCGTGGACGAGAAGCGGGCGGACGTCGCTCCGCTGCAACAGCCGCGCCCCCCGCGGCGTCCGCAGGTGCGTGTCGAGCACGATCGGCCGCGGCCCGGAGATCCCCGGCGGTTTGACCGTGAGGCGGGGATCGTCGGCAAGCACGGTCCCGATCCCCACGACGATCGTCTCGCAGCGCCCCCGCAGGCCGTGGGTCAGGCGCATCGCCTCGGGACCGCTCAGACGGATCCGCTCGCGTCGGGGGCCCGCGATGCTGCCGTCGACGCTCTGCGCGTAGGTGAGCAGAACGAACGGGCGGCCCCGGGCCGCGCGAAACGCCTCCGCCTCTTCCAGCCGCCGTCGAAGCGGCCCGGGGACGAAGGGCTCGCCCGCGGGGGGGAAACGGTCGGGGGTCATGGGCGGCCTCTCAGCAACCAGCGGTCTTCGGGCTGGGCGATCCGCCACCGTCCGGCCCCAAGGAGGAGCAGGGAGACGGCAGCCGCCGCAACCGGCGCAAAGGCGGTGCACCCCGCGGCATCGAGCCGGGCGGCGAGAACACCCAATACCATCGCCGCGGCGCGCGCCGCAAGGCCGAGCGCGCCCGGCAGGGCGAGCAGGGCCGCGGCGAGCCTTTCCGCCCCGGCCCCCCCGGCGCAGGGGGAGGCGCAGGCCGCGGCGGCCGATGCGGCGAGCGCCAGGCGGGCGAGAAGCGGTGTGACCGTGTGCGCGAGGCGTTGTACCCGGCCGAGGGTCGGGCCTTCCCAGCGCCCTTCGCCGTCGGCGCAGCCGGTGACGACCAGCCAGTCGGTCGCCATTCCGGCCAGGAACACCGCGGTCACCGCGAGCGAGGCGGGAATGAGTGCGCCGGGGCCGAAGAGGGGGAGCAGCGCCGCCGCGGAGAAGGCCATCGTGCATCCCGCGGTGAAGCGCGCCGCGGGCCGGGGCCGCACGGGCCGGACGGGAAGACCGCGGGCGGCGCGCAGGCGGACCGCGAAGCGTAGGACATAGAAGCCGATTCCGGTCGCCGCGTAGAGGGGATGGACCTTGCCGCCGAGGACGAGAACGAGGGCGGCGAGCAGGATGCCCCAGGCGTCGGCCTCGGTGTCGAGGGCCGCACCCCGCTCCGAGACCTCGCCGCGGCGGCGGGCGAGCGCGCCGTCGGCCGAATCGAGGAGCGAAGCAAGACCGAAGAGGACTCCCGGTCCCCAGGCAAGGGCCGCCGCCGCGGTCTCGTCGGGCTGGCCCGGGAGAAGGAATCCGCCGAGGCCGCAGACGAGAAGCCCCCGGCCGAGGGTCAGGCCCGTCGCCGGCCCGAGGCGCAGCCCCCGCGGTGCCGGGGTGCGGCCCCGCTCGGCCGCAAGCAGCCGTTCCGCCTTCCAGAGAAAGACGGCCATCGCCGCCGCGGAACCGCCCGCCCAGCGAAGCGAGGCCCCGGCGTCCGCCAGGAGCGCGATCGCCCCGCCGCCCGCCGCGAGCAGGCCGAGGGCCGCGGACGCGAGCGCGGCCCTCATCGGCCGTCCGCGGGGGAAGGGGTCGGTGCGGCCGGCGCGGGATCCCCTCCCCATCGATCCCGGATCTCGCGCCGCAGCTCGGCCAGGAGTACGCGGGCCTCGGCGTCGGTTTCCGGCGCCTTTTCGAGCCGCTCGATTTCCGCGAGGGCCTCTTGCGGCGTGCGGCGGGTGCGGCCGGCGTGGTCGCGCGCGGGCAGTCCCCCGGCGATGTGCCGCAAATGCTCCTCGGCCTCGCGGGCGAGCTCCGGCGGCGGCCCCCCCGGGAAATTGCGGAAGATCAGGCGCCGGGCGAGGAGCCGGGCTTGCGGGCTCGAGAAGCGCTCATGCAGCAGGCGTCTTTCCTCCCAGGAGACCTCGTGGAAAACCCGGCAGAGCGCCTCGTCGGAGCGCGGCAGAAAGCCGTTCTGGTAGAGGCCGGCGTCGGGGTCGAGGTCCGGCACGGGGGGGTGGCGGAAGCGCCGATGGCGCTCGATGAGCGCGGCGAAGGCTTGCGGGTGGGTAGCGACCCAGGCGAGGTGTTCCTCGAGGAGTCGGCGCCGCTCCGGGCCCAGCCGTTCGAGAAAGCGCTCCTCGGGCGGAAGCAGGATCCCCGGCTCCCCGAGGCGCTTGCGGGCGACCCAGGCGCCGGCGGGGGGTTCGGCCGTCTCCCGCCCCGGGTCGGGCGGGGGACGGTCGAGCCGGAGCCAGAGGCTCTGCCGCGGGTAAGGCTCGGAGAAGCCGAGCCCGAGCACGGGGGCGAGAAAGCCGCTCCGCCGGCCCCACTCCCCCGAGAGGAGGAGCGCCAGGCGATGCTCACCCCGGGCGCTGCGGCAGGCGATGGGCAGCCGTGCCAGGCGTTTGGCGTCGACCGCGGGGTCGAAGGCGGCGAGCGCCCAGCGCCACAGGGCCGGGTTCCCGGCGAGGCGGCGGGCGAGGGCGAGGCAGGCGGATGCGTCCTGCAGCGCGTCGTGGGCGCGGCCTTCGGAAAGGGCGTTTTCACGGGCGAGGTCTTCGAGCCGCAGCGAAAGGCGCCCCCCGGGGTGCGGCCAGGCGAGGAGGTCGCTGCCCTGGAACCAGTAGAGCAGGGTCACGGGGTAGAGATCGAGGCGGCGGCAGCCGTGGGCGGACTGGTGCGCGTAAGGGGGAAGAAGGTTGCGATAGAAGGAAAAGCGCAGAAACTCGTCGTCGAAGCCGATCGAATTGTAGCCCGTACTCCAGGTCTGGGGGCGGGTGAGGAGCGCGTGAATCGCGCGCATCGCCTCGTACTCGCCCATGCCCTCGGCCAGCCGTGCCGGCCGGATGCGGTGGACGAGGAGCGCCTCGGGCGAGGGGACGACGTCGGGGCGCAGCCGTACGGGGATGCGCACCCGTTCGAGCTCCTGGAGTTTGTCATCGGTGCGGATGGCGGCGAATTCGAGGATCTGGTCGAGCGAGCGGCTCAGGCCGCTCGTCTCGGTGTCGTAGAACAGAAAAGTTTCGGCCATGGCGGCTCTGTGTGCGCCGCCGCGGCCGGCTTGTCAAGCACGCACCATGCATCCGCGGGATCGTTCAGTTGCGGGCGGGCCGGGGTTCGGCCTCGGCCGCCCCGGTGGTGAGAATGAGATCGTCCAGGGCGTAGCCGAAGCTCTTCAGCAGATCGATCGCCGTGCGCACGATCTCCTCGGGGGAAAGGCGCGTTTCCACGTAGATGGCGGTCTTGCGGATCTTCTCCGGCATCTTGAGCTGCTCGGAGTAACGGGAAAACCGGAGCGGCCCCCCGTCGTTCATCCAGAGCACCTTCTCGAAGTCCTGGGGATGGGCGGCGGCGAACTCGTGGCAGAGGCGCACGAGCAGCTCCTCCCAGGAGTTCACGGCCACCGTTTTGCCGCGGAAGGAGAAGGCGCGGACGGTCTGCCCGCTGAAAAACTCGGGCTTGCGCCGCCGAATGCCCGCGTCGGCCGGGGTGTCGGTCTCCTCCCCCCCGCGGTCGTCCCCCTCCTCGCCGTCGAAATTCCGCTGGAAGATGCTCTCGGGACCCGGGGGCGCCTCCGGGGCGGCCCGATGGCGGAGAAAATCGACCACCCACGACGCCTCCGGGGCCTGTCCGCAGCGGGAGGCGGTCGCCGCGCTCAAGAGCGCAACGAGCCTGGGGTCCGGCTCCGCGAGGAGCTGCCCCCAGGCCTGCGGCAGGGCCTCGAGAACGCGCGCGCGGCGCCGCTCGCGGTGGCGCTGCCCGGCGACGGCGAGAAACGAACCGGTGGCGACCTGCTCGCGGGAAAAGAGCGCCGATAGCTCTTTCGCCAACTGCTCGGCCGGATCCCGCGTGAGGTCGCGGCGCCCGAGGAGCGCCTCGGGGACGGTCTCCCCGGCGCCCGGAAGAAAGGCCCACCACAGCCGCCCGTCGGTGTGCACGACGAGCTCGGCCCCGGTCTTCCGGGCCCCCTCGAGCAGGGCGCCGTGGAGCGTTTCGAGGTCCTGCTCCTCGCGCCGGACCTCGAAGAGGATCCGGGGCAGCCCGTCGAGGCAGAGCGCGAAGGCGACGGTTGACGCACCGGTGCGGAAGTCGGGCTGCACCTCCTCGACATTGAAGATGTCCCAGCCGAGGAGCGACAGCATCCTCAGGCCGACCGCCTGGCGCAAGAGAGGCTCTTCCAGCCGCGGAAGTTTCGGGTCGGCTTTCCAGGACTCGATGACGGAGGCGATTTTCCTGGCCGCTTTCATGGGGTCCCCCTGGAAGCGGTTATCGGCCGGATGGCCTTCCGGCTTGAGCGCCTTCGAGGTCCGGCTCTCCGCGGGCGCCGGGTTCAAGCTCCACCGCCGCCCGGCCGATAATCCTTCCGGAATCCGCGCAAGGCGGCAAACGGAAGGGGGACCCATGCGGCGCAAGCTGCTCTTCTGGACGGCGGTGCTCTGGGGGCTGGTCGGGATGCACTCCCCCGACGGGCGGCTTTTCCACGGCTTTGCCGCCCTTTCCGCCGCGTTGTGGGTCGCCTGGTGGCTGCGCGGCCGGGATCTCCCCGCCCGGGCGGCCGCCGGCGAGGGCAAGCCGTCCGGAAACGGCCCGAGGCGATCCTGACCCCCCCTCCCGCGCCTTTCGGGCGGCCGGGGTCCGGAAATGACGGATTTTTGACATTCGGCGGGCCGCTCTCCCCGTCTTTATTTCTGCCGGAGCCGGCGAAAAAAAAGGCAACCCGCTGGATTTAAAATGGATCATGGATGGTCCCGGCTCTGGCACGATAGTTGTATAGATTTGTAGCATCCATCGGATCAATTGGGCGGCGAATCCGCCGATGATCGGCATGGGCAATGCGGCGCTTGTCGTCGGAAAGGATGGTCGGAAAATGAGAACCGCCAGGGCCCTGACCCAGAATTTCGACTACGACCGGGGCTATCTCGTGAAAAGCCCCTGCCGCGGCTGCGGCAAGTATTCCTCGTTTCCCGGGTGCATGGAGAGCTGCCAGATTCTGGACCGCATCCAGACGGTGCTGAGCGACACGCTCTCGAGCGTGCACAATTTTTCCGCCGCCGAGTCGTACTGCCTGCCCCTCGAGGTCCTCGAGCGGATCTGAGGCCGCTGCCTCCCCCCGGTCGTCGCCGGCCGAAGGGTTTCCGGCGGCGGCCCGGGCCCGCGGCGCAGAAAGGCATCCGCCGGGGTTGCATTGCCGGCGCGTGCACGCTAAGCCGGAAGACCGGTTGACGCCCCGGGCCGGATCGCGCGCAGGCGCGCGCGGATCTTCCTTCCTGCTTCGTCGAAAAGAAAGCCGATGGACCCTGGCGGTCGAGCTCTGGAGACGCCGGCGCTCCTCGTGATCGACATGGAGCGCGACACCCTCGACGAGCGACGGGGGTATCCGATCACGCCGCTTGCGCGCGGCCTCGTTCCGGTGTTGAACCGCCTGGTCGGCCGTTTCCGGGCTTCGCAATGGCCGATCGTCTTCACGACGGACGCCTTCGAGCCGGGGGATTTCCTGTTCGGCGGGGCCCTCGAGCCCTATTCCCTGCGCGGGACCGAGGGGGCGCGGGTCGCCGCCGAGCTCGACCTGCGGGAGGGCGACCTGTGGTTGCCGAAGAGGCGGTTCTCGGCCTTTTTCGGGACGGATCTCGCGGCCTGGCTGCGCGGCAAGGGGGTGACGCTCTGCGCGATCGGGGGGGTCTCCACCCCCTTCTGCGTGCTCGCCTCCGCGCTCGACGCCCTGAGCCACGATTTCAAGGCGGTGATTCTGGAAGACGCCGTGGCCGCCGCCCCCCTCAGGCGGCACGAGGCGCTCCTCGAGGTCTACCGGCGAAACCCGCTCTTCCCGCTGTTCAGGGTCATGAAGTCCGCCGAGCTTCTCGCCGAGCTCGGCGCGCAACCCGTCTAGCGGGGCTCAGGGCCGGTTGTGCAGGCGGCGTTCCCAGTCGAACTCCCGCGAGGTGACCCGGTCCTCCATGCCGCGGATGCGCCGCTCGAGATCCGCGAGCCGCTCCCGGAAAGCCTCCCGCGAGCGCCCCGGGGCCGACGGCCCGGAAGGCCCGACGCCCGCGAGCGGCTCGGGTCTCATCAGCAGCGCGGCGAGAACGTAGAGGATCAGCCCCGGCCAGAAGCCGGTGAAGACGATCAGCACCGCGCTGAAGAGCCGCACCCAGAAGACCGGGAATTCGAAGTAGGTGGCAAGCCCGCGGCAGACGCCGAAGACCGCGCCCTGCCGCGAGCGGTAGAGGCTCTTTGCGGATCCCGTGCTCACGGCCTCTCCTCCTTTTTCCGGGATTCGGCGAGCAGGATCTCGAGCGCCGCGACGCGCTTTTCCAGCCGCTCGATGGCGGCCTCGATCTCCGCGGCGGAGGCGGCTTCCTGCGCCGCGCCCGTTTCCCGCCGGGCGCTTCTGAACCAACGGGCCGCCGCCACGAGCAGCAAGGCGACCACCGCGCCCAGGACCACGAGTCCCGTCGTGTCAACCATGAATTTCAAACCGGCCCCTCCCTCCTGACCCAGGCGCTGGCTCCCTTTGCGGGTTATAGGCCATGCCGCGGCGCGGGGCAACGGCAAGCAGAAGGGGTCAGGCCCCCCGGCTTTCCCGGCCGCGTGCCGCCTTCAAGGCCTCGAGCTCGCGCTCGATCTCTTCGTCGCGGGCGAGCCGCTCGAGCGCCTCCGCGGATTCCCCCTTCCCGGCCGGCAGCACGAGCTCGGTTTCGGCCTCCATGCGCGCGATCTTCTTTTCGAACTCCTCGAAGCGCACGGCCGCCTGCACCCCGTTCATGCGGCGGATCTCCTCGCGCGCCCGTCGCGCCCGCTCGGCGTGCCGGTGCCGCTCGGCGAGCAGCCGTTGTTTCTCCCGCGCTGCGGCGAGCTTCTCCTCGAGCAGCCGGATGTCCTCGAGGTACTGGTCGATCAAGGTCTGTTCCTCGGCCGCCTCCCGTTCGAGCCCTTCCGCCTCGCGCCGCCAGCGTCGCTTTTCGACCAGGGCCTCGCGGGCGAGGTCTTCGCGGCCTTTTTCCACGGCCAGTCCGGCCCGCTCCGCCCAGGAACGGCTCTTTTCGATGGTCTCCGCAAGGCGCCGCCGGCGCACCCGGGAGGCGGCCATGAGGCCCGCGCAGGAGGATTTGAGTTCGACCAGGGTGTCCTCCATCTCCCGGATCATGAGCCGGATCAACTTCTCCGGATCCTCGGCGCGGTCGAGCATGGCGTTGATGTTGGCGCTCACGATGTCGCGGAACCGGGTGAAAATGCCCATGTCTCCCCCTCTCGGCTTCGTGGAATCTCCTGCAAGGGGACAGGCAAGAGCCATACCGGAATAGAATGGCAAGTGATGACGGTTGGTTAAAATCAGGCGGCGGAATTGTCGCTGGTAAAAATACCATAAATTATGGCCGAAAAAGCCGATTTTGGCTAAATTAATCCAATGAATCGTATCCCCCTTTTTTCTCCGGATGGAATTCCCGAGGCGCTGGGTGAGTCGGAGCCCTTTCTCGCCTTTCAGGATCGCCTGGCGCGCGTGGCGGGGGTGCAGCGGCCGGTGTTGATCGTCGGCGAGCGCGGCACGGGGAAGGAACTCGCGGCGATCCGGTTGCACTTTCTCTCGGGCCGCTGGCAGCGACCGCTCGTCACCCTGAACTGCGCGGCCCTTTCCCCCGGGCTCATCGAATCCGAGCTCTTCGGCTACGAACGCGGCGCCTTCACCGGCGCAACCGAGCGGCGCATCGGCCGCTTCGAGGCCGCAGACGGCGGGACCCTTTTCCTGGACGAGATCGGGAACGTGCCCCTCGAGGTGCAGGAGAAACTCCTGCGGGCCGTGGAGTATCGGGTGATCGAACGCGTCGGCGGGGCGACCCCCGTGCGCGTCGACGTGCGCATCGTGGCCGCGACCCACGCGGATCTGCCGGCGATGGCCGCGGCGGGCGCCTTCCGCCGCGACCTCCTCGACCGGCTGAGCTTCGAGGTGCTGCGGCTTCCGCCGCTTCGCGAGCGGCGGGGGGACGTGCCGCTTCTCGCCGGCCACTTCGCACGGGCCATGGCGGCCGAGCTGGGATGGAAACAGGCGCCGCGCTTTTCCGCGGCCGCGCTCGCCGCGCTCGAGGCCTATCCCTGGCCGGGAAACGTGCGCGAGCTGAAAAACGTGGTCGAACGTGCGGTCTACCGCGCAACGGGGCCCGTGATCGGCGATCTCGTCTTCGACCCCTTCGGGCAGGAGCAGGGGATCCCCCCGCCGGCGGGAAACGCCGGCGCCCGGGAGCCCCCACGGCCCCCCGCGCCCGAGGGCGGGGAGAGCGACCTTTTCTCCCGCCCCCTGCCCGAGGCCGTGCGCGAGCTCAAAAAACGCATGCTTCTTCGTGCCCTCGAACGCTGCCGCTGGAACCGGCGCTGCGCGGCCGGGTTGCTCGGCCTGAGCTACGACCGTTTCCGCAGCCTCTACCGCCGGCTCCAGGGCGAGCTGCCGCCGCCCGGCCGTTGAAGAAGCCCCCGGCGAGAGGCCGTTTTCCCCGAAAGAACGGGCCGCCCTCGCGGGCGGCCCGTTGGCGTTGCCGGGCGTTTTCCCCGCCGGGGGGGGGGGAACTCAGTCTTTGAGGGGAAAAGGCGGGACGATGGAATCGTAGTAGGCCTTCTCCGAGATCATCCCCCAGGTGCCGACCACCTTGGCGAATTTCTTGAAGGCTTCGTTCACCTTTTTGGCGATGGGGGACTTGGCCGCCTCCTCCTCGTTCACCTCTTCGGCGAGCTTGGCGAGCCGCTTGAGCACCTCGTCGGGGAACTTGACGAGCTCGACCTTGTGCTTGGTGATCAGCTCCTGCAGCGCCGCCCCGTTCTGGGCCTCGAATTGCGCGAGCACCCAGTGTTCGTTTTCCACGCAGGCCGCGTTCACGATGTGCTGCAGGTCCTTCGGCAGGGACTCGAAGGCTTTCTTGTTGAAGAAGTACTCGAGATAGGTCCCGGGTTCGTGCCAGCCGGGGTAGTAGTAGTACTTGGCCGCCTTGTAGAGGCCGAGCCGGAGGTCGTGCAGGGGTCCGACCCACTCGGTGGCGTCGATCACGCCGCGCTCGAGGTTGGTGAAGATCTCGCCCCCGGGGGTGAGGACCACGGTGCCGCCCGCCTTGGCGACCACTTTCCCGCCCAGGCCGGGGATGCGCATCTTCAGGCCCTTGAAGTCGTCGATCGTCTCGATCCGCTTGCGGAACCAGCCGCCCATCTGGACGCCGGTCGAGCCGCCCGGCCGCGGGATGAGGTTGAAAGGCGCATAGACCTCTTCCCAGAGTTTCAGTCCGTCGCCGCCGTGGAACCAGGTCGCCATCCCCTGGCCGTTCATGCCGAAGGGCACGGCGGAAAACCACTGGGTCGCGGGCTCCTTGCCGGCCCAATAATAGGAGGCGCCGCTGCCGACCTCGACCGTCCCGTCGGAGACGGCCTGGAAGGATTCGAGCGCGGGGACGAGCTCGCCCGCGGCGAAGACCTGGATCTGGAGGCGGCCGTCGCTGAGCTCGCCGATCCGCCGGGCCAGCCGCTCGCAGCCGTCCTGGAGCACGGGCAGCTTGGGCGGCCAGGTCGTGACCATCTTCCACTGGTACTTCTTCTGGGCGATGACCGCGGGGGCGGCGAGGGTGGAGGCGCCCACCGCCGCGGCGGTCCCAAGGCCGACTTTCTTCAGGAAATCCCGTCGTTTCATGCTACCTCCTCGGATCAAGGGTTGAATGTTGGCCGCGTGTCTGCCTTGCGGCGCGGGAATCCCCCTCAGGGCCCGAAGACCACGCGCGGCAGCCAGGTGGCCAGCGGCTGGTAGAGAATGACGAGCACGAGGCCCACGAGCTGGCAGGCGACGAAGGGGACGATCCCGCGGTAGATGTGGCCGGTGGTGACCTCCGGCGGGGTGACCGCCTTGAGGTAGAAGAGCGAAAAACCGAACGGCGGAGTCAGAAACGAAGTCTGCAGGTTGACCCCGAGAATCACGCAGAACCAGAGCGGGTCGAAGCCGAACTCGATCAGGATCGGGGCGAGCACGGGGACGTAGATGAAGACGATCTCGATGAAGTCGAGAAAGAAGCCCAAAAAGAAGATCAGCCCCATCACGATCGCGAGCACCGCGTTCTTCGAGTACTGCTCGGCGATGCCGCCCAGCATGCTCCGGACCAGGGTGTCGCCGCCCAGCCCGCGGAAGACCAGGCCCACGGCGGCCGCCCCGCAGAGGATGATGAAGACCATGCAGGTGAGCCGCAACGTCGAGATCATCGTCTCTTCGAGCAGCGTGCGGCTGAAGCGGCGGTTGAAGGCCGTGAGGGCGATCGCCCCCACGGCGCCCACCGCGGCGGCCTCGGTGGGGGAAGCGATGCCGGCGAACATCGAGCCCAGAACGGCGAGGATCAGGACGACCGGCGGGATGAGGGCCCGCAGCACGCGGCGGCTGAGCTCCCGGGAGCCGATCGCCGCCAGTTCCTCCTTCGGGATGGGCGGCGCAAGCTGCGGCCGGACGATGCTGATGACCGCGATGTAGGCGATGAAGATCGCCACCAGGAGCAGCCCCGGGAAGACGGCGCCGATGAAGACATCGCCCACCGGGACGCCGATGATGTCGCCGATCAACACGAGCACGATGCTCGGGGGGATGATCTGGCCCAAGGTCCCCGAGGCGGCGACGGTGCCGGTGGCGAGCTCCATGCTGTAGCCGCGGCGGATCATCGTCGGCACCGAGAGAAGCCCCATCGTGACCACGGTCGCCCCGACGATGCCGGTCGTCGCCCCGAGAAGCGCCCCCACGACGACGACCGAGATCGCCAGCCCCCCGCGGATCCGGCCCAGGCAGAGCGCCATCGTGTCGAGGAGTTCCTCGGCGAGTCCCGAGCGCTCGAGCATGACGCCCATGAAGACGAAGAGGGGCACGGCCATCAGGGTGATGTTCGTCATCACCCCCCAGATGCGCAGCGGCAGGAGATTGAAGAAACCGAAGCCGAAGTGCGAAACCCCGAAGAGGAAGGCCGTCCCGAGCAGGGTGAAGGCGACGGGAAACCCCGCCATGAGGAGCAGGCTCATGGCGAGGAACATCCAGGCGGCCGAGTAGTCCACCTCAAGCCTCCTTTCCGGTTCGGTCGCCGCGGCCCAGGATTTCGAGCAGGCTGCGGATGCCCAGGGAGACCCCCTGGAGCAGAAGGAGGCTGAAACCGAGCGGGATGAACCCTTTCACGATGAAGCGGTAGGGGATGCCCCCGGGGTCCGGGGAGCCTTCGCCCACCTGGAAGGCGCGCAGCATGAAGTGCCAGGAGGTGGCGACGACGAGGATGCAGCCGGGGATGAGAAAGAGGACGACCCCGAGCAGGTTGGTCCAGGCGCGCCCCTTCGGGCCGTAGCGCTGGTAGATGATGTCCACGCGCACGTGCCCGTCGGCGAGCAGCGTGTAGCCCGCGCCCACGAGGAAGATGAAGGCGAAGGTGTGCCACTCGAGCTCCTGGACGAGCACAAAGCTCGTCCTGAAGGCATAGCGCATGATCACGTCCAGGAAGACGACCAGGACGAGCCCGAAGGTCACCCAAGAGGCCGCCCGGCCGACCCAGCCGTTCAGCCGGTCGATGAGGGCCGCGCTGCGGAGGAGAAATTTCATGCCGGAGTACCCCGGATCCGCGGGCCGCACCTTCGCCCACGGTGTGGGATGCATTCGTGAAACGCGAAGCGCGTTTTAGTGAAATCCGGTGCTTGAGTCAAGGAAATAAACTTTCGGCCGCTTGCTAAACGGCGTTGATTCCTTTATGGGAGATTCAGCCGCGCCCGGCGATTTCGCTTTCTCCCGGAGGGAGCCCATGGCCGAGTTCTCCTACTGGGCGGACCGCTACGCCGCCAACCGGCGCACCGCCGCCGAGGCGATCGCCCGGATCCGTCCGGGGACCCGCGTCTTCATCGGCTCCTCCTGCGGCGAGCCGCAGCATCTGCTGCGCGCCCTCGCCGAAGCCGCCGATTCCTTGAAGGACATCGAGATCGTGCGGCTCTTCAACCTCGAGACGACCCCGCTCACCCTGATCGCGAACAAGACCGGCGACCAGGCGCTGAACATCCGCTCCTTCTACGCCGGTTCGGCGGGGAGCTCCTCGATCGCGCGCAACCAGCGCTTCCTCACGCCGGTCAATCTCTCCGCCGTGCCGCGGCTTTTCCGCAGCCGGCTGCTTCCCGTGCACACCGCCCTGATCCAGGTCTCCCCCCCCGACGACTTCGGCTGGATGAGCCTCGGTATCTCGGTCGACATCACGCTCGCCGCCGCCGAGTCGGCCGACCTGGTCATCGCCCAGGTGAACCCCCGCATGCCCCGGGTGCTCGGGCGGAGCTTCATCCACGTGAACCAGGTCGACGTCTTCGTCGAGCACGAGGAGCCGCTGCTCACCATCCGGGAGACGCCGCCGCTCGAAGCCGCGCGCGGCATCGCCCGGCTGATCTCCTCGCGGCTCGTCGAGGACGGCTCCACGATCGCCATCGGCCTCGGGGCGACCAGCGAGGCGGTGCTGCTCGCCCTCTCCGACAAGAACGATCTCGGCGTGCACACGCAGTACCTCACCGCGGACATGATGCACCTCTTCGCGCGCGGCGTGATCACCAACCGCAAGAAGGGCTACAACGAAGGCAAGATGGTCGCCTCGAGCGCGATCGGCAACGAGGCCTTCTACGAGTTCCTGAACGACAACCCGGCGATCGAGTTCCACCCCTCCGACTACGTGAACGACCCGGCCGTGATCGCGCGGCACGAGCGCATGGTGGCGATGAGCGTCGCCATGGCGATCGATCTGACCGGCCAGGTCGCGGCCGATGCGCTGCCGCACAACCAGTTCTCCGGCGTCACCGGGGTGCTCGATTTCATCCGCGGGGCGAGCCTTTCCCCGGGCGGAAAGTCGATCCTGATGATGCCCTCGACCGCGCAGCAGGGCAAGAAAAGCCGCATCGTGCCCCTGCTCCGGGACACGGCGGTCGTCGTGCCCCGCAGCGACGTCCAGCTCGTGGTGACCGAGTACGGGGCGGTGAACCTCTTCGGCAAGAGCTTCCAGGAGCGGGCCCTCGGCCTGATCAGCATCGCTCACCCCGACTTCCGCGACGAGCTCTTCTTCCAGGCGAAGAAAATGGGGTTGCTCTCGGGGGAGAAGAGCCTCCACGAGAGCCTGCACGGCGTCTACCCCGTGCACCTCGAGGAGACGGTCGAGATCCACGGCGAGAAGATCACCCTCCGGCCGGCCAAGCCGGTGGACGCCCGACGCATCCAGGAGCATTTCTACGCCCTCGACCCCGAAGACGTGGTCGCGCGCTTCTTCCACGAGCGGCGCAGCTTCGAGCGCGAGGAGGCCGAAGAGGCGGCGCGGGTCGACTACGTGAAGGACCTGACGATGCTCGCCGTGGTGGGGGAGTTCGGCTTCGGGCGCGTGGTCGGGGTGGGCGAGTACCTGCTCGATCCCGCGAGCAACCTCGCCGAGATCGCCTTCTCCATCAGCCGCCCCTACCAGCGCATGGGCCTCGGCCGCCGGTTGCTCCAAAAGCTGGAGGCCGCCGCGCGCGAAAACGGGATCGCCGGCTTCTACGCCTACACCTCGGCCGCCAACACGGGCATGATCCGGCTCTTCAACAGCCTCTCCTGCCGGGTCACGACTGCAATCGAGGGCGACATGGTCACGCTGCGCGCCCATTTCAACGAGCCCGCCGCCCCCTGAGGCGAAAAGCCCGAAAGGAGGAATCCCCGCCGCATGCCCTGCCGTGTCACCTTTCTGCCGCACGAGGTCGAAATCGAGGTCGCCCCCGGGACCTCGATCATCCAGGCCGCGCTCGACGCCCGCGTCCACATCAACGCCTCCTGCGGGGGAGAAGGCGTCTGCGGCAAGTGCCGGGTGCGGATCGAGGCGGGGGCCGTCGCGGGGGGGATCTCCGAGAAGCTCGGCGCCGAGGACGTCGCCCAGGGCTACCGGCTCGCCTGCCAGGCGCTCGTCACCGGCGACTGCCGCGTGCGCATCCCCGTCGAATCGGCGCTCGACGCCCGCGTGCTCGCCCGGCGGCCGCCGCCGCGGCGCACGGCGCGCATGCAGCGCTTCGATTTCGAGCAACTCAAGGAAGAGGGCCTGTTCCTCGCCCCCGTGGAGAAAAGGTTCCTCGAGATCCCTCCGCCCTCCCCCCGGGACAACCAGCCGGACCTGAGCCGGCTGATCGGGCACCTCACGCGGCAGCACGGCGAGCACCGCCTCGAGGTGGATCTCCCCGTGATCCGCAAGCTGCCCGCGGTGCTGCGGGAGGCCGGCTTCCGCGTCACGGCGACCCTCGTGCGGCCGGTGCGCGAGGACGGCCGCACGCGGCTGATCAACGTCCAGCCCGGCGACACGACGCGCAGCCGCCTGGCGGTGGCGATCGATGTCGGCACGACCACCGTCTGCGGCGAGCTGATCGATCTGGCGACCGGGGTTACGCTCGCCGAGCACGCCGACTTCAACGCCCAGATCAGCTACGGCGAGGACGTGATCAGCCGCATCGTCCACGCGGAGAGGCCCGGCGGCCTCGAGCGCCTGCAGGAGGTCGTCGTCGGCACGCTGAATGGGATCCTCAAGAAGCTCATCCGCCGCTCGGGCGTCGACCCCGAGGACATCGCCACGATCGCGCTCGCCGGCAACACGACCATGACCCAGCTTCTCCTGCGCATCGACCCCCGGCCGCTGCGGCGGGCCCCTTACGTGCCGGCGGCTTCGATCTATCCCCCGTTCAAGGCGCGGGATCTGGGGCTCAAGGTGGGGGACCACGTGACGGCCCTCGTCTACCCGTGCGTTTCGAGCTACGTGGGCGGCGATATCGTGGCCGGGGTCATGGGCTCGGGGCTCTACCGCTCCGAGGCGCTCACGCTGTTTCTCGATGTCGGGACCAACGCCGAGATCGTGATCGGCAACCGCGAATGGCTCGTCTGCGCCGCCTGCTCGGCCGGGCCGGCCTTCGAGGGGGGCGGCATCCGCTTCGGCATGCGGGCCGCGCGCGGGGCGATCGAAGAGGTCTCGGTCGACCCGGTCACCCTCGAGCCGATGCTCGTGACCATCGGCCGGGTGCGGCCGAAGGGGATCTGCGGCTCGGGGCTGATCTCGGCGGTCGCCGTGCTCTTCGAAACCGGCGTGATCGACAGCCGCGGCAAGTTCGACCCCGCGCTGCGCACCCCGCGCATCCGCGAGGCCGACGGCTGCCGCGAGTACGTGCTCGCCTGGCGGGAGGAGACCCAGATCGAGCGCGACATCACGCTCTCGGAAATCGACATCGAGAACCTGATCCGCGCGAAGGGGGCGATCTACAGCGGCTGTCTCACGCTCCTCGGTGAGGTGGGCCTCGACATCGGCGACATCGAGCGGATCATCCTCGCCGGCGGTTTCGGCAGCTACATCGACCTCGAAAAGGCGATGGCGATCGGGCTGTTGCCCGAGATCGACCCCGGGCGCGTCACCTACCTGGGAAACGGCTCGCTGTTGGGGGCCAAGATGGCTTCCCTCACCAACCGCGTGCGCCGCGACGTGGTGGCGGTCGTCCGCCGCATGACGAACTTCGAGCTCTCCGAGACCCCCTCCTACATGGACAACTACATCGCCGCCCTCTTTTTGCCCCACACCGATCTCGACCGCTTTCCGCGCCTCAAGGCGAGGCTCGCCGCGCGCCGCGGCGAAGCCGGGCGCGAGCCCGGCGAGAGCCGAGGCGTCCGCTCTTGACAAGAGGACCGTCCATCTTCTAAAGGGGTATCCTTACATGCCGATTTTGCGGTCGTTTTTTCTTTCCGGGGATCCTGAAGAAAAAAAGTTGAATTCACCGAGGGCGGTTCCCCGTAACCGGTGAACCCACGAAGGGGCGAGGTCCGCCGAGCGAACCGGTTCACATGCCAAAGGAGGGAACGTTGGGCTGGCAATTCTTCAAGGAATCCTATAGCGGCAGGATCAGGGAGATCACGCTGGGGGACGGCCCGAAGGCCGTCACCGTCGGCGGCGAGAGCTGTTACCCCTTTTACCAGTTCGAGGGGAAAATGCCCCACCCCCCGCGCGTGGCGATGGAGGTCTGGGACATGGAGCCGGAGGACTGGCCCGAGGCGGCGCTCGCGCCGTTGCGGGACGTGCTCTCCGACCCGGCGGCCTGGGCGAGAAAGTGCGTCGAGGAGTACGGGGCGGAGCTGATCGCGCTCCAGCTGAAGAGCATCGACCCGAACGGCCGCAACGCGCCGGCGGAGGAGGCCGTGGCGACCGTGCGCAAGGTGCGCGCGGCGGTCGAGGTGCCGCTGATCGTGTGGGGCTGTGCGAACGTCGAGAAGGATGAGGCCGTGCTCAAGAAGATCGCCGAGGCCTGCCAGGGGATGAACCTCATCCTCGGCCCGGTCGAGGACAAGAACCACAAGGCGATCGGGGCGGCGGCCATGGGCTTCGGGCATTTCGTCATCGCCTCCTCGCCGATCGACGTCAACCTCGCCAAGCAGATCAACATCCTCCTCGAAAACCTGGGGGTCCCGCCGCAGCGGATGCTGATCGACCCCACGACCGGAGGGCTGGGATACGGTCTGGAGTACACCTACTCCGTCATGGAACGCATCCGCATGGCGGCACTCGCCCAGGGCGACGACAAGCTCCAGCTGCCGATCGTGAACAACATCGGCAACGAGGTCTGGAAGAGCAAGGAGGCCAAGCTCGGCGCCGCGGACGCCCCGACCCTGGGCGACCCCGAGCGGCGGGCGGTCCTCATGGAGACGACGGCCGCCGTGGCCTACCTGATGGCGGGCTCCGACATCCTCATCCTGCGTCACCCCGAGTCGGTGCGGCTGGTCAAAAGCTATATCGGCCTGATCCTGAACGGCGGGGACGCCCGGCGGATCGCCCCGATCGCCAAGCGCCTGCCGGCGGTACCCGTGGATCTCGCCGCACTCGCGCCGGCACCCGACCTGACGATTCCCGAGGAAAAGGAGAAGAAGCCGGCCGCCGCCGAGGCCAAGGCCGCCCCGCCGCCCCCGAAGCCGGCGGCCGCCCCCGCCGCGGAGGCGAAACCCGCCCCCGCGCCCGCAGCGCAGCCCGCGGCTGCTCCCGAGGCCCCGAAGCCGGCGGCCGCCCCCGCGGAGGACGAAGCCGCGCGCCGGGCCCGCGAGGAGGCGGAGGCCCGGGCGAAAGCCGAGGCCGAAGCGAAGGCCCGGGCCGAGGCCGAGGCGAAGGCCAAGGCCGAGGCCGAGGCCAAAGCGAAGGCCGAGGCCGAAGCCAAGGCCAAGGCCGAGGCGGAGGCCAAAGCGAAGGCGGAGGCCGAGGCCAAGGCGAAACTCGAGGGCGAACTCGATCGCATCCGCCAGCAGCGGGCGAAAGAGCGCGAGGCCCGCGCCGCCCAGGCCGCCGCGGCGCAGCCGTCCGGCCCCAAGGAGAAACCGCGGCCGGAAACCCCCGCCCGGGGCCCGAAGGCCCCCGCGGTCGAGCCGCAGACCGTGGTCGAGCGTCTGATCGAAAACCTCTCCTGGATCCACCGCCGCAACCGCTAAGCGCCGGGGGCCGGGAGGAACGCGTGGGAACCCAGATCGTCCACAATCCTCAACGAAGGAGGACCCCTGCATGTCGAAACTGGTAGCATTCGCCGCGATCCAAGGCGCCTACAACATCGTCTCCCAGGTCGAGGGCGAGTACAAGAAGGCCCTTGAAACCTTCAACGCCGACACCCCGGTGGGTTTCCCGAACACCGCCTACTATCTCCCCGTGATCTACTCGCTGCTCGGCATCAAGGTCGAAAAACTCGAGGACATGAAGAAGGTGCTCGAGGTCGCCCGCAAGCTGCTGCCGCCGCACATCAAGGGCATGAACCACCTGCCCTACCTCGGACCGCTCCTGGACGCCGGGATGGCGGCCCTCTTCTGCTTCGAGATCCGCGAGGCCCTGCGCTACCTGAACGAGCCCGATTTCTACCTCCACTCCGAGGAGATCGACGAGGAGGCGGGCAAGATCTGGCTGGGCGCGGCCGACGACACGGTCTTCCGCAAGCGCGGCGTCGAGTTCGTCGACGGCTCCGCCCCCGGCTTCGCCGCCATCGTCGGCGCCGCCCCGGACCCCGAGACGGCCAAGATGATCGTCGAGGAGTACCAGCGCCGCGGCCTCTACGTCTTTCTCGCCGCCAACCACAACAACACGACCGTCGCCCAGCAGCTCCTGCAGGCCGGGGTCCAGATCGGCTGGAACACGCGCATCGTCCCCTTCGGGCCCGACATCTCCTCGGCGATCTTCGCGCTCGGCTTCGCCAACCGGGCGGCCATGGCCTTCGGCGGGGTCCAGCCGGGCGACTACCGGCGCATGCTCCTCTACAACAAGAACCGCATCTTCGCCTTCGTGAACGCGCTCGGCGAAGTCGGCACCGACTGGGCCGCGGCCGCGGCGGGGGCCATCAACTGGGGCTTCCCCACGATCGCCGACACCGACATCCCCCAGGTCCTGCCGACGGGCATCTGCACCTACGAGCACGTCGTCTCGAACGTGCCCCACTCCGAGATCGTCCAGAAGTCGATCGAGGTGCGCGGCCTCAAGGTGACCGTCACCCAGATCGACATCCCGCTCTCCTTCGGCCCGGCCTACGAGGGCGAGCGCGTGCGCGGCCAGGACCTCTACTGCCAGATGGGCGGCGGCAAGACGCAGTGCACCGAGCTCGTCAAGATGGCCGAGATGAACGAGATCGAGGACGGCAAGGTGGTCCTCGTCGGTCCGGACATCAACGAGGTGAAGGAGGGCGGCGCGATGCCGCTCGGGATCTTCGTCCAGATCGCCGGCCGCGAGTTCCAGACCGACTTCGAGCCGATCCTCGAGCGCCAGATCCACCACCTGATCAACTACATCCAGGGCGTCATGCACATCGGCCAGCGGGACATCGCCTGGATCCGGGTGAGCAAGGCGGCCGTGCAGAAGGGCTTCTCGCTCAAGCACCTGGGGGTCGTGCTCCACGCCAAGTTCCACCAGGACTTCACCAAGATCGTGGACAAGGTCCAGGTGACGCTCTTCACCAAGAAGGAAGACGTGGACAAGCTGACCCAGCGGGCGCGGGCCGAGTACAAGCAGCGCGACGACCGCGTCGAGAAGATGACCGACGAGGACGTCGAGATCTATTACTCCTGCACCCTCTGCCAGTCCTTCGCCCCGAGCCACGTCTGCACCGTGAGCCCGGAGCGGACCGGGCTGTGCGGCGCCTACAACTGGATGGACTGCAAGGCCTCCTACGAGATCAACCCCACGGGCCCCAACCAGCCGATCGTCAAGGGTGAGTGCCTCGACCCGAAGCTCGGGCAGTGGAAGGGGGTGAACGAGTTCGTCCAGAAGGCCTCCCGGGGGGCGATCTCGCACTACAACTTCTACTCCCTCGTGCACAGCCCGATGACGACCTGCGGCTGCTGCGAGTGCATCGCGGCGATGCTGCCCTCCTGCAACGGCATCATGACCGTGAACCGCGAGTACACCGGGGACACCCCCTGCGGCATGAAGTTCACCACCCTGGCCGGGGTCATGGGCGGCGGGCAGTCCTCGCCGGGATTCGTCGGCCACTCCAAGTACAACATCACCCAGCGCAAGTTCATCGCCGGCGACGGCGGGATCAAGCGCCTCGTGTGGATGCCCAAGATGCTCAAGGAGGAGCTCCGCGAGCGGCTGCTCAAGCGGGGCCAGGAGATCGGGATCCCCGACCTGATCGACCGGATCGCCGACGAGACCGTGGGCACGACCGAGGAGGAGATCCTCCCCTTCCTCCAGGAGAAGAAGCACCCGGCGCTTTCCATGGAGCCGCTGATCGGCGGATGAACCCGGGCCCCGGCTCCGGGCCTGCGGCGGGACCCCGGCGCCGCAGGCCCCGGCCGCGCGCACCGCAAGACGCGAAGGAGAACGACATGGCCCTCACCGGAATCCAGATCTTCAAGCTGCTTCCCAAGACGAACTGCAAGGAATGCGGCGTTCCGACCTGCCTCGCGTTCGCGATGAACCTCGCCTCGGGCAAGGCCGAGCTCGACAGCTGCCCCTACGTCTCCGAGGAGGCGCGGGCGGCGCTCTCCGAGGCCGCCGCCCCGCCGATCCGGCCGGTGGTCGTCGGCAAAGGCGTGCGCCAGGCGACGACCGGCGGCGAGACGGTGCAGTACCGGCACGAGAAGACCTTCTACAACCCCACCCTGCTCGCCGCCCGCGTCCCCGCGGACATCGAGCCCGGCGAGCTCGGCCGGCGGCTGAAAACCTGGAACGCCTTCCAGTACGAGCGGGTGGGCCTCAACCTGCGGCCCGAGCTCGTCGCCGTGCAGGACACCGGGAAGGGCGCCGAGCCCTTTGCGCGCACGGCGAAGGCCGTGGCCGAGACCTCGGAGTTCAACCTGATCCTCATGACCGAGGACCCCGCGGTGATGAAGGCCGGCGTGGCCGCCTGCGGCTTCAAGCGGCCGCTCCTCTACGCCGCCACCGCCGAGAACCTCGAGGCGATGGGCGCGCTCGCCAAGGAAAGCGGGCTGCCGCTCGCCGTCAAGGCCCCGTCGGCGGCCGGGCTCGCCCCGCTCACGCAGAAGCTCACGGCGCTGGGGTTGAAAGACCTCGTCCTCGACCCGGGCAGCCGGGAGCTCAAACAGGCGCACGAGGACATGGTCGCCATCCGCCGCGCGGCGCTCAAGGACGGCAACCGGGCGCTCGGCTTCCCGACGATCGTCTTCCCCTGCGAGATGGCCTCCAACCTCGACGTCGAGACGATGCTCGCCGCGACCTTCGTGGCGAAATACGGCGGAATCGTGGTGCTCTCGGACTTCGCCGGCGAAAGCCTCTTCCCGCTGCTCCTCGAGCGGCTGAACATCTTCACCGACCCGCAGCGGCCGATGACCGTCACCCAGGGGATCTACGAGATCAACAACCCGAACGAGAATTCGCCGGTCCTCGTGACGACGAACTTCGCGCTCACCTACTTCATCGTCTCGGGCGAGATCGAGTCGAGCCGCGTGCCCTCGTACCTGTTGATCAAGGACTCCGAAGGGCTCTCCGTCATGACCGCCTGGGCGGCGGGCAAGTTCTCGGGCGACGACGTCGGCCAGTTCGTCAAGAAGAGCGGCATCGAGGAAAAGACGAAGACCCGCGAGGTCATCATCCCCGGTTACGCGGCGGCCATCGCGGGCGACATGGAGGAGGAGCTGCCCGGCTGGAAGGTGACCGTCGGGCCGCGGGAGGCCGCCCACATCCCGGCTTTTCTCAAGGCGCGCTGAAACGGGGGCGCCGGCCGCCTGAGGCCGCCACCCGCCGACTTCCTGCGAGAGGGAGGACCGCATGATACTGATCGGTGAGAGCCTGAACGTCATCTCCAAGAAAATCGGCCGGGCCTTCAAGGAACGCGACCCGAAGCCGATCCAGGAGGAGGCCCTGCTCCAGCAGTCGAAGGGCATGGATTACATCGACATCAACCTCGGGCCGGCGAAGAAGGAAGGCCACGAGCTGATGCCCTGGGTGGTGAAGACCGTGCAGGAGGTCGTGCCCGAGATTCCGCTCGCGCTCGACACCTCGAACATCGAGGCGATCGAGGCCGCGCTCAAGGTCTACAAGCCGACCCCCCAGCCGCCCCTGATCAACTCGATCATGGCCCGCCCCGAGCGCTACCAGCGCATGATCCCGATCGCCCGCGACACCGGGGCCGACTTCATCGCCCTCATGTGGGGGCCGGAGGGGCTGCCCCGCGACGAGAACGAGCGCGCCGCCCTCTGCGTCGATCTGCTCTACCATGCCAACGAGGCGGGGATCCCCAACGAGAAGATCTGGGTCGACGGGATCGTGACCCCGGTCAACATCCAGCAGCCGCAGGCGGTCAGCCTGTTGAACTTCCAGGCCATGCTCCCCGACATCGCCCCCGGGGCGAAGAGCACCTGCGGGCTCTCCAACATCTCGAACGGCCCCCCCGGCCACTTGCGGCCGATCCTCAACCAGACCTACATGGTCATGCTGCAGAAATACGGGATGTACTCCGTGATCGCCGATCCCCTGGACGACCAGCTGATCGCGATCGCCCGGGGCAAGCGGCCGGACATCGTGGATCTGATCTACCGCGTGATGGACGGCGAAACGCCGGATTTGGCTTCGCTCCCCAAGGAGATGCAGCACTACGTCAAGACGGTGAACGTGATCCTGGGGAAGACGCTCTACTCCGATTCCTGGCTGGAAGTCTGAAGCGCCGGCGTCCCTGCCGGTGACCCGGCCGGGCCCCTCCCGGATCCGCGGGGGGGGCCGGCCGGGGTTTCGTCGACTTGCCAGCGCCCCGCGCCGCTGGTAGACTGACGCCGTCCCCTGAGGCCGGCCGGGGACGCGCCCGTCTTTTCCCGGCTTGAGCCCCTCCCGGGTCGATCCCCATGGACTCCGCTCCCCCCATCCGATCCCAGGCCCTCGAGGCCAACCTCGCCGAATCCCGGGTCGAAGTCGTCGTCGACCCCCGCTACCGGGTTCTGCTCGAGGTGATGAGCGCCTACTACGGCCTGCTCGAGTCCGTGAACGGCTTTCTGCGGGAGCTCTCCCACCCCTACCGGAACTGGAAAGTCGTGCTCGCCGAGGCGCGCCGCTACGCCCTCGACTACGTCCGGCTGCTGCGCTCCCACCCGCGGGGGCCGGAGGCGGCCGGGATGCTGGGCGAGGTCTTCCTGCAGGCCCTGGCCGAGGCGAAATCCGCCGAGGTCCGCGCGGCCGCCGCGGACGACCTCCTGCGCTATCTCCAGACGCTCGTGCGCGAGGCGGGCCTGAAGACCCCGGCCTTCCGCCGCCTGCTCCTCGGCTTCTGCGAACGGATGCTCGCGTTGCCGGAGGCGCTCTTCGATCTGCTGGTGAGGAGCTACTACGGCCTGCCGCGGCTTTGCGCTTTGATGACCGAACAGGCGGCGGAGGGGGAGCGGGAGTGGGAGGCGGTCAACCGGCTGCTCGTCCGTTGCCTGCGGCGGACCTACGCGACCTGGATGCAGGAGCCCGACCCGGCGGAGGTCTTCCGGCGGGAGGCGGCGGAGTTCGGCGGCAGCGGGCCGGTGGAGTCCCTCTTCGAGGAGGTCTCCCACCGCCGCATCGCCGCCTGGCGGGAACGCCTCGAGGAGATCGCCGCCGGCCCCGGCCTGGACGCCCCCGCGGCCGCCCGCCGGCTGCTCGCGCTCCCGGCCTTCGCCCACTTCGTCGAGACCTACCGCCGCATCCCCCGGCGCCTGCGCGAAGCCGAGGCCGACCCCTCCCGCGGCCGGCACCTCGAGCTGATCTGCCTCTTCCAGATCATGAACCTCGCGGGGCTGTCGCTGCTCCACGAGGAGATCCTGCGCGAGATCAACCAGGCCGTGACCTGGATCATCGTGAACGACCACTACCGCAACATCCAGCAGCTCCTGCGCAAAACGATCTCCATCCTCAAGGCCCGCGGCGGGGCCTACCCGGAAACCGCGCTCGACTGCCTGCTCAACATGGGCCTGGGCGTCTACCGCACCGAGGACGTCGATCTCCTCAACTTCTTCATCGACGCCCTGATCGACTTCGGCTTCCAGCCCCCCGCCGTGCAGGGGGTGGACGAGGAGTGGCGGATCCAGGCGAACGCCGCCCACCTGCAGAACATCCGCACCTGGCTCGAGCTGATCAAGAAGAACCCCAAGCGCTCCACCCGGCTGCTCTCGGCGCTGGTGATCCATCTGGCGCTCGAGGGCGTCTTCATCCGCGACGTCGACCTGTTCCCGCGGGACGTGACCGCGCTCCTCAACAGCCCGATCGAGCCCGTCTATCACCTGGTCAAGCAGCTCGTGCGTCTGCTGCCGGTGTTCTTCAACGACATCGGCGCCGAGGGCCGGCTGCGCGACGTCTCGACCCAGGTGGACGAGCTCGCCCAGCGGCGGGACCCGCTCGTGCACTTCCTGCGCAAGCAGAGCCATGTCGAGAGTTCCAGCCGCATCATCCCCTTCATGGAGGCCGTGTTCCGCTTCTGGAAGGACCTCGACCGCGAGGAGCTCGCCCCGTTCGTGCCGCCCTCGATCTTCCGGCAGATCGACTCGCAGGGGCCCCACGTCAAGGGCCTGCACCGGCTGGTCCAGCGGCTCGCGAAAAAAGGGGTGCGCATCCCCGACGACCTCCTCGCCCGGGCCCCCGAGGAGCTCGAGAGGCTGCTCGGCTTCGTCCCCGGGGTCTCCGAGATCGACCGGCGGCGCTTCGCGCTGGCCGCCGAATTCTACCGGCTGCTCCACCAGAAATACCACCGCGACATCGTCGACCTCGAGGCTTACCTCGCCACGCTGCGCACCGAGGGGATCCCCGGGCTCGATCTCCTCGAGGAGGCGCTCTCCGAGCCCGACCGCTCCCGGCGGCTCGAGGGGCTGCTTGCGGCCGCCGAGCGCCTGAAGGCAGTCATCCTCTCCCGGGAGCGCTTCCCGGTCCGCGAGGACATCTACCAGAAGCGGCACATCACGATCGACATCCCCTCGATGTACGGCAGCTACCACGAGATGAAGTTCGACTGCCTGGGGCTCGCGCTGCGCCTGGAGGCCCGGATCCAGGCTCTCTTCGAGGATTGGGTCGAGGAGATCGATCTCGGCCTGATCACCAAGGCCACCTTCGGCAGGATCCTCGAAGTCCTGCGCCTCTTCGACCGCGCGCTGCGCCTGGACGGGATCCGCTCCGTGGAGTTCGAGCGCCAGCTCGAGTTCCTCGCCGACTCGCTCGCCGTGCGGGGCTTCACCCTGACCCAGTACCTCGACATCTTCAAGGGGTTCACGCTCGCCGTGCAGAACATCGTCAAGGATTACTTCAACAACCTGCACGGGGCGAACCTGAACCGCATCCTGCCCCAGGTCGCCGACCGGGTGCTCCCGAAATACCTGCCGCGGGAGCCGATCGAGGACCCCGAGCGGCTGCGGCACCGCATCACCGAAATCTTCTTCCGCGACCGCATCGCCGAGACCCCCGGGCTGCAGCCGCTCGACCGCTTCCTCGCCCGCATCCTGCAGACCCTCTACCGCCAGTCCGAGATGCTGCCGCGCCACCGCATGCACCAGCTCCTGCTCTACGACCCCCGGCACGGCGTGGTGGCGATCGACGACCCGCCCCCGTCCGTGGCCGGCGTGATCCATCTCGGCACCAAGGGCTTCAACCTCGTGCGCCTGCAACGCCTGGGGTTCCGGGTGCCCCCGGGCTTCATCATCACGACCGAGGTCTTCCGCTGCCGCGAGGTGATCGAGACCTACGAGCCCGCGCGGCGCAATTTCCACGAGCAGGTGCTCGCGCACCTGAAACGCCTCGAGGAGAAAACGGGGCTGCGCTTCGGGGACCCGCGCCGCCCGCTTCTGCTCTCGGTCCGCAGCGGCGCCTCCATCTCCCAGCCGGGGATGATGGACACGCTGCTCAACGTGGGCAACAACGAGGCGGTCACGCGGGGGCTGGCCGAGCGGACCGGAAACCCCTGGTTCGCCTGGGACTGCTACCGACGCTTCCTGCAGAGCTACGGCATGGCGCACGATCTCGCCCGCGACGCCTTCGACGCCGTGATCGACGCCTGCAAGAAACGCTGGGGGGTGCCGCTCAAGCGGCTGCTCTCCGGGGACCAGATGCGCGAGGTGGCGCTCGGCTACCGCCGGCTGATCGAGGAGGCCGGGATCGCCGTGATCGACGACCCCCTCGAGCAGCTGCTCCTCGCCGTCCGGCGCGTGCTCGACTCCTGGGAGTCCCCCAAGGCGCGCGCCTACCGGCGCATCATGGGGATTTCCGACGACTGGGGGACGGCGATCGCCGTGCAGGCGATGGTCTTCGGCAACCGTTCCCCGGAGTCGGGCACCGGGGTCATCTTCACCCACAACCCGCGCTGGTCGGGGGACGTGCTCAAGCTGTGGGGGGATTTCACGACCGCCAACCAGGGGGAGGACGTGGTCTCGGGTCTGGTGCGCACGATGCCCGTGTCGATCTTCCAGCAGGAGATCGAGATGCGCGACACCGACATCACGCTCGAAACCCATTTCCCGGCGATCTACCGCGAGCTCAAGCGCTGGGCCCAGGTCCTGATCGAGGAGCAGGGCTGGAGCCCCCAGGAGATCGAGTTTACCTTCGAGGGGCCGGCGGCCGAGGACCTCTACATGCTGCAGACGCGCGACATGGCGATCCGCGAGAGCCCGCGGGTGCTGCGCTTCGCCTTCGAGGCCCCGCCGCAGGAGCTCCTGCTCGGCCACGGGATCGGCGTGAGCGGCGGGGCCCTGAGCGGGCGGCTCGTCTTCAGCCTGGAGGAGATCGAGCACTGGCGCAGCCGCGAGCCCGCGACCCGGCTCATCCTCGCGCGCACCGACACCGTCCCGGACGACATCCGCGAAATCCACGCCGCCGACGGGCTGCTCACGGCCCGCGGCGGCCTGACCTCGCACGCGGCGATCGTCGCCCACCGGCTCGGCAAGACCTGCGTGGTCGGCTGCGAGGAGCTCGTCTGCGACGAGCGGGAGAAATGCTGCCGTTTCCCTTCGGCCGTGCTCCGCTCCGGGGACCCGTTGAGCATCGACGGCCAGGAGGGGTCGGTCTACCGTGGATTCCTTCCGGTCAAGGAGGCTTAGGATGACGACGTCGGACACCTTTTCCTTTCCGCTCGGGATCAACGGGCTGGGGCGCATCGGCAAGCTCACCCTGTGGGACCAGGTCGCACGCCGGGCGTTCCCCGAAATCGTGGTGAATCTCGGCCGCCCGGCGGGCCGTTCGCTCGCCGACATCGCGCAGTACATCGAGCGCGACTCGACCTACGGCCGGCTGCACGCCTTTCTGCACGGCCACCGGGCGAATCCGGTCGTCTCCGATCTCGACGAGGCCGCCGGCACCCTGCGGATCGACGGGGTGAAGGTCCGCATCCTGCGCGAAAAGCGCAACCCGGCGGAGATCGGCTGGGGGCGGCTCGGCGTGCGCCTCGTCGTGGACACGACCGGAAAGTTCCTCGACCCCGCGGCCGACGAGGCGGACCCCAAGGGCTCGGTGCGCGGGCACCTCGCCGCCGGCGCCGAGAAGGTCGTCGTCTCCGCCCCCTTCAAGGCCAAGGACAAGAGCGCCCCCTTCCCGCCGGACGCGGTCACGACCGTGATGGGGGTGAACGGCAACGACTACGACCCGCGGCGCCACCGCATCGTCTCGGCCGCCTCCTGCACGACCACGTGCCTGGCGCACATGATGAAGCCGCTGATCGACGCCTTCGGCGCCGGCCGCATCCTGTCCGCCTCCATGGCCACGGTGCACGCGGCGACGAGCTCCCAGCCGGTCCTCGACCGCCTGCCCGAGGCGGGCAAGGGGGACCTGCGGAAGAACCGCAGTGTCCTGAACAACATCATCCTGACCACGACGGGGGCGGCGAACGCCCTGCGGCTGGTCATCCCGCAGATGAAGGAAATCCCCTTCATCGCCGAGTCCGTGCGCATCCCGACCACGACGGGCTCGCTGATTCTGCTCGTCGTCAACTTCCAGGAGGAACCGGGGGGCGCGCGGATCGACCGCGCGGCGGTGAACGCGGTCTACCGGCGGGCGGCGGGCGAGAGCCCCGAGGGCTACCTCGTCTACAGCGAGGAGCAGAACGTCTCGACCGACATCATCGGCCTGCCGCGCGCGGCGGCGATCATCGAGGGGAGCGAAACCCACACGCGCACGGCCGAGGCCTGCCTCGACCTCGCCAAGGTGCCCGGGTTCCCGGCGCAGGCGATCGCCGGGCTGCCCAGCCCCGTGGTGCGCATCCCGGTCACCCAGGCCGTGATCTACGGCTGGTACGACAACGAGAAGGGAAGCTACGTCCACATGCTGGGGGACCGGACGGTCTCGATCGCGCGCCTGATGCCGTGATCCCCCCGCCCGCGGCCGCGGCGGGTTTCAGCCGGGAAGCCGCGCGCAGAGCCGCAGAAACTCCTCGGGCGCAAGCGTCTCGGCCCGGCGCTGCGGGTCGATCCCGCTCCGGGAGAGCCCTTCCTCGATCCGCCGGGGGTCGAGGGCGGGAAAGGCGGCGCGCAGAGCGTTCCGCAGCGTCTTGCGGCGCTGGGCGAAGGCCGCCGCGACGAGGCGGAAGAGAGGGCCTTCGGCCGCGGGGGGAAACGCCGGCTCGTCGGCGAAGCGGATCTCGAGGACCTCGGAGTCCACCTTCGGCGGCGGCTGGAAAGCGCCCCGCCCCACGCGCAAGAGGGGGCGCACCTGCGCCGTGAGGGCGAGCAGCACCGAGATCCGCCCCCAATCCTTCCCCCCCGGGGCCGCCCGCAGACGGAGGGCGAGCTCGCGCTGAAACATCAGCACGGCGCGGGCGACGTGCGCGCGCCCCTCGATCAGCCGGATCACGACCTGCGAGGAAATGTTGTAGGGGAGGTTCCCGAAGACGATGGGCCGGCCTCCCGCCTCCCGGGCGATCGCCGCGAGGTCGATCGCGAGGATGTCGCCCTCGATCACCCGGACGTTGTCGATCCCCGCCGCGGAAAGCCGCTCCCGCAGAACCCGGCCGAGTTCGGGGTCCTTTTCGACCGCGAACACCTGCGCGCACGAGCGCGCCAGCGGGAACGTCAGGGCCCCCAGACCGGGGCCGATCTCGAGCACGGTCTCCCCCGCGCCGGGCCCGGCGCGGGCGAGGATCGCCCGCGGCACGGCGGGGTCGGCGAGGAAATGCTGTCCCAGGCGCTTTCGCGGCCGGAGACCGCTGGCGGCGAGGATCGCACGCGGCGAGGGCATCGAGCGGGGCCTTCCCGGGGGAGCCGAGTTTTCCCCTTCGTAGCAGGAAGCGCCCCGCCGGGCAATTCCGATTCCTCCCGGGCGGCCGGCGGATTGCTTGACATTTCTAGTCCCGCTGTTTAGGTTGCCCCATCCGCCGGATGCGACGGCCAACCCCAGCCCGCGAAGGAGGACCCCATGATCCGCAGGAAGGGAAAGTCGGTGAGTTTCGACGCCATGGTCAAGTTCTTCATGCAGGCATACCAGATTCCTACCAAGAGGGATGTGGAAAAGATCCTGAGCCGGCTCGACCGGCTGGAAACGCTCGTCGCCCAGGCCGCCTCCGGGGCGGCGATCCGCAGGCGCGCGGCGGCCCGGCTGACCTCAGGGTCGGCGACCGACCTCGTTCTCGAGGCCATCCGCCGTTCCCGCAACGGCATGACCTTCGCCGACATCCAGGCGAAGAC
Source organism: Desulfobacterales bacterium (assembly GCA_037481615.2). Classification (GTDB taxonomy): domain Bacteria; phylum Desulfobacterota; class Desulfobacteria; order Desulfobacterales; family SpSt-501; genus SpSt-501. The sequence continues at coordinate 31,465 of JBBFLI020000022.1, forward strand.
GGGCTTCGTCGACAAGAAAATCCGCAACATCATCTTCCGGCTCTACAAGCTGGGCAAGATCAAGCGGGAGGGCCGCGGGCGCTACGTTGCGGCCTGAGCGCCCTCCACCCGGCATTCCCGGAAATTCCCCTCTCCACGGCGGCGGAGGCGTCATGGCGTCGACGGGCGGCGGTGCGGAAAAACCCTTTCTCCCCGGGGCGACGGTCGAGGGCTGGGAGGTGCGGCGGGTCGAGGCGCTGCCCTGGATCCGGGCCGTGTTCCACGAGCTCCGCCACGGCCCGACGGGCGCGCGCTGGATCCACATCCGGCGGGACGACCGGGAGAACGCCTTCGGCGTCACCTTCCGGACCGTGCCCGCCGACTCGACGGGGGTCGCCCACATCCTCGAGCATGTCGTGCTCTGCGGCTCCGAGCGCTATCCCGTCCGCGACCCCTTCTTCGCCATGCTCAAGCGCAGCCTGAGCACCTTCATGAACGCTTTCACGAGCGCCGACTGGACCGCCTACCCCTTCGCCACCCAGAACCGCAAGGACTTCGCGAACCTCCTCTCGGTCTACCTCGACGCGGCCTTTTTCCCGCGTCTGGAGGAGCTGAGCTTCCGCCAGGAGGGGCACCGTCTGGAGTTCGAGCCCGACCCGGCCGGGGGCGAGCGGCTCGTCTTCCGCGGGGTCGTCTACAACGAGATGAAGGGGGCGATGTCCTCGCCCGACCAGGTCATGGTCCGCCGCCTGCAGCAGGCGCTCTCCCCGGACACGACCTACGCCCACAACTCGGGCGGGGACCCCGAGGAGATCCCGCGGCTCACCTGGGAGGGCCTGCGGGAGTTCCACCGCCGCCACTACCACCCGAGCAACGCCTTCTTCTACAGCTACGGGGACCTGCCCCTCGAGGACCATCTCGCCTTCGTCGCGCGGCAGGTGCTGCCGCGCTTCGCGGCGGCGGCCCCGGCCCCGGAGGTCGCCCCCCAGCCGCGCTGGGCCGCGCCGCGCACGGCGGCGGCCGCCTATCCGATCCCCCCGGGCGAGGACCCGACGAAAAAACACCAGGCCTGCGTCGCCTGGCTGGCGAGCGACGTCCGCGACACCCCCGAGGTGCTGGCGCTCGCCCTGCTCGACCAGGTCCTCCTCGGGACCGCCGCCGCGCCCCTGCGCAAGGCGCTGATCGACTCCGGGCTGGGGGCCGCGCTCTCCGACGGCAGCGGCTACGACCCCGAGCCGCGGGACACCCGCTTCGCCGCGGGACTGAAGGAGGTGCGCGCAGGCGACGAGGAAGCCGTCGAGGGGATCGTCCTCGACACGCTCGGGCGGCTGGCGGCCGAGGGGATCGAGCCCGAGCGCATCGAGGCGGCGATCCACCAGCTGGAATTCCACCGCCGCGAGGTCACGAACACCCCCTACCCGTACGGCCTGAAACTGCTGCTCGAGATCGCCGGCACCTGGATCCACGGCGGGGACCCCCTGCGCGTCTTGCGCTTCGACGAGGATCTCGCCGCGATCCGCCGCGGCATGGAGCGCGGGCGCTTCTTCGAGGACCGGATCGAACGCTGGTTCCTCGCAAACCCCCACCGCCTGCGCTTCGCCCTGCACCCCGACCCGGAGCTCGCCGCCCGCGAAGAGGAGCGGGAGCAGCGGCGGCTCGCGGAGATCCGCCGCGGGCTCGGCCCGCAGGAGGAGCGGCGGGTGCGCGAGCAGGCCGAGGCGCTGCGCCGCCTCCAGGAGGCGCGCGAGGATCTCTCCTGCCTGCCCACGCTCGGCCGGGAGGACATCCCTCCCGATGTCCCCGCCGTCTCCCCGAGCCGGGGGAACGCGGCACTTCCCCTCGTCTGCTTCGAGCAGCCGACCTCGGGGATCTTCTATCTCGCGGCGGCGGCCGGCTGCGGGGGCGTCGCCGCGGAACTTGAGCCGCTTGTCCCCTTCTTCTGTCACAGTTTCACGCGGATCGGGACGCGCCGCCGCGATTACGTCGCCATGGCGCGCTGGATCGAGGCCGTGACCGGCGGCCTGGGGCTCTCGGCGGCGCCGCACAGCGCGTTCCGGGGGGCAGGCGAGGCCCTCGCGCTGGCGACCCTCTCGGGGAAGGCGCTCGAGAGAAACCTCGCGCCGATGTTCGACCTGCTCGCCGAACTCCTCGCCGAATACGATTTCGGCGACCGCTTCCGGCTGCGGAATCTTCTCCTCGAGTACCGCGCGGGGCTGGAAGCCGGGGTCGTGCACCAGGGGCATCGGCTGGCGATCTCGCTCGCCGAGCGGAACTTCTCGCGCACCCGGGCCTTGAGCGAAGCCTGGGGGGGGATCCACCAGTTGCTCGAAATCAAGCGGCTGACCGAGGCGCTCGACGACGAGCGGCTCGACCGCCTGGCGGCGGGGCTCACGCGCGTGGGGGAGGCCCTGTTCCGGCGCCCGAACCTGGAGGTGGCCCTGATCGGCGAGGAGGCGGCCGTGCGCGCGGCCGAGGGCGCGGCGGCGGCCCTGTTGCCGGCGCTTCCCGGGGAAGGGGAGCGCCGGTTCCGGCTGGAGGGCGCGGAGTCCCGCGGCCCGCGCCTGCGCGAGGGCTGGAGCACGGCGACGGCCGTGAACTTCGTCGCCGCCGCGCTGCCCGTCGTGCGGCTCGCCCACGAGGACGCCCCCGCGCTCGCCGTGACCGCAAAACTCCTGCGCTCGCTCTTTCTCCACCGCGAGATCCGTGAGAAGGGCGGGGCCTACAGCGGGTTCGCCGTCTACAACCCGGAGGAGGGCGTCTTCAGCCTCGCCTCCTACCGCGACCCGAACATCGTCGAGACGTTGGCGGTTTTCGAGGCCGCCCCGGACTTCCTGCAGAGCGGGGAGATCACGGAGAACGACATCCACGAGGCCCTGCTCCAGGTCTGCGCGGACATCGACAAGCCGGACCCCCCCGGGCCCGCCGCGCGCAAGGCCTTCGCCCGCCGCCTGGTCGGGCTCTCCGACGAGCTGCGGCGCGAATTCAAGGCGCGGCTGCTCGCCCTCGACCGCCGCGCGGTCGCGGCCGCGGCCGCGCGCTGGCTGCCGGAGAAACTGCAGGGGGCGTCGGTCGCCGTGATCGGAAGCGAAGAGAGCCTCGAGCAGGCGAACCGGCGGCTCGCCGAGCCGCTTGCGCTCCACCGCATCTGAGGCTCCCCGCACCCCTCCGGCGCGATCAGCCCTTTTCGACCAGGCGTTTCAATTCCGCCAGCGTGGCCTCGGGCATCTTGAAGCTGTGCTCGGGGCCGGGGAACGCGCCGGAGAGCACCTCCTGCCGGTAGGCCCGCAGCGCCTCGAGGATGATCGGCCGGATCTTCGTGTACTGCTTCACGAACTTGGGGACGAAGCGGTCGAAGAGGCCGATCATGTCGTGGGTGACGAGGACCTGGCCGTCGACGTCGGGGCCCGCCCCGATCCCGATCACGGGCACGCGCACGGCCTCGGCGACGAGCTTGCCGAGCGGCGCGGGGACCGCTTCGAGGATGATCGAGAAGGCGCCGGCGTCTTCGAGCGCCTTCGCATCGTCCACGATCTGCTTGGCCGCCGCCGCATCCTTGCCCTGCATCTTGAACCCGCCGAGCGCGCTCGCCGTCTGGGGCGTCAGCCCGATGTGCCCCTGGACCGGGATGCCCGCCTTGACGATCGCCTCCACCGTGGGGGCGAAGTGGACCCCCCCCTCGAGCTTGACCACATCGCAGCCGCCTTCCTTGATCAGGCGCCCCGCGTTTAGGATCGCCTCGCGGATCGACGTGTTGTAGCTCATGAAGGGCATGTCGCCCACGACGAGCGGGCTCTTGCAGCCGCGCATCACGGCCTGGATGTGGTGGATCATGTGCTCCATGGTGACGGGGACGGTGCCGGAAAGCCCCATCACCACCATGCCGAGCGAGTCCCCGACGAGCACGATGTCGACTTCGGCCTCGTCGGCCATCAGCCCGAAGGGGTAGTCGTAGGCCGTCACCATGACGAGCTTGCGTTTCTCTTCCTTGGCCTTCTGGATGTCCTGGATGGTGACCTTGGGACGGCTCATGGGTGAAGTTCTCCTTTCGCAGGGGATGAGGGTGCGGTCGCGGGGGCGGGAAGCCCCCGGCCGCCGTTCAACCAACAGGCGACCTCACGGCCCGGCGCGGCCTCGACGAGCGGCGGGGTCGCGCGGGGGCAGGGGTCGAAGGCGTAGGGGCAGCGCGGGTGGAAAGGGCAGCCCGGCGGCGGGTCGATGGGGCTGGGGACGTCGCCCTCCATGCGGAAGGGCGGCCGCAAGCGGCGCACGTCGGGCACGGGAACGGCCGCGATCAGGGCCTCGGTATAGGGGTGGAGCGGTCGGCGGCCGAATTCCCAGGCGGGGGCGGTCTCGACGATCGCCCCGAGGTACATGACCGCGACCCGCCGGCAGAGGTGTTCGACCACGCTCAGGTCGTGGGAGATGAAGAGGTAGGCGAGCCCGAAATCGCGCTGCAGGTCCTCGAGCAAATTGATCACCTGGGCCTGGATCGAGACGTCGAGCGCGCTCACGGGCTCGTCGGCCACGATCAGCTCGGGCCGCACGCACAGGGCGCGGGCGATCCCGATCCGCTGCCGCTGGCCGCCGGAGAACTCGTGGGGGTAGCGGTCGAGATCGGAGGCCCGCAGGCCGACGCGCTCGATCAGCTCGGCGGCGATGCGGCGCCGCTCGGCGCGCCGCGGCGGGCGGCCGGCGAAGAGGGGCTCGGTCACGATGGCCTCGACGGTCATGCGCGGGTCGAGGCTCGCGTAGGGGTCCTGGAAGATGACCTGCATGCGCCGCCGGAGGCGCAGGAACTCGGCGCGGGAGAGGTTCCCGATGTCCACCCCGTCGAACTCGATCGTGCCGGAGGTGGGGGGGATCAGCCCGAGGAGCATGCGGCCGATCGTCGACTTGCCGCAACCCGACTCGCCGACCAGCCCCAGGCTCTCCCCGCGGGAGATCGTAAACGACACCCCGTTCACCGCCTGCACCCACGCCCGCGGCCGGCGGAAGAGGCCGCCGCCGATCGGGAAGCGCTTGGTCAGGTTTGCGGTGCGGACGAGCGGGGCCTCAGGCATCGCGCCGCCTCCGTTCGGGATGGGCCCACAGCCAGCAGCGCGCGCGCCGCCCCGGGCCGATCGCAAAGAGGGGAGGGGCCTCCCCGCGGCAGAGGGCGAAGGCGTGCGGGCAGCGGCCGGCGAAACGGCAGCCGGCGATGCGCTCGGTGATCGCCGGCACGAGCCCCGGGATCTCGGCGAGACGGCCGGCCTCGCCGCCCGTGCGGCTGCCGAGCACGGGGATCGACTGGAGGAGCCCCTGCGTGTAGGGGTGGAAGGGCTCCTCGAAGAGCGGGGCGACCGGCGCCTCCTCGACGATCTGTCCCGCGTACATGACGACCACGCGGGAGGCGGTCTGGGCGACCACCCCCAGGTTGTGGGTGATGAGCAGCAGCGCCGTCCCCGTCTCCTCCTTGAGCTCGCGCATCAGGGAGAGGATCTGGGCCTGGATGGTCACGTCGAGGGCGGTCGTGGGCTCGTCGGCGATGAGCAACCGCGGGCGGCAGACCATGGCCATGGCGATCATCACCCGCTGGCGCATGCCGCCCGAGAGCTGGTGGGGGAAATCCCCGAGGCGGCGCCGGGCGTCGGGGATCTTGACCTTCTCCAGCCATGCGGCGGCGACCTCCCGCGCCTGGGCGGCCGAGTGCCCCAGGTGCACCCGGAGGGGCTCGGCCACCTGGCGTCCGATGGGGAGCAACGGGTTGAGCGAGGTCATCGGCTCCTGGAAGATCATCGCGATCTCGCGGCCGCGGAGGCGGCGCCGCTCCTCGGCGGAGAGCCGCAAAAGATCGCGGCCCGCGAAGCGGATCGCCCCGGCCTCGATCCGGGCCGGGGGGGCGGCGAGAAGCCCGAGGACGGCGAGGGCGGTGACGCTCTTCCCGCAGCCCGACTCCCCCACGACCCCCAGGGTTTCCCCGGCGGCGATCGCGAGATCGAGCCCGTCCACGGCCGTGCCCGGCCCCTCGGGGGTGCGGAAGGAGACGCAGAGGTTCTCGATCCGGAGCAGCGCCTCGTCGGTCACGGCTGCGGGCTCCCGAGGTAGGCGAGCGCGGTCAGGGCGTAGATCCGGGCCGTCTCGACGAGCTGATCGAGGTCGACCCACTCGTCGACCTGGTGCGGGACCTCCCGGTCGCCCGCGCCCAGGGTGACGATCGGGATCCCCTTCCAGGCCGAAAGGAACGTCCCGTCGGTCGCCCCCGGGACCCCGCCGTAGACGGGCTCGCGGCCGGTCACGACCTGGGTCGCCCAGGCCGCCGCGCGCACGACCGGCTCTTCCCGGTCGGTCCGCGTGCAGGGGCGGTCGCTCAGGATCTCGAGGTCGACCGCGAGCTCGGGGTCGCGGGTCACGCCGAGCTCGCGGTCGTGCGCGAGGGTCGCCTCGCGCACCCGCCGCTTCGTTTCCGCGGCGAGGTTTTTTAGGCTTTCGACGATCGCGGGGTGGGACTGCTGCGGGATCGTGCGCACGTCGACCAGGACGACCGCGCGGGCGGGGACGACGTTCAGTTGCGCCGGGCCCTCGGGCGGGGCCTGGATCACGGTCGGGGTGAAGCTCGGCCAGTTGAGATCGGGGTCGCGCCCGAGGGCGCGGCAGGCCTCTTCCTCGAGCCTCTGGAGCCCGCGGATGATCTCGGCCACGGCGGGGGCCGGGTTCAGGCCCGAAAGGGGCATGGCGCCGTGGCACATGCGGCCGGTCACCGTGTAGCGCGCGCGGACCGCCCCCTTCTGGCTCGTGCAGATGAGACCGTCCTGCGGCTCGCAGATCACGGCCGCGCTCACGCGGTCGGCGTGGCCGCGGCGGATGAAATCCTGCACGCCGGTCATGGCCCCCTCCTCGTCGCAGAGAACCCCGCCCAGGATGTCGCCGTGCAGGGGGACCGCGGCGCGGCGCAGCGCGGCCATGGCGCAGAGCATGGCGGCCAGGTTCCCCTTGGTGTCGTTCGTGCCGCGCCCGTACATGCGGCGGCCGACGATCGCCGCGGAAAACGGCGGGTGCCTCCAGGCGGCGGGGTCGCCGGCGGTCACGACGTCCGTGTGGCCCTCGAACATGAGCGTTCGTTTCCCGCCGGGGGAGCCCCGGTGGGTCACGACCACGTTCGGCCGCCGGGGGGCGGCCTCCTCGACGAGGACTTCGAAGCCCCGCCGCTCGGCCCAGCGGGCGACGAACTCGGCCGCCTCCTGTTCGCTCGTTCCGGCCTCGGGGTCGAAGACCGAGTTGATGCGCACGAGGGCCGCGGTCAGCTCGATCACCTCCGCGGGGTCGAGGGCGCCGAGCACCCGGTCGATGCGATCCGATGAGATCATCGAAAGATTCCTTTCCGGTTTCAGCGCAGCCGCGCCATCTTGGGGTCGAGCACGTCCCGCAGGCCGTCGCCCAGCAGGTTGAAGCCGAGAACCGCCCAGGCGATCGCCAGCCCCGGGAAGATCGCCATCCAGGGGCTCGTGTCGAGGAAGGTCTGCGCCTCGTTCAGCATGCGGCCCCAGGAGGCGTGCGGGGGCTGGGTCCCGAGCCCGAGGTAGCTCAGGCCCGCCTCGGCGAGGATGGCGACCGCGAACTGGATCGTCCCCTGGATGAGAAGCGGCGAGAGGATGTTCGGGAGCACGTGGCGCCGCACGATCGCGAGCTCCCCGATCCCGCTCGCCCGCGCCGCGGCGATGAACTCCTTTTCCCAGACGACGCGGGCGACGGCCCGGGTCAGGCGGGCGAAGACCGGGATGTAGAAGATCCCGATCGCGAGCATCGCGTTCACCATCGAGGGGCCGAGGATCGAGGTGATGAGGATCGCGGTCAGGACCGCGGGGAAACCGAAGAGAAGGTCGGCCAGGCGCATGATCGCCTCGTCCGCCGCCCTTCCCCCGTAGGCCGCGAGCAGCCCGAGGGCGACCCCGAGGACGAGGCCGATCGCGACCGTCACCAGCCCGACGAGGATCGAGTTCACCGCCCCGGCGAGTATGCGGCTCAGCGTGTCGCGGCCGTACTGGTCGGTGCCCAGGGGGTGGCGCAGCGAAGGCCCCTCCAGCCGCTCGAGGGCGCTCATGCGGTTCGGGTCGTAGGGCGTCCAGAGGAGGCTCAGGGCCGCGGCGAGCACGACCGCGGCCGAGAGGAGGAAGCCCGCGGTGAAGTTCTTGTTGCCGAAAAACCGTCGCATCGACCCTTTCCTCTTCAATGGAGCTCGATCCGCGGGTCGACCGCGGCGTAGGCGATGTCGACCAGGAAGTTCACGAAGACGACCGCCGCGGCCATGAGCAGGACCACGTCGCGGACGACCGGGAGATCGCGCATCCCGATCGCGGTGAAGACCAGGCGGCCCAGGCCGGGGAGGAAGAAGACGTTTTCGATGATGATCGCCCCGGCGAGCAGCTGCCCGAGCTGCAACCCCAGGATCGTGAGCACGGGGATGAGGGCGTTGCGCAGGGCGTGGACGTAGATCACCGTGCGCTCGCGCAGCCCCTTCGCGCGCGCCGTGCGGATGTAGTCCTCGCGCAGGACGTCGAGCATCGAGGAGCGCGTGAGCCGGGCCAGGATCGCCGCGCGGATGATCCCCAGGGCGAAGGCCGGCAGCAGGAGCGCCTTGAGCGACCCCCAGGCGTCCGCCCCCCAGCCCGGGAACCCCCCGGCCGCGAACCAGTTGAGCTCGACCGAGAAGAGCAGGACGAGGAGGATCCCCAGCCAGAACTCCGGGGTGGCGAGCCCGGCCTGGGTGAAGGCCATGACGGCGAGGTCCTGGGGCCGGTTCTGGTGGCGGGCGGCGTAGATCCCGAGCGGCAGGGCGAAGGCGACGGCGAAGACCATGGCGAGCAGGGCGAGCGGCCCGGTCACGGCGAGCCGGCTGGCGACGAGCTCGAAGACGGGCATCTTGTAATGGATCGAGAGCGCGCTCTTCCCCTGCAGCAGGTTTCCCACCCATTCCGCGTACTGGGCGAAGAAGGGCCGGTCGAGGCCCAGGTCGGCGCGCAGCAGCGCGAGCGACTCCGGCGTGGCATGGATCCCGAGGATGATCTGCGCCGGGTCCCCCGGCAGGACGAAGAGGACCGTGAAGACGGTCAGCGAGACGAGAAAGAGCAAAAGAACGAGGGTCGCGAGCTTGGTGAGAAAATAGCGCAGCATGGGAAACATTCCGGGCGGGCCCCCGAGGTCGAGGCCCGCCCGGCGGGTTCAGCTCCGTTCGGGTCCGCGGCGGGTCGCGAAGAGGCGCCCGCCTACTTGTTCCACCAGACCTCGGTCGCGTCGAGGGCGATCGTCGGGTAGTCCTTCCACCAGTTCATCACCTCGGCCTTCATCGCCGAGAGCGAGGGGCTCACGAAGAGGAAGCCGTTCACCGCGTCCTCGGCCACGATCTCCTGGCAGCGGGCGAACCACTTCGCCTTCTCGGCCTCGCTCGCCGCGCGGAGCGCCTTCTGGTAGGCGTCGCGGAACTCGGCCGAGTCGTACTGGAAGTAGTAGTTCGGGTTCGCGTAGATCCCGATGTCCCAGGCCTCGGCGTGGCCGATCATCGAGAGCTCGAAGTCCTTCTGCTTGAAGATGCGGTCGAGCCAAAAACCCCACTCGACGATCTCGATCTTGAGCTTGATCCCGACCCGGCCCAGCATGTCGGCGATCACCTCGCCCGCCTTTTGGGCGTAGGGGTAGATCGCGGGGAGCTGGATGCGGGCGGAGAAGCCGTTCGGGTATCCCGCCTGGGCGAGGAGCTCCTTCGCCTTCTTCGGGTCGTAGGGGAACTTCTTCGTCAGGTCCACGTAGTAGGGCGTGATCGGCGGCCAGTGGGAGCCGATCGGGGTCCCGTAGCCGAGCATCACGAGCTCGTTCACCGTCTTGCGGTCGATCGCATGGGCCATCGCCTGGCGGACGAGCTTGTTGTCGAAGGGTTTGGCCTTGTTGTTCGTGGACATGATGACCTCGGAGGTCGAGGACCCCGAGAGGATCTTGAAGCGCTGGTCGCGGGCGATGCCGCGGGCGATCTCCGGGGCGAGGATCCAGCCGAGCACGTCCACGTCGCCGGCCTTGAGCGCCGCGACCTGGGCGCTCGGGTCCTTGATGAAGCGGAAGGTCAGCCGGTCGAGGTGGGGAAGCGCCGGGTTCCAGTAGTTGGGGTTCCGCTCGAGGACGACGCTGTCGCCGCGGCGCCACTCGATGAAGCGGAAGGGGCCGGTCCCGATCGGCCGGGCGGCCGTGTCCTCCCAGCCCTTCATCGGCAGCATGACCGCGTCGCCCTCGGCCATCTGGAAGAGAAAGAGCGCGTTCACCTCCTTGAGGGTGAGCCGCAGGGTGGCGTCGTCGGGGGTTTCGATCTTCTCGATCTGGCGGAAGAACTCGGGGTGCGCGTTTTTCGTGTCCGCGGCCGCCCCGCGCTCGAGGTTCCACTTGGCGACCGGGGCGTTGAAGGGCTCCCCGTTGTGGAATCTCACGCCCTGGCGCAGCCGGAAGGTGTAGGTCTTCGCGTCGGGGGAGATCTCCCAGCCGAGGGCGAGGCCGGGGACGAGTCTTCCGTTGCGGTCGACCTTGACCAGCCCCTCGAAGAGGTTCGCGTACACGACCCGGTCGATCGCCGCCGACGCCGAAGCGGTCGGGTCGAGGCCGGGCGGCTCGTCGCCGACGCAGACGATCAGGCTGCCGCCTTTCTTGGGGGTCTCGGCCGCGAATGCGGAAAAGGGGACGGCGAAAACGAGGACCAGGGCGATCGCAAGCAGTCGTTTCATACCTCCTCCTTCGGTTGCCGCCGCGGCCTGCGGGACCGCCCGCCTGGGCGGGTCCCCGGGGCCGCAAAACGGGTTTGGGGTTCTTTAAGCCCATTTCGCTCCCGGTGTCCAGAGGGGGGAGGGGCGTGGGGCAAAGGGCTCATTTCCGGTCGGGCAGGTCGCGGAAGGCGGGGATCCCGGCGAGCGAGGCGGCGGAAAGCACGGCGCGCACGATCGCCCGCGCCGTGCACAAGGCCGCCGCGTGGCCGATCGCGCTGAGGGCCCCGGCGGCGGGGACGGGGAAGACGCCCGTCTCCCGGGGCAGGGGTTTGCGGCCGGTGGCGAGGCAGAAGAGGGTGTCCCCGTCGAAAAGGGTGTGGGCGGGGCGCACGGCGCGGGCGAGCCCGTCGTGCGCCATCTGCGCGACCTTGAGGGCCTGGGCCTTGGAGAGCAGGGCGTCGGTGGCGACCACGCCGATCGTCGTGTTCCGCCCCGGCTGCGGGTCGGGGGGCGCCGGCAGAACGACGGCGCGCTTTCCCTCCCCCCCGAACTCTTGGGCGATCTCCGAGCCGATCTCCCAGGGCCTCCCCGTCGCCGGGTCGATCACCGTGCCGCCCGCGTTCACGGCCAGCAGCGCCGCCACGGTGATCCCGGAGTCGAGAACGAGGCTCGCCGTGCCGACGCCGCCCTTGATGCCGCCGGCGACCGCCCCGGTCCCGGCGCCGACCGTGCCCTCCGCGACCGGCCCGGCCGCGGCCTGCGCGCAGGCGGACGCACCCCACGCCGGGCCGATCGGGGGGATGAAGCTGCGCCCGCGGCCGAGGTCGAACAGGACCGCGGCGGGCACGATCGGCGCGACCCGGCCTTCCCCCAGCGGGAAGCCCAGGCCCCGCTCGGCGAGCCAGCGCACGGCCCCGTCGGCCGCGGCGAGCCCGTAGACCGAGCCCCCGCAGAGCAGGACCGCCTGGGCCTGCTCGACCAGGTTCTCCGGGGCGAGGAGGTCGGTCTCGCGCGTGCCCGGCGCCGCCCCGCGCACGTCCACGGCGGCCGTCGCCCCCCCGGGGCAGAGGATCGCCGTCACCCCGCTTGCGGCCTCGGGGTCGGTGTGGTGGCCGACGAGGATGCCTTCGACGTCGGTCAGGGCGTTGTGCGCTCCGGCGTTCATGGCGGATCTTTGCGTCGGGGCGCATCCTACCGGATGGCGGCCGGCCGGGCAAGCGGCGGCCGGGGCGACAAGGGTGTTGACGGCGATGCGCGCCTCGCGCTAAATGGACCGGTTTCCCCGGCATCCGCCCGGGGAGAGAGGGACAGGGGCACGCATGGTCCAGCTCATCCGCGGCTTCAAGGACATCCTCCCCGGCGAGGTCGAGCTCTGGCAGAAGATCGAGCGCGAGGCGCGCGATCTCCTCGAGCGATTCGGCTTCCGCGAGATCCGCATCCCCATCCTCGAGAAGACCGAGCTCTTCCAGCGCAGCATCGGCGAGGACACCGACATCGTCGAAAAGGAGATGTACACCTTCCCCGACCGCGGCGGCGAGATGGTCACCCTCCGCCCCGAGGCGACCGCCTCGATCGTGCGCGCCTACATCCAGCACAAGCTCTACGCCCCGGACCCGGCCCGGCGCCTCTACATGGTGGGCCCGATGTTCCGCCGCGAGCGGCCGCAGAAGGGCCGCTACCGCCAGTTCTACCAGATCGACGCCGAGATCTTCGGGGTCGCCTCGCCGCTCGCCGACGCCGAGCTCGTCTTCCTGCTGACGAGCCTTTGCCGGCGGCTTTCCGTGGCGGACGTCGAGGCGCACGTGAACTCGCTCGGCTGCGCCGCCTGCCGGCCCTCCTTCCGGTACGCGCTCCAGGCGATGCTCGCCTCGGTGAGCGACCGGCTCTGCGAGGACTGCAGCCGCCGCCGCACCCGCAACCCGCTCCGCGTGCTCGACTGCAAGGTCCCCGAGTGCCGCGAGGCGCTGGCCGCGGCCCCCTCGATCCTCGACCACCTCTGCGCGGAGTGCCGGCGGGATTTCGATCTGCTGCGCGACGCGCTCGAGGCCCTGGGGGTCCCCCATGTCGTCGACCCGCGCCTCGTGCGCGGGCTCGACTACTACACGCGCGCGACCTTCGAGATCCAGACCGGCGCGCTCGGGGCCCAGAGCGCGGTCGCCGGCGGCGGGCGCTACGACCGGCTGATCGCCGAGCTGGGCGGGCCGGATCTGCCGGCGACCGGATTTGCGATCGGCTTCGACCGGCTCGCGGAAATCGCGGGCCTGAACGCCGAGGAGCTCCGGCCGCGGCCCGATCTCTTCCTCGCCGCGTTAGGGGAGCGCGCGCGGCGGGCCGCCTTCGCGTGGTATTGCCGGCTCGGGGAGCGGGGGATCCGGGTCGCGATGGAGTTTACGGACAAGAGCCTGAAGAGCCAGCTCAAGAGCGCCGACCGCGAGGGGGCGGCCTGGGTGCTCATGGTGGGCGAGGAGGAACTCGCCCGCGGCAGCGCGTTGCTGCGCGACATGCGCTCCAAGCGGCAGCGCGAGGTTCCCCTCGGGGGGCTCGTCGATCAGGTCGCGGCGATGCTCGCCGAGTGAGCCCCGCATCCCCCGAATTCCAGGAAGGAGCCGGAAGGTGACCGATCCACTGCTCTCCATGCGCCGCACCCACACCTGCGGGGAGCTGGGCGCGGGCGACGTCGGACGCGAGGTGGTGCTCGCGGGCTGGGTGCTCCGTCGCCGGGACCACGGCGGGGTGATCTTCGTCGACCTGCGCGACCGCGAGGGGATCACCCAGGTCGTCTTCAACCCCGAGGTCGCCCCGGAGGCGCACGCCAAGGCCGAGGCGGTGCGAAGCGAGTACGTGCTCGGCGTGCGCGGCCGCGTGGAACGCCGGCCTGCGGGGATGGAGAACCCGGCGCTCGCGACCGGGGCGATCGAGGTCATGGCGGGCGAGCTGCGCATCCTGAACACCGCCCAGACCCCGCCCTTCCCCGTCGAGGACGAGACCGAGACCGCCGAGGCCGTGCGCCTGCGGCACCGCCACATCGATCTCCGTCGGCCGCGGCTGCAGCGGAACCTCATCCTGCGGCACCGCGCCGCCGCCGCGGTGCGCGCCTATTTGAACGGCCTGGGCTTTCTCGACCTCGAGACCCCCTTTCTCACCCGCAGCACGCCCGAGGGGGCGCGCGACTACCTCGTCCCCAGCCGCGTCAACCCGGGGCTCTTCTACGCGCTTCCCCAGTCGCCGCAGATCTTCAAGCAGCTCTTCATGATCGCGGGCTTCGACCGCTACTACCAGATCGTGCGCTGCTTCCGCGACGAGGACCTGCGCGCCGACCGCCAGCCCGAGTTCACCCAGATCGACCTCGAGATGTCCTTCGTGGGCGAGGAGGACGTGATCGCGGTCGCCGAGGGGATGATGGCCGCGGTCTTCCGCGAGGTGCGCGGGATCGAGCTTTCGCTCCCCTTCCCGCGGCTCACCTACGCCGAGGCCCTCGACCGCTACGGGTTGGACAAGCCCGACATCCGCTTCGGGTTGGAGCTGCGGGACGTGACCGACATCGTCGCCGGCTCGGGCTTCAAGGTTTTCGCCGAGGCGGCCGCGGCGGGCGGCCGGGTGAAGGCGCTGAACGCGAAGGGCTGCGTGGAGATGTCCCGCAAGGAGATCGACGATCTGACCGCCTTCGCCGCCGTCTACCGCGCGAAAGGGCTCGCCTGGATCAAGATCCGGCCCGAGGGGTGGCAGTCGCCGATCGCGAAGTTCTTCACCGACGGGGAGAAGGCGGCGCTCGCCGAGCGGGTCGGGCTCGAGACCGGGGACCTCGTCTTCTTCGTCGCCGACCGGCCCGCCGTGGTCCACGAGGCCCTCGGGCACCTGCGGAACCACCTGGGGGAGAAGCTGGGTTTGATCCCCAAGGAGGGCTTCTCTTTCGTCTGGGTGACGCGTTTTCCGATGTTCGAGTGGGACGAGACCGAAAAGCGGCTCCAGGCGCTTCACCACCCGTTCACCGCGCCGCTCGAGGAGGACGTCGAGCGGCTCGAGTCCGAGCCCCTTGCCGTCTCTTCGCGCGCCTATGATCTCGTCCTGAACGGCTTCGAGATCGGGGGGGGGAGCATCCGCAACCACCAGCGCGCGCTCCAGGAGCGGGTCTTCCGCGCGCTGGGGCTCTCGGCCGGGGAAGTCGAGGAGAAGTTCGGGTTTCTGCTTTCCGCGCTCGACTCCGGGGCCCCGCCCCACGGCGGGATCGCCTTCGGCTTCGATCGCCTGGTGATGCTCCTCTGCGGGGAGAGCTCGATCCGCGACGTGATCGCCTTCCCCAAGACCCAGAAGGCGGCCTGCCTTCTCACCAACGCCCCCTCCGCGGTGAGCCGCGCCCAGTTGGACGAGCTCGGGATCAAGGTGCGCGCCCCCCGCTGAGGGCGCTCCCGGCCCCGCCCTTCGCCTCAGGAGAGCCCGAGAAGCCTGCGCGCCTTGCGGATCGCGGCGAGGGCCTCTTCGGGGAACGGGGCGGCGCGGATGGCATCGCGCTCGGCCGAAGCGAGGATCGCCTCTACGCTCTCCCGGCCCCCCGCGCTCCGTATCGCCTGCCGCGGCGTCTTTCCGCCCAGGGCCGGGATCTTCGTCGTCGTCCACTCCGTCCAGTAATTCTCGAAGAGCTTTCCCATCTCGGCCCGGGCCTCCGGGCTCTTGAGGATCTCCTCGGGCGGGTCGGCGTCGAGGCCGGGGGGCGAGGGCGGCGGCCGGCTTCCCAGGACCTCGGTCGCCCGGTGGCGGCCCGTCTCCCCCAGGGCGCGGTCGACCGTTTCGCGGATGCGTGCGGCGCGCTCGGCGGAGTCGACGTCGACGCGGAGCTTTTTCCCCTCGATCGCGATCTTTCCGAGAACCGCGTTTTGCACGGCGGAGGTTCCCGGGTGGGCCTTCCGCGTCCAGGCGAATTGAACCCGCCTGAGTTCCCCCTCCGCCGTGCGCTCGGCGCGGTCGAGGATCTCTTCGGCGGTCTCGGCGGAGGAAAGGTGTTTCAGCCGCTCGAAGGCCTCGGCCGCCGAGTCGATCTCCCAGTGCAGCCGGTGGAAGAGGAGCTCCTCGTCGTCGGTGTTGCGGAGCACGAGCGGCGTGGTGAGGGTGTCGTGGAGGGCGAAGAAGAGATCGCGCAGCTCCGCGTCGCTCCGGCGCAGCTCCTCGGCCGTGATCGACTTCCGCCGGCCTGCGATCTTCGCGCGCAGCGCGATCACCCTCGGCTTGAAATCCGGCGGGAAGAAGAGCGCGCCGCAGCCGGCGAGCATGGCGACCTGCTCGACCCGGATGACGCGGGCGAAGAGGATGTCGCCCGGTTCCACGTTCTCGGAGCCCAGGCGCTCGCAGACCTCGATTTCCCCGCCGCGCAGGATGTCCCGCAGAAGAAAGCCCTCGCCCGGGCTGCAGGCGACGACCTCGTAAAAGCTGAAGGCCTCCGCCGTCGCCGCCTCGAGGATGCGCCGCTCGAGGGGATCGAGGTCCAGGATGGGGTTTTGGAGGGCGAGGCGCGCAAGCGGCTCCGCGAAGTCCTCCCGCACCGCGGGGTCGACGTCGTCCGGGTCGGGCGTCCAGTCGAAGACGAGCCAGGGGACGAAGAGCGCCGCGTGCGCCTCGTAGGCGCGACGGAACTCCTCCTCGTCATCGGGCCAGAGAAGGAAATCGGCGAGGGCGAGCGAGATCCCCTCCTCGCCCAGGGTTTCGGCCGCCTGCTCGAGAAGGCGGCCGAGCAGCTCTTCGTAAGAGTTGCTCAGCCGGTGGTAGAGGAGCTCGAGGCTCAGCCCCGATCCCCCCGGTGTCGTCCGCTTTTCCATGCGCCCCCCTTTGGGTCTTCGAGAAACCTTTAGCGCACACCGCGCGGGCGAAAGCAAGGGAAAATCGGGGGCGGGCCCGATCGTCCGCCGGCGTCGCCCCGACGGCCGCGGCGGGCTCCGGCGTGGAAAAGCCTATTGACAAGCGGGGGGGTTGTCCAATAGAAATCCACGGTTACGACGAGGAGCGCGAAGCCCCCGGCCGCCGCGCCGCCTTTCGCCCCGCGTCGGCTTTCGATCCCCGATAGCTCAATCGGCAGAGCGGGTGGCTGTTAACCACTAGGTTGCAGGTTCGAGTCCTGCTCGGGGAGCCAAAAATCCATCCGCTGAGTTCAGCGGTTCATAACGAGAAGACCCCGTAGGGCCGATTTTATCATCTGGCCCCTCGGGGTCTCGTCGTTTCCGGCGTGCCTACGCCGGCTTACGCCCGCCCGCACATTTACCCTGATTCTCCATTTCGAAGCCCGCACTCCGGGCGCCGGGTGAGACCCGGTGGGTTACGGCCGCTCACCGATTCGACGAAGGCCGTCTTGGCGGTAAAGTCGGCGGGAGATTTCGCACGGCAGGCGGCGCGATAGTTCGCAACAACCGAGGCGCCGCATCGGAGCAGGGCGTTTCCGAAATCCCCAATCCGCAATTGTTGCGCCTCTTCGTCTACGGCACCCTGAAGCGCGGTTTCCGGAACCACGACCGCTTTTGCCGGGGCACCCTCGCCGTCGCGGCCGCACAAGCGCACGTGACGGCCCGCATGTCCAATCCCGAGCCAACCCCCGACCAGCCCCAACAAAAGCATTGGCGCGCCCTGGGGCCCCGTGTACGGGGAGCTTCTCACCTCCGAAGACCCCGAGAGAGACCCGCCTTCCGGCTGTTGACCGGCTGGAGGGGTTTTACCCCGGCGGTCCCTGCCCCTACCGCCGCGTCCTGGTCCCTGTCCAGGAAAAAAAGCGTTCTCCCCGCTTGGCTCTAAGTGGGGAAGGAACTGGTCTCGAAGAGTTTTACACCTCTCGGTGAGTCTTGCTGGCCGCCGTAGATTCCGTCCAGTCAAATCCGGAGAAATTCGGAAAAACCGTTTGAGAGACACGGACAATTTCGTATAATATATGCCAGTTTGGTATGATCGGACCGGATGGAAACCGATGGGCCGATCCAGGATGGGGCCGATTCTTTAAACCGAAGGCCTGAGGCCGCTCAGGAATGGGACGAGACCCTATGCGACTGGAATCAGTGATGAAAGATCGATGGCTCTCCGTAGATGAGATTGCGGCCTATCTCGGCATCAAGCGGGATACGGTCTACAAGTGGATTCCTGAAAAACAAATGCCGGCGCACCGGATGGGCCGCCTGTGGAAATTCCGCAAAGAAGAAGTGGACGAGTGGGTGAAGACAGGGGGAGCAGCGGGGACCGATTCTCAGAATTCGGATACGGGAAAGAAATGATGGATGTTCTGCTGACATTTACAGGATTTCATGATCCTTATTTCAAGGGGTTGGTTGACCAGGATGAACAGCCTGGGCCCATCCTTTCCCTCCTATCCACACGCTCATTCGATCATATCTTTCTCTTTGACACCCCAAGCACTCAGCGGGTTACCGCAGAAACAAAGGACACTATAGCGAAGCTTCACCACAGGAGCAAGGTTCACGTTCTCGAGACCAACCTTGACGATCCGACGAATTACCAAGAGATATTCAGGGGGCTCAGATCTCATCTTCATCGCATCATCGAGGATTTTTCTTCAGCACGCTTCTTTATTGCAGTCGCATCGGGAACGCCCCACATGCATGCCTGCTGGGTTCTCCTTGCGGCCTCCGGCGAAATTCCCGCCCGCATCCTCCATGTGCGACCACCGCATTTTGTAACAAAGCAACACCCGCTCGTGACCGAGGTGGATTTGTCCTCGTGTGAGTTCCCTACCGTCAGGTTCAAGGATGTATCGATTCCTGTTGAAGAGAGCCAAGCCGATGTTGATTCCGCCAGAGTGCAGCCTGGCATTGTGGGGGATCACCCCGCGATGCAGCGTTCACTCGAGATGGGTGCGATGCTGGCTCCATCACAGGCCCCGGTTCTCATCTTTGGGGAGACAGGGACCGGCAAAGAGCTATTTGCACGGTACATTCACCGATTGAGTGGAAGGCCGCGAGAGATTTTCGTTGCTGTAAATTGTGCCGCGATTCCTGGAGACCTTGTCGAAAGCCTGCTCTTCGGTCACAAGAAAGGCGCCTTTACTGGCGCGATCAACGACCAGGTTGGCAAGTTCGATATGGCGGATAAAGGGACTCTTTTCCTTGATGAGCTCGGAGAGCTTCCCATACCCGCACAGGCTAAATTGCTAAGAGTTCTACAAGATGGACTGGTTGAGCCGATTGGGCAAGCCAAGGCGCATAAAGTTGACGTACGGATTGTGGGTGCAACGAATCGGGATCTGCGCAAGCTTGTGAGACAAGGGAAATTCCGCGAAGATCTTTTTTATAGGCTCAACGTCGGCGAAATCAAACTTCCGCCGCTCCGTGAAAGACGCTCTGACATTCCCAAACTAGCGCTTCACATTCTTGATCGGTTGAATGGCTCCTTGCGACGACCCAAGAGATTGTCGGCGGATGCCTTGTCCAGGCTTCAATCTCACAACTGGCCGGGGAATGTTCGCGATCTGGAAAACGTCATTGAAAGGTCTGTCCGTCTTTGCCGCAATGATGTTTTGGACGCGGACGACCTCCTCATCACGGAACCAATCACCTACGCGGACCCATTGGATGCACTTCCCGAGCCCTACGAGGGATTCTCATTGAATGAGTTTCTCGGGAGCGCTCGGAAGCAAATGATTCTCCGGGCGCTTGAAGCAGCCGACGGCAACCAAAGCCGAGCGGCTCGAATGCTCGGGATCACGCCACAGGCGGTGCACAAGTTCTTGCAATCGAGACCAAAGACTTGAACCAAGGTTTAACATATTTCAATCTGGGTTGAAGGATAAGATGATGACGGGATAACGATAAATAAGCTAATGCTATCAATAACAATGGGTTATCGCTCACTTCGGGAAATGGCATGGGCTTTGCGTTCAATCGGACTCAGTCAGGCCGAGCAAGGGTCAGAAACCAAAAAGGATCAGCCATGCCAACATTTACGGTTACGTCAATCATCGACGGAGATACGTTTGAAGTGAGCCCCCTGTGGAAATGGAACGGTGAGACGGGTACCCGAGTCCGCCCGGCGGGCTACGATGCCCCAGAACTGCATGCTTACGGAAGACAGGCCGCCAAAAACAAGTTGGCGAGGCTTATTCATGGACAACAGGTGGAGTTGCGGACTGCTTATCGGATTGACCGGGGTCGTTTGGTCTGCGAGGTCTATCTCAGAAACACGAATCTTGCGGATTACTTTCCCGAGTGGCAGTGATCGGTTGGACTTTCAGGAGGAGCGCCTGTGAAGGATTATTCGACTGAAGCAGATGCAAGGATCGTCATCGACGACCGTCTCCGCCAAGCGGGGTGGGACCC
The DNA here is from genome assembly GCA_037481615.2 of Desulfobacterales bacterium. GTDB lineage: Bacteria > Desulfobacterota > Desulfobacteria > Desulfobacterales > SpSt-501 > SpSt-501. The sequence continues at coordinate 51,458 of JBBFLI020000022.1, forward strand.
CGCCGACAAGTCGCAGGTGCTCACCGAATATCCTATTCAAGACACATCCGGGGTGATTCCCAAACCCAAGGCGCCTCAAGGGAATGAGCCCAGTCTGAAATCGAAAGATGGGGATGAGATCCCAACCGGCAAAGCGGATTATGTACTTCTTGACCGCCGTGGTCGCCCGCTTGCCATCATTGAGGCAAAGCGCACGGCCATAGAGCCATATACAGCCAAACAACAGGCGCTGCCATATGCAAAAAAAATCGGCTCGCCGTTCATTTTCCTGACCAACGGTGAACTCATCTATTTTTGGGACTATGGCAACGACGATGCCCGGATTGTCAATTCGTTCTTTTCCCGCCGCGATCTTGAACGCCTGGTCGAAATGCGCGCCACCCGAAAGCCACTCGCAACGATAGAAATCCCAGAGTATTACCTGCGCCAAGGTGAGACTAGGCAAGTGCGGCCCTACCAGCGTGAGGCGATGCAGGCCTTGGACCACGCCGTGGAGCTCGGCAAGCGCCGTTTCCTGATCGAACTGCCCACTGGAACAGGCAAGACCGATCTTGTCGCCATCTATATCAAGCGGCTCATCCAGGCCGGACGCGCCGAACGAATTTTATTCCTGGTAGACAGGGAGCAGCTCGCCAAACAGGCGCTCGAAGCCATTCAAGACATTCTGAACCAATACAGCAGCTACTGGTTGCGCCCGGGCATGGTCCGGCAGGAACAGCAGATTACGGTCTGCCTGCTACAGACCATGATCAGCCGATATACGGAATTCACCAGCGGCTACTTCGACGTGGTCATCGCCGACGAATGCCATCGTTCCATTTACGGTTCTTGGCAGACCGCGCTCACCCATTTTGATGCGCTTCACATTGGGCTGACGGCAACACCCTCGGCCTATATCGAGCGGAACACGTTCCAATTCTATCAGTGCCGTGACGAGCCGGATTTTGCCTTCCCGATCCTGCGAGCGTTTCAGGAAGGATATTTGTGCCCCTATAAATTCGCGACCGGCATTACCCAAATTGTTGCCGAAGGTGCGAAGGTCGATGATGAGACGTATGATCCTGCCGAATTTGAACGCAAATGGACCAACGAGGACACCAACCGCAAGATGATGGAAGAGTTCGACCGGCTCGCCTGGGAGAACTTCAAAGAACTGGCTCCGGGGCAAAAGACCGGACCCGGCAAGACCATCGTTTTTGCCATCACAAAGCATCATGCCGCGCGGATGGCTCATTACCTGAACGAATTGCATCCCGAACTCAAGGGGCAATACGCTGAGGTTATCACGAGCGACGTCGCCAACGCCGACGATCTCATCCGCAAGTTCAAGCGCGAGGAGTATCCGCAGGTAGCCGTTAGTGTCGGTATGCTGGATACCGGCTTTGACTGCCGGGAAGTTCTCCACCTGGTCATGTGCCGCCGGGTGCGCAGCCCCATACTCTACCAGCAGATGCGGGGTCGTGGAACGCGCACGGCAGATCATATCCAGAAGCGAAAATTCGTCATCTACGACTTCTTCGGCAACCACGACTACTTCAACGACAGCGATACGGACATCTTTACCGGCATCGGTCGCGGACATGCCCCTGGGGGCGAGCGCAAACCACCCAAACCGCCGGGCGACCTTGTCGAGCTTGGCCTCGAGGACGAGTGGCTTCACGCGGTTACCTATGTCGAGGTGGGGCCGGAGGGTGAGCGAGTAGACAAGCGCGACTATGTCACAAGATGGGAAACAACCATTCAATCCGCCGTGAAGGATGACCCGATCATCCAGAAAGTGCGCCGGGGGGAATTGCTCACCGAAGAGGAGGAGAAGGCGCTGGCTGACCGGCTGAACCGGCCGGAGATGTATTTCAACGAGGAGAACCTTCGCCGGGCCTACCGCCGGCCGGGCGGCAACCTGATCGATTTCATCAAGGCCGCTCTGGGAAGCCTCAAGATCAAACCCCGCGAGGAGGAATTGACCGAGAATTTCCAGGCGTGGCTGGTCGCCAAATCGATCACACCCCAGCAGGCGCAGTATCTGTCGCTCCTCAAGAACCGCGGCATCGCTCGCGGCCGCATCGAGCTGGAAGACCTGTTCCAGCCACCACTTTCCATTTTGAATGCAGCAGAACTGGGTGTTGAACTCTTCGGCGAAAAGGGCCTCAAGGAAATCATCCAGGACTTGAACGATTCGGTCTTCACGAAGAAGGTCGCATAAGGAGAAGCCATGAACCAGGATTTGCGCAGAAAATTGAACCGGATCACCGATATCCTCTGGGCAGGCGGTGTGACCAATCCGGTGACCTATATCGAGCAGATTTCGTATCTGATTTACCTCAAGCTGCTCGACGAGGAGGAATCCAGCCGCGAACTTAAAGAGCGGCTCATGGGCAAACAGAGCAACGGGAACGGTAAACTGCTTTATCCCAAACAGGCCGAGCGTTTCCGCTGGTCCAAATGGCGCTTCAAGAGCGGAACGGATCTGCGCGACTTCGTGCGCGACCACGTTTTTCCCTATATGGCTTCGCTGGTGAAGGAAGAGCCGCAGATTGCCGAGTATTTCCGCGATGCCGTGCTCGAGGTCGTTGACCCTAACGTGCTCAAGCAAGTGGTGGACGAGATCGACGGCATCGACTTCGCCAAGCTCGGCACCGACGTGAAGGGCGACATCTTCGAGTACATGCTGACCCACCTGGGGCAGTCCGCTCTGAACGGCCAGTTCCGCACGCCCCGCCAGATCCGCACCATGATGGTCGAAATGGTGGACCCCGACCTTGGGGACACGATCTATGACCCGGCTTGCGGCACAGGCGGCTTCCTCATCGATGCCGTCGAGTACATCCTGGCTAAATATTCGACCGAGCCTCAAGAGGTCCCTATCTATGGCGAGGAATGGCTGGAAAAGCGTAACCAGTCCATCGAGGAGGCCAAAAAGGACATCCCGACGCTCCAGACCTATCGCAAAGGTCCAGGCGAAAAGATCCCCGACTGGGGCCTTCTGGAGCGGTCCATCTATGGCATCGACGTGTCACGCCAGATGATGCGTATCGCCATGATGAACCTGGTGCTGCACGGCATCCGTCAGGCCAACGTCAAGCGCGCCAATACGCTTTCCGATATGGGCGGCCTCACTGAAGACGATCTTAACCGCCGCTACAAAGTGATCCTTTCCAATCCGCCCTTTGCCGGTGTGCTCCCCAAGGAATCCATCCGCAAGGACCTCCCCACCAATTCCAAGAAGAGTGAGTTGCTCTTTCTGGGTGTGATGATGGAGGCCCTGGCACCGGGCGGCCAATGCGCTGTGGTGGTGCCCGAGGGCCTGCTTTTTGGTTCGACCTCTGCGCACGTGGAGCTACGCCGCAAGCTGATCGAGGATTTCGATCTGCTGGCCGTAGTTTCCCTGCCCGCAGGAGTATTCAAACCTTACGCGGGTGTAAAGACCGGGGTCCTCGTCTTTCGCAGGCCGGCTTCGAGCGCTAAAAAGGACAAAAAGACCAAGCACAAGGAAAAGGTCTGGTTCTACGAGGTGCGTGCGGACGGCTTTGACCCGGACAGGATTTCCGGTGGCGGCAGGCCTGAAACCCCCGAACGCAACGACATTCCCGATCTGCTTGCACAGTGGAAGGTCTACAAGGAATCGAAATTCACGAACCCGCCGGGTGTCGAGGCCGGAACCCTTCTGCCTTCCGGTTCAGATGAGCCGCGCTGCTGGTGGGCGACCGTCAAATCTGTTGCCGAAAACGATTACAATCTTGCCGCCGGACGCTACAAGCCGCAGATCGCCGAAAAGGCCCCGGATGAGGACCCGGCCCAGCTTATTCGGGAGACGCTCGCCATCGAGCGGGAGATCGCACAGGGGCTGGAAAAGCTGCTTCAAGAAGTGGAGGCAGAATCATGACTGGACAATCAACGTTAAAGATAGAATCACAAGACCTCAGCGTCGGTGCGCTCTTCAAGGATTTCTACTCGGTCCCGGACTTCCAGCGCGAATACGTGTGGCAGCGGGAACAGGTCGAGAAGCTCCTGCAGGACATCTACGACGAGTTCTACGACGAGGAGCGGCGCATCGTGGCCGGCCCGGAGTACTTCCTCGGGAGCATCGTCGCCTGCAAGGCCGATGATGGCACCTACCAGCTCATTGACGGCCAGCAGCGCATGACGACGCTCTACCTGATCCTCTGCGTCCTGCGCGATATCTTCAAGGAGATCGGCGCCGAACGCAGCAAGGTCCTGGAATCGCAGATCGCCGACGCCGCGACCGACCCGCGCACCTACGCCGAAGTCGAACGCTACCGCGTGACGCTCCAGTACGAGGACAGCGCCGGAGTATTGGAGAAGGTCGCGGCCGGCGAGACGCCGCTGGCCGACATCCCCGAAACGACCGGCTCAGTGAAGAACATCCTGGCCGCCTATCGCGACATCCGGGAGTTCCTCGCCACCAACCTCGACACCGACCCCAAGCGCCTGCGCGAGTTTCACGGTGTACTGACCACGCGGGTGAAGCTGATCCGCATCGTGACCCCCACCATCGCCAATGCGCTCAAGGTCTTCGAAACCATCAACGATCGCGGCGTCGGCCTGAACGCCATGGACCTCCTCAAGAACCTGCTGTTCATGCGGACCGACAGCAAGGACTACGGCAAGCTCAAGGAACGCTGGAAGACGCTCATTGACACGCTCCACCGCTGCGGGGAGAAGCCGCTGCGCTTTCTGCGCTACTACATCATGGCCCACCACGAGATCGATTATCACCGCGGCATCCGCGAGGACGAGATCTATGCCTGGTTCGTGGACCATGCCGCAGAGTGCGGGATTGACGCGGATCCGATGGGATTCGCCGACCGCCTGATCGAGTGTGCCAAGGCTCACCACAATTTCCTGTCGTGCAAGGACGCGCAGGGCCAGGAGAACCGCTACCTGCGCAACCTCGACCTCCTCGGCGGCGCGCTCCGCCAGCAGTACATCCTCCTGATGGCCGGTCGCAACCTCCCCGCAGAGCTCTTCGACCAGCTTTGCCGGGCCATCGAGAACCTGTTCTTCTGCTACATCATCACCCGCGAGCCCACCAAGACCTTCGAGCGGAACTTCGCGCGGTGGTCAGCCGACCTGCGCAAGGTGAAGACAGAGCAGGACCTTCGGGCTTTCGTCGAGAAGTACTTCATCCCCGACATGCAGAGCCACTCCGACCGGTTCGACTTCGCCTTCCGCGAGATGGCGCAGAACCGAATCCAGCAATACCGCATCCGTTACATCCTGGCCAAGCTGACCCAAAGGGTCGAGGAAGAGGCCTGGGGCAACCCGACCTACGGCCGCCTCGATCACTACATCACCAACAAGGTCGAGATCGAGCACATCCTGCCGAGCAACCCGCGCCCAGATGTCCGGGCTGCTTTCGACAAGCCCGCTGAGTACGCGGCCTACGTCGGTCGCCTGGGCAACCTCACACTGCTGGAGAAGACCATCAACTGTTCCGTGTCGAACGGCGGTTACGCCGACAAACTGCCGGGCTACCGCCAGTCCACTTTTTTGATCACCAAGTCGCTGGCCGAAAAGCCGCAGTTGGGGGTGAACACCAAACTGAACCGTGCAGTGCAGGATCTCCTTCAGTTCGACCATTGGGATTCCGCGACCATTCTTGAGCGGCAGGAGATGCTCGCCAAGCTCGCGCGGAAGGTCTGGGCCATGCCGGACGTAAAGGTGGGGGCGGGGAGATGAGGTGGCCTCAGGTTCCCATTCGACAACTATGCGACGCAACCGGCACGACGGATCCGCGCCGAAAACCCGGGGTGTCATTTCGATACATCGATATCTCCGGGATTGACCGAGACATGAAGCGCATCGCCACAACGGTTGACATTCTTGGTTCTGATGCACCTAGTCGGGCCAGGCAGATTGTACAAACGAGCGATGTTCTCGTTTCGACAGTCCGCCCGAACCTCAACGCTGTAGCGAGCGTCCCGGAGGAACTGGACGGCGCGATTGCATCCACGGGTTTCTGTGTCCTCAGAGCTCGCAAGAAGCTACTTGTTCCTCGATACCTTTTCTTCTTCACCCGTACCGAGCCGTTTGTGGCTTCCCTCCTTCAGCACGTGCGTGGAGCAAACTATCCGGCCGTAACGGATCGGAACGTGCTCGATGTGCGGATCCCATGGCCCCCCCTCTCCGAGCAACAGCGCATTGTCGAGATACTCGACCAGGCGGATGCCTTGCGCAAAAAGCGCGCCGAGGCCGACGCCAAAGCCGCCCGCATCCTCCCCGCCCTCTTCTACAAAATGTTCGGCGATCCGGCCACGAATCCAAAGGGATGGCCAGTCAAGCCTATAGGCGAACAGATTGAGGATATCGAACGGAGAGACCCCTCGGCCCAACCGGGAGAACTTTTCACCTACATTGATATTGCGGGTGTAAACGGCCAGATCGGAGTTATTACGGACGCCAAGACTTTGATGGGTGCGGAAGCCCCAAGCAGGGCACGGCAAATTGTCAGGGTAAATGATGTGATCATTTCGACCGTCCGCCCATATCTTCGAGCGACGGCACTCGTCCCAATGCAATATGATAACCAGATATGTAGCACCGGATTCTGCGTGCTGAGGGCGAAGGCGGGTATAGGATTCGGATTCTTGTACGCTCTTTCCCGATTACAGTGGTTCACCGACCAGCTTAATGCTCGAGCTCGTGGAGCATCATATCCGGCCGTGACGGATGCGGACGTTTTCAACCTACGCGTGCCACAACCAAATGACCTAGATATACACAAGAGTTTTGACAAGCGGGTTCTGGATGTCCTTCTGCAGCAGGAGAAGCGGCGCGAGGTTGCAGATAAAATTGATAACCTATTTGAAACACTCCTGCACCGCGCCTTTACCGGTGACCTCACCGCCCAATGGCGCGAGGTGCACATGAAGGAACTCCTGCAGGAGATGGAGCATCAGGCGAGGCAATTGAATTTGCGGGGGCACGAAGCATGAAACTACGACGGATCGAGATTGAAAATTTCAGGGCATTTGCCAGTCCACTGGAAGTTGAAATCGATGATTTTACTGCATTCATTGGTCGAAACGATGTTGGTAAATCCTCCATTCTGGCAGCCTTGACCATTTTCCTTGAGGGCGAGGGGATAAAGATTGATCAGAATGATGGATCGGTGCATGGCGACCGTTCCAAGGTGCGAATTACCTGCGAATTCGATGATCTTCCTGAAAAGATCATTCTTGACGATTCCTTTGAAACCAGCCTTAAGGATGAGCATGTGCTCCGATCCAATGGCAGGCTGCGTATCACAAAACTCTATGACTGCACGAAATCCAAGATCAGCCCTTCCATATGGATCAATGCAGAAAACCATCCTGTTGACGAAAAAGGCAATTCTTTGTTGCCCCTAACAATTCAAGATTTGAAGAAGGAGGCTGATAAGCACGGCGTAACCTTAGAAAAGGGTGAAGGAACTATCAAGGCGCGAATTCGCAAGGCTATAGTTGAACGATCAGGCTCATATACTTTAAGGCCTGTTGACATTCCAATTGATAAGAACGAGACAAAAACGCTTTGGGAACAGATTCTGAAGTATCTTCCGATGTGCGCTTTGTTCGTTTCTGATCGGTACAGTTCGGATCAGGACCCCGAGGCGCAAAGTCCTATGGGAGTGGCTGTTGAGCAAGCATTAGCAGACATTGATGATCAACTTGGCAAGCTGGCTGAACATGTTGAGAAAAAGGTCCAGGACGTGGCGGCCAGAACTCTAAATAAACTGAAAGAGATGAATCCGGAATTGGCGGGTCAACTCAGGCCACAACTCAAAGACAAAAATATCAAGTGGAAAAGTCTTTTCAAATACACGCTTACCAGCGATTTAGAAGTTCCCATGGACAAGCGTGGTTCCGGCGTCAGACGGCTGGTACTGCTGAATTTTTTCAGAGCCGAAGCCGAAAGAAAAGCATCTTCTGATGGGCATCGTCCCATTATTTACGCCATTGAAGAGCCGGAGACTTCACAACATCCCGAACATCAACGCATGTTGATGCAGGCCCTAATAAAGATTTCAGAGAATACCGGGCAAGTGCTTATCTCCACACATGCCCCCGGCCTTGCGGGTGAAGTCCCGTTCGGTAGCCTTCGGCTTATTGACATGGCTGCCGATAAACGCCGTTTTGTCAGGTGTGCTGCTTCAGAAGATCCAGAAGCTTTTTTTACAGACCTGGCGGAAAAACTCGGCATGTTGCCGGACAATCTCGTTCGCGTATTGGTATGCGTCGAAGGTACAAATGACGTTCGTTTCCTTCGTCATGTCAGCCACACGCTTAACGCCTCTGATACGGCTATTCCGGACCTTAGCAGAGATCAACGTTTTGCTATCATTCCAATGAATGGAGGAAACCTGCGCGATGTGGTGAATCTGCATCTCTTCAAGAATTTTTATAAACCGGAATTCCATATTTACGATCGAGACGACCATAATACATACGAAAAACAGGCAGAAGAAATCAACAAAAGAGGCAATGGCTCGAAGGCTGTCCAAACCTCCAAGCGGACAATGGAAAACTATATCCATCCTGATGCCATTGACCGCGTTACCGGCGTAACAATTGAAGTTACTGACGACAACGATGTCGTCATGTGTTTGTGCGGAAAACTCGGTAAGAAGAAGGCAGAGGTGAAAGCCATTTTGAGCGATGAGGTAGCTCCAGTCATGACAATGGAAGAAATTAAAGAACGCGACCCCAAAGATGAAATAGTGGGTTGGCTTCGTGATATAGCTTCTCTTGCAGAATAACCGCCAGTAAAGAAGGTTAGGCGATGAAGGAAGGACTTATCACTTGTCCGAATTGCGGACATGAGTTTGAGCTCTCCGATGCTCTAACCGGCAAGATACGGGAGCACCTGAAATCTGAACTTCAGAAAGAGATTGCAGGTAAAGAAGAAGAAGGAGAACTGAACAAAAGACTCAACGCCCTAAAGCAACAGGAGCAGGAAATAGCAGAGGCCCGCGAGACATTGAAAGACCAGATTCAGGAAGGCGTGAAAGAGCGCCTGAAAGAGATCGAGGAAAAGGCAGTCAAAAAACTGGAAGGGAAATACGCCGACCAGCTTAAGGAGTTGGAAGAAGAGCTAAAGGAACGCAACAATGCAATTGCCGCATTTAGGGAGCAGGAACTCGAACTTCGAAAGAAACAGAGAGAATTGGAAGAAGCAAAACAGGAAGCTGAGCTGACAAATTGTCCGAAAACTGGATGAGGAACGCGACAAGATTCAGGAGGCGGCTGCCAAGAGAGCAGCAGAAGAGCATCGATTAATGGATTTGGAAAAAGATAAGGTCATTAATGATCTGAAAGCTTCTCTGGAGGATATGAAACGGAAGGCCGAACAGGATTCTATGGAAAGACAGGGCGAAGTCCTGGAGCAGGACTTTGAAACTCAATTGAGGTCTTTCTTTCCGTATGACGAGATAAAACCCATCCCAAAAGGTATTCGTGGAGCTGACATCATCCAGACCGTGCGGACGCCATTGGGTCACGAGTGCGGCATCATTCTATGGGAAACAAAAAATACAAAGTCTTGAAGCACCTCCTGGGTTCAAAAACTCAAGGATGATGTAATCAATACCCGTGCGACTCTGGCCATTCTGGTCTCTGTCGCTTTGCCCGAGAATATCGACAGATTTGGTCAAATTGACGGCATCTGGGTAAGCGATCCTTTGTGTGCTTTACCACTTGGCGCTGCTCTCCGCGAACAGCTGATTGCGGTGAGCCGAGAACGAACGATTTAGATGGGAAAAAATGAAAAGATGGAGGCGCTCTATCAATATCTATCGGGCACTGAGTTCAAGCAGAAGATCGAAGGGATTGTTGATGCCTTCGCGGCAATGCAAGAGCAACTGAATCAGGAGCGTCGCGCGATGGAAAAACACTGGCGCAAGAGAGAAAGACAGATTCAAAGGGTCATAAAGAATACCGTGGGACTTTATGGTGATATGCAAGGCATAATTGGCGGCCAAATACCAATAATCGCGGCTCTGGAATTGGACGATCCGACGTTAAAACGATTGCCGCAGAGTTCTTCTACTCGATCCCCAGATGAAAAAGGAGACACCAATAACAATGAAATACCTTTCTAAATACATCAATCACCAATCGGAGATTCCCCATGAATGATCTCCCCGCCACCCCCCCGCTCCGACCTCCTGATCTACCAGACCGAAGACCACCGCACCCGTATTCAGGTCCGGCTGGAGGACGAAACGGTCTGGTTGACGCAGGCTGATATGGATCGGCTTTTTCAGACCAAGCCTCAAAACATCACTCTCCATCTCAAAAATATCTTTCCGGAAGGGGAGTTGGACGAGAGGGCAACCTGTAAGGATTTCTTACAAGTTCAAGCAGAGGGGGGAAGGCAGGTTCACCGAAGCCGCAAATTCTACAATCTGGATGCCATTATCTCCGTGGGCTACCGCAGCAAGAGCCATGTGGCCACCCGCTTCCGGCAGCGGGCCACTCAGCGCTTGCGTGAGTACATCGTCAAGGGTTTCACTCTCGATGACGAGCGGCTCAAGCAGGCCGGCGGCGGAAACTTTTTCGATGAACTGCTCGCCCGCATCCGGGACATTCGGGCCTCAAAAAAGGAAAGGATAAAATTGATGATTGAAAAATACGCTTCGCAATCGGCAATCATAGCTCGTCGATAGGAGATGACTTCATGCTAACAGCCCTTAGAATCGGAAATTTCAAGGCCTTTGCCGAAACACAGCGAATTCCAGTCCGTCCCTTGACCTTGATCTATGGTGCGAATAGTTCGGGGAAATCGAGCGTGCTGCACAGCTTTATTCTCGCCCGTCATGCGCAGGAGACGAGCGATCTGGATGTTCATCGCACCAATGTGGGTGGCGAATCGGTGGATCTGGGTGGATTCCGCCAGTATGTCCACAGGCGTGAGGCCAATCGCCGGGTCGAGTGGGCCATGGACCTGGATACGAGTTCATTCAAGGACCGGCTCGCGGAACTCTTCGCGCACGTGAAGCAGGTAACGATGCTCCTAAACCTGGGCATCGGTCTGGACGATCAGGACCACCCGCTCCCGGAGTCCATTCCTGAAATTCACACCTATGAACTTCTCGCCGATGGTCAGAGCCTTCTTCGGATGAGTCGCCGCAGAGACGACAAGCTTCAGCTCGACCGCTTGGATCACGAACATCCTGTATTTCGGGAAGTGATCAAGGCGATGGTCATGCTTTCTACAACGACCGAAACGATTCACCCGGAGGACTTTGAGGGCCTTGATGAAGCGATTGCCGAGCTTGTCCCTGAGGTGGTGGCAAAGAGCACGCAGTTCTTGCCGGATGGGCTGGCGGAGTCAAATGTCTTCAGCCCGGGCGGACAGGCCAGGCTTTTCACAATCAGCAGGGCCCGCAGGAAAGAGGAGTTGAGCGCGGCAGTGCGTTCATTCCTTCCTCGCAAGATCGACGAGATTCTAAGAGGCGTAGGGCAGGTGGTCGCTGGCGAACTCTCGCGACTCAGATACTTGGGCCCATTGCGGTCTTATCCGCCGCGCCATCTGGCCTTTTCTCAGCACCACGATCCAAACTGGTATGCCGGCGGGGGCTATGCGTGGGACGTGATTCGTCGTGACGCAAGCGTTCGGAAACTGGTTAATGAATGGCTCTCCGCGCCTGATAGGCTTCAAACGCCGTATGAACTAAAGCTCCGCCATCTATTGACGATCGATGACCTGCGTAATGACTTCTGGGATATTGTAATGGATATTGAGGATAAATTTGTCGGCTCAGGTAAATATGAAGGAGTAGAGTTTGAAGGGGATCTTTTTGGTGATGAGATCCCATCGGCTTTGGATAGGCTGAAAGAGCGCGAATCTGCACTATCTGATGTTCAAGAACTCATCTTGGTTGATACACGTTCAAATACTGTAGTCAGCCACCGTGATGTAGGAATTGGTGTTAGCCAGGTTCTCCCGGTACTTGTGACCTCGTATGCATCGCGAAACAAGATTATTGCCATCGAGCAACCGGAAATTCATTTGCACCCGGCGCTCCAGGCAGACTTGGGAGACGTGTTCATCCAATCCGCCCTCGGTGCAGGCAAAAACAGGTTTCTGATTGAAACGCATAGCGAGCACCTCCTCTTGCGGGTGATGCGCCGGATGCGTGAGACCAGCAATGGCGAACTGCCTAAAGGAGTTCCACCTGTCACTCCGAAGGACGTGTGCGTGTTGTTTGTCCAGCCGAAAGGAACATCGTCGGCGGTGCGCCACCTGGAATTAGACGATGAAGGTCAGCTCCTGGACGCGTGGCCGGGCGGCTTCTTTGAAGAAGGCTACCGGGAACGGTTTGCGTAAAGGAGGAGCTGACCGTGCTTTACGAATTTGCCATGACGCCTGACCTGTTCGACGCATCCGTTGCCAATTCAGACAGCAGCGCAGGCATTATTCTGGTCGAACTCTTGCGGGGGATAGCCGAAAACGGCCTATTGGCAAACCTCCATAAGGATCGGTGGTTACGTCATGTAATAGAGCAGCGGGCAACGACGCTTTCACCCGCGTTGAAAGATAGAATCTTTACCTGCCTAAAAGTACTGAGTGACCGGCATCGGCTGGTCCGGCATCCGAAGTGCATGGCCGGCGATCCCGGCAATGATAAGGAATGGTTGAACCTGGCCTTCGATTCGCACGACCAGATCCCTTTTCATGCCATTGTCCTGAGCCAAAGGTTGATTGACGGTTGCGACCGCGAATGCAACGCCTTGGTCGAGTTCTTTGGCGCTCTGGATTCAGCGCAGTGGAACGGGCGACGAAAGAGAACATTGTCTCTGATCAAATCGGCTGCCGACTACCGCGCCGCTCTTGCTCCAATATTGCGTCATGCGAAATCCCTGGCACTTATCGACCCCTGGCTGAACCCGCATGAATCACGCTACTTCGACACGGTTACCATCTGCTCGAACGTCTTTGGACAAAGAGGGCATGCGAGGCTTTCAGGGCGTATCGATATCCATGCGGAAGCGGGCAAACAGAGGCCCGATGGGCAAACCGTTGCAGACCACCTCGCCAGCTGGGAACAAAAGATTCGGCCACTGATAGCGGCTGATGGCCATCGCTTCAGAGTGTTCCTCTGGGAATCTTTGCCTGGCTCTGAGTCGATGCATGACCGTTTTATCCTGACGGATCAATGTGGCATTTCTGTCCCCGGAGGATTGGATTGTCGAAGACACTCCCATGCCAACAGTACGGACTGGAGCCTGCTTGACGAGGATGTGCGCATTCGCCGATGGGCTGAATACGATCCGTCCACAAGCCCTTACAAGTTAGTTGGCAATAAGGAGATCTCATGACGAGAGTAAGGTGCAGTCCAGAGGGAATGTTCACAAAAAGATGACCAACAGGGAAACTGGGCTCGGTCGTCAATAGTGGACACCAAATCGATCAGGCTGAAAGGCGTTGTTCGTAGCACCGACGTTCGAACGATGCCGGCGAGAGATAGCCCAGTTGCTTTTGAATCCGCTGTCGATTTTAAAACACTTCAATGTACTCAGTAATCTCCCGAATAGCCTGCTGTCGGGTAGCGAAACGGCGATGAAAGATCAACTCGGTCTTCAGCGTCGCCCAGAAACTCTCCATAGGGGCGTTATCGAAGCAGTTGCCGGTTCCACTCATGGAGGCTTTCATTCCGAGGCCTTCGAGCATCCGGCGATACTCGTGAGAGCAATACTGACTGCCCTTGCCCGAGTGATGCACAAGACCCGAAAGCGGCTGGGTGGTCTCGACCGCCCGCAGCAGCGACTCCATGACCAGGTTTTTAGTCATGCGCTCGCCCATGGCGTAACCGACGATTTTCCGCGAGCACAGGTCTCGGTGCCCGACCAGGTAGAGCCAGCCCTCATCGGTGGGC
>JBBFLI020000023.1:0-64863 GCA_037481615.2 Desulfobacterales bacterium
CGAAAACCCCGATCCGCGGCGGCTCGCCCGAAAGATCGCTTTCGGGGGGAGGGGGCGCCTCCGGGGCGAGCCGGAAACGCGCCGGGGCGAGCAGCGCCCCGGCCAGGCCCGCCGCCGCGCTCGCCTCGGCGACCGAGGAGGGGATGTCCTTCGGCCCCCGGAAGGCGCCGCAGGCGAAGACCCCCGGCCGCGAGGTCGAAACCGGCGCGAAGGGGGGGGCGACGGCGAAGCGGTAGCGGTCGGTCTCGATCCCCACGCGGCGGGCGAGCTCGGCCGCCGCGGCCTCGACCTGGAGGCCGACCGAGAGTACGACGAGATCGAAGGTCTCCTCGGCCGCGCGGCCCTCCTCGCTCACCCAGCGCAGGCGGAGCGACCGCTCCGGGCCGACCTCCTCGATCGAGTGCACGCGCGCGGGGATGAAGCGCACGCCCGCCTGGTCCCGCGCCCGGTTCAGGTACTTCTCGTAGTCTTTCCCGAAGCAGCGCAGGTCCATGTAGAAGACGGCGCAGTCGAGCCCGCCGTGGGCGTGCTCCTTGGCGATCATCGCGTCCTTGATCGCGTACATGCAGCACACCGAGGAACAGTAGCCGTTGCCCGCGCGGTTGATGTCGCGCGAGCCGACGCACTGCAGCCAGGCGATCCGCTTCGGCTCGCGGCCGTCGAAGGGCCGCAGCAGCCGTCCCTGGGTCGGGCCGGAGGCGGAGAGGATGCGCTCGAACTCGAGGCTGGTGAGCACGTTCGGCGAGCGGCCGTAGAGCAGGACGTCGGCGAAGGGGGCGGGGTCGAAGGGTCGGCTTCCGGGGGCGAGGATGACCGCGCCCACGGAGAGTCTCCGCTCCCGCGGCCGTTCCTCGTGGCGCACGGCCTGCGCGAGGCAGGCGGCGACGCACTGCCGGCACTCGCAGCAGTAGCCGCAGTTGAGGCATCGTCCGGCCTCGGCGCGGCCCTCCTCCTCGGTCAAGCCGAGTTCCACCTCCCGGAAATTGCCGCGGCGATCCGCGGGGGGGAGCTCCCGCATGCGCGCCCTCGCCCGCGGCGGCTCCCCGGGCGGGATCGGCCGGTGGCGCGCCTCCCCCGGCTCGACGGGCCCGCGGCCCTGGGCGAGGTCGGCCCCGTCCAGGAAGCGCACGATCGAGACGGCGGCCTCCTTGCCCGCGGCCACGGCACCGATCGCCACCCAGGGGCCGGTCACGAGGTCGCCGCCGGCGAAGACGCCGGGGATCCCGGTGGCGAAGGTGACGGGGTCGGCCTCGAGCGTCCCCCAGCGGGAGACGGCGAGGCCCGCCGCGCGCTCGAGGGCCGCGAGATCCGGCCGCTGGCCGATGGCGGCGATCAGCTGGTCGCATTCGATCTCGAACTCGCTGCCCGGCACGGGGACGGGGCGCCTGCGGCCCGAGGAGTCCGGCTCCGTCAGGCGCATGCGGATGCAGCGCAGGCCGCGCACACGGCCCTCCTCGAGCAGGATCTCCTGCGGGGCGGCGAGGTAGACGATGCGGGCCCCCTCCTCCTCCGCGGCGCGGATCTCCTCCTCCCAGGCGGGCATCTCGGCCCGCGTGCGGCGGTAGAGGATCGTCACCTGCTCGGCCGCGAGCCGCAGCGCCGAGCGGGCGACGTCGATGGCGACGTTCCCCCCGCCCACGATGACCACATGGCGGCCGACCGCGGCGCGGCCCGTGAGGTTCACCTCGCGCAGGAAGTCGACCCCCTGGCGCACCCCCCGGCCGCGCTCGCCGGGGATGCCGAGCTCGATGCCGCGATGCGCGCCGAGAGCGAGGTAGACGGCGCGGAAGCCCTGCGCGAAGAGATCCTCGAGGCCGAAATCCCGGCCGAGCGCGACCCCGGTGCGGATCTCCACCCCCAGGCGCGTGACGACCTCGATTTCGCGGTCGAGCACCTCGCGCGGCAGACGGTGGGGCGGGATGCCGGCCCGCAGCATGCCGCCGGGCTCGGGGAGGGCCTCGAAGATCACCGAGCCGATGCCGCGGCGGGCGAGATGGTAGGCGCAGGAGAGTCCGGCCGGCCCGGAGCCCACGATCGCCACCCGTTCGGGGCGGGGGGGATCGCAGGGGACGGGGATCTCCCGCGGGTCGGCCCGGTCGGCGGCCAGGCGCTTGAGGTCGCGGATGGCGACGGGCTCGTCCTTCTCGGCGCGGCGGCAGGCGTTTTCGCAGCCGTGGGGGCAGATGCGGCCGAGCACGCCGGGGAGGGGGAGGTCCTCGAGGATGATGGCGAGCGATTCGCGGTATTTCCCCTCCTTGACCATCTGGACATAGCCCTGGACGTTCAGGCCCGCCGGGCAGGCCGTGCGGCAGGGGGCGGGGTCGGCCTTCTCGATGGCGAAGGCGCCGGGGATCGCCTGGGCGTAGAGCTTGTAGGCCGCGCGGCGCTTCGAGAGCCCCTCGTCGTACTCGTTGGGGAGCGAAACCGGGCAGACGCGGGCGCACTCCCCGCAGCTCGTGCACTTCACCGGGTCGATGTAGCGCGGCCCCTCGCGCACCACGGCGGTGAAGGCTCCGGGTGCGCCCTCGAGGGAGAGGACCTCGGCGTTCGTGAGGATCTCGATGTTTCGATGCCGGCCGACCTCGACCAGTTTGGGCGAGACGATTCACATCGCGCAGTCGTTGGTCGGGAAGGTCTTGTCCAGGCGGGACATCAGCCCGCCGATCGCCGAGGATCGCTCCGCGAGGTAGACGCGGAAGCCGGACTGGGCGAGGTCGAGCGCGGCCTGCATGCCGGCGATCCCGCCGCCCACCACGAGGACCGCCCCCGTCGGGTCGGAGGAGGTGCCGCTCGTCGGATCGAGTGCCATGGGTTCCCCCCTTTGCCGTTTCCGTTCTGCCGCCGCCGTCCCGGCGGCGGCAGGCTTCAGAGTGCCTCCACGATCTCCGGCAGCTTGTCCTCCCAGCCGAGGGTGGCGACCGCCACCGCCCGGTAGCCGCGGGCGCGCAACGCGCGGATCCCCTCGACGGCGATCTGGACGCATTCGCGCACCTTGTCGGGCGCCTTCTGGAGGCGCTCGATCGTCTCGGGGGGAATGCGGATGTGGGGCACGTTGCGCTCGATGTAGCGCGCCATGCCGAGGGATTTGAGCAGCAGGATCGTCGGCACGAGCCTCTCCCGGCCCTGACCGAGCCGGCGCACGACCGGCTCGAGGAATTCGGGGTCGAAGATCGGCGGGGTGATGAAAAAGCGGGCCCCGGCCTGCAAGCGCCGGGCGATGTCCTCGGCCTCGAGTTCCGCCGAGCGCCCGGGGGAGCCGGCCTGGGTGGTCGCCCCCGTGAAGAAGCGGGGGGCCCCCTCCAGGTCGACCCCGGCCAGGTCGCGGCCGCGCTCGAGCCCGCCGATCGCCTCGAGGAGCTCGATCGCACTCAGATCGTAGACCGCCCGGGCGCGGTGGTGGTCGCCGAGGCTGGGGTCCTCCCCGCTCACGACGACGAGGTTTTCGACGCCGCAGGCGAAGGCGGCGAGGAGGTCGCCCTGGAGGGCGAGGCGGTTGCGGTCCCGGCAGCAGACCTGCATCACGGGCTCCATGCCCTCCCGCCGCAGCAGGAAGGCCGCCCCCAGGGCGCTCATGCGCATCACCGCCTGATGCATCTCCGGCACGATGAAGGCGTCGACGCGCTCCTTCACCCGGCGCGCATGGTCGAGCATCGGCGCCACGTGAACGCCCTTGGGCGGCTCGAGTTCCGCCAGGAGGACGAATTCCCCCGCCGCAAGCTTCTCTCTGAGCGACATCACCGCGATCCTCCTTCCGCTGCGCCCCGAGACCGCCTCCGAATACCCGGGGGTTTGGCAAACTCCATGCCCCGGCGGCGAAAAGCGGCTGGCATTTCGTTATTCCATGAAAAACTGGATGGTTGTACGACGGCGCGCCCTCTGCGCGGACGACCGGGAAAACCGTTGAAATCCGTCACGAACCCTGCCAAAATGGAAGAGCGGCTGCGGTTATCAAACCATGTCGGTGGGTTGTGCAGGTGTTCCGCCCCGGCACGGGGGCCTGCCATTGCGGCAGGGAGAGGAAAGCGACCCGGGCCTTCCCGGGCGATTCCCGCCGAGGGCGGTAGAGGATGGGAGTCCATGAGCGGACCGCGCATCCTGGTCGTCGACGACGACCGGGACTATCTCGAATTGATGGAGCGCCGCCTGCGGGCGGCCGGCTATGAGTCTCTCGAGCTCTACGACGACCCGCTGCCGGCCCGGGAGCGTTTCACCGCCGGCCCGGAGGTGGATCTCGCCCTGATCGACGTCGGGCTTCCGGGGATGGACGGCCGGGAGCTTCTCGAGTGGATCAAGAATCACAGCGCGGCGACCGAGTGCCTCCTGGTGACGGCGATGAACGACGCGCGGACCGCGATCGCCTGCCTGCGCCTCGGCGCCTACGACTATCTCGTCAAGCCGGTCTCCGAGGAGGACCTCGTCTTCGCCGTGCGCCGTGCCCTCGAGCGCAAGCGGCTGCTCGACGTGCTGTCGATCGAGCGCAGCCGTCGCCCCCCCGCCTTCGAGCATCCCGAGGCCTTCGCGGGGATCCTCACCGCCTCCGCGGCCTTGCGCAAGGTGCTCAAGGAGGCCGAGCTCCACGCCGCGAGCGACATGCCGATCCTGATCACGGGGGAGAGCGGCACGGGAAAGGAGCTTCTCGCGCGCGCGATCCACCGCGCCAGCCCGCGCCGCGACCGGCCGTTTCTGCCGGTCAACATGGCCGCGCTCTCGGCCGAGCTCTTCGAGTCGGAGTTTTTCGGCCATGTCCGGGGAGCCTTCACCGGAGCGGAAAAAGACCGGCCGGGCCACCTGCGTTCCTGCGCGGGCGGGACCCTTTTTCTCGACGAGATCGGAAACCTCTCGCCCGCCTTGCAGGGGAAGCTCCTGCGCGTGTTGCAGGACGGGGAATTCACCCCCGTCGGGAGCTCGCTCCCCCAGCGGGCCGACGTGCGCTTCATCGCCGCCACCAACGAAGATCTCGAAGCGCTGATCGCCGGCCGGCGCTTCCGGCTCGATCTCTATTACCGCATCCGCGGCAGCTGGCTGCATCTGCCGCCGCTGCGCGAGCGTCGCGAAGACATCCCGCTCCTGGTCGCGCACTTTCTCGCGGAGCTCGGGGTCCCGCCCCCGGAGCGCGAGCCAGGCCCGGGGGTGATCGAGGCGCTTTCCGCCCACGATTTCCCGGGAAACGTGCGCGAACTGCGCTCCATCCTGCAGGCGGCGGTCAACCTCGCCCGCGGCGGGCGGATCGCCCTCGAGCACCTGCCGCCCGGCCTGCGCGCGAAAAGGATCCCGACGGCCTGCTTCCTCCGTGACGGGACCCCGCTCAGGCTCGCCGACGTCGAAAAACACCACATCCTCACCGTCTACGAGCGGCTCGACCGCAACAAGGTGCGCACCGCCCGGGCGCTCGACATCGGCCTGAACACGCTGCGGCGCAAGCTGCGGGCTTACGGAGAGAGCTGAAAACTCGATCCAACCCCTTGAATTTTATACACCGATTTCTCTTGACAGCCCCCGGCGGAACGAGCATAATCGCATCCTTCATGGGCTTGCCACGCGGTGGCAGCCGTTCTATTCCACGCGGCAGGAAGAAAACGGGATTGGTCAAGCTCCCCCCCGCCGTACACCCGATCGGGCGCTTTCACCCCGAGCTCTCCGTTTCCCCGGCCCGCTTCCGTCCTGCCCGGAAAAGGCGCCTCGCGGAGGCCGCCCCCGCCGTCGCGGCGGGGCCCGCTCTCTTGTGCCGCCGCCTGCGGCGGCTGGACCGTCCTCAAGCGCACGAAACCTGAAGGAGACCTCGACGGATGGAAACCAACCGGAGCGTTCCCAGCGGATCGGTTCTCGTGGTCGGCGCCGGCATCGCCGGCATGCAGGCCGCTCTCGATCTCGCCAACGCGGACTACAAGGTCTACCTGGTCGACCGCCAGACGGCGGTCGGCGGGCTGATGGCCCAGCTGGACAAGACCTTCCCCACCAACGACTGCGCGATGTGAGTGATCTCGCCCAAACTGGTCGAGGTCGGCCGGCACACGAACATCGAGCTCGTCACGAATGCGGAACTCGTCGATCTGAAGGGCGAACCGGGCCGCTTCACGGCCGTGGTGCGCAAGCAGCCCCGCTTTGTGGATTTGGCGAAGTGTACGGCGTGCGGGGAGTGTGCGAAGGTTTGTCCGATCGAGGTGCGGAACGACTACGACGAGGGGCTTTCGGCCCGCAAGGCGGCCTACAAGCTCTATCCGCAGGGGATGCCGGGGGCCTATGCGATCGAGAAGCGCGGCACGGCCCCCTGCAAGGCGACCTGCCCGGCGCACGTGAGTGTGCAGGGCTACATCGCGCTGGTGAACCAGGGGCGTTACCGGGAGGGGCTGGAGCTCTTCCGCGAGGAGCACCCGTTTCCGGGGGTGTGCGGCCGGGTGTGTCATCACCCGTGCGAGGGGGAGTGCACGCGGGGTGCGGTGGACGAGGCGCTGGCGATCCGGGAGCTGCACCGGTTTTTGTTCGACTGGGAGCGGGCGGCGGGGGAGCTGGCGGTGCCGCAGGCGGAGGAGACGCGGCCGGAGAAGGTGGCGGTGATCGGCTCGGGGCCGGCGGGGTTGTCGGCGGCGTATTTTCTGGCGCGGCGGGGATACCGGGTGACGGTGTTCGAGAAGCTTCCGGTGGCGGGGGGGATGATGGCCGTGGGGATTCCCGCCTACCGGCTGCCGCGGGAGGTGTTGGAGCGGGAGATCGAGCTGATCCGGCGCCTGGGGGTGGAGATCCGCACCGGGGTGGCGCTGGGGCGGGAGGTGAGCTTCGAGAGCCTGAAGGCCGAGGGATACGGCGCGGTGTTCGTGGCCGTGGGGCTGCACGGGGGCCGGCGGCTGGGAGTGGAGAACGAGGATGCGGCGGGGGTGCTGCAGGGGGTGGATTTCCTGCGGCGGGTGTCGCTGGGGGAGAAGGTCGAGATCGGCCGCGAGGTGCTGGTCGTGGGCGGCGGCAACGTGGCGGTGGATGTGGCGCTCACGGCGAAGCGGCTGGGGGCGCAGTCGGTGACGATGGTGTGCCTCGAGCGGCGGGAGGAGATGCCGGCCTGGGCGCACGAGATCCAAGAGGCGCTCGAGAGCGACATCCGCATCGTGAACAGCTTCGGGCCGAAGGCGTTTTTCATCGATGCTTCGCGGCGGGTGTCGGGGATCGAGTTCAAGTCGTGCACGGCGGTCTTCGACGAGAGCGGGCGGTTCAACCCGAGCTTCGACGAGTCTTCCTGCCAGGCGATGTTCGCCGACACGGTGATTTTGGCGATCGGCCAGACGCTGGAGCGGGGGGACTTGGCGGAGGCGGGGGTGCCGTTGCGGGGCCCGGGGCTGGAGGCGGACCCGGTGACGCTGCAGACGCCGCTCGGCTGGGTGTTTGCGGGGGGCGATGCGCTCTACGGGCCGAAGTCGGTGGTGGAGGCGGTGGCCTGCGGCAAGGAGGCGGCCGAGAGCATCCACCGCTATCTGAACGGGCAGGATCTGCGTGCGGGGCGGCCGCGGCGCTGGGAGATGGTGCGGCCGGAGGGGGTCGAGGAGCCGCGACGGCGGCGGGTGCCGGTGCGCTGCTTGGAGCCTGCGGCGCGGGAGTGCAATTTTCTCGAGGTTTCCTACGGCTACGACGAGACCGAGGCCCGTGCCGAGGCGTCGCGCTGCCTGCGCTGCGGCGTCTGCTCGGAGTGCTACCGGTGCGTCAAGGCCTGCCTCGCCCAGGCCGTCGACCACGGCCAGCGGGAGGAGACGCTCGAAATCCCGGTCGGGGCGGTGATCCTGGCGCCGGGCTGCGAGCCCTTCGACCCCGCGCGCCTCGAGAACATCTACCGCTACCGCACCAGCCCCAACGTCCTCACCAGCCTCGAGTTCGAGCGCATCCTCTCGGCCACGGGCCCCACCCAGGGGCACCTTCAGCGGCTCTCCGACGGCCGCGAGCCGAAGCGCATCGCCTGGCTGCAGTGCATCGGCTCCCGCGACAACAACCAGTGCGGCAACTCCTACTGCTCCTCGGTCTGCTGCATGTACGCGATGAAGGATGCGATGATCGCCAAGGAGCACGCGCACGGGGAGCTCGAGTGCACGATCTTCAACATGGACATCCGCAGCTTCGGCAAGGACTACGAGAAGTATTACAACCGCGCGATCCGCGAGGGCATCCGCTTCGTGCGCTCGCGCGTGCACTCGGTCGACGTCCTGCCGGAGACGGGGAACCTGTCGCTGCGTTACGTGGACGAGGCGGGGGAGATCAAGGTCGAGGAATACGATCTCGTCGTGCTCTCGGTCGGCCTGCAGGTGCCGCGGGCGACCGAGGAGCTGGCCGCGAGGATCGGCGTGCGGCTGCTCCCCTCGCGGTTCGCCGCGACCGACCCGTTTGCGCCGGTGTCGACCTCGCGGCCGGGGGTTTACGTCTGCGGCGCCTTCCAGGGGCCCAAGGACATCCCCGGATCGGTCACCGAGGCGAGCGCGGCGGCCGCCGCGGCGGCGGCGGATCTCGCCGCCGCCCGCGGCCGCGACATCGTGCGCCTCGAGCTGCCCGAGGAGATCGACGTCTCGGGGCAGGAGCCGCGGATCGGGGTCTTCGTCTGCAACTGCGGGATCAACATCGGCGGTGTCGTCGACGTCCCCGCCGTGCGCGCCTACGCGGAGAAGCTCCCCTACGTCGCCTTCGCCGACGAGAACCTCTTCACCTGCAGCCAGGACACCCAGGAGAAGATCAAGGAGAAGATCCGCGAGCACGGCCTGAACCGTGTCGTGGTCGCCTCCTGCAGCCCCAAGACCCACGCGCCCATGTTCATGGAGACGCTCGAGGCCTGCGGCCTGAACCGCTACCTCTTCGAGATGGCGAACATCCGCAACCAGGACTCCTGGGTCCACGCCGACGACTGCGAGGCGGCGACGCGCAAGGCGAAAGAGCTGGTGCGCATGTCGGTCGCGCGCGCGGCCGCGCTGCGGCGGCTGGAGAGCAAGACCGTCCCCATCCACAAGCAGGCCCTCGTCGTGGGCGGCGGTGTGGCGGGGATGAACGCGGCGCTCGCGCTCGCCGAGCAGGGGTTCCCGGCGGTGATCGTGGAGAAGGAGCCCCAACTCGGCGGCTTCGCGCGCCGGCTCCACCACACGATCGAGGGGGCGGACATCGCGGCCTATCTCCGCGAGCTGGTCGGACGCGTCCGCGACAACCCGCGCATCCGCGTCGTCACCTCCGCGCGCATCACCGGCTTCGAGGGCTTCAAGGGCAATTTTCAGACGACCGTCGTCGCCGGGCCGGAAGGGGCGGCGGAGAAGATCCCCCACGGGGCGCTGATCCTCGCCACCGGAGCCCTCGAGTACCGCCCCTCGGAGTACGGCTACGGCGCAGACCCGCGCGTTTCGACCCAGGTCGAGTTCGGCGATCTCCTCGCCCGCGGAGAGGAGACCTCGGGCCTGCAGACCGTGGTCATGATCCAGTGCGTGGGCTCGCGCAACGAGAAGAACGAAAACTGCTCGCGGGTCTGCTGCCAGAGCGCGGTCAAGAACGCGCTCGCCCTGAAGGAGACCTCGCCCGACAGCCAGGTCTACATCCTCTACCGCGACATGCGCACTTACGGCCTGCTCGAGGACCACTACACCGAGGCCCGCCGCCGCGGGGTGATTTTCATCCGCTTCGAGCCCGAGGCCGCCCCGCAGGTCGACTTCGGCCCGGAGGCCGTCCGGGTGCGGGTGCGCGATCCCATCCTGCAGCGGGACCTCGAGATCGCCGCCGACCGGCTGGTGCTGAGCGCCGGGGTCGTCGCCGCGGACACCTCCGAGCTGAGCGCGCTCATGAAGGTGAACCGCAACCCCGAGGGCTTCTTTATCGAGGCGCACGTGAAGCTGCGGCCGGTGGACATGCCGAGCGAGGGGGTCTACGTCTGCGGCACGGCCCACGGGCCGAAGCTCATCTCGGAGGCGATCGCCCAGGCGAAGGCGGCGGCGGCGCGTGCGGCGACGCTGCTCTGCCGCGATGCGATCCGCCTTTCGGCCATCACGGCCAAGGTCGACCCCGAGCACTGCGTCAAGTGCCTGACCTGCGTGCGCTCCTGCCCCTTCGGCGTGCCGCAGTTCAACGAGCAGAGCCGTGTGGTCGAGATCAACGAGGCTCTCTGCCGCGGCTGCGGCGTCTGCACGGCGGTCTGCCCGCGGCAGACGATCCGCCTGAGCTACTACGAGGACGAGCAGATCGTCTGCAAGATCGAGGCGCTCTTGAGCGAGGAGGTGGCCTGATGGTCGAGTTCGAACCCACGATCATCGCCTTCTGCTGCGAATACTGAGGTTACTCGGCCGCGGACCTGGCAGGTTCCATGCGACTGAGCTACCCGGCGAACGTGAAGATCATCCTCGTCCCCTGCACGGGCAAGGTGGACGTGATGCACCTGCTGCAGGCGATCCAGCGGGGCGCCGACGGGGTCTACTGCGTCGGCTGCCTCGAGGGCGCCTGCCACTACAACCAGGGCAACCTCCGCTGCCGCGAGCGGGTCGAGCGCGTGCGCGAGATCCTGCAGGAAATCGGCCTTGAGCCGGACCGGGTGCGGATGTACAACCTCTCCTCGGGGGAGGCGCCCACCTTCGTCGCCTACGCGCGGGAGATGACCGAGCTGATCCGCCGGCTCGGGCCGAACCCGCTCAAGCACTCGAAACCCTCGATCCGGATCGAGCAAGCCGCCTGAGGCCCGGGGGCCGGGGCGGCCCGCCCCTCTTTGCGGGCGGCCGCGGGAGGAGAAAGCGATGATCGTTGCCAAGCGCAAACCGTTCGAGGAGATTCTGCAGATGATCGACGGCCACCGCAAGGTGCTCGTCGCCGGCTGCGGGACCTGTGTCGCCGTCTGCCTGGCGGGCGGCGAGAAGGAGGTCGCGGTGCTCGTCGCCGAGATCGACATGGCGCGGCGGCTCAAGAACCGGCCGATCGAACTCGGTCAGACGACGCTCGAGCGCCAATGCGACCGGGAGTATCTCGCCCAGCTCGACGGCCGGGCGGAGTCCTACGAGGCGATCGTCTCGCTCGCCTGCGGGGTGGGGATCCAGTTCCTCGCCGAGCGCTTCCCGAAGATCCCCGTCTATCCGGGGGTGGACACCTGCGGGCTGGCGGTCAACCAGGACGTCGGCTGGTACGAGGAGCGCTGCCGCTCCTGCGGCCGCTGCGTGCTCGACCGCACGGGGGGCATCTGCCCGGTGACGCTCTGCGCCAAGGGGCTCTACAACGGTCCCTGCGGCGGGACCAACCGCGGCTCCTGCGAGATCGACCCCGAGCAGCCCTGCGCCTGGTATGCGATCTACGAGCGGCTCAAGGGGCAGGGCAGGCTCGATCGCATCCGCGCCATCACGCCGGCCCAGGAGTGGAGGGACACCGTGCCGCGGACCCTCATCCAGCCGGGCTACCGCAAACCGGAAAAGGCCAAGTCCTGAGCCGCCGCCGTCGGCTCGCACCGATACCGCCTTCGACCGAGGGGTGAGACCCATGATGAAATCGGGCAGCAACCTGGAGAAGATCCTGCGTGCGGGGCATTTCGCGTTCACCGGCGAGCTCGGGCCGCCCCGCGGCGCGCACGCCGAGGAGGTGCGCAAGAAAGCCGCCCACCTCAAGGGCCGGGTGGACGCGGTGAACATCACCGACAACCAGACGGCGGTCGTGCGCATGGCGAGCTGGGCGGCTTCGCTCATCCTGATCCAGGAAGGCCTCGAGCCCAACTACCAGATGGTCTGCCGCGACCGGAACCGGCTTGCCATGCAGGCCGACATTCTCGGCGCGGCGGCCCTGGGCATCCGCAACATGCTCTGCCTCTCGGGCGACCACTGCCTCTTCGGCGATCACCCGACCGCCAAAGGGGTCTTCGATCTCGACTCCATCCAGCTCATCCGCATGGTGAAGCAGCTGCGCGACGAGGGCAAGTTCCAGAGCGGCGCCGATGTGGACGGCCGGCCGGCGATCTTCATCGGGGCGGCGGCGAACCCCTTCGCCGATCCCTTCGAGTGGCGCATCCAGCGGCTGGCGAAGAAGGTCGAGGCCGGGGTCGACTTCATCCAGACGCAGTGCATCTACAACATGGCCAAGTTCCGCGAGTTCATCCGGCTGGCGAACGAGGAGGGCCTCACCGAAAAGGTCTTCATCCTGGCCGGCATCACGCCGATGAAGAGCCTCGGCATGGCCAAGTACATGAAGACCAAGGTGCCCGGGATGGACGTCCCCGACGGGATCATCACCCGGCTCCAGGGGGTCCCCCGCGACAAGCAGGCCGAGGAGGGGATCAAGATCGCCCTCGAGCAGATCGCCGAGCTGAAAGAGATGAAGGGCGTGCACGGCGTGCACCTGATGGCGATCGAGTGGGAGCACCGTGTGCCCGAGATCGCCGAGCGGGCCGGGATGCTGCCGCGTCCCGTGGTGAACTGAACGCCAGCCCCCGGCGGCTTCCGCCGCCGGCTTTTTTGCCCGCGTTATGAATCTCCATTCATAATTTTGTTTCCGCTTGCAAAGCCGCCCACCAGAACGAGATACCACCGGGATAGTTTGTTTTTTTGTTGACAGCCCGACTCGTTCCGGTTAATGAATGAACGCTCATTCATGAATGAGACGCAACCATGACCACGCCCGATCCCGAAGACCGCAGCGCCAAGATCCAGCGCATTCTGGAGGCCGCGGTGCGCGTCTTCGCCCGTCAGGGTTTCCACCAGTCGACGGTGGCCCAGGTGGCGCGTGAGGCCGGGGTCGCCGACGGGACGATCTACAACTATTTCCGGAACAAGGACGATATCTTGATCCAGTTCTTCGCCGTGCGCGCCGGCCAGGTCTTCGCCCGCTTCCGCAGCGAGGTGGCGCGGGCGGCGAACGGCCTCGAAAAGCTGCGGCTGCTCATCCGGGCGCATCTGGCCGAGTTCCAGCGCGACCCGGACATGGCCGTGGTCTACGAGACCGAGACCCACCAGAGCAGCCGTCTCGCCGAGGAGCAGATCCGCGCCATGGCGAAGACCTACCAGGACATTCTCGCCGAGATCATCGAGCAGGGGCAGGAGGAGGGCCTTTTCCGCCGCGATCTCTATGCCGGTCTCGTCAAGCGTCTGATCCTGGGCGCGGTGCAGGAGACGATCAGCTCCTGGCTGCGCTCGGGCCGACCTTACGATCTGGTCTCCATGGCGGATCCGCTGGTCGATCTCTTCCTCCACGGGATCGCCCAGAGCCCCCCCGCCGCGGAGAACCGTGCGTCCCGAACACCGCAAACCGAGGAGGGCTGAGGCATGGCGCAATGGATCGCCGACCGCCGGGATGTCGATTTCGTGCTCCACGAGCAGCTGCGCGTGGCGGAGCTTGCAGCGCATGAGCGGTTCGCCGACTTCAACCGCAAGACGGTGGACCTCGTCGTGGCCGAGGTGCGCAACCTCGCCCTCAAGGAGATCCTGCCCACGCAGAAGGACGGCGACCGGATCGGGGCGCGCTTCGACGCCGGCCGCGTGACCGTGCCGGAGTCCTTTCACAAGGCCTGGCGCGCGCTGCGGGAGGGCGACTGGATCGCCATGACCGAGGACCCCGAGTGGGGCGGCCAGGGCATGCCGCACACGCTCGCCATGGCCGCGACCGACTACCTGAACGGGGCGAACTTCGCCTTCATGATGTACGCGGGGCTGACCCACGGCGCGGGCAAGCTGATCGAGCGTTTCGGGACCCCGGAGCAGAAGCGGATGTTTCTCAAGAACATGTTCACCGGCCGCTGGACGGGGACGATGCTCCTCACCGAGCCCGAGGCGGGCTCCGATGTCGGAGCCCTCACCACCTCGGCCGTGCGGCGGCCGGACGGGACCTACGCCCTGACCGGCAACAAGATCTTCATCTCCTCGGGCGAGCACGATCTCGCCGAGAACATCATCCACCCCGTGCTCGCGCGCATCGAGGGGGCCCCTCCCGGAACGGCGGGGATCTCGCTGTTCCTCGTCCCCAAGATCTGGGTCCACCCCGACGGGAGCCTGGGCGAGCCGAACGACATCGTCTGCACCGGGATCGAGGAAAAGATGGGGATCCACGGCAACGCGACCTGCGCCATGGCCCTGGGCAGCCGCGGGGCCTGCCGCGGGCTGCTTCTCGGCGAGGAGAACAAGGGCATGCGCACGATGTTCCTCATGATGAACGAGGCGCGCCTGCTGGTCGGCTCCCAGGGGCTCGCCTGCGCGAGCGCGGCCTATCTCTACGCCGTGAACTACGCCCGCGAGCGCATCCAGGGCCGCCACCTGCTGAAGGCCATGGACAAGGCCGCCCCCCCGGTGCCGATCATCCAGCACCCCGACGTGCGCCGCATGCTGATCACGATGAAAGCCTATGTCGAGGGCATGAGGAGTCTGCTCTACTACATCGGGCGCCTCGAGGACCTGAAGACGCTCGCCCCCGATGAGGAGCGCCGCCAGGGGTACCAGGGGATGATCGATTTTCTCATCCCCATCGCCAAGGCCTACGTGACCGAGCGCGCCTGCGAGGTCTGCAACCTCGGGATCCAGGTCTACGGCGGCTACGGTTACATCCGCGAGTACCCCATGGAGCAGCTCCTGCGCGACTGCCGCATCACGCCGATCTACGAGGGGACCAACGGCATCCAGGCGATGGACCTGCTCGGCCGCAAGCTCGGACTGAACGGCGGAAAACCGATGATGGATCTCCTGGCCGAGATCCAGAAGACGCTCGCGTTCGCCCGCCGCCAGCCGCGCACGGCCCCGCTCGCCGCGCCCCTCGAACAGGCGCTCGGGAAACTGGGCGAGGTGGCGATGCACCTCGGGGCGGCGGCGCTCTCGGAGAAGGTCCTGGTCGCCTTCGCCTACGCGCACCCCTTCCTCACGGTCTGCGGCGACGTGCTCACGGCCTGGATGCTCCTGTGGCGCGCCGCGCTCGCCGCGGAGAAGCTCGCCCAGGGCGCGCGCGACAAGGAGGCGCTCTTCTACGAGGGGCAGATCCAGAGCGCCCGCTGGTTCCTGGCCAACGAAATCCCGGTCAGCCTCGGCCGCATGCAGGCGATCCTCGCTGCGGACCCGGCGGCCGTGGAGACGGCCGAGGAGTCCTTCGGCGGCAAATGAATCCCCCCGCGGGCGGCCGTTGTCCGTCCGCGGCGACCGTGGTATAGGAGCACCTCGACCCGCGGGCGGACGCCGGTCGGCTTCCCCAGCCGGAAGCCCGGCGCCGGCCGCCCGCGGCAATCCCGGCCCGGGGCCGGCCGGCCCCGGCAAAGGAGACGCATGGAACCGGCCCTCGTCCCCCCCGCCGCCGCAACGCTCTCGGGCATTCCCGCCCGCCTGATCTTCCTCCTGGTTCCCCTCCTCGGCATCGGCCTCTTCGCCCGGATCATCCGGCGCCGGCTCGAACCCCTGCGGCGGGCGGCCCCCGACGACCGCTTCAACCGCTGGGGGGAGCGTCTCGCGGCCGTCTTCCGCCTCTGGCTCGCCCAGGCGCGCCAGCCGCGCTATTTCCTGGCGGGCGTGCTCCACATCGTCGTCTTCTTCGGCTTTCTCATCCTCGCGGCGCGCTCGCTCGAGCTCGTCGTGCTCGGCTTCGTCGAGGGCTTCGTGCTGCCCGGTTTCGGGGGGGCCTTCGGCGCGGCCTACCGCGCCCTGAAGGACATCGCCGCCACGGCCGTCCTCGTCGCCGTGGTGATCCTCGCCGTGCGCCGCCTCGTCTTCCGGCCCGCCCGCTATGCCGTGCCCGCGCGATACGGCAAGGACCACACCCCCGAGGCGATCCTCGTCCTCGGGCTGATCGCCACCCTGCTGGTCAGCGAGGGGATCTTCGAGGCGAGCCTCCTCGCCGCCGAGCGGCAGCTCGGCCGGGAGACACACGCTCTGCTGCCCTTGACCCTCCCCTGGGCCTTCGCGCGGCTCCTTTCCTCCGCCCCGCGCGAGGCGCTGCAGGCGCTCCACCTCGCCGCCTACGCCGTCCACGACTTCGCCTTCTTCTTCTTCCTGTGCTTTCTCCCCTTCGGCAAGCACTTCCACGTCGTCACCTCGCTCTTCAACGTCTTCTTCATGCGGCTCGACCCCGGCACGGTGAAACCCGTGCGGCACGGGGTGGGCGACGAGGAACTCGACCGGCTCGAATCCTTCGGCGTCAAGCGCTTCGAGGACTTCACCTGGAAGCACATGCTCGATTTCTACTCCTGCGCCGACTGCGGGCGCTGCTCGGACCGCTGCCCCGCGAACCGCGTCGGGCGCCCCCTCTCGCCGCGCTTCATCTCGATCAAGGCGCGCGATCTCTGCTTCCGGCGCTATCCCGTGCGCGGCCCGATCGCCGCGGCGACCGAGCCGTTGATCGGGGGGATCTACGCCGAGGACGAGATCTGGTCCTGCACGACCTGCGGGGCCTGCGAGGAGGAGTGCCCGCTCGGCATCGAGTACATCGACAAGATGGTCGACCTGCGGCGCGGCATGGTGGACGACGGGCTCGTGCCGCAGTCGCTGCAGAAGCCGCTCGCGGCGCTCGAAAAGCGCGGCAACCCCTGGGGGAAGATGGAGAAGAAGCGCGGCGACTGGACCCTCGGGGTGGGCGAGGGCTGCCGCGTCAAGCTCTTCGAGAAGGGCGAGGAGGCCGAGGCGCTCTACTTCGTCGACAGCATCACCTCCTACGACGACCGCATGCAGAAGATCGCCCAGGCCGCCGCCCGGGTCTTCTGCGCGGCGGGCGTCGACTTCGGCATCCTCGGCAAGGACGAGAAGGACTCCGGCCACGAGGTGCGCCGCTTCGGCGAGGAGATGCTCTTCCAGAGCCTGAAGGAGCACAACACCGAGGCCATCCGGGCGACGGGCGCGCGCTGGATCGTGACGACCGACCCCCACGCCTACAACGCGCTGCGCAAGGATTACGCGGGGCTGCCGCCCGTGCGCCACGCGAGCGAAGTGATCCTCGAGGCGCTGCGCGCCGGACGGCTTGCGCTCGCCCCCGCCGGCGACGGGGTGCGCACCTGCGTCTACCACGACCCCTGCTACCTCGGGCGCCACAACCGCCTCTACGAACCCCCGCGGCAGGTGATCGACCTTCTGCCCGGGCTGCGCCGGGTCGAGATGGAAGGCGACTGCCGCGACCGCTCCTTCTGCTGCGGCGGCGGGGGCCTGATGCTCTTCTACGAGCCCGAGGAGGAGATGCGCATGGGGGTCGTGCGCGTGAAGATGGCCAAGGCGGCCGGCGCCGAGCTGATCGTCGCCGCCTGCCCCTTCTGCCTCGTGAATCTGGAGGATGCGATCAAGGTGGCCGGCCTGGAGGGAGAACTCGAGGCGGTCGATCTCTGCGAACTCGTCGACCGGTGCCTCGCGCGCGCGGGCGGGCGAAGCACGGCGAACGGACAGGGAGGCACGGCATGAACATTCTGGTATGCGTCAAGCGGGTCCCGGACACGGCCGAAAACGAGATCGAAGTCCGACCCGACGGGACCGACATCCGGCGGGAGGATCTCGTCTACTCGGTGAACGAGTGGGACAACTACGCGGTCGAGGAGGCGATCCAGATCGCCGAGCGGACCGGGGGCACGGTGACGGTGGCGACCGTCGGCTCCGCCGACGACGAGGAGGTCGTGCGGCGCGAGATGGCGATGGGCGCTCAGCAGGGGCTGATGCTGACCGACCCCGCCTTCGAGGGCTCCGACGGCCGGGGGATCGCCGAGATCCTCCGGGCCGCCGTCGCGCGCGGAAGCTACGATCTGGTCCTCTGCGGCGCTCAGGCCGACGACGGCGCCGGCCAGGTGGGCGGCATGCTCGCCGCGCTGCTCGATTGGCCCTACGCCTCGCTGGTCAACCGGATCGAGGTCCTCGAGGGGAAAAAGCTCCGCATCGGCCGGGAGATCGAGGGCGGAAACCAGGAGCTGAGCGAGATCGAGCTGCCCTGCGTGCTCTCGATCCAGACGGGGATCAACGAGCCGCGCTACGTCGGCATCCGCGGCATCCGCAAGGTGGCCTCGGTCGAGATCCCCGTGCTCGGCGCCGCCGATCTCGGGATCGACTCCGCGCGGGTCGGCCGCGCCGCCTGCCGGGTGCGCAAACTCGACTACTTCGTGCCCCCTGCCGGCGCGGGGGCCGAGATCCTGCAGGGCAGCCCCGAGGAAATCGCCGCCCGGCTGGTCGATCTGCTGAAAGCCAAAGGAGGGCTCAAGTGATGGCAGCGCAGGTCTTCGCCTTCATCCCCCATGCGAATTCCCGCATCGACGACGCCGCCCCCGAGCTGGCCGCCGCGGCGGCTCGGCTCTTCCCCGGCGCCGCCGTCACCGCGCTCGTCGCCGGCGACGGGGCCGGCCTCGAGGGGGTGTGCGCCGAGGCGGGCCGCTTTTTCGCCGAAGTCTGGAAGTTCGCCCACCCGGATCTCGCCTACCCGAACGCCGAGATCCTGCGGCCGCTGCTCGCGCGCGTGCTGCCGCGCGGGGCGGTCGTCCTGTTCCCCCACAACACGCTCGCCATGGATCTCGCCCCGGGGCTTTCGGTCAAGCTCGACGCCGCCTATCTGCCGGACATCGTCGCCCTCGAAGGGATCGAGGGGACGCTGCTGCGCGGGGTCCGCCAGGAGTTCAACGGCCAGGTGAGCACGCACGTCGCCTGCGATCTCGCGGGCGGCGCGGTGATCACGCTGCGCTCCGGCTGCTTTCCCGCGGCCGGTGAGCTCCCCGCGGCGGGCCGGGTGGTCGACCGCTCCGCCGACGTGACGGGGACCGCCGCGCGGCGGCGTTTCCTCGAGGTGGTCGCCGCCGAGGTGGGCGATGTCGACATCACCAAGGAGGATGTGCTCGTTTCGGTCGGGCGCGGCATCGGCGACAAGGAGAACCTGCCCGTGGCCGAGGAGCTCGCCGAGGCCCTGGGCGCAGTGGTCTCCTGTTCGCGGCCGGTCGTGGACGCCAAATGGCTCGACAAGAGCCGCCAGGTGGGCACCTCGGGCAAGACCGTGAAGCCGAAGGTCTATCTCGCCCTCGGGATCAGCGGCTCCTTCCAGCACATGGGCGGCATCAAGGGCAACCCCTTCATCGTCGCCGTGAACAAGAACCCCAAGGCCCCCATCTTCCAGGTGGCCCAGGTCGGGGTGGTGGCCGACCTGCTCGAGTTCGCCCCGGTCCTGGCCGAGGCGGTGCGGAAAGCGAGGTGAACGGTGAAGGAGATCGTCGCCGCCGCCGGAGCGCCCCAGGCGATCGGGCCGTATTCCCAGGCGGTGCGCCTGGGAAACCTCCTCTTCGTCTCGGGGCAGCTCGCCCTCGACCCCGCAACCGGGGAGCCGGTCGCGGGGGGAGTCGAGGAGCAGACGCGGCGGGTCATGGAGAACCTGAAGGCCGTGGTCGAGGCGGCGGGTTTCCGGCTGGCCGACGCCCTCCAGGCGACCTGTTTCCTGAGCGACCTCGAGGACTTCGCCGCCTTCAACCGCGTCTATGCCTCCTACTTCGGGGCCGACCCCCCCGCACGGGTCACCGTCCAGGCCGCGCGTCTGCCGCGGGGCCTGCGGGTCGAGGTCGCCCTGATCTGCGGCCGGTAAAAGGGAGGGCGGCCGCCGCCCGCGGCCGCCCGCCTCTCCCATGCGCATCGTCACCCGAGCCGACTTCGACGGCGTCGTCTGCGCCGCGCTCCTCGGCGACGCCCTCGATCGGACCGAAACGATCGCCTGGCTCGAGCCCGAGGAACTCTCGGCCGATCCGCCGCGCGTGCAGCCGGGCGACGTCATCGCCAACCTTCCCTGGCACCCGGCCGGCAGCCTGTGGTTCGACCACCACGCCACCAACCGCATCGAGCCCCCTCCGCCGGGCCTCTTCCGCCTGAGCCCCTCGGCGGCGCGCAACGTCTACGACCATTTCGCCGGCCGCTTTACCCGGGATTACGCGGAGCTCGTCTTCTGGGCCGACCGGATCGATGCGGCCGATCTCTCCTGCGAGGAGATCCTCGACCCCGGCAGCTGTTTCCCGCTGCTTCTTTCCCTCACCCTCGCCCCCGAGCGGGGGAGGCGGGAGGCTTACTGGAATCACCTCGTGCGGCTGCTCCGCGAGGGGGGCCTTTCCCGGGCGGCGGCCGACCCGCTCGTCGGGGAGGCCTGCCGCGAGGTGCTCGCGGCGCATCGCGAATACGAGAGGCAACTTCGCGCCTGCACGCGGCGGGTGGGCCGGGTGGCGGTGAGCGATTTCCGGGAGAGCGGCCCGCCGGTGGCCGGAAACCGCTTTCTCGTCTATTGCCTCTACCCGGAAACGGTCGTCAGCCTGCGCATGCGCTGGGCCGATGAGGGGCGATCGCTCGTCTCCCTGCACGTCGGCCACAGCATCGTCCACCGCGGCTGTACCGTTCACGCCGGGCGGCTGCTGGCGCGCTTCGGCGGGGGGGGGCACCGCGCGGCGGCCTCGGTCAGGATTCCCGCGGCACGGGCCGAGGAGGTGATCGCCGCCGTGCTCGCGGCGCTGGTGCGGGAGGCCGAGGCCGGGGATTCCCCGGCCTCGGGGGGCTGAAGCGCATCGGGGATTCTCCGGCCCCCGCGCGCCGGTCGCGGCTCTTCAGTAGACGAGCCCGGAGGAGGCTTCGGGATAGGGCGGCGGCGGGGGCGGGCCCGCCGCGCCCGGGCGGTAAGGCGGGGGCGGCGGCAGGCGGCTTGCCCGCGGCGCGGGCCGCTCGGCGGCCGCCGGGACCCGGTTGCCCTTCGCGTACATGCACTGCTGGTAGGCCTGGTCGTAGCGGCGTTGGACCTCCCAGCCGGCGGCGAAGGCCCGGTCGTGGGCCATCGCCGAGCCGGCGAGCAGGCCGGCGCCCGCGCCGATTGCGGCTCCGGTCGCGGCGTTCCCCGAGGCGGCCCCGATCAGAGCACCCGCGGCCGCGCCCAGAGCCCCTCCGGCCACGGCGCCGGCGGCGAGATTCTCGTTCACCGTCTCGTTCGCCCGCCAGCCGGAACGGTTTTCCGCCCACTGCCGGCAGACGGCGTCGTCGTTCTGGAAGGCCTCGAAGCTCTTGCCGCTCCCCGGCATTACGAGAACGCTCGGCCCGGGCGGGAGGGTCGCGCATCCCACCGCCCACCAGGCCGCAAACGCCGCCAGGACCCCGTTGCGCACGCTCATCGGTCACTCCGCAGGTTCACCAGCCGGGGGGAACCGTGTCCGGGACGACCCGCATCCAGCCCCCCGGGCAGGAGCGGACATAGGGGTAAAAGCCCCGCGGGTTTTCACAGTAGAACCAGTAGTCCTCGTCGCTCCGGCCGCGCTCGACGTACCCCGTGGGCGGGGAAGCGTAGAACCGGGGCGGCGGGGCGACCCACACCGGCGGCGGGGCGACCCACACCGGCGGCGGCGCCCACACCGCGGCCGGGCCGAACCAGAAGCCCAGGTGGACATAGGTGCGGGTGCGGTGACCCGCGTGCCCGACCCACGGCAGAGCGAGCAGCAGCAGAAGCAGGGCGGCAAAGAAGACCAGCGGTCGTTTCATCGGTTCCTCCGCCTGATCCCGGCGATCGAGTCCCTCGACTCTACCCCGGTTAGACGAAGGAGCCGCGCCCGGGTTTACCCCGGCTTCAGACCGGCTGGAAGGCCGAGGCGGGGAAGAAACAGACCGGGCACTCCGCGGGCGGCTCTTCACCGGTGTGCACGTGGCCGCAGATGCGGCAGCGCCAGGCCCGGCGCGCCGCCGGTGCGCCGGCGGCCTCCTCCCGCCCCTCGAGGGCGAGCCCCTCGAGAGGGGGCATGACCGGCCGGTAGGCCTCGAGCACGTGCCCGGCGAGGATGTGGCGTTGGATTTCGCTCGTTCCCTCGTAGATGCGAAAGAGGCGGCAGTCGCGCAGGATCTTCTCCACCGGGAAGAGTGTCGTGTACCCGTAGCCGCCGAAGATCTGCAGCGCCTCGTCGGCGACCTGGAAGGCGGCCTCGCTCGCGTAGAGCTTCGCGATCGAGGCCGCGATCGTCGGGTCGCCCCCCCGGTCGGCCTCCCAGGCCGCCCTCCAGACGAGGAGCCTCGCCGTTTCCACCTTCTGGAACATGTCGGCGAGCTTGTGCTGGATCGCCTGGAAGCGGGCGATGGGCGTCCCGAAGGCCTGGCGCCGCCGGGCGTAGTCGGCGGCGAACTCCATCGCCGAGCGCGCCGCGCCCACGGCGAAGGCGCCGATCGCCGGCCGCGTGCGGGCGAAGGTCTTCATCGCCAGCGCGAAGCCTTGGCCGGGCGGGGCGAGCACGTTTTCGGCCGGGACCCGAACCTCTCGGAAGTGCACCCCCGCCGTGTTCGAGCCCCGCTGGCCGAGCTTGGGGATGGGCCGGCCGACGCGCACCCCGGGTTGCGTGCGCTCGACGAGGAAGGCGCAGATCCCCTCGTGGCGGCTCTTGGGGTCGACGGTCGCGAAGATCGAGAAGTAGTCGGCGATCCCGCCGTTGGTCACCCAGAACTTGGTGCCGTTCAGCACCCAGCCGTCCCCGTCGCGGCGGGCCAGGCAGCGGATGCCGGCGACATCGGAGCCGAGCGTCGGCTCCGAGGTGGCGAAGGCGATCAGCTTGAAGCCGGAAAGGAGCTCCGCGAAGACGCGGCGCTTGAGGGGCTCGTTCGCGCACAGCCGCAGCGGCTCCATACCGAGGGAGTTGTCGAAGATCGAGGTCGCCAGCCCCGCGCAGGCGGCGGCGAGTTCCTCGGTGATGAGGACGTTTTCGAGCAGCCCCAGGCCCTGCCCGCCGTATTCGCGGGGGATGTCGGCATTCATCAGGCCGGCCTCGCGCGCCCGGCGCAGCAGCCCGAGGGGGGTTTCCCCGAGGCGGTCGTATTTCCAGGCGACGGGCAGGATTTCCTGCAGCGCGAATTCGCGGGCTCTGCGGCGCAGTTCTTCCTGGGCGGGGCTCAGACGGAAATCGAGCATGGCGGCCTCCGGGAAAAGGGGATGGCGCCTTTATATCGGAGCGGGTCCCCGGCGGCAAGCCGGCCGGAGGGCGTTGGACAGAGGGGGGGTCCCGTGCTATCCCCCCTTGGCCCGCCATGAACCGCAAGACAGCCGGGGGGGCCCGCACGGATGATCACGATCAAGCTCCTGCTCACCGCCCTCTTCTGGGGGGGGACCTTCGTCGCCGGCAGGATCCTCGCCGCCGAGGTCGGACCCTTCAGCGGCGCTTTCCTCCGCTTTCTCGTCGCCGGCTCCTCGCTCGCCCTGGTCCTCGGCCTGCGCGAGGGGCTCCGGCCGCCCGGCGGACCGAAGGCCCTGCGCCAGGTGCTCCTCCTGGGCCTGACGGGCGTCTTTCTCTACAACGTCTTCTTCCTCCTCGGGCTCAAGCGGATCGAGGCCGGACGCGCCGCGGTGCTCATCGCCAACAACCCGATCGGCATCGCCCTCGGCGCGGCCCTCTTCTTCGGCGAGCGCCTGAACGCCGGCAAGATCGCCGGGATCCTGATCTCGGTGCTGGGGGCCGTGACCGTGATCACCCGGGGGGATCTCCTCGCCGGCCTGCGCGGCGGCTTCGGGGCGGGCGAGGCGAGCATTCTGCTGTGTGTGGCCTCCTGGGTCGCCTATTCGCTTCTGGGCAAGCAGGCGATGGGGACGCTTTCGCCCCTGGCGGCCGTCACCTGGAGTTCGATCGCGGGGGCGCTCGCCCTTCTGCCCTTCGCCGTGGCCGAGGGGGTGCACGCCGCGGCCGGTTATTCCCCGGCCGCCTGGGGCTGCATCGTCTACCTCGGCCTCTGCGGAACCACGATCGGCTTTCTCTGGTACTACGAGGGCATCCTGCGGATCGGGCCGGTGCGCGCCGGTCTCTTCATCAACTTCGTCCCGGTGTTCGCCGTTCTGCTGGCCGCCGTTTTTCTCGCCGAGCCGATCACCCCCTCGCTGCTCGCCGGGGCGGTCCTGGTCACGGCCGGGGTCCTGCTCACCACCCACGCCTCGCGCTGAGTCAACCCGCAAGGGTTGCGTCCCCGCGAAAGCGAATTTACTATGGACCCTGATCCCCTCGGATCGAAGGGAGGACCATGCGATGTCGTTGCAGGACTATTTCGAGGAGACCAAGGGAACCGGCGTGCTTGCCACCGCCGACGGCACGGGCCGGGTCGACGCCGCGATCTACGCCCGGCCGCATGTGATGCCCGACGGCACCCTCGCCTTCATCATGCGCGACCGGCTCACCCACCACAACCTGCAGTCCAACCCCTACGCGACCTTTCTCTTCATCGAGCGCACCACCGGCTACCAGGGAAAGCGGCTCTTCCTCAAAAAAGTCCGCGAAGAGCAGAACCCCGAGCTGATCCGGCAGATCAAGCGCCGCACCTACGCCGACGAGGACGGCGAGCCGAAATTCCTGGTCTACTTCGCGGTCGAAAAGGAGCTGCCCCTGATCGGCGGGGGGGACCGCCCGTGAGCCGCCCCGCGGCCTCCCCGGCCGGGGGTGATCCCGCCGAGGCCCGCGAGGTTCTCCGGCGGCTGCTCGCCGCGGAGCGCTTCGCCGTCCTCGCCACCGAACGGGAGGGCCAGCCCTATGCGAATCTCGTGGCCTTCGCCCCGGGGGAGAGCCTCGCGACCCTCTTCTTCCTCACCCCGCGCTCGACCCGCAAGTACGAGAACCTGAAGAGCAACCCGCGCGTGGCGCTTCTCGTCGCCGACAGCCGGAACCGCGCCGCGGACCTCGCCGTCGCCTCGGCCGCGACCGGGATCGGCGAGGCCCGGGAGCTTGCGGGGGAGGGCCGCTCCGAGGCGGTCGCGCGGTTCCTCGCCCGGCACCCCGCGCTCGAAGACTTCGCGCAGGCGCCCACCTGCGCCGTCTTCGCCGTCGGCATCCGGCGGTACATCCTCGTGCGCCGCTTCCAGGAAGTCACGGAAATCGCCATCGAGCCATGAGGGGGCTTCTTGCGCCGCAGGCGATCGGGCCGCAGGATCGGCCCCGGGTGGGGGGCAAGGCGCTTCGCCTGGCGGGGCTCAGGCGCGCCGGTTTCCGCGTGCCCGATTTCCTCTGCCTTCCGGCCGAGGCCTACCGCCGGTTTTGCGCCTTCCGCGGGCTCTCCGAACGCATCGGCCTCGAGCTGGCGCGCAAGGACTTCGCCGAGATGCGCTGGGAGGAGCTCTGGGATTGCGCGACACGGATCCGCAGCCTCTTCCTGCGCCACCCTTTCCCCCCGGAACTCGAGGCCGGGCTCCGCGAGGGGCTCGCGCGCCGTTTCGGCGACGGGCCGGTCGCGGTGCGTTCCTCGGCGCTCGAGGAGGATACGGCGGGGGCCTCCTTCGCCGGCCTGCACGCCTCCTTCGTGCAAGTCTCCGGTGTCGACGCGACGCTCGAGCGGATCCGGCTCGTCTGGGCTTCCCTCTGGTCGGACGCCGCGCTCCTCTACCGCCGCGAACTCGGCCTCGACCCGGAAAGGAGCGCCATGGCCGTCATCGTCCAGGAGATGGCGGTCGGCGAGGTCTCGGGGGTCTGCTTCTCCCGGAACCCCGCCGCCCCCGGCCAGGCGGTAGTCGAGGCGGCCTGGGGCCTGAACGAGGCCGTGGTCGACGGGTCGGTCGCCCCCGACCGCTGGCTCGTCGACCGCACGCCGCCGCGGATCCTGGAACATCAGCCCCCGCCGCAGCGCCGCCGGCGCCTGGTGGCCGCCCCGGAAGGGGCGCGCTTCGAGGATCTTCCCGCGGCGCTGGCGGGCACCCCGCCGCTCTCCCCGACGGAGGTGCTCGCGGTGGTGGAGCTCGCGCGGCGGGCCGAGGAGCATTTCGGCGAACCCCAGGACATCGAGTGGACCCGCCGCGGGCGGGAGCTTTTGCTCCTGCAGTCGCGGCCGACCACGGCACGCCGCGGCGGCGAGGGGGAGGATGCCCGCTCGTGGTACCTGGGGCTGCGCCGCAGCTTCGAGAACCTGAAGCGGCTGCGGGCGGAGATCGAGGGGCGGAGGATCCCGGAGGCCGAACGCACCGCGGCCGAGCTCGCCGCCGTCGACCTTGCGCGGCTGTCGGATGCGGAACTCGTCGCCGAGATCGAGCGGCGGCGGGCGATCCGTCGCCGCTGGCAGGAGATCTACGACGCCGAGTTCATCCCCTTCGCCCACGGGATGCGCCTCTTCGGCGAGGTCTACAACGAGCGGCTCAAACCCGGGGACCCTTACGAATTCACATCCCTGCTGCGAAAGGGGGGGCTGCTGAGTCTCGAGCGGAACCGGGCGCTGGCCCGGCTGGCCGCGGCGGTGCGCGAGCGCCCGGAACTCGCCTGCTGCCTCGACGCCGGCGACTGCGCCGAAGCCGCAGCCGACTTCCAGCGGGAACTCGAGGCCTTTCTGCGGCGCTTCGGCGATTTCACCTGCGAGCTGGGCGGCCGGGCGCTCTGCGCGGGCGCGCTCCAGCCGCTTGCCCGCCTTCTGCGCGAGATGGCCCGGCGGCCGGCGGCGGCGCCCCGCCCCGAGGCGGCCGACGCCTCCCGCCTCGAGGAGGCGTTCCTCGCCTCTTTTCCGCCGGAGCGGCGCGGGGAGGCGGCCGAACTCCTCGATCTCGCCCGGGCGAGCTGGCGCCTGCGCGACGACGACAACCTGCATGTGGGGCGGATCGAGGCCCGCCTGCGGGAGGCCGAGGCCGAAGGCCGGCGCCGGCTCGCCGCGGGGGCCGGGGAAGCGGCGGCCCTCGAGCGGGTGCTCGCGGCGGCGGCGGCGCCCGCGCCCCCGGCCGAGGCCGGCGAAGAGGAGGGAGACCCTTCCATCCGGCCGCGCCAGCTCCGGGGGCAGCCCGCCGGGCCGGGCTTCGCCCGCGGCCCGGCGCGGGTGATCCGCTCCCCCGACGACCTCGAGCGCTTCACCGCAGGCGAGGTGCTCGTCTGCGACGCCGTCGACCCGCGGATGACGCACGTCGTCCCGCTTGCCGCCGCGATCGTCGAGCGCCGGGGGGGGATGCTGATCCACGGGGCGATCATCGCCCGCGAGTACGGCATCCCCTGCGTCACCGGGGTCCCCGAGGCGGTGCGCCGGATCCGCACGGGGGACGCGCTCGCTGTCGACGGCTATCTCGGCATCGTGACCGTGGGCGGAGGGGAGCTCTGCGGGGGCGATCCGCCCGGCGGGGGTTGCAGCTCGGCGTAGTGCGCCTCGTGCACCCCCTTGAGCAGCAGAAGCCGCTGCGGGCGGACGGCGAGGACCGCCGTCTCGGGGGAGGCGAGGAGGGAGGCGAGGTGGGGATGGGCGGCGGCGAGCAGCCGGCAGGCCGCCGCGCGCTGCTCCGCCTCCTCGATCACGCGGCATTCCCCCTCGATCGTGAGGGCGAGCGCCTCCTCGCGGGGGCGGGTCTCGCGGGTGTCGATCAGCAGACTCACGGCGGGGTTGGCGAGAAGGTTGCGGTACTTTCGCGTCGCGCGCAGGGTGGCGAGGTAGAGCTCGCTGCCTTCCGGGTCCGGCGCGTAGGCCATGAGCGAGCAGTACGGCCGGTCGCCCTCGACGGTCGCGAGCACGCAGAGGTCGCGTTCCCGGATCAGCCGGGTCATCTCCGCGAGCATGTCCCCTTCCTCCTGGCTCCCCGGGGGATTTCGGCGGGACGGCCCCCCGTCGATGTCCTTGCGACGGCGAATATGATATCAGAAAGGGCCGGGCGGCGGAATCCCCCCGCCGCCTGCGGCCAAGCCCGGCGGAGGAATACGCCATGGACGAACGCATCCGCATCGGCATCAGCGCCTGTCTTCTCGGCCAGCCGGTCCGCTACGACGGCAGCCACAAGCACGACCGCTACATCACCGGGACCCTCGGCGAGTACTTCGAGTTCGTCCCGGTCTGCCCCGAGGTCGAGGCGGGCTTCCCCATCCCGCGCGAGAGCCTGCGCCTGGTCGGCGACCCGGCAAACCCGCGCGTCGTGACCACCCGCAGCGGCGTCGACCACACGGAACGCATGAAACGCTGGGCCGAGCGCCGCGTGCGCGAGCTCGAGAGCGAAAACCTCTGCGGTTTCATCTTCAAGAGCGACTCCCCGAGCAGCGGGCTGCTGCGCGTCAAGGTCTACAACGAGAAGGGGATGCCCGAGAAGAAGGGGGTGGGCATCTTCGCCGCCGCCTTCACGCGCCACTTCCCCCTGCTGCCGGTCGAGGAGGAGGGCCGCCTGAACGACCCCAAGCTGCGCGAGATGTTCATCGAGCAGATCTTCACCCTGAAACGCTGGCGCGAAACGCTGGCCCTGCCGAAGCGCCTGTCGAACCTCGTCGATTTCCACACCCGCCACAAGCTCCTCATCCTCTCCCACAGCCCCGCCGTCGCCCGCGCCATGGGCAAACTCGTCGCTGAAGGCAAGCGTCAGCCTCCCGCCGAGCTCTACCGCGACTACGAAAAGCTCCTCATGGAGGCGCTGCGCACGCGGACGACGGTGCGCAAGAACCTGAACGTGCTGCAGCACATCCTCGGCTACTTCAAGCGCCAGCTCACGGCCGACGAGAAGCAGGAGCTGCTCGAGGTCTTCGACCGCTACCGCCGCGAGTACCTGCCGCTGATCGTCCCGGTGACGCTCCTCAACCATTACGTGCGCAAGTACGACCAGCCCTACCTCCGGGACCAGGTCTACCTCAACCCGCACCCGATCGCCCTCAAACTGCGAAACCACGCCTGACGGGAGGAACCTCGCGCCCATGGAAGACCTCTTCCTCGGACCCAAGCGCTATGTGCAGAAGCCCGGCGCCCTGGCCGAGGCGGCCGGGGCGATCCGCGCCTTCGGCCGCCGGCCGCTGCTGTTGGCCGACGAGACCGTGGAGAGGATCGTCGGCCCGGCGATCCGGGCCGCCGCCCCCCCGCTCGGCCTCGAGCCCCTCTTCCTGCGTTTCGGGGTGGAGTGCAGCCCGGCCGAGATCGAGCGCGTGGCCGCGGCCGCGGCCGCCGCCGGGGCGGACGTGATCGTGGGGACGGGCGGCGGGAAAGCCCTCGACACGGCTCGCGCCGCGGCCGGCCGTCTCGGGCTGCCGCTCGTCACCCTGCCGACGAGCGCGGCCACCTGCGCCGCGACCTCCTCGCTCTCCGTCCTCTACGAGGGGGGGATCCGCACCGGCCTGATCGACGGCAAGGCGGCCGAGCTCGTGCTCGTCGACTCCGCCGTCGTGGCCGCCGCCCCCCCGCGGCTGATCGCGGCCGGGATCGCCGACACGCTCGCCAAGTGGTCCGAAGGCAAGCCCACCTTCGATCGCGACCCCGCCCCCGCCCCCGCGCTGCAGGCGGCGATGGACCTCTCGACCCGTGCGCGCGAGATCCTCCTGCGGGAGGCGAGGCAGGCCTGCGCGGACGCCCGGGCGGGGAAAGCGACGGCCGCCGTCGAGCACGTGATCGAGTGCAACCTGCTGCTCGCCGGGATGATCGGCGGCGTGGGCGGCCGGACCTTCCGCGTCGCCCTCGCCCACGGGCTGCTCTACGGCCTCACGGTCCTGCCCGAGATCCGTCGGCATCTCCACGGCGAGGTCGTGGGCTGGGGGCTCCTCGTCCAGGCCTGCCTCGAGGGAAAGCGCGAGGAGTTCCGCCTGCTCCGGCGGCTTTTCCTCGATCTCGGCCTTCCGACCACGATGGCCGACCTGGGCCTCCGCCCTGTCGACGACCCGGGCTTCCGCGAAGGGCTGCGGCGCACCTGCGAGCCGGGAGGGGCCGCCCACAACCTTGCGGTCCCGGTCGACGAGGAGCGGCTGCTCGCCGCCATCCTCGAGGCCGAGGCCGCGGGACGGGAGGCCGGCCCGTGAAGGCCCCGGTGCTCGTCACCGGGGCGACCGGCTACGTGGGCGGGCGCCTCGTGCCGGCGCTCCTCGCCTGCGGCCATCGCGTGCGGGCGCTCGCGCGCTCGCTCGAAAAGCTCGCCCGGCGTCCCTGGTACGGCCGGCCCGGAATCGAGCCCGTGCGCGGGGATCTCCTCGATCGCGATTCGCTCACCGCGGCCCTCTCCGGCTGCGAGGCGGTCTTCTACCTCGTCCATTCGATGATCGCCCAGGGGAGCCGGTTCGCCGAGGCCGACCGCGCGGCCGCGCGCAACCTCGCCTCCGCCGCGGCCGCCGCCGGGGTGCGGCGGATCCTCTATCTCGGTGGGCTGGCCGCGGAGACGGGCGGCCCCTTGAGCCACCACCTCGCCTCGCGCCTCGAGGTCGCGCGCATCCTTTCCGCCGGCAGCGTCCCCGTGACCGAGCTCCGCGCGCCGATGATCCTCGGCTCGGGCTCGGCCTCCTTCGAGATCCTGCGCTACCTCGTCGAGCGCCTGCCGGTGATGACGACCCCGCGCTGGGTCCGCTCGCAGAACCAGCCGATCGCCATCTCCAACGTCATCGGCTATCTCACCGGCTGCCTCGAGCGCGAGGGGACGGCGGGCGCCTCCTTCGACATCGGCGGCCCCGATCGGATCACCTACGAGGAACTCTTCCGCATCTACGCCGAGGAGGCGGGGTTGCGGCGGCGGCTCATCCTGCCCGTGCCGGTCCTCTCGCCGCGGCTCTCCGCGCTCTGGATCCACCTCGTCACCCCGGTCCCGCGGGCGATCGCGCTGCCGCTCGCGGAGGGGTTGACGAGCGATGCCGTGTGCCGCGAGACGCGCATCCGCGAAGTCGTCCCGCAGCGGCTGCTCTCCTGCCGCGAGGCGATCCGGCTCGCCCTCGAGCGGCTTCCCCAGGAGCTCTGGAACTCCTGCTGGGGGCCGGACGGCGGGCTGCTGCCCTTCGAGTGGCCCTACTGCGGGGATGCCGATTACGCCGGCGGGACGCGCCTGCAGATCGCCTACCGCCTGCGGGTCCGGGCGGAGGCGGAGGGCCTCTGGCGGGTCCTCTCGCGCCTGGGCGGGAAAGGGGGCTATTTCGCTTTCGGCCCCCTGTGGCGGTTGCGGGGGGCGATCGACCGCCAGCTCGGGGGCCGGGGGCTTGCGGATTCGGCGCCCGCGGGCGGGCCGGCCCCGGGGCTGCGCTTCGATTTCTGGCGCGTGCTCGCCGTCGAGCCCCCGCGCCGGCTGTGCCTGCTCTCCGAGATGAAGGCCCCGGGGGAGGCGCTCTTCGAGCTCGAAATCGAGGAGGGCGCGGGGGGATGCTGCGAGCTGCGCCTGATCTCGCGCTTTCTCCCCCGCGGCCTTGCGGGGCTGCTCTACTGCAGCCTGCTCGAGCCCGTCCACCGGGCGGTCTTCCGGGGGATGCTCCTGGCGATCGCCGCCGCGGCGGGGGGGGCCGTCTCCCCCCCCGAGCGCTTTTCCCCCCGCCCG
The DNA here is from genome assembly GCA_037481615.2 of Desulfobacterales bacterium. Taxonomy (GTDB): domain Bacteria; phylum Desulfobacterota; class Desulfobacteria; order Desulfobacterales; family SpSt-501; genus SpSt-501. Next base: position 31,060 of record JBBFLI020000023.1, read on the forward strand.
CGACCCGTCTGTTTCCTCCCGGATCTTCCCGGGCTCGCCTCCTCCCCTTGACAAGGCCTTTGCGGGGCTTAGTGTTGGACACCCTCGTTTGAGGATCGTCGCTTCCAACCCGATGACCCGGATTCCAAAAGGAGGTCTCCGATGAACGTGATCGATTACTGCAAGGGAATGGAGATGGAACTCACCGCCTGGAAGGCGAAGATGTACGATCTCACGCGCAAGGTGGAAAGCTTGGGCAGCAAGGAGCGCGAGAAGATCCTCCAGAACGTCCAGGATCTGAACATCCTCCTCGCCGACATGCAGGCCCGGATCGAGCAGCTGCGCAACGAGTGTCCGACGGAGTGGTCGCCCCAGAAGAAGGACATCGACAAGGGAACCGTCGACATGAGGAGCAAGTACGAGGAAACCTTGAATTACATCGGCAAGTACGCGCCGGTCTCCATTCCCGGCTGATTCGATCCCCGCAAACGAAGCCTGTCTCCTCCGGCAACGCCCGCCCCGCGGGCGTTGCCTTTTTTTTGCCCTTCTGCCACAATCCGCGGGCAAGCCCGGAAGCCCGATCCGCCGATCTTCCCGGAGGAGGCCCCTTCATGCGGAAATTTGCGCTCACGGCCCTGCTCCTGGCCGCGGTGTTCCCCGCGCGCCTCTCTTTCGCCGCGGCACCGGTCAGCCCGGCGACCGAGAGCTGCCTCGACTGCCACCGCCAGATCCACCCCGGGATCGTGGCCGACTGGGAAAAAAGCCGCCACGCCCGGGTCACGCCGGCCGAGGCGCTGGCGGCCCGGGGGTCGGCCCGCAGGCTCTCGGCAAGCGCGGTCCCCGCCGCGCTCGAAGGCCACGCCGTGGGCTGCGCCGAGTGCCACGGGCTGCGGCCCGGGGAGCACGCCGACACCTTCGAGCACAACGGCTTCGACATCCACCTGGTCGTCAGCCCGGGCGACTGCCGCACCTGCCACCCCGAGGAGGCCTCCCAGTACGCCGAGAACCTCATGTCCCGTGCCTACGGCAATCTCGCCGGAAACCCCGTTTTCGCCGACCTCGAACACACGATTTTGGGGCGCATCCGGACCGGCCGGAGCCAGGTCGTGATCGAGCCCGCCGCCGAGCCGACCCGGGCCGAGGGCTGCTACTCTTGCCACGGCACGAAGCTCAAGGTCGCCGGCAGGCAGTCCCGCGCCACCGAGCTCGCCGGCGAGCTTGAGTTTCCGGTGATCGAGGGCTGGCCGAACCAGGGCGTGGGCCGCGTGAACCTGGACGGGACCCTCGGTTCCTGCGCCGCCTGCCACACGCGGCACCTCTTTTCGGTGAAGACCGCCCGCAAGCCTCACACCTGCAAGGAGTGCCACATCGGGCCCGATGTCCCGGCCTTCAAGGTCTACGAGGCGAGCAAGCACGGGAACCTCTTCTCCACCCACGCCGCGGAGTGGGACTTCGCACGCGTGCCCTGGACCGTGGGCCGGGATTTTACCGCCCCGACCTGCGCCGTCTGCCATGTAAGCGCACTCGTCACCCCGGAAGGCGAGACCGTGGCGCGGAGAACCCACCGCATGAACGACCGGCTCCCGTGGCGGATCTTCGGCCTGGTCTACGCCCACCCTCACCCCCTCTCCCCGGACACGACGGTCATCCGCAACGCGGCCGGGATGCCGCTCCCGACCGACCTCTCCGGGAAACCGGCCGAGGGCTTCCTGATCGGCCGGGAGGAGATGGAGCGGCGCCGCGCGACGCTCCAGGCGGTCTGTCTCTCCTGCCACGGCAGCTCCTGGGTGAACGGCTTCTGGGCGCGCTTCGAACACACGATCGCCGAGACGAACACCAAAACCCGCGATGCGACGGCCGTCCTCGAAGAGATCTGGAAGGCGGGGCTCGCCGCCGGGCCCCCGCGCGGGGCAAGCCCCTTCGATGAGCCGATCGAGCGCCGTTGGGCCGATGTCTGGCTCATCTACGCGAACACGATCCGTTTCGCCTCGGCCATGGCCGGGGGGGGCGACTACGGGGTCTTCGCCGACGGCCGTCACCGCCTGAACCAGGCGATCGCCGCGCTCGACGAGTGGCGCCGCGAACGCCTGAAGGCCAAGACCCCGGCGAAACCGTGAACGGGGGAACCCCGCGGGTCGGCCCATGACGCTCCCCGGCATCCCCGCCGGCCGCATCCAGCGGCTGAACGACCGGCCGCCCGGCCGCGGCCGCTTCGTCCTCTACTGGATGCAGCAATCCCAGCGCGCGGAGGAAAACCCCGCGCTCGAGTTCGCGGCCGCCGAGGCGAACCGCCTCGCGCTGCCGCTCGTCGTCGCCTTCGGCCTGACCGACGACTACCCGGAGGCGAACCTCCGGCATTACGCCTTCCTGCTCGAGGGGTTGAGCGAGACCGCCCGCAGCCTCGCGCGCCGCGGGATCGGTTTCGTGCTGCGCCGCGGCTCGCCGCCCGAGGTGGCGCTCGCCGTCGGCCGCGAGGCGGCCCTCCTCGTCTGCGATCGGGGCTATCTTCGCCACCAGCGCGCTTGGCGAAGGCATGTAGCGCGCGAGGCCGCCTGCCCCGTCGTCCAGGTCGAGGGCGATGTCGTCGTCCCCGTGGAGGAGGCCTCCGGCAAGGCCGAGATCGGGGCGCGCACGCTGAGACCGCGGATCCGCAGGCTGCTCGACGCCCACCTCGAACTGCCGCCCGTCGTCGCCCTCGAGCAGCCGGCGCGGGGCCTGCGGCTCGAGGGGCTCGAGGCGCGCGACCCCGCGGCGCTGCTCGCCGCACTTTCCATCGACCGGCGGGTCCCCCCCGTGCCGCGCTTCTTCCGCGGGGGGACGGCCGAGGCGAAGCGCCGCTTCGCGCGTTTCGTCCGCGAGCGGCTGGCTCGGTACGCCGCGAACCGCAACCAGCCCCAGACCGACGACGTCTCCGCGATCAGCCCCTACCTCCACTTCGGTCAGGTTTCGCCCGTGTGGCTGGCTCTCGCCGTGCGCGAGGCCGACGTACCGGGAGCGGCTCGCGAGGCCTTTCTCGAGGAGCTGATCGTGCGCCGCGAGCTCGCCTGCAACTTCGTCTTCTACCGGGAGGACTACGACCGCTTCCGCGTGATCCCCGACTGGGCCTGGAAAAGCCTCCGGCTCCACCGCCGCGACCCGCGGCCACACCGCTACACGGACGCCGAGCTCGAGAACGCCCGCACCCACGACCCCTACTGGAACGCCGCGATGCGCGAGATGGTCTGCACGGGCTTCCTGCACAACGCGATGCGCATGTACTGGGGAAAGAAAATCCTCGAGTGGTCGGAAGACCCCGAAGAGGGCTTCGTGCGGACGCTCGCCTTGAACAACCGCTGGTTCCTCGACGGTCGCGACCCCAACTCCTACGCCGGCGTGGCCTGGATCTACGGCATGCACGACCGCGCCTGGCCCGAGCGGCCGATCTACGGCAAGGTGCGCACGATGACCGCCTCCGGGCTCGAGCGCAAGTGCGACATCGCGGCCTACGTGCGCAAGGTGGAGCGGCGGTGCGCGGGCGGGTGAAGAACCCCCCGGGCGCGCGGGGCGAGCCGGCCCCCGCGACCCACGCGGTGCGCCTGGTTCTCGGCGACCAGCTGAACCCGGCCCACTCCTGGTTTTCGCGGCCCGACCCGGGGGTGCTCTATGTCCTGATGGAGGTGCGCCAGGAGACCGATTACGTCAAGCACCATGTCCAGAAGGTGGCCGCCTTCTTCGCCGCCATGCGCGCCTTCGCCCGGCACCTCGCCGCCCGCGGCCACCGCGTGGAGTACATCCCGCTCGACGACCCGCGGAACACACAGCGCATCCCCGAGAACCTGCGCCGCATCCTCGCCCGCGAGCGGGCCGGCCGCTTCGAGTACCTTCTGCCCGACGAGCTGCGCCTCGACCGCGAGCTCGCCCGATTCGCCGCCGCCCTCGACATCCCCGCCGCGGCGCACGACACCGAGCATTTCCTGACCGGGCGCGCGGAGCTCTCGCGGTTCTTCCGGGGCGGCCGGCGCTTTCTGCTCGAGTCGTTCTACCGCCACCTGCGCCGGCGCTTTGCGATCCTGCTTTCGCCCGACGGCCGACCCGCGGGCGGCGCCTGGAACTTCGACCGCGAAAACCGCCGGCCCTACGACGGCCGCGTTCCCGTGCCGGCGCCGCTCCTCTTCGAAAACGACGTGCGGCCGATTCTCGCCACGATCCGCGACTGCGGCGTCCGAACCTTCGGGGAGATCGACCCCGCCCGGCTCCCCTGGCCGGTCGACCGCGGCCAGGCGGAGCGGCTGCTCGCCCACTTCATCGAAAAGGGGCTCCCCCGTTTCGGCACCTACCAGGACGCGATGAGCCTCGAGCACTGGGCGCTGTTCCACAGCCGGCTCTCGTTTGCCCTCAACGTGAAGCTCCTCCACCCCCGGGAGGTGATCCGGGCGGCGGTCGACGCCCACGAGGCGGACCCGGCGCGGGTCGGGATCGCCCAGGTCGAGGGTTTCGTGCGCCAGATCCTCGGCTGGCGGGAGTACATGCGGGGGGTCTACTGGGCGCTCATGCCGGAGTTGGAGAAGATGAACGCCCTCGGCCACGACCGGCCGCTTCCCGCCTTCTACTGGACCGGCGAGACGGGGATGCGCTGTGTCGCCGCCGTCGTGCGCCAGTCCCTCGAGCGCGCCTGGGCGCACCACATCCAGCGGCTGATGGTCACCGGGAATTTCGCGTTGCTCGCCGGCGTGCACCCCGACGAGGTGGACGCCTGGTACCTCGGCATCTACATCGACGCCATCCAGTGGGTGGAACTGCCGAACACGCGCGCCATGAGCCAGTTCGCCGACGGCGGCCGGGTGGCGACCAAGCCCTACGTCTCCGCGGCGAACTACCTCCGCCGGATGAGCGACTACTGCGACGCCTGCCGCTACGACCCGGCGCGGCGCACGGGGGGCGAGGCCTGCCCCTTCAACGCCCTCTACTGGGACTTTTTTTCCCGCCACCGCGGGAAGCTCGCCCGCAACCCGCGCCTTTCCCTCGTCTACCGCAGCCTGGACCGGATGGCGCCGGCCGAGAGGCGCGCGCTGCTCGCCCACGCGGCAAGCCTGCGCGAAAGACTCGAAGGGCTCTGAGCCCGCTCGGCGAAGGCCGAGCCCGGCAGGGGAAGAATGCGTCCGGGCGGGCTTTCCCGAAAGCGGGCTATCGGCGGAGGTTCCCGCGGGGGAGGACGGGAGCCCGGGCGGCACGCAGGATGAGGAAGCCGCGCCGGAGGGCGAACACGAGGAAGGCGGCGAAGAAGAGGGCCGCATCGATCGGGTTGCTTTTGAGCGCCATGCGGGTCACCTCGCCCCAGCCGGTCGAGCCCTGCGAGAAGAAGACCGCGAGCGGCCAGAACCAGGAGACCCCGGAGGAGGAGAGCGCCCCGTCGGCGGCGACGTGCGAGACCACGAAAAGAAAGGCCGCGCCGAAACCGATCCGCGGCAGCCCCTTCCAGAGCGCGGCCGCACGGGCGTAGAGCAGGGCCGCAACGAGGGCGAAGAGCAGGCTGTGCGTCGGGCCGCGATGGAAGGCGCTCCCGTTCCAGGCCCACAGCAGGCCGAGGAAGACGTCGACGTCGGGGAGGTTCGCGAGCAGCGCGGCCGCCAGCGGGGTTTTCCAGTCTTCGAAGGCCGAGCGGTTCGTCACCCCCTCGTAGAGGGCGAGCCCGATCGCCGTGTGTCCCAGGGGCAGCGGCATGTTCCGAGTGAACCTCCCTCCGCGGGGCGAAAACGCCCGCCCGCTTAGCCGGCGGGTATCCTGTGATTCCAGATTGCCGATTGCAGAATGCATGCCACCGGGCAAAAAGGGGGTGTTCCTTCGAATCCTTATTGATTTCAGGTGATTGTCATGTAGCGGGGCGGTGCGGAAAACGCGTCTGCCCGTTCATTGGGGATTTCCACTCCACTTCCGGGGAAATCATTTGCCCAGAGAGAAGAGCAGGCGCACCGCGCCCGCGAGGAGCAGCGCCGCGCACAGGCCTCCCGCCCAGAGGGCCGCAAACCAGGCCCATTGCCGCTTAGTAGCCGCTTTCATGGGAGGCCTTGCCCCGAAAGACGAAGTAGCAGTAGGCCGTGTAGGCGAGCACGATCGGAAGCAGGATCAAGGTCCCGACGAGGAGCAGCGACTGCGAGGGTCCGGCGGCTGCGGCCTGGCGGAAGCTCACCTCGTAGGGCACGGCGTAGGGATAGAGGCTGATCCCCAGCCCCAGGTAGGCGGTGAGAAAGACCCCGATCGCGCAGAGGAAGGGCCGCACCTCGCGCTCCGATCCCAGGTCTTTCCAGATGAGCAGGATGAGAACGAGGCTCGCGGTGGGGATCGGGGCGAGATAGAAGAGGTTGGGCGGCGTCCACCACAGGGCGCGGATGTCGGGGTTGATGAACGGCATGCTCACGCTCACGATCGCCAGGAACACGGCCACCCAGCCGAGGCTGTAGGCCGCCGCCCGGCGGGCCCACTGCTGCGTCTGCTCGTCGGTCTTCATGACGAGCCAGGTCGCCCCCAGCAGGCCGTAGCCGAAGACGAGCGCCACCCCGGTCATCACGCTGTAGCCGTTCAACCAGTCGAAGGCGCCGCCGACGAAGCTCCGCCCCTCGACCGGCACCCCCTGGACCACGGCGCCGATGATCGTGCCCTGCATGAAGGCCGCGGTGAGGGAGCCGAAGTGGAAGGCCGTGTCCCAGAGGCCGCGTTTCCCCTCCGGCGCCTTGAAACGGAACTCGAAGGCGACCCCGCGGAAGATCAGCCCGAGCAGCATGGCGATCACCGGGACGTAGAGGGCGGGCATGAGGATCGCGTAGGCGAGCGGAAAGGCGGCGAAGAGGCCGCCGCCGCCCAGGATCAGCCAGGTCTCGTTTCCGTCCCAGAACGGGGCGATCGAGTTCATCATGCGGTTGCGACAGGTCTCCGAGGGGGCGAAGGGGAAGAGGATCCCCACGCCCAGGTCGAAGCCGTCGAGGACGATATAGAGCAGGACCGCGACCAGGATCAGTCCGTACCACACGAGCGGCAGGTCGACCAAGTGCTCCAGGCTGAACATGGCGTGCCCCTTTCCTTGCTCCCGGCGGGTTCCGGTTTCAGGCCATCTCGGTGACGAGCGGCGGTTTGGGAAGGCCGTGATCGCCGTAGGTCGGCTCCTCGAGCGCCTGCGGCCCCTTGCCGATCAACCGCAGGATGTAATAGCTGCCGGCGCCGAAGACGAAGGTGTAGACCCCGAGAAAGGCGATGAGCGAGACGGCGATCGGGGCGGCCGTGACCGGCGAGGTGCTCTCCGCCGTGCGCAGCACCCCGTAGACGATCCAGGGCTGGCGACCCACCTCGGTCACGAACCAGCCGGCCAGCACGGCGAGGAATCCCGCGGGGGTGAGGGCCATGCACCAGAGCTGGAAGGCGCGCGAATCGAAGAGCCGGCGGCGGAAATGGAGCACCACCGCGGCCGCACCGGTGGCGATCATGAGCAGCCCGAGCCCCACCATGATGCGAAAGGGCCAGAAGACCCAGGCGACCGGGGGCCGCTCCTCGCGCGGCCAGGCCTTCAGGCCCTTCACCTCCCCGTTCCAGTCGTGGGTGAGGATGAGGCTCGAGAGCTTGGGGATCTCGAGGCTGTAGAGGGTCTGCTCGCGCGCCTCGTCGGGCCAGCCGAAGAGGACGAGCGGCGCCCCGCGCCGGGTTTCCCAGAGGCCCTCCATGGCGGAGACCTTGACCGGCTGGTGCTCGAGGGTGTTCAGGCCGTGGAGGTCGCCGAAGACGAGCTGCAGCGGGGCGACGAAGACGGCCATGATCATCGCCATGCCGAGCATCACCCGGGCGTGTTTCCCGTGGCGGCCGCGGTAGAGGTACCAGGCGCCGATGCCCGCGACGGTGAAGGCCGTCGTGAGATAGGCCGCGGTCACCATGTGCACGAAGCGGTAGGGGAAGGAGGGGTTGAAGATGACCGCCAGCCACGAGGTGGGATGCAGCAGCCCGTCCTCGCTCACACGGAAGCCCGTCGGCGTCTGCATCCAGCTGTTGGCCGAGAGGATCCAGAAGGCCGACACCAGCGTGCCCGCGGCCACGATCACCGTCGAGGCGAAGTGCATCCCGCGGCTTACGCGGTTCCAGCCGAAGAGCATGATCCCGAGGAAGGAGGCCTCGAGGAAGAAGGCGGTCAGCACCTCGTAGCCGAGAAGGGGGCCGAGGACGTTTCCGCCGCGGTCGGCGAAGACCGACCAGTTGGTGCCGAACTGGAAGGAGAGAACGACCCCGGAGACCACCCCCATGCCGAAGGTCACGGCGAAGATCTTGACCCACATGCGGTAGACTTCGGCGTAGACGGGGTTCCCGGTGCGCAGCCAGCGCCACTCGAGGACCGCCAGCCAGCTCGCCAGCCCGATCGTGAAGGCGGGGAAGACGATGTGAAAGGATACCGTGAAGGCGAACTGGATGCGGGCGAGGAGCAGGGCGTCGAAGGCCTCGAACATGGGTCACCTCGGGGAAGGAGACGTTTTGCGGGGGGGATGGCAACCGGTCCTCATGCGTGGTATGCAGCAATCCGCGGGAGGTGTCAAGCCGCCTGCCGGGGGAGGATGCCGTGAGCGAAACGTCCGGAAAGACTGTGTATGTCCGTGTCCGCGACGGGGCGGGAAACGAGTTCGTCTGCCCGATCGAGGCCCTGAAAGACATCCGCGAGGTCCCCGAGGAGATCCTCGACCGCTGCGTCGACGACGCGACCGTGGGCCGTTACGCGGGAAACCTCCGGATCGAGCCGGACGGGGCCTGATTCCGCCCCGCGGGGGGCGGCGGGGGGCGCCTCACAGGAAGGTCCTGAGGGCCCCCATCCCGCCGTCCACGCGCAGGATCTGCCCCGTGATCCAGCCCGCGGCCTCGGAGAGGAGAAAGACGGCGGCCTCGGCCACCTCGGCCGCGGAACCGATCCGCCGGAGGGGGTGCCGCTCGGCGGCGGCCTTGCGGCGCGCCCCGTCCTTGAGCAGGGGGGCGGCGAGCGGCGTATCCGTGAGCGAGGGGGCGACGGCGTTGACGCGGATCCGCGGGGCGAGCTCGGCGGCGAGCGCCCGGGTCAGCCCCTCGACGGCGCCCTTCGCGCCGGCGATCGAGGCGTGGAAGGGCATGCCGGTCCCCACGGCGACCGTGCTGAAGAGCACGACCGCCGCCCCGGCGCCGGAGGCCTTGAGCCGCGGCAGGGCGGCGCCGAGGACGCGGACCGCCCCGAGGTAGTTCACCTCGAGATCCTCGAGGAACTCCTCGCGCGTGAGCCGCGCGAAGGGTTTGAGCCGGATCGTGCCCGGGCAGTAGACGAGCCCGGCGAGCGCCTCGGGGAGGTGCTCCGGCGGCAGATCCTCCCGGGTGACATCGAGGGCGATGTGCTCGCTGCCCTCCGGGCCGGGCCGCCGGCCGGCGGCGAGCACGCGGGTTCCGGCGCGTTGCAGCCGGATCGCGATCTCGCGGCCGATGCCGGAGCTCGCCCCCACCACGAGAACCGTTCGTCCGTTCATCGATCTCCTCCTTCAGCAGCGGTCTTTCATGGGGTGGAGCCAGCAGTAGGCGACCGCCTCCTCGAGCACGGCCGGAACCCCCTCCCGGACGGTGGGGAAGAGGGGCTCGACGCCAAAGAGCGCCCGGAACGTCCCGGCGACCACCGGCAGGTTGAGGTTCCAGGCCCGCACCGCCCCCGCGGAGTAAAGCCCCGGCCGGCGGTGCAGCAGACGCAGCCCGTCGAGGAGGAGCGCTGCGGCGAGCGCCGCCCGCCGCGGGATGCGGGTCACGCGCAGCCGCGGGTAGCTCGCCCGGACGACCTCGAAGAAGCGGTTCCAGGAGCAGGATTCCTCGTCGGCCACGACGAAGGCCCCCTCGAGCCCGCCTTCGGCCGCGGCCACGAGCGCGCGCGCCGCGTCGCGCACGTGCAGGTGGCCGTAACGGTTTTCGCCCCGGCCCGGAAAGAGCATCCAGCCCCGCCGGGCCTCCTCGAAAAAGAGGCTCCGCGCCCCGTAGGTGTGGGGCAGCCGCAGCGAGACGAAGCGCATGCCGGAGGCGCGCGCGCCCCGGGCGAGAAGGGTCTCGGCCTCGAGCTTCGCCCGGCCGTAGCCCAGCACCGGGGCGGCGGGGGTCTGCTGGTCGATCGGCTGCCCGCGGTCCGGGTAGACGAGGAGGCTTCCGCCGTAGACGAGGGTTTTTACGCCGGCCGCCGCGGCGGCGGAGAGCAGGTTGCGCGAGCCCTCGACGATCGAGGGGCGAACGATGCGGTAGGCGACGAAAGAGGCGACCGCCCCGAGGTGGATGACCGTGTCGACGCCTGCGACGGCCGCCGGCAGACTGTCCGGGGCGAGGAGATCGCCGTTCACCGTCTCGCCCGCAAGCCCGCGGAGCACCAGCCCGCGCAGCGGCCGCCGCACGAGCATGCGGGGGGCGATGCCGCGCTCGTTCAACAGGCGCGCCACCTCGTGGCCGATGAACCCCGTCGCCCCGGTGAGGAGCACGCGGCGCACGGCGCCCCGCCTCAGACCCGCCCCCCGCTCCAGCGCAGCTTGGCCTTGAGCACGTCGAAGTAATGGCGGCCGGGAAGCAGGATGAGCGGCAGGGGGTGATCGCTTTTCCTCACCGTGAGGACGTCCTGGTCGGTCAGTTCCAGGCCGCGCTGGCCGTCGAGGGTGAGCACGATGTCCTGCGAGCCCTTGTCCAGGCGCAGCGTGATCTCGACCTCCTCGGGGACGATCAGCGGCCGGTTGGTCAGGGTGAAGGGGCAGATCGGGGTGAGGATCAGCCCCGGCACCTTGGGGTGGATGACGGGCCCCCCGGCGGCGAGCGAATAGGCGGTCGAGCCCGTGGGGGTGGCGACGATCAGGCCGTCGGCGCGGAAGGTGGTCAGGTAATGGCCGTTCACGTGGGTCACGATGTTCGCCAGCCTGGCCAGCGCCCCACGGTGGATCACGACGTCGTTCAGCACCGTGTCGCGCAGGATCGTCCTTCCCCGACGGGCGACCTCGGCGTCGAGGCGCATGCGGCGGGCGACGTGGAAATCGCCCGCGAGCACGCGTTCGGCCGCCTCGAAGAGGTTCTCCTCGAGAATCTCGGCGAGGAAGCCCAGCTCCCCGAACTTGATGCCGAGCAGCGGGATCTCCCGGTCCCCCACCCAACGCACCGCGCTGAGGAAGGTGCCGTCGCCGCCCAGCACGAAGACGCAGAAGAGGTTCCGCGGCGGCGGCCGCTTCGCGGCGGACTCCCGCTGCGCCGGGGCGGCCGGGCTCGTCGTGCGCACGACCCCGACCCCGCGGGCCCGCAGCCACGCGGCGAGCTCGTCGGCCTTGGCCGCGGCGCGCGGGTCGCGTTTGACGTAGAGGGCGATCTTGCGCGGCGTCCGGGAAGCCGTTTTCGGCATGCGATCGGTCCTTTGCGGGGTCTTCAACGCGGCCGTCCCGCGGCCCGGGGCTTTCATAGCGGTTCGGCCCCCGGGCCGCAAGGGGGGGAAGGCCCGCCGGCATCGGACCGCCGCACGGCCACGAAGACGACCGCGCGGCTTTCGCCTTCCGCGGCGGCCCACTCGGCGAGGGCGATCTCTCCCGCCTCCCCCCCGGCGGGGGGGGCGGGCAGCCGGACCCCCAGCCAGTTGAGCCGCAGCCGGAGCGGCCGCACGGAGAAGGCTTTCTCCGGCGCGGCGAGCAGGCGGGCGAGGCGCTCGAGAAAGGCCTCGCCGCCTGCGGCCGCCGCGGAAAGCTCCTCGATCTCGTGATCGATCGCGCTGAGCGCCTCCGGCGGCCTTTCGTCCGCCGCCGCGCCGCAGGCGGTGCAGGCGATCTTCCACTGCACGGCCAGCGTTTTCCGGTGCTCCCGGAGCGCCTCGCGGCGTCGCCGGCGGGTGAGGGTCTCCTCCACGAGCCGGCCGACGATTTCAACGATCAGACGCCGTGCGATCGCCCGCCGCAGCGACTCCTCGTCGGGTGAGGGTTCGAGGAGTCGCACATCCTCGAACTCGACGAGCCTTTGGGCCGAGTCGCGGCAGAGCACATCCCCCTCGAGGGCGGGCACGAAGACGGTTCGCTCGCTGCGCCGGGCCGTGAGGAGCGCGAAGGCGGTTTCGGCCCCGGAGCGCGCGAAGAAGGCGCGGAGCGCCGGGTCGGCGGCGAGGAAACGGCGGATCGCCTCGGGGGCGACGAAGAACGCACGCAGCAGAGGGTCTTCCCCCCAGCGCCCGGCCGCGAGCTCGACCGGTCCGGGGATCCGCGCGAGCGCACCCCGGAGATGCGCGGCCGCCCGTTCCAGGACGGCCCCGAGCCCGCGGCGGCAGTCCTGCGGTGAACAGGCGAGCGGGGCGCTCGCCACGGCGATCGCCTCGAGAGCCTCTTCGGTCGCGGCGGCGAGCCGCCGCCGGCGCCGGGCGGCCCGGCGCCGGCGGGCCAGCGCGAGCCTCAGCCCGCGGAAAGCGCGGCCGACGGCCGCCCGCGGGCCTCCGGCGGAGGGGGGGGCGCCGGTTTGCGCCGAATTGACTTTGATTTCCGCGTCGGATAGAGGATCCAAGCGTCTCCGCCCGTCCGGAAGCCTTCGGGCGCCGGAGGCGCGAAGCGCCCGCCTTCTTGCGCCGGCGAACAGAGGCGCCCGGTCAAGCGAGATCGTAGCATGGGGACCCGGCCCTGCCAACCGGGGGGCGCCGGGGCGGCCGGATTCGCCCCGGGGCCGCCCGCCGGGCAGTCTTCCGCCCCCCTTCCGGCCGCCGCGGAAGACTTGCGCCCGAGCCCGACGGCGCCTATCCTGGTATTCGAAGATGTTCGGATTCCCGGCTTGCGGGCCGACCGGGGGGAAAGGAGCCGAAGATGAAGGAGTCGATGCTCAACGACAAGCGGCTGCTCGCCGTGGACGACGAACCCGACGTGCTCGACTCTCTCGAGGAGATCGTCAAGGCCGAGGCGCCGCGTTGCACGGTTTGCAAGGCGCGTTCGTACGAGGAGGCGATGCGCTTTCTTGGGGAGGCGGACTTCGACCTCGTGGTCCTCGACATCATGGGGGTGCGCGGCTTCGAGCTGCTCGAGGAGGCTGTGCGGCGCGGGCTGCGCGTCGCCATGCTCACCGCGCACGCGCTCACCCCCGAGGCGCTCAAGCGCTCTTACGATCTGCGGGCGCGCGCTTTTCTGCCCAAGGAGAAGCTGGCCGACATCGTCCCCTTCCTCGAGGATGTCCTGAGCTGCGACTACGAGACCGGCTGGAAGCGCCTGATGCGCAAGCTGCACGGCTTCTTCAACGAGCGTTTCGTCTCCGACTGGGAAAAGAAGACGGGCCTCGACTGGAAGGAGTGGGCCAAGTGATCCTTCCTGCCGGGGCCGGCCGGCTTCAGGGCATGAGCCAGTTCGGCAGGAAGGTGCAGATCGAGGGGAACAGAAAGAGGAGCACCCCGCAGAAGAGGATGCTCAAGAGGAAGGGGTAGACGCCGCGGTAGATCGTGCCGAAGGGGACCTTGGTGATGTTCTTCACCACGAAGACGTTGATCGCCACGGGCGGGATCACGACGCCGATCATCACCGTGAGGGCGATGATCATCCCGAACCAGAGCGGGCTGAACCCGAGCTTCCCGATCACCGGGAAGAAGATGGGGGTGGCGAGCACCATGAAGGCGAGGTCGTCGATGAAGGAGCCGCCCAGGAGATAGATGATCGAGATCATCACCATGATGGCGTAGCGGTTGTAGGGCAGCGAGACGACCCAGTCGGCGGTGATCATGGGGATCTTCGTCACCGCCAGAAAATGCCCCAGGATGACCGAGCCGGCGATCAGCATGAGCACCATGCACGCCGTGCGCAGCGATTCGGCCACGGACTTCACGTATCCCCGGAAGTTCAGGTCCCCCTTCAGAATGGACAGGACGAGGACCGCGAAGGTCCCGACACTTCCCGCCTCGGTGGGGGTGAAAAAGCCCTGCATCAGCCCCCCGATCACCAGGGCGAAGATGACGAGCACCCAGAGCACCTCGGGAAGGGTGGCCAGGCGCGTTTTCCAGCTCGACGCCCGCCCCCGGGGGCCCAGGGCCGGGTTGATCCGGCACCAGCCGTAGATGATGCAGACGAAGAAGAAGGCCACCATCAGGCCCGGGATCAGCCCCGCGAGGAAGAGCTTGCCGATCGACTGCTCGGTGATGATGCCGAAGACGATGAGGGTGACGCTGGGGGGCATCAGGATGCCGAGGGTTCCCACCGTGGCCACGATCCCCGTGGAGAGCTTCTTGTCGTAGCCGTAGCTGTCCATTTCCGGGACGGCGATGCTCGCGAAGGTCGCGGCCGTCGCCGGCGAGGAGCCGCAGATCGCCTTGAAGGCCGTCGCCCCGGCCACGGTCGCCATGGCGAGCCCGCCCGGGATGTGCCCGACGAAGGCGTAGGCCGCGGCGTACATCCGCCGGGCGATGCCGGCGTTGAAGGCGATCTGGCCCATGAGGATGAAGAGCGGGATGACCGTGAAGCCGTAGGAGGACAGGACGTCGAAGACGTCCTTGGCGAGCAGGTTCAGCCCGGCCTTCCAGGAGACGATCGTGCTGAAGCCCACGAAACCGACGATCGCCATGGCGAAGCCGAGCTCGATGCCGGTCAAAAAGAGCAGCAGCACGACGGCGAGGCCGGCGAGGCCGATCGAGACCTCACTCATATTGCCCCCGGAAGATCTTCGCGATGTCCGCGAGCAGCACCAGGCACTCCACGAAGCAGGCCGCGCCGACCCCGTAAGCCACGGGGTAGAAGGGCAGCTGCAGCGTGAGCGAGACTTCCCCCGAACGCTGCAGGTCCATCCCGAAGAGGAAGAGATTCCAGCCGATCACCGCGAACAGGGCGATGCCGAGCGCGCGCGTGGCGACGTGGACCGGCCGCCGCACCGCCGGCGGGAGCCTGCCGGTGAAGAAGTCGACGTAGATGTGCCCCCGCAGCCAGGAAGTGAGCGGCAGGGCGAAGCCGATGACCACGGCTCCCGAAAAGGCGACCAGCTCGTAGGTGCCGACGATCGGGCGCCGCAGCAGACGGAGCACGACGTCGAGCACCGTGAGGAGCATGATGAAGGTGATCGCGATCCCGGCGACGATGTTGAGCAGGCGGCTCAACCGCTCGACGAGGCGGAGGGTGCGTCCCACGCGTGCTCCTTGTCGCGAAAGAGGGGATGTCCAACGCCCGGGGGGAGGCCTTCGGCCCCGGCCTCCCCCCCGGCGGGGATCGGTTACGGCTGCTTTTTCACCTCGTCCAGGTAGAACCGCAGCGCTTCCTCGCCCGGCAGGTTCTTCGCCTTCATCCCGGCCACGTACTCATCGAGGATGGGGCGCACCGCCTGGGCCCATTTCGCGTCCTCCTCCTGGGAGAGGGCGATGATCTGGTTGCCGCGCGAGAGGGTGAACTGGCGGCCCTCCTTGTCGATCTCGTCCCAGAGCCGGCCCGTCTTCTCGATCCACTCGCGGTTGACCTCTTCGATCGTCTTCTGCACCGACGGGGGCAGGGCGTTCCACTTGTCCTTGTTCATCACCACGAAGAAGCCCGTGCTGTAAGAGGAGCCGAAATTCTCGATCGTGTATTTCACCACCTCGCCCCACTTCCAGCCCTGGAGCGACTCCTGGGGGGCCATCGAGCCGTCGACGACCCCGCGGCTGAGCGCATCGTAGGTTTCGCCCATGGGCATGGCCACGGGAACGGCGCCGAGCGCGGAAACGATCTTCGCCGCCATGCCCGTGCAGCGGATTTTCATCCCCTTGAGGTCGGCGAGCGTGTTCACCGGCCTCTTGGTGTGCAGCAACCCCGGCCCGTGGCCGTGGAAATAGAGCACTTTCACCTCGTTGAACTCAGCGGGCTTGAATTTCTCGTAGTAGGCGTTGATCAGCCGGCTCGCCGTCAGCCCGGTCTTGATGCCGAGCGGCAGGTCGGTCACCTCGGTCAGCGGGAACTTCCCCCGCGTGTAGGCGAGCACCGAAAAACCGATGTCGGAGATGCCCTTCACGACGCCGTCGTAGCACTTGTCGGCGGGGGTGAGGGTTCCGCCGGGAAAGATCGTGATCTTGACCGCACCCTGGGTGCGTTTTTCGACCTCCTGGACCCACTCGTTCGCCAGCACGGTCATCTTGTGCGGGGCGGGAAAGAAGATGGAGTAGTTGAGCTTGACGGGGTCTGCCGCCTGTGCGGCGCGCGGCGGCGCGTACAGGAGCAGGGCGATTGCCAGAAAGAGGGGGACCCAAACGATCCGTTTTGCCGATTTCATGCGTTCCTCCCTTCGGCTGAGCGGGTTGAGGGAAAGCGATGGCGGTTGGCATCCACCGGGGGCTCGCGCAAAGAGGGCCGGCGCGGCCCTCCCGGCCGAGCCGGCGAATCCGATCCAGGGCCTGCGGGGCCTGGCGGCGGGAAGCCGCTCACGGCCCGCTTGCCCACCGGACGGGATCTTTCTCGTCGATCCACCACGGAACGCCGGGCAGAAACGGAAATGACGACGGCTTCCTTCTTAGAGCATTCGGGGCGTCGCTGTCAATTGCAATGTGATTGCAATATAGCTGCAATGGAGCTGCACGAAGGCGCCTTCGGCCGCCTCTTTCGCCAAGGGCGAGACCGCGGTTGCATCCCGCCGCCCGCCGGTGTTAGAGAGGTGGCCCCGCCCCGGCGAAACGGTCCGGGACGCCGCCGCCCGGCCTGGAGGAGGATTCCTTTCCGGTGTTGAACCCCCGCGAGTCGACCCCTCTCTATCTCGGCCTGCGCGAGCTTCTCCGCGGCAAGCTCGCCGCGGGGGAGTATCCCCCCGACCAGGCGATCCCCTCCGAGCGCGAGCTCTGCCGGGCCTACGGGGTGAGCCGCATCACGGTGCGCCAGGCGATTGCGGGGCTGATCCACGAGGGGCTCCTCTACCGCCGTCCGGGCAAGGGGACTTACGCCGCCCCGCGCAAGGTGAGCCAGGGGCTCTCCCGCTTCGTCAGTTTCGCGCAGACGGTCGAACAGATCGGGCTTGCACCCGCCACGCGCATCCTCTTCGCCGGAAGCTCCCCCCCCGACCCGGAGGCGGCCGCGGTGCTCGGCCTCGACCCCGAAGAGCCCTGTGCCCGGCTCGAGCTGCTCGGCCTGGGGGACGGCAGACCTCTCGTGGTGTACGATTCGCTTTTCGCGCCGGGCGCGGGGGAGGCGATCCTGAGCGCGGCCGGCCGCCGCGAACGCGCGGGGCGGCCTTTTTCGACCTACGAACTCTGGGAGGAAACGCCCGGCCTGCGGCCGGTGCGCGTGCGGCAGACGCTCGAGGCGCTTTGCGCCGCGGGGGGCGCGGCGAAGGCGCTCGCCGTCAAACCCGGCCAGGCGCTCCTCCGGGTGGTCTCGGTGTTCGAGGACCGCCGCGGCCGGCCGCTCGAGTTCCGGCGGGCCCTCTACCGCGGAGACCTCTACAAGTTCCACGTGGTGCGCGATCTCGCCGGGTAGGCCGGCCGCCGAGGCCGGCTCGACGGACGGCCGCGCTTCCCGGCCCGCCCCGCCTGCCGCCGCCGCGAAGGGACGCTCCCCGCGGCGGGTCTCCCCCCGCACGCGGGTGCCCTTCCGTCGGCCGCGCCGCAAACGGCCGGGGCGGATCCCGCCGCTTTCCCCGATCGGCCCGAGCGGCGGGAAACGGGCGCGACGGATTCGTTTTTCCGGTTGACAGCGCTTGGGCGCAACTGGTAATGACCGGATAAGACCAGTTTCGGGTTCCCGCAGCGCAGGCAACACCCCTTTCCGGCGACCGAGGGTCGCCGCCTTCCCGCCCCGGGAAAGGAGGAAGCCATGCACGCCCCCCGTCTCCGTCCGTGTGTCCGATTGCTTTCCGTTCTGGCCGCCCTGTCCCTCGTTCTGGCCGCCGATCCCCCCGCGGCCGAGGCGCAGGTCCGCAACCTGAACATGGGCAGCACCTCGTCCACCTCGCCCGTCTACGCCTGGGCGGTCGCCACCGCCAACGTCATCAACAAGGCGAACGCGGGCCTGAACGTCACCGTCGTCGAAAGCGGGGCGGCGCTCGACAACCTGCGCAAGCTCAAGGAGGGGGTTTTCGATTTCGCCCTCTCGATCGACATCCCCTCGGCCATGCAGATGTACCACGGGATCGACTCCTTCAAGGGCCAGCCCTGGAAGGACGTGCGCGTGCTCTTCATCCGCAACGTGACCGTGGACCGGGTCTACGTCCGCAAGGACGCGGGCGTGAAGACCTTCAAGGATCTGGGCGGCAAGAAGTTCTCGCCGGGAATCCCGGGCGCCTCCTCGACCGCCTACATGATGAAGTTCAACGAGGTCCTCAAGGCGAACATCGCCTTCGTCCCGGGAACACTCGCCGACTCGATCGCGGCGCTGCAGACGAACCGCATCGTGGGGCTGCAGAAGACGAGCCCCGTGCAGGCCATGGACTCCTCGCTGATCGAGGTGAACCTCACCACCCCCCTGACCGTGATCGGCTTCACCCCCGAGGACGTGGCCGCGATCACCAAGGCCTACCCCTACATCCCCTTCATCGAAACCCCCCGGGGGACGATCGCTCAGCTGCCCGATGCCGGCCCGATGCACGAGCTCGCCCCCATCGTCGGCGCGATGGCGCCGAAGGATCTCCCGGAGGACGTCGCCTATCGCATCGTCAAGGCCTACGTCGCCGGCCTGCCGGAGGTCGCCGTCTCCTATCCGGCGGTCAAGGGCTGGGACCCGGTCGCCGACCTCTTCCGTTACGTGCCCGAGGGGGCCGAGGTGCCGGCGCACGCGGGTCTCGTGCGCTATGCGCGCGAGCGCGGCATCGAGGTGCCGAAACGCTTCCTGCCCCCGGAAGTGAAGTAGGCCGGTCAGGATCCCCCCTTTTTCGCGCCCGCCCGAGGCGGCGGGCGCCGGCCGAGGAGGGGCCCGCCCCATGCTGCCGGAGAAGGGCTTCACGACGCGGAACATCCTCTTTGTCGGCGGGCTCGGCTTCGCCCTCTTTCAGCTCATCCTGCCCGTCTTCGTGCACCTGATCGACATCGAGCTGCGGGCCCTCCATGTCCTCTTCGGCATCTCGCTCGCCTTCTTCCAGTACCCCTTCCGCCCCGGCCGCGAGCGCAAGCGGCCGGGCTTCTTCACCTGGCTCGCGGCGGCGGCCGTGGCGGCGGCGACGCTCAACATCTTTTTCAAGGCGATGGACATCTACGCCCAGCCCGGCACCGCCGGCACGGTGGACCTCGCCCTCGGCGCGGTGCTCTTCGTTCTCGTCCTGGAAGCCGGACGGCGCTCGATGGGGATCGCGGCCCCGATCCTGCTGCTCGCGCTCGTCGCCTACATCTATTTCGCCCCCTATTTCCCCGGCATCTGGCAGATGCGCCGGCTTTCCTGGTCCTTTCTGATCGGCTCGGTCTACTACTCGCCGCTCGGGATCTTCGGCGGGGTGACCGGCATGTCGGCGACCTTCATCGCCATGTTCGTCCTCTTCGGGGCGCTGCTCTCGGTGACCGGCGGCGGGCGGACCTTCATCGATCTCGCGCTTGCGCTCACGGGACGCTTCACGGGCGGGCCGGCCAAGACCGCCGTCGTGGCGAGTTCCCTCTTCGGGAGCATCTCCGGCAGCGCCGTCGCCAACGTCATGGTGACCGGGAACTACACCATCCCGCTCATGAAGAAGTACGGCTACGAGCCCGAGTTCGCGGCCTCGGTCGAGTCGATCGCCTCGACCGGCGGCGGGGTGACCCCGCCGATCATGAGCATCACGGCCTTCATGATGGCCGAGTTCCTGGGCCTCTCCTACCTCAAGATCATCGGCTACGCCCTGATCCCCTGCATCCTCTACTACACGGGGGTGATGGCCGGGGTACACTTCCGCACCGTGCGCCTGGGCCTGAAAGGGCTGCCGCGCGAGGAGATCCCGCCCTGGTCGGAGATCCTGCGCTTCAAGAAGCTCTCCGGTTTTCTCGTCCCCACGGTGGCGCTGCTCTTCCTGATCTTTTCGGGTTATCCCCTGGTCGAGGCGGGCTTCTGGGCCTCGGCCGCGGCCCTGGCCGTCTACGTCGTCAACCACGTGCGCGAGACGGGCGCCCGCGACCTCGCCGCCGGGGTCCTGCGCGCCCTCAGCGCGGGCGGCCTCGACATCGTGCGTCTGGTCCCGATCCTCGTCTGCATGAGCGTCCTCGTGAACCTGATCGGCGTGACGGGGCTCGCCCCCAAGCTGAGTGCGGTGATCCTCGAGATCGGCACCGAGAACCTCTACCTCTCGCTGCTGATCGCCTCGATTCTGCCGCTCGTTCTCGGAACCGCGCTGCCGGTGGTGCCGACCTACCTGCTTTCGATGTCGATTCTGACCCCCGCGCTCCTCAAGCTCGGCGTGGACGAGGTCGCCGCCCATCTCTTTTACATCTACTGGGGGGTTCTCGGGGCGATCACGCCGCCCACCTGCGAGGCCGCGGTCGTCGCCGCCGGGATCGCCAAGGGGAACTGGGTGCGGACCGCAAACTACGCTATGAAACTGGGCGCCGTCGCCTTCTGCCTGCCCTACTTCATGGTCCTGCACCCCGCGCTCGTCGCCCGGGACACCCCGGAGCGGATCGCGATCGCCGCGGTCACCGGTTTTCTGGGCGCCGTCAGCATGGCCTACGGGCTCTTCGGGCGCGCCCCGTCGCGCTGGAACCCCCTGTTGCGGGTTGTCTTCTTCGCCGGCGGCATGCTGCTGCTCTTCCCGGGGATCGAGGCCTCGGCGGCCGGCCTCGGGGTGGTCGCCGCGGCTCTGGTCTTGAACCGCCTCCTCGGCGCCGTCCGCGGCGCACCCGCCGCCTGAGCGGCCCGGCGGAGGGATGGGAAAGGACACCGTCATGGCTCGAAAGAGGGAATCGCTGCGCATTCTCTGCCCGAACGGGCATCTGGGCTTCGCCCCGACCAAGGAGGAGAGCTTCTGGATCGGGGCCGAGACCCGCCCCGACTATTACTGCTGCGACTCGGGCTCCGACGACATCGGCCCCGTGCCCCTCGGCACGGACACGAGTGTCAGCCCCTACGACTGGCAGATGCACGACCTCGAGCTGATGCTCCTCGCCGCGCGCCGCCAGGGGGTGCCGATGATGATCGGCTCCGCGGGCGACACCGGGACGAACAGCCGGGTCGAGCGCTACATCGAGATCATCCGCAAGCTCGCCCGCAAGCACCGGCTGAAACCCTTCAAGCTCGTCGCCTTCTACTCCGAGCTCGACAAGGCCGATCTCCGGCGGCGGATGGAATCCGGGGTCGTGGTGGCCGGCCTCGACAACCGCCCCCCCCTCACCCTCGAGGAGCTCGCGGCGACCGAGCGCATCGTCGCCATGGCCGGGGTCCACCCCTTCATGCAGGCGCTCGCCCGGGGGGGCGACGTCGTGATCGGCGGCCGCAGCAGCGACGCGGCGATCTTCGCCGCGGCCGCCCTGTACGAGGGTTTCCCGGAGGCGCACGCCTACTACCTCGGCAAGGTGCTCGAGTGCGCCTCTTTCTGCGCCGAACCCTACATGGCGAAGGAGACCGTGATCGGCACGGTGACCGACCGGGATGTCACCGTGACCGCCATGCACCCGGCGCAGCGCTGCACGGTCGCCTCGGTCGCCGGGCACGCGATGTACGAACGCTCGAACGCCTTCTACGAGCATTTCGCCGGCGGCACCCTCGACATGACCGGCTGCCGCTACGAGCAGGTGGACGAAAAGAGCACGCGCGTCACGGGGCAGCGCTTCATCCCTTCCGCGGACGGCATCCGCGTCAAGCTCGAGGGCTCGGGCCGGGTGGGCGAGCGCTTCATCGGCATCGTCGGCATCCGCGACCCCTATTCCATCCTCCACATCGACCAGGTGATCGGCTGGGCCCGCAGCCAGGTCGAGGAGCGCTTCGCGGGCCGGCCCTACGAACTCTACTACCACGTCTACGGCCGAAACGGCGTTATGGGCGATCTCGAGCCCGTGCGCGAAATCCGCAGCCACGAGCTCTGCATCGTCGTCGAGGGGGTCGCCCCCACGGCGGAGATGGCCGAGGAGGTGACGCTCATCGGCTCGCGCCAGATCTTCTACGCCCGGCTGCCCGAGGTGAAGGGCACGGCGGGGACGGCCGCCTTCGTGATCGACGGGGTCCTGCCGGCGCCGCCCGCCTACCGCTGGACCCTGAACCACGTGCTGCCGGTCGACGATCCGCTGGAGCTGTTCCCGCTCCGCGAGATGGTCATCCGCGACGGGGAGGAGGGGGCATGAAGACGGCCAGGCTCGTCGATCTCGCCAAGACGATCCGCAGCAAGAACGCCGGGACCGACAAGATCACCTTCGACATCATCTTCCGCGAGCGGGAAAACTACGAGCGGGTGAAGAAAAGCGGTGTGCTCACCCGCCAGCGCGTGGCCGCCCTCTTCGGCATCCCCGAGGAGCGGATCAGCGACTTCCACGACTTCGACCCCGCGCTGGCGATCAAGTTCACCCTCTACCGCAGCCGGCCGAGCGGAAGCCCCGGCGAGAGCGACATCTTCGGCTGCCAGCAGTACCCGCCGCTGCTCGATCTCGAGGTGCCCTGGGACGACTGAAACCGGGGCTTCCCCCGGCCGCTCAGTCCTCGAAACGCGGCGCCTGGAAGCCCAGGTTTCCCCAGCGGTGGGTGTCGATCGAGAGGCTCTGCCCGCGGAGCACGTGGAGGAGTTCGAGGCGGCCCTCCATGAGGACGGGGGCGCGGGCCACATGGACGCCGTGTTCGGCCGCCGCGGCGAGCAGCCGCGGCGAGACCCGGCCGGGCGCGGCGGCCCGGATGCGGCACCGGTCGTCGAGAACGCCGATCAGCCCCTCCTCGTCCTCCTCGACCACCCGGGCGCCCGCGGCGAGGAGGCGCCCCTCCGGCCCGCGCAGGAAGCGCACGGCGGCGGTCTCCAGTCCCGGCGGCAGGCTGATGCGCACGCGGTTTCCCGCCGCGCGCGCCGCGGCCACGCGCGCAACGGTCTCGAAGAGCCCGTCTTCCGGGTGCACGCGCACGACGACCGTCCCCGCCGGGAGAAACCGGTGCCGGTTCTCCTGTCCCCGCAGGTGATAGGCGTCCTGCGGGGCGAACTCCCGCTCCATCGCGGCGAGAGCGCTTCGCAGGGCGAAGACCGCCCGGCGGATCTCCCCGGCCTCCTCTGCCGCGAAACGGCCCCAGGCCAGCTGCTCCTCCCAGCGGCCGGCGAGCCGCCAGAGGGGCGAGGTCTCCCGGACCGGCTCGAGCGGCGGCGGCCCGGTCTCCGCGAAATCGAGGAACTGCAACGCGTAGTGGGGTCCCCCCGCCTGGAGGCCTGCGCCGAAGGACGACTTGCCCATCCCCCCGAAGGGCTGGCGCCCGACGATCGCCCCCGTCGTCGGCCGGTTGATGTAGAGGTTGCCGGCGCGGATGTGATCCCGCCAGTACGCCCACTCGCTCGGGTCGAGGCTCTCCAGGCCCGCGGTCAGCCCGTAGCCCGTCTGGTTGGCGAGCGCGACGGCCTCTTCGAGATCCCGCGCGCACATCACCGCAAGCACCGGCCCGAAGAATTCCGTGCGGTGCGCCACGCTCCCCGGCCGGACCCCCCAGCGGATGCCGGGGGTCCACAGCTGCACGTTGTCCCCGAGGCGGCGCGGGGCGGGATCCCAGAACTCGCCGGGTTCGAGACGGGTCAAGGCCTCCGCGAGGATCCCTTCGGGGGGCCTGACGAGCGGCCCCATGCGGCTCCGAAAATCCCAGGCGGAGCCGGTGCGGAAGGAGGTCGCCGCATCCGCGAGGCGGCGGCGGAAGGACTCGTCCTCGTAGACCTCGCGCTCGAGGAGGAGCAGCGAGGTCGCCGAGCACTTCTGGCCGGAATTGCCGAAGGCGGAGACGACGACATGGGCGATCGCCTGGTCGCGATCCGCCGTCGCGGTGACGATGGTCGCGTTCTTGCCGCCGGTCTCGGCGGAAAGGGAAAGGTCCGGACGCTCCCGCAGGATTTCGCGCGCGGTCTCGGTTCCCCCGGTCAGGATGACGGCGTCGACGCGCGGGTCGAGCACCAGGCGGCGGCCCGCCTCCGCCCCGGCGCAGGGCACGAAGGCGAGCGCGCTCGGCGGGACCCCCGCCCGGTAGAAGCAGCGGGCGAGCAGCCAGCCCACGGTCACGGAGAGCGAGGAGGGCTTGAAGACGACCGTGTTCCCGGCGGCGAGCGCGGCGGCGATCCCGCCGCAGGGGATGGAGACCGGGAAGTTCCAGGGGGAGAGCACGGCGGTCACCCCCTTGCCCCGGGGGCGCAGGTGGGGGGCGGCAAACCAGCGCCGGAGCGTGAGGGGGTAGTAGCGGGCGAAGTCGACCGCCTCGGAGACCTCGGGGTCGGTTTCGGTGAAGAGCTTGCCCGTGGTCGCGGCGGCGGCCCCCAGGAATTCGCCGCGGGCGGTCGCGATTTCCCGGGCGGCGGCGAAGAGAATGCGCTCGCGCTCGGCAGGCGTCATCGTCCGCCAGCCGTCCGCATCCTCGCAGGCGGCCGTGATCGCCCGCTCGATCTCGGCCTCCCCGGCCGCCGCCGTGCGGCTGACCCCGATGCGGCGCGGGAGCGCGTTCGGGTCGATCTCCTCGCGCGCGCCCGCGCCGGGGGCGATCTCTTCGCCGGCGACGACGAGCGGGACGGCAAGGGGAGGGGTTCCGGGGGAGCGGCGCCAGCGCTCGCGGATCGCCCGGGCCCAGGCGCGGTTGGCGGCGAGCGCCCAGTCGGTGAAGGGCTCGTTGCGGAAGGGGGCCTCCGCGGGGAAAACGGCCGTCCCGCCGGCCTCCTCGCCGCGGCGGTCCTGGAGGCGGTGGCTTGCGGGGGGGGTTCGCCCCATGCGGGCGAGCGAGTCCCGGAAAGCGGCTTCGAGGGACCGCCAGGTCCCGCCGCCCGGCTTGAGGCGGCCGGCGTGGCGCAAAAAGTGCTCCTTGCCCGTGTTTTCGTCGAGCCGGCGCACGAGGTAGGCGATCGCCGAGAGGAAGTGGCGGCGCTCCGCGGTCGGGGCGTAGGCGAGGACCTCGAAGCCCCGCGCGGCGATCGCGCGCCGCAGCGGGTTCGCCATGCCCTCGAGCATTTCGATCTGGACCCGGTCCTTCACCCCGCGGCGCTCGGCCAGCCGACAGGCGAAGGCGAGATCGAAGGGGTTGTGCGAGGCGATGCCGGGGCGGACGGCCCGGGTGCGCTGCGGGTCGAGCAGAAAGGCGACCATGCGCTTCCACTGGGCGTCGGTGTCGGCCTTCCGCTCGAAGGGGGCGAGGGGCCAGTTGCGGTGGGCGGCCTCGAGGCGCTCCATTTCGAGGTTGGCGCCTTTCACGATCCGGATCTTGATCGGGCTTCCCCCCGAGGCGACCCGCTGCTCGGCCCAGCGGCACAGCTCGTGCAGGATCGCCAGGGAGTCCGGGAGGTAGGCCTGGAGGGCGATGCCGGCGAAGACGTTTTGGAATTCGGGGCGCTCGAGCGTGCGGCGGAAGGCGGCGGCGGTGAGGGCGAGGTCGCGGAAGCCCTCCATATCGAGGGTCACCGTCTTGGGGACCGTGCTCCCATCGGGGCGCAGGAACCGGTTCCCGGCCGCTTCGCGGTAGAGCAGGCCCAGGCGCTCGGCGATGCGGGCCGCGTTCTCCTCGAAGGCGAGCGGCTCCATCCAGGGGACGAGGCTCGAGATCTTGACCGCGATCTGCTCGACGGCGGGGTTGCGGAGATCTTCGCGGTAGGCCGCGAGAAAGGCCCGGGCTTCGGCTTCGCCCAGGACCTCCTCGCCGATGCGGTTGAGGTTGACCCGCAGGCCCTCCCGGCGGCGGGCGGCGAGGTACGCCTCGAGCGGGGCCTTCTCGCCGGGGATGATCACCGCGCGGCTCTCCCGGCGCAAAGCCGTGAAGACCGTGCGCACGGCCGCGGCCGGGAAGAGGGCCCCGAGACGCAGGAGCAGCCGCAGGGCCGCCCGCTCGGGGGGGGAAAAGAAGCGCGGGATGCCCTCGGAGGCGAGCAGGGCGGTCATGACGTCGAGGGCGCGCCGCGGGTCGCCGGGGCGGAAGCCGCGGTCGATCCAGGCGACGAGCACGGCCTTGTCGTGCGCGGAGGCGGCAAGGCGGGCAAGGCGCAAACCCCGGCGCCGCTCGGCCGCGGTCGCCCGGGCGTTCGCCTCCTCCCACAACGAGCGCGCGAGGGCGACCGCCTCTTCGGCGGCGGCCGCGATGTCATCCCGGGGGTCGTCGAAGAGGGCCATTGCAGAAACCGGGAAGGTGCCGGAATCCGGTCCGCCGCGTCAATGTTCTCCGAGATAGGCCTTGCGCACCATCTCGTTTTCGGCCAGCCGCGCCGCCTCGTCGCTGAAGAGGATCGTCCCCGACTGCAGGACGTAGCCGCGGCGCGCGACCTGCAGGGCCATGCGGGCGTTCTGTTCGACCAGCAGGATCGTCGTCCCGGCCTCGTTCAGGCGGCGGATGGTGTCGAAGATGCCGTCCACGAGCACGGGGGCGAGCCCCATCGAGGGCTCGTCCATCAACAGGATCTTGGGGTTCGCCATCAGCGCCCGGCCCATGGCGAGCATCTGCTGCTCGCCCCCGGAGAGGGTCCCCGCGACCTGCCGGGAGCGCTCCTTGAGGCGCGGGAAGAGGGCGAAGACGCGCTCGAGGTTCGCGGCGTTTCGGCGGCGGTCGGTGCAGGTGAAGGCGCCCATGTCGAGGTTCTCGAGCACCGTCAGGCGGCCGAAGATCCGCCGCCCCTCGGGGACCTGGACGATCCCCTCGCGCACGACCTCGTGCGGCGCAAGCCGCGTCAGCTCCCGGCCCTCCAGGCGGATCGATCCGCCCCGCGGCCGCAGGATGCCGCTGGCGGTCTTGAGCAGCGTGCTCTTGCCGGCGCCGTTCGCCCCGATGATGGTCACGATCTCGCCGTGTTCCACCTCGACGGAGATCCCTTTCAGGGCGTGGATGTTCCCGTAGTAGGTGTGGATGTCGCGGATCTCGAGCATCGCCATGGCCGCGCCTCCCTTCGCCTCAGGCCGCGCGGGCGGAGCCCGCCCCCCCGCGGCCGAGGTAGGCCTCGATCACCCGCGGGTCGGACTGCACCTCGGCCGGGGTCCCTTCGGCGATCTTCCGGCCGTAGTCGAGGACGGTCACGGTCTCGGAAATCCCCATCACGACGCGCATCTGGTGCTCGATCAGCAGAATCGTGATCCCCAGCTCGTCGCGCAGGCGGCGGATGAAGTCCATCAGATCCTGCGACTCGCGGGGGTTCATGCCGGCCGCGGGCTCGTCGAGGCAGAGCACCTTCGGGCGCGTGGCGAGCGCGCGGGCGATCTCCAGGCGCCGCTGGTCGCCGTAGGGGAGGTTCTTGGCGATCATGTCCCCCTTGCCCGCCAGGCCCACGAAGCGCAACAGGCGCGAGGCCTCCTCGTGGGCCTCGCGTTCCTCGCGGCGCACGGCCGGAGTGCCGAGGACGATCCCCAGGAAGCCGGACCTCAGGTGGCCGTGCAGGCCGACGAGCACGTTCTCCATGGCCGTGAGGTTGGGGAACAGGCGGATGTTCTGGTAGGTGCGCGCGATCCCGCGGCGGACGATCTGGTCGGGCAGAAGGCCGACCAGCGATTGATCCTCGAGCAGAATTTCGCCCGCCTCGGGGCGGTAGAAGCCGGTGACGCAGTTGAAGAGGGTCGTCTTGCCCGCGCCGTTGGGCCCGATGATGCTGTGGATGCTCCGGCCGCGGATTTCGAGATCCACGTTGTCGATCGCCACCAGCCCGCCGAATTGCTTGGTCAGTCCGCGGATTTTGAGGATCGGCATGGGGGTCTCCTTACGGGCGGCCGGCGGCCGCCGCGGCGGGCGGCTCGGCCTGCGGTTCGATCTCCCCCTCGCGCAGCTCGCGGCGCCGGGTCGCCTCGGGCCAGAGCCCCTCGGGCCGCAGCAGCATCATGGCGACGAGCGCCGCCCCGTAGACGAGCAGGCGGTATTCGGCGAATTCCCGCAGGAGTTCGGGGAGCCCGACGAGGGCGAAGGCGCCGACGATCACCCCGGGCATGCTGCCGATCCCGCCCACGATGATCACGCAGAGGATGTTGATCGAGATCATGACGTTGAAGGAGTGGGGGTAGACCGAGCCGATCTTGGAGGCGAAGATCGCCCCGCTCAGCGCCGAGAAACCGGCGCCCGTGGCGAAGGCGAGGAGCTTGGCCGCCACGAGGTTGATCCCCATCGCCTGGGCCACATCCTCGTCCTCGCGGACCGCCATCCAGGCGCGGCCGATGCGCGAGTCGCGCAGCCGCCAGGAGATGAAGCCGACGAGAAAGCAACCGCCGAGGATGAGGTAGTAGATTTCCTGCGGCCCGGCGAACTCGAAGCCGCCGACTTCGGCCTTGGGGATTTTGCCGATCCCCTGGGCCCCGCCCAGCCAGGGGCGCAGCGAATCCGAGAGAACCAGAATGCGGATGATCTCGCCGAAGCCGAGGGTCGCGATCGCCAGGTAATCGCCGCGCATTTTCAGGACCGGGATGCCGAGCAGGACCCCGGCGATCACCCCGAAGAGGACGGCGAAGGGGAGCGCCTGCCAGAAGCCGAGGGCGAAGAAGCCGAGCTCGGGCGAGGTGAGGATGGCGACCGTGTAGGAGCCGATCGCGAAGAAGGCGACGTAGCCGAGATCGAGCAGCCCCGCGAAGCCGACCACGATGTTGAGCCCGAGCCCGAGCAGCACGTAGAGCCCGACGATGGTCAAGACCTCGCTCAGAAACAGCCCGAGCGCCTGCGGCAGGATCGCGAGCACGAGGGCGAGGAGCGCCCACCCCCCGAGCCGCAGCCCCCGGCGGCCGGCCGGGGGGAGTTGGGCGATGCGGTCGCGCACGGCCTGCCCGTTCACGGCCCAGGCGGCCGTCGCCGCGGCGGCGGCGAGGAAGAGCAGCACCGCCCCGCCCGGGGATAGCCCCAGCCCCTCGAAGACCCAGTCGGCGACCTCCCCGAGCGGCCCCCAGGAGGAGAGCACGGGGTAGACCGTGTCCTGGAGCATCCCCAGACCGGCGACCAGGACGAGCCCGGCGGTGACCGCCCGGCGCGGGACCGGCCGCAGGAGCCGCAGCCCCGCGGCCGCCGCCCCCGTGAGCAGGCCCGCCCCCAGAAGAAGCGCAAGGCCCGAAAGCGGCTCCTCCTGCTGGAAGAGGAGCAGCTGGAAGACGGCGGGCGAGGCGTTGATCAGCACCTGCCGCAGGTTGACCGCCCGCGACAGCAGAACGAGCAAAACGAGCAGCGCCGCCGCGACGACCCCGCAGACGACCCCGGCCGCGAGGGCGCGGCCGGCCCCGGCGACGCGCAGGCCGCGGTCGGCGGCGAGGTGGGCGATGAAGAGCCCCGTGAAGAGGAGCAGCCCCTCGCCCATCGAGAGCACGCCGCTCACGATCTCGCGCTGGCTGAAGGCCTCCACGATCCCGATCAGGGTGAGCAGAACGAGGCAGGCGCCCGCGACGAGCCCCAGCCGCAGTCCCGGGAGGCGTTCCGGCGTTTCGGGTTTCATGGCGCGCCCTCCTTGGCCTCAGGCTTTCTTGACCGCCAGCCGCTCGCCCAGGATGCCGGTCGGGCGGAAGATCAGCACCAGGACCAGCATGGTGAAGGCGATCGCGTCCTTCAACTGGTAGGGGGCGGTGATCCCGAGGCCGTCGAGGAAGAGGCTGGGCCCGATCGACTCGACGAGCCCGAGGAAGATCCCGCCCAGCATGGCGCCCGGGATGTTGCCGATCCCCCCCAGCACCGCCGCGGTGAAGGCCTTCAGGCCGGGGATGAAGCCCATGAAGAAGTGGACCTGCTTGAACATGATCGCGTAGAGCACGCCCGCGGCCCCGGCCGCCGCCCCCCCGATCATGAAGGTCATGGAGATCATGCGGTCGACGTCGACCCCCATCAGGGCGGCGGCTTCCTTGTCCTCGGAGACCGAGCGCAGCGCGCGGCCGAGCCGGGTGCGCTGGGTGAACTGGTAGAGGGCGATCATGAGCAGGGCGGCGGCGAAGATCACGAGGAGCTGGAATTTCAGGATCCGCACCGGCCCGAGGTGCATCGGGCCCTCGAGGGCCTTGATCACGGGGTAGGCCTGGAAGCCGGAGCCGTAGAGGCCGCGGAAGACGTACTGCAGGAAGAAGGAGGCGCCGATCGCCGTGATCAGCGGCACCAGCCGCGGGGCGTTGCGCAGCGGCCGGTAGGCGATCATCTCGAGGAGATAGGCGATCAGCGTCGAGACCGCCATCGAGACGAGAAAGACCATCGTCATGCTGAGCACGGGGTGGGCTTCGAGGAGCCCGCTGCGGTGGAAGTAGGCCGCGACGTAGTAGGCCGTGTAGGGGCCGCTCATGAAGACCTCGCTGTGGGCGAAGTTGATCATGCGCAGCACCCCGTAGACCATGGTGTAACCCATGGCGATCAGGGCGTAGATGCTCCCCTGGGCGAGGCCGAAGATCGTGAAGTCGATCCAGTGGTCGAGGCTGTAGGCGCCCCGGACGAGGGTGGCGATGGAACCCCAGAGGATGAGCGCGATCAGGATCGCCCCGATCGTCCACATCACGATGTCGGTCGGCGTGAGCTTTCTGCGCGTCGGTCGGGCCATCGCGTCGCCTTCCTTCGAAGAAGTTCGCCTGCGGTCCGGGCGGCGCCTGCAAAAGAGCCGGGCCCGAAGTCGGACCCGGCTCCGGTCAAGCGGGAGGATTCCCCCGCGGGGCGGCGCCCCGCGGGGAGGAAAACGGTCCCCTCGTCGGAATCAGTAGGGCTTCCAGAAGGGGGATTCCGGATTGACCAGCTTTTTGATGTTCTCCGCGGTCTGCTGGTAGACCGCGATCCGCGGGTCGGCGCAGTCCCCGTACTGGTCGCAGGTGAGGGTGCCCGTGAGCCCCTTCAGCCCCTTGGTCGCATAGAGCGCGTCGCGGAGCGCCTTGCGCGGGATGTAGAGCGTGTCCCCTTCCTTTACGGCCGCCTTCTCGATCGCGTGGAAGACCATGAGCGCCGCATCGTAACCGTGGGCGTGGAAGGGCGCGATCGGTTTTTCCCCGTACTTCTTCTGGTGCTTCTCGAGGAAGCCCTTGTAGCCGGCGGCGAAGGCCGAGAAATCCGGGCTCGAGTGGAACATGCCCACCGCGGCCTCGCCGGCCGCCTTGTAGAAATCGGGCGAGAAGGAGCCGTCGGCGCTCATGAGATAGGTCTTCTCGAGGCCGGCCACCTCCTTCACCTGGCGGGTGATGTGCCCGGCGGCGGCGATGAAGATCGGGTAGTAGATGAACTGCGGTTTCTGGGTGGCGATCTTGGTCAGGACCGGCCGCATGTCGGTGTCGGTCGGGGCGACGGCCTCCTGGCTGGTGATCGTGCCGCCGAGTTTCTTGAACTCTTCGGCGAAGACCGCCTGGAGCTGCTCGGCGTAGACGCTGCCGTCGTGGATCGTGGCCGCGGTCTTCACCCCGAGCTTCTTGATCGCGAACTGCGCCGCCACCGCGCCCTGCACCTTGTCGTTGTGGGCGGTGCGCAGGTAGCCGTCGAACTCCGGCCCGCGCTTGGGGTCGGTGAGGTAGGGGGCGGTGTTCGAGGGCGACACCGTGGGGATACCCGCCTTCCAGAGGATCGGCGCTCCGGGCCGGGCGGCGCTCGAGCAGTTCGAGCCGATCGCCGCGACGACCGTCGGGTCGGAGGCGATCTTGGTGGCCGCGGCCTGGCCGCCCTCGGCGTTGCACCCTTCATCCTGGCCGCTCAGCTTGATCGGGTGGCCGAGCAGCTTCCCCCCCTTGTCCTGGATGGCGATCTCCACCCCGCGCTTGGTGTCGGTGCCGAGCGAGGCGTCCGGCCCGGCGACGACCATCCAGTAAGCGATGTGGACGGGCTGCCCCTTCTTGACCGTGACGACGCCGATCGGGTCCTTGGGAGGGGCCGCCTGGGCGAGCCCCGCCAGCGTGAATCCGGCGAGCACCACCAACGCGACGACGAGAGCGAAACGACGGGTCATGGCTGCCTCCTTGGGTTGGAGTGTTGGGTGGATGTCTGCATGCCCTCTTTTCGGGGGACGGCCGGAGCCCTCCCCGCAAGCGACCTCTCTCGGGCGAATCCCCGTGAAACTACTAAACGCGCCTCAGTCTGTCAAGGAGCCTCTAACCGATCGGGCTTCGTCATCAGAGATCCAGCCAGGTGCCGATCCCCCTCTCGCAGGCCCGACGGTAGATGAGCGGGGCGACGGCCATGTCGTCGATCGCCAGCCCCAGGTTCGCGGTCATCGTGCGTTCGGAGCGGCTTTCGCGGCCGGGCTTGCGCCCCGTGACGAGCTCCCCGAGATCGGCATGAATGGGCGGGATCCCTTGAAAGTAGCCCATCGACTGGTAGAGCCGGAGCTGGGGGACGTCGTCGGTGCAGAACTTCGCCACCTCCGCGAGGGCCGCGCGGCTCCAGTAGGAGTCGTAGTCGACGAGCGAGGCGAACGCCCCCTCCTCGAGCCAGCCCGCCTGGATCGTGGCGTGCGGCGTCTTCACGATGGGGCCGGCGGTGACGACGATGTCGCAACCCCGCACCGCCTCGCGCGGGGTCTTGACCGGGACGACCTCGATCCCCAGTTGCGCGCCGATCTCCCGGGCGTAGCGCTCGGCCGCGGCGGGGTCGATATCGTAGGCGAGGATGCGGCGCAGCGGAAAGAGGACCCGCAGGGCCTCCGCGTGGCTGCGCGCCTGGACCCCGCAGCCGAGCACCCCCAGGACCGAGGAATCCGGCCGTGCGAGCCGGCGCGCGGCCACGGCGCTCGCCGCGCCCGTGCGCTTGGCCGTGATCCACACGCAGTCCATCACGGCGAGCGGAAGCCCCGTGTCGACGTCGTTGTAGATCAGAAGCCCCGTGATGTAGGGCAGCCCCCGCTTGGGGTTCTCCGGGAAGCCTCCCACCCACTTGATCCCCGCCGACCGGAGGTCGGGGATGTAGGCCGGCATGGCGTGGAGGAAGTTGTCGCCGCCGCCGGGATGGATGCCGGGCTTGGGGGGCATTTCGGTCCGGCCCTCGCCCTTGGCGCGGAAGGCGGTCTCGAGGGCCTCGATGATCTCCTCCATCGACAGGCCGACCCGCACCACGTCGGCCTGGGAGAGGTAGAGCAGGCGGTTTGCGGCCATGGGGGCTCCTTTCCGGCTCGGGGTTGATCTTTGGGGAAGCATCCCTCATACGGGAGGGGCGTCGCGGTGTCAAGCCGGCCGCAGGGAGGCGCAGAGATGGACGAGACGGGGCTGCTTTGCTTTCTCGAGGCGCGCGGGATCCCCTACCGGCGCGTGACCCACCCGGCGGTCTTCACCGTGGCCGAGGCGGCGCGGCTTGTCCCGCCGCTCCCCGGGGCGAAGACGAAAAACCTCTTCCTGCGGGACAAGCCGGGCAGACGCCACCTGCTGCTCACCGTGCCGGCGGAGAAGGCGGTGGACCTCGCGGCGCTCTCGCGGGCGCTCGGCCTGCCGCGGCTGGGGCTCGCTTCGGCCGAGCGGCTGGCATCCCTGCTGGGGATCGCCCCGGGGGCGGTGACCCCGCTCGCCGTGGTGAACGACCCCGAAGGCCGGGTGGA
Source organism: Desulfobacterales bacterium (assembly GCA_037481615.2). Lineage (GTDB taxonomy): Bacteria > Desulfobacterota > Desulfobacteria > Desulfobacterales > SpSt-501 > SpSt-501. The sequence goes on from JBBFLI020000023.1 coordinate 64,465, forward strand.
GCTGTTCCTCGACGAGGATCTCGGGCGCGCGGAGGCGCTCCAGGTGCATCCCCTGGTCAACACGGCGACGCTCGTGCTCGAGCGCGAAGCCTTCGTGCGCTTTCTCGCGGCGCTCGGGCGGCCGCTGCGGCTGATTCCGGTCCCGGCGCGCTAGTCTTTGAGGCCGCGGAGTCGTTCGCGGCGGCCGGCGATCTCGGTGATGCGGATGCCGTACTTCTCGTTTTTGACGACGACCTCGCCGCGCGCGATCAGGACGTCGTTGGCGAGGATGTCGACCGGCTCGCCCTCGAGGCGCGACAGCTTGAGCGCCGAGCCCGGCTGCAGGCGGAGCAGGTCCTGGATGGGGATGCGGCTGCGGCCGAGCTCCACGGTGAGCTCGACGGGGATGTCGACGAGAAG